>NZ_JCAXES010000001.1:0-972227 GCF_059758695.1 Stenotrophomonas sp. GQ19 | reverse complement strand
ATGGCGTGGCTCTACCCCTCAACTCTCCCTTAACCCTGACGCTCCTCACCTGGACGCTCCGGAACAAATCGCAGCGCACCGCAACGCCACAAAGCCGGCTTCGGCACTTCCCCTGCGCACCGACCAACTGTCGACGGTCGGGGTGGGTGGGGTCGCGGGACCGTTGGGCGCCATGGATGGCGCCCACGAGCCTCCAGGGATGGATTCACGGCGTGTCCCGCGACCCCACCCACCCCGACCGCTCGCCCGAGGCCGACGCACCGAGCCTTTGCTCCAGCTCTAGCGCTGGCTCCGGCTCCTGCTCCGGACCTTAGCTCTACGCTTCTAACCAAAACCAACCAACCCCCACCGCCCGTGGAACACCCGCCCCGTTATACTCAGGCTATCGCGTCGCCCTTGGGGCCATTGAAACCCAGCAACATCAATGGCTTGAGGGTGGGAATCGCTCCGACATCCACCCTGGCGGGGGTCGCTTCAGGCCCTTGCCCCGGAAACCAATCCCGCCATGCGTCTGTCCACGATCAAGCTGTCCGGTTTCAAATCCTTCGTCGACCCGACCACCCTGCACCTGCCGACCAACATGACCGGCGTGGTGGGGCCCAATGGCTGTGGCAAGTCCAACATCATCGACGCCGTCCGCTGGGTCATGGGCGAAAGCTCGGCCAGCCGCCTGCGCGGTGACTCCCTCACCGACGTCATCTTCTCCGGCTCCTCGGCACGCAAGCCCGTCTCCCAGGCCACCGTCGAACTGATCTTCGACAACACCGACCACACCATCACCGGCGAGTACGCCTCGTTCAACGAAATCTCGGTCAAGCGCCAGGTCAGCCGCGACGGCAGCAGCAACTACTACCTCAACGGTACCAAGTGCCGCCGCCGCGACATCACCGACCTGTTCCTCGGCACCGGCCTCGGCCCGCGCAGCTACTCCATCATCGAACAGGGCATGATCAGCCAGATCATCGAAGCCCGTCCCGAAGACCTGCGCGTGTACCTCGAAGAAGCCGCCGGCATCTCCAAGTACAAGGAACGCCGCAAGGAAACCGAAACCCGCATCCGCCACACCCGCGAAAACCTCGACCGCCTCGGCGACCTGCGCGAGGAAATCGGCAAGCAGCTTGAACACCTCAAGCGCCAGGCGCGCCAGGCCGAGCAGTACCAGGCCCTGCAGGAAGAACGTCGGGTCAAGGATGCCGAGTGGAAGGCGCTGGAATACCGTGGCCTCGACGGTCGCCTCGGCGGCCTGCGCGAAGCACTCTCGCAGGAAGAAACCCGCCTGCAGCAGTTCATCGCCGAACAGCGCGACGCCGAAGCCCGCATCGAAACCAGCCGCGTCCGCCGCGAAGAGGCCGCCGATGCGCTCAGCACCGCCCAGGCCGAGGTGTACCAGGTGGGCAGCACGTTGGCCCGCCTCGAACAGCAGATCCAGCACCAGCGCGAAATGTCGCAGCGCCTCAACAAGGCGCGCGATGAAGCCCAGCAGGCCCTGGCCGAACTGGGCCAGCACATCAGCGGCGACGAAGCCAAACTGATGGTCCTGCGCGAGGCCGTGGACGACGCCGAGCCGCGTCTGGAACAGCTGCAGGAAGAAAACGAAATCAAGCAGGAGGCCCTGCGTGACGCCGAGGCCCGCCTGGCCGACTGGCAGCAGCGCTGGGAAGCCCACACCCGCAGCACCTCCGAAGCCTCGCGCGCCGGTGAAGTCGAACGCACCCGCGTCGACTACCTTGACCGCCAGGTACTGGAAGCCGACCGCCGCCGCGAAGCGCTGAGCGCCGAACGCGCCAGCCTGGATCTGGACGCGCTGGCCGAGGTGTTCGAAGAACTGCACCTGCAGCACCAGACCCAGAAAGAGGCGCTGGACGGCCTCAATGAGCAGGTTGAAGAACGCAAGCAGGCCGTGGCCGGCCTGCAGGATCGCCAGCGCACCGGGCAGACCGAACTGGCCGAAATCCGCAAGCAGGCCCAGGCCGCGCGCGGCCGTCTGTCGTCGCTGGAAACCCTGCAGCAGGCCGCGTTGGGCCAGGAGCAGGGCGCGGCGGTGGCGTGGCTGAAGGCGCGCGGGCTGGATTCGGGTGCGCGCGTCGGCGAGCGCCTGACCGTGGAAAGCGGCTGGGAAAACGCCGTGGAAAGCGCACTGGGCCAGTTGATCGAAGGCGTGCTGGTGGACGCCCCCGAACAGCTGGTGGCCGAACTGGCCGAACTCGGCGAGGGTCGCATTGCGCTGGTGTCCGACAGCCAGGCGCCGCTCAGCGTGGCGCCGACCTCGCTGGCCGCCAAAGTGCAGGGCCCCACCGCGATCCGCCGGCTGCTGGCCCGGCTGCATGCCGCCGAAGACCTGGACGCGGCACGCACGCTGCAGCACACGCTGGCCGAAGGCGATTCGGTCATCACCCGTGGCGGCGAGCGCCTGGGCGACGGCTGGGTGCGCGTCTCGCGCTCCGGTGCAGCCAAGCAGGGCGCGCTGCTGCGCGAGCGCGAGATCGTCACCCTGCGCGGTCAGATCGACACGCTGCAGGAGCGCGAAGCCGAACTGGAACAGCAGCTGTCGGCGTTCCGCGAGCAGCTGCTGGCCGGCGAACAACACCGCGAAGACGCGCAGCGGCAGCTGTACCAGGCCCATCGCAGCGTCTCCGAACTGGGTGGCCAGCTGCAGAGCCAACAGGGCAAGGTAGAAGCGGCGCGCACCCGCATCGACCGTATCGAAGGCGAACTGCTGCAGCTGCAGGAAACGCTGGATACCGGCCGCGAGCAGGTGCGCGAGGCGCGCGCGCGGCTCGACGATGCGGTCACCAGCATGGGCGACCTGGAATCGGTGCGGGCGTCGCTGGAAGGCGAACGCCGCCAGCTTACCGATGCCCGCGACCAGGCCCGCGACCACGCCCGCAACGTGCGCGAAAGCGCGCATTCGCTGGCGCTGACGCTGGAATCGCAGCGCACCCAGATTGCCTCGCTGAGCCAGGCGCTGGAGCGCATGAGTACCCAGCGTGGCCAGCTCGATACCCGCTTGGGCGAACTGCACTCCCAGCTGGACCAGGGCGATACGCCCGTGCAGACCTTGCAGGCCGAACACCAGAATGCCCTCAGCGAACGCGTGCGCGCTGACCGCGTGCTGGGCGAAGCGCGCACCCTGCTCGATGGCATCGACGCCGAACTGCGCAACTTCGAACAGACCCGCCACAAGCGCGACGAGCAGGCGCTGGCCCAGCGCGAGCGCATCTCCCAGCGCAAGCTGGACCAGCAGGCGCTGGTGCTGAGTGCCGACCAGCTGTCGGCCTCGGTGGAGAAGGCCGGCTTCGTCCTGCAGGACGTGATCAACAGCCTGCCTGAAGATGCGCGCGTGACCGACTGGGAACAGTCGGTGCACCAGATCGACGGGCGCATGCGCCGCCTCGAGCCGGTCAATCTGGCCGCCATCCAGGAGTACGGCGAAGCGTCACAGCGTTCGGAGTACCTGGACGCGCAGAACACCGACCTGACCACTGCGCTGGAAACCCTGGAAGACGCCATCCGCAAGATCGACCGCGAAACCCGTGGCCGCTTCAAGGACACCTTCGACCGCGTCAACGCCGGCGTGCAGCAGCTGTACCCGCGTCTGTTCGGCGGTGGCCATGCCTACCTGGAACTGACCGGTGAAGACCTTCTCGACACCGGTGTGGCCATCATGGCGCGGCCGCCGGGCAAGCGCGTGTCGAGCATCTCGCTGCTGTCCGGTGGCGAGAAGGCGATGACCGCGGTGGCGCTGGTGTTTGCGATCTTCCAGCTCAACCCGGCGCCGTTCTGCCTGCTGGACGAGGTGGACGCGCCGCTGGACGAAGCCAACGTCGGCCGCCTGGCCAACATGGTCAAGGAAATGAGTGAAAAGGTGCAGTTCCTGTTCGTCAGCCACAACAAGGCCACCATGGAAGCGGCGCACCAGTTGTCGGGCGTGACCATGCGCGAACCGGGCGTCAGCCGCCTGGTCAGCGTGGACCTGGAAGAGGCGGCACGATTGGCGGGCGCCGCCTGACGTGCCATCCTTAGTACCTGAACGTATTTAGCCGGAGACCCCCACCGAATGTCCGACATGGCACTGCTCCGCATCGGCATCCTGGCCGCCGGCCTGCTGTTGATCGCCGCGATCTTCCTGTTTGGCCGTCCGAAGAAAAAATCGCAGGGTCGCCGCGTCGACACCGCCGAGAGCGGCACGGGCGCGCGCCGTGAGCCCAGCCTGGGCGAAGGCGAGGGCAGCGATGCCGTGGCCGGCGGTACCGGCGACGACGGCGTGACCCAACCCGAACTGGGCCTGCCCGACGTCGACGCTGCCGCCAGCGACCTGGGCAAGCGCGCCAGCCAGGATTTCGACAAGATCGTGTCGTTGTTTGTGGCGGCCCGCGCCGGTGAACAGCTGCGGGGCGAAGACATCGTGGTGGCCGCTGAAAAGACCGGCCTGGTGTTTGGCCACATGAACGTGTTCCACCGCCTGGTCGAAGGCCACCCCGAGCGCGGTCCGATCTTTTCGATGGCCAGCATCATGAAGCCGGGCAGCTTCGACATGGCCAACATCCGCGAGATGGAAACTCCGGCGATCGCCTTCTTCCTCACCCTGCCGGCACCGCTGACCGCGCTGGACGCGTGGGAAAAGATGCTGCCGACCGTGCAGCGCATGGGCGAACTGCTCGACGGCGTGGTGCTGGACGACAGCCGCAACGCCCTGGGCCGCCAGCGCATCGCGCACATCCGCGACGAACTGCGCGCCTACGACCGCCAGCACCAGGCCCCCCCGCTCACGAAAGCCCCGCGCTGGTAACGCCCACCCGGTACGCATCGACCGTCGGTCGATGCAGATTGCGGCGCGACGCGCGATGGGGCGGTAGGTATCGACCGTTGGTCGATGCCCTTTGCGGCGCGACGCGCGATGGGGTGGTAGGTATCGACCGTTGGTCGATGCCCTTTGCGGCGCGACGCACGATGGGGCGGTGGGTATCGACCGTTGGTCGATGCCCTTTGCGGTAGTGCCGGCCGCTGGCCGGCAACCACGCATACCCGGAACGAAGAGCAGCCGACCCACGGTCGGCCGAAACAAGAGCAGCCGACCCACGGTCGGCTCTACCCGGTTATCGCCGCGAACGCGTCGCGGAACCGCGCCATCTCTGCCGCCGTGCCCACCGTTACCCGCACCCGCTGCGGCCAGATCGGCCAGCTGCGGCCGATCACCACGCCGTGCTCGGCCATGGCCGCAGTGAAGGCGTTGCCATCGCGCTTGACGTCCACCACGAAGCAGTTCGCTTCGGTCGGCACACAGGAAAATCCGCGCGCGGCCAGCCAGGCCACGGTGGCCTGCCGCACCTGCGTGTTCTCCGCTTTGCGCTGCGCCACCAGGCCCGGCGCCCGCAGGCTGGCCAGGCCGGCCGCAAGCGCGGTGACCGGCAGCGGGTTGTCGCCCAGGCTGGCCAGCTCGCGCAGCCGGTCCGGGTGCGCGGCGGCCACGCCCAGGCGCAACCCGGCCATGCCGTACAGCTTGGAAAACGTGCGCAGCACGATCACATCGTCGCGCTGCATCACCTGGCCGATCACCGAGCGCTGCTCGCTGTACTGCAGGTAGGCCTCGTCAACCAACACCCGCGTCTGCCGGGGCTTGTTGGCCAGCAGCCAGGCGATGTCGGCGGCCGGGGTGATCGACCCGGTGGGATTGTTCGGATTGCACAGGTACAGCAGGCCGGCGTTGATCCGCGCAGCCGCGGCAGCCATCGCGCGCACGTCATGCGCGCCGTCCTCGCGCAGCGGAACCTTGGCCACGGTGGCGCCGCGCGCGGCGGCCAGGTCGCCCAGCGCTTCGAAGGTGGGGTCGGCCACCACCAGCCCGGCGCTTGCCGAGGTCCACAGGATCGCAGCGCGGTTGAGCGGCTCGCTGGAGCCCGGGTACAGCCGCACGTGGTCCTTGCCGATGCCTTCCTGGCTGGCGAACAGGTCGCGCAGCTCACCGGCCAGCGCGAACAGATAGCGCCCGCTGCCGGCCACGATCTCGCGCGCGGCCGCCTGCGCCACCGGCGCCGGGCCATACGGGCATTCGTTGAAGTTCAGCAGCACCGGGCCGCCGACAGCGCTGGCACGCGGCGAGGCGGCCGACACGGTCGACACGCCCAGCCCGGACAAGGCCAGGCCGGTGCCGACCAACTGCAGGAACGAACGGCGGGAAGGGGCGGCAACGGTCACGGAACACCTGCATAGAGGGACTTGGCGCACGCTAACCCTGTGCCGGGTTGCCGGCAATAGCCACGCGGCACCGCTGCGGGGTGGCTGCCGGGCACGGCAGGCCATAAAATCAACAGCCCTTTCAGGATCCCTCCCGGATGAGCCCCAGCCCCGCTGAACGTGCCGAGGCACTGCGCCGCCAGATCGACGATGCCGGCACGGCCTACCACGAGCGCGACGAGCAGCTGATTCCGGATGCGGAGTACGACCGCCTGGTGCGCGAGCTGGAAGCACTGGAGCTGGCTCACCCGGAACTGGCCGTTGCCGATTCCCCCACCCAGCGCGTGGGCGGCAAGGCCTCGTCGCGGTTTGCCGAAGTGCGCCATGCCGTGCCGATGCTGTCGCTGGGCAATGCCTTCAGCGACGAGGAAGTGCAGGATTTCGTGCGCCGCATCAGCGAGCGCCTGCGCCGCGATGCGCTGTACTTCTCCGCCGAACCCAAGCTCGATGGCCTGGCCATCAGCCTGCGCTACGAAGACGGGCGCTTCGTGCAGGGCGCCACCCGTGGCGATGGCAGCACCGGTGAGGACGTCAGCGCCAACCTGCGTCAGATCGCGGTGATTCCGCAGGTGCTGCAGGGCGCCGGCTGGCCGGACGTGCTGGAAGTGCGCGGCGAGGTGTACATGGCACGCGCCGATTTCGAGGCCTACAACGCGCAGGCGCGCCTGCACGACGGCAAGGTGCTGGCCAACCCGCGCAACGCCGCGGCCGGTTCGCTGCGCCAGCTGGACCCGAAGATGAGCGCCCGGCGCAAGCTCAGCTTCTACGCCTACGGCACCGGGCAGGTAGAGGGCGGTGAACTGCCCTCCACCCATTCGGCCACGCTGGCGCAACTGCGCGCGTGGGGCTTCCCGGTCAGCGACCTGTGCCAGGTGGTGGAAGGCAGCGCAGGCCTGTTGGCCTATTACCGTGACATCGGCGAGCGCCGCGACGGGCTGGCCTTCGACATCGACGGCGTGGTCTACAAGCTGGACGACCGCGCCGGGCAGGAAACCATGGGGTTCGTGTCGCGCGCGCCACGCTGGGCGATCGCGCACAAATTCCCCGCGCAGGAACAGACCACCACGGTGGAGGCGATCGAGATCCAGATCGGCCGCACCGGCGCCGCCACCCCGGTGGCGCGCCTGAATCCGGTGGCCGTGGCGGGGGTGATCGTCTCCAATGCCACCCTGCACAACGCCGACCAGATCCAGCGCCTTGACGTGCGCGTGGGCGACACGGTGATCGTGCGCCGCGCCGGCGATGTGATTCCCGAAGTGGTCAGCGTCATCGCCGAACGCCGTCCGGCCGGCACCACGCCCTGGCAGATGCCGGCGCAGTGCCCGGTGTGCGGGTCGGAGATCGTGCGCGAAGAGGGCGAAGCCGTGTGGCGTTGCTCGGGCGAACTGAGCTGCCCGGCGCAGCGCAAGGAAGCCATCGCGCACTTCGCCTCGCGCCGCGCCATGGACATCGACGGCCTGGGCGGCAAGTACATCGAAACCCTGGTCGACGCCGGCATCGTGCGCGGCGTGGCCGACCTGTACCGGCTCACCCGCGACCAGCTGCTGCACCTGAAGCTGGTGCTGGACGCCGAAACGCCCGAGGCCCTTGCGGCGCAGATCGGCCTGCACCTGCCGCCGGAGGGCAGCGGCGACTACCTGCGCGCCATCCTGCAGCTCGATGGCAACGACGCCGGCTGGCGTGCCAAGGCGCTGGCGATGCCGGCCGCCTTTGCCTGGAACACCAAGAAGATCGCCACCCGCTGGGCCGACAACCTGATCGCGGCGATCGACGCCAGCCGCGACACCACGCTGGAACGCCTGCTGTTCGCGCTGGGGATCGAAAACGTCGGGGAGAACACCTCCAAGGGGCTGTCCACCTGGTTTGGCGACCTGGAACTGATCCGCCACCTGCCGTGGCCGTTGTTCAAGCGCGTGCCGGATATCGGCGGGGAAGTGGCGCGCTCGCTCGGCCACTTCTTCGAGCAGTCCGGCAACCAGGACGCCATCGACGCGCTGCTGCAGGTGGGCCAGGTGCGGATCGGCGATACCCACGCGCCGTCGGCGAAGCTGCGCGACGGCCTGGATTTCGCCCAGGTGCTGGTGGAGGCGGAAATTCCCGGCATCACCCGCCTGCGCGCCGAGAAGCTCACCGCCGCGCTGCCCGATGCGGCCGCGCTGGTGGACGCCGAGCCGGTGCGTTTCGTGGCGGCCGGCCTGCCCAACGAAGTGGCGCTTGGCCTGGCCGACTGGCTCGACCGCGACGGCCATGCGCAGATGCTGCTCAAGGCCGATGCGTATCGCCACACGCTGCTGACCCGCGCGCCGGAACAGACCGAGCAGGTGGCCGGCCCGCTGGACGGTCAGACCGTGGTGCTGACCGGCACGCTGGCGCAGATGACCCGTGACGAGGCCAAGGCGCGGCTGGAAGCGCTGGGCGCCAAGGTGTCGGGCAGCGTGTCCAAGAAAACCGCCTTCGTGGTGGCCGGCACCGAGGCCGGGTCCAAACTGACCAAGGCCGGGGAACTGGGCATCGAGGTGTGGGACGAAGACCGCCTGGTTGCGTTCCTGGCGCAGCACTGAACCCACGGCGGGGCCGCTGCGCCCCGCCGTCCCGCATTACCGGAGAGCCCCATGCACACTGCCGTCCTCGACTTCCGCCTGGCCACCGTGGCCGACACCGATCTGCTGATCGGGCTGATGCGCGAGTTCTACGCCGAAGACCACCTCGACTTCGACGATGCACGGGTCCGCATCGCGCTGGCCGCGCTGCTGGAAGACCCCCGCAACGGCGAAGTGCTGCTGTGGCTGGACGACGCGGGCAGCGTGGTTGGCTATGCGGCGCTGGCGATGGGCTTCAGCCTGGAGCAGGGCGGTCATTTCGCGCTGCTCGACGAGCTGTACCTGCAGCATGCCGCGCGCGGGCGTGGGCGCGGCAAGCAGGCGCTGGCCATCCTGGAACAGCGCGCCAATGCGCGTGGGGTGGCGCGCATGCGGCTGGAAGTGAACCACCACAACGAACTGGCGCGGCGGCTGTACCTGGCCACCGGCTACGTCGACGACACCCGCGACCTGCTCACCCTGCCACTCGCGCAGCGGCTGAAGGACGCGCGCGCATGATCGCCGCGCTGCGCCAGCGTGCCGCGCTGAACGCGTTGATCCGTGCGTTCTTCGCCGCCCGCGATGTGCTGGAAGTGGAAACGCCGATCCTGTCGGCGGCCGGCAACACCGAGCCGAACATCGACAGCTTCCACACCCGTTTCAGTGGCCACGTTGATGCCGGCAGCCCGCAGCGCTGGTTGCGGACCTCGCCGGAGTACCCGCTCAAGCGCCTGCTCGCCGCCGGCGTGGGCGACTGCTACGAACTCGGGCGGGTGTTCCGCAATGGCGAGGCCGGTGGCCGCCACAACCCCGAGTTCACCATGCTGGAGTGGTACCGGGTGGGCTGGGACCACCACCGGCTGATCGAGGAAACCGTTGCGCTGGTCCGCGCCGCACTCGGCCTGGTGCAGCGCACCGCCGATCTGCGCGTGGTCGACTACCGCAGCCTGTACCAGCAGCACCTCGGCGTTGACCCGTTCGACGCGCCGCTGGAGCAGTTGCAGGCGCCGCTCGCGTCGGTCCGCATCGATGCCGAGGGCCTCACCCGCGACGACTGGCTGGACCTGCTGATGACCCATTGCATCCAGCCCACGTTCGATGACGACAGCATGACCGTCGTACACGACTGGCCGGCCAGCCAGGCCGCGCTGGCGCGTATCCGCCCGGGCACGCCGCCGCTGGCCGAGCGCTTCGAGCTGTACCTGGGCGCGGTGGAACTGGCCAACGGCTATCACGAGCTGAACGACGCCGCTGAACAACGCGCGCGCTTCACCCGCGACCACGCCGTGCGTGCGGCGCGTGGGGCTGTGCTGCCGCCGCTGGACGAGCCGCTGCTGCAGGCACTGCCGGGCCTGCCCGATTGCGCCGGCGTTGCGGTCGGGGTGGATCGCCTGTTGATGGCGATGAACCGCACCACGCGGATTGCCGATGTACTGGCGATCGATTTTGCCCACGCCTGAACGCACAACGTGCGTGATTGTCGCGTGTACGTCTTGCGCGACCTGCACGATGATGCTCTGATCACAGCGCATGCCCGAAGGTAGGCGCGTGATCGTTCAGTTGCGGCGGGGAAAGGGTTGATGAAGCTGTGGGAAGTTGCCGAACTGCCATCATGGAGCGCGCCGCGCTGGACGTGGACGTGGTGGACGCTGGTGTTGTGCAGCAGCGTGCTGCCGGCCACGGCAATGGCCGACCAGACCGGGTACGAAGCGCAGGTGGTGCGCTGCCAATCGCGTGACATGGAATGGGTGCACTGCGACATGCCCGTTGCCAACGGCGTGGACCTGATACGCCAGTTGTCCGACAGCAGCTGCATCCGCGGCACCGAATGGGGCACCGATCGTTCCGGCGTGTGGGTCACGCTGGGCTGCCGTGCCGAATTCCGTAGCCGACCGGCAGGCGGCGCATCCACCGGCCCCGCGCGCCAGGTGCGCCGGGTGCTGCGCTGCGAATCCAATGGCCGTCCGCAGAGTTGTCCGGTGGCACTGCAGGGCGCACCGGTCCGCCTGCTGCGCCAGCTGTCGGCGATGCCGTGCCGCGAGAACCACAGTTGGGGCGTGCGGCGCAACGAAGTGTGGGTGACGCGCGGCTGCCAGGGCGACTTCGAAGTAGGGGCCGCCGACGGCTCCGGTTTCCTGGATGCGCCGCGCACGCTGGTGTGCGAATCCAAGTCGCGCCAGCGTCGTTTCTGCGGGGCCACCATCGGCAAGGGCGCGCGCCTGTCCAAGCAGTTGTCCGGCAGCCCCTGCGAGGAAGGCCGCGGGTGGGGCTGGGATGCGCGCGGGGTGTGGGTGGACAACGGCTGCCGGGCCGAATTCCAGGTCAACTGAGCCGCGCTTTGGCGGCTTCGCCCTGCGCCGCTACAATGATGCGATGAACGCATCCACCGACATCGACTACGCCCGTTACGACCATATCCGCCCGATCCTGTGGACCGGCGATACCCTGCAACTGCTCGACCAGCGCAAGCTGCCGTTCGTGGTGGAGCACGTGGAATGCCGCGACAGTGACGCCGTGGCCGAGGCCATCCATGCGCTCACCGTGCGTGGCGCGCCGGCGATCGGCATTGCCGCCGCCTGGGGCGTGGTGCTGGCCGCCGCCGGGGTGCAGGCCGACGATGGCGCGCAGGCGCTGGCCAAGCTGGAACCGGCCCTGCAGCGGCTCAACGCGTCCCGCCCGACTGCAGTGAACCTGGCCTGGGCGCTGGCCCGCATGCGCCGCGCGCTGGCCCCGGCCGGTGCCGACTGGCAGCAGGTACTGGCCACCGAGGCCCAGGCCATCGCCGATGAAGACCTGGCGGCCAACCGCCACATGGGCGCGCTCGGCGCGGGCCTGATCGAGGCCGGCAGTGGCGTGCTCACCCACTGCAATACCGGTTCGCTGGCCACCGCCGGGTTCGGTACCGCGCTGGGCGTGATCCGCGCCGGCATGGCCCAGCACCGCATCGCCAAGGTCTTCGCCGGCGAAACCCGGCCGTGGCTGCAGGGCGCGCGCCTGACTGTGTGGGAGCTGCAGCAGGACGGCATCGACGCCACCCTGATCGCCGATTCGGCCGCCTCGCACCTGATGAAGACCGGTGCGGTGCAGTGGGTGATCGTCGGTGCCGACCGCATCTGCGCCAACGGTGACACCGCCAACAAGATCGGCACCTACCAGCTGGCCATCGCCGCCCGCCACCACGGGGTCAAGTTCATGGTGGTGGCCCCGTCCTCCACGGTGGACATGGACACCGCCGACGGCGAGCAGATCGAGATCGAGCAGCGCGATCCGGGCGAACTGTACGGGGTAGGAGGCACGCGCACCGTGGCCGAAGGCATCGCCGCCTGGAACCCGGTGTTCGATGTCACCCCGGGCAGCCTGATCGATGCCATCGTGACCGAGCGCGGGGTGATCCTGAATCCGACCGTGACCAACATGCAGGCCGCGTTCGGCTGATTACCGGCGCGGCGTGCTGCCGCCGCGCGCCACGAACGGTGGCCCCATGCCACGACCAACGGTCGCCGCATGCCACGACCAACGGTCGTGGCCTACCCGGATCGGGGCGGGTCGTTTGATGCCACGACCAACGGTCGTGGCCTACCGGATCGGGGAGGGGGCATGCCGGATCGGGGGTGGGTGGCGTACCGGGCTTGGGGTGGTGGCCTGGCCCCTCCCGGGTAGGTACCGACCGTTGGTCGGTACGGCTTTCCCGGTCGAACCCCGGCTGCACCCGCAACGCCCCCGTAAGTTCCTGATTCTTGCCGGTAAAACGCCCGTAAAAGCAGGCGGAAAACGGCCCGTTGTGCTAGACTTCAACGGTTAATCGAGATTCCGACGCGACCGCCCCGAAAGGGCGGGCGCGACGGACTGGACCGCTCCCAGACAACGGAACCCGAATGGCAGAAACCGCCAAGGAAATCATCCAGGTCAACCTGGAAGACGAGATGCGCAAGAGTTACCTCGATTACGCGATGAGCGTGATCGTGGGCCGCGCCCTCCCGGATGCGCGCGATGGCCTCAAGCCGGTGCATCGCCGCGTGCTGTTCGCGATGAGCGAGTTGAACGCGCACAGCAACAAGCCTTACTTCAAGTCGGCCCGTATCGTCGGTGACGTCATCGGTAAGTACCACCCGCATGGCGATCAGTCGGTGTACGACACGCTGGTGCGTCTGGCACAGCCGTTCTCGCTGCGCTACATGCTGGTCGATGGCCAGGGTAACTTCGGTTCGGTCGACGGCGACTCCGCCGCCGCCATGCGTTACACCGAAGCCCGCATGTCCAAGCTCACCCATGAGCTGATGGCCGACCTGGACAAGGAAACCGTCGATTTCCAGCCCAACTACGACGAAAAGGAACTGGAGCCGACGGTCATGCCGACCCGGTTCCCGAACCTGCTGGTCAACGGTTCGGCCGGTATCGCGGTGGGCATGGCGACCAACATTCCGCCGCACAACCTCACCGAGTCCATCAACGCCTGCATCGCGCTGATCGACAACCCCGAGATCGACGTCGACGGCCTGATGGAGTACATCCCGGGCCCGGACTTCCCGACTGCGGGCATCATCAACGGTACCGCCGGCATCGTCGCCGGTTACCGGACCGGGCGTGGCCGGGTGCGCATCCGCGCCAAGGCGGACATCGAAGTGGCCGACAACGGCCGCGAATCGATCATCGTCACCGAGATCCCGTACCAGGTGAACAAGGCCCGGTTGATCGAAAAGATCGCCGAGCTGGTCAAGGAAAAGAAGCTCGAAGGCATCAGCGAACTGCGCGATGAGTCCGACAAGGACGGCATGCGCATCTTCATCGAGATCAAGCGTGGCGAGTCGGCGGAAGTTGTCTTGAACAACCTCTACCAGCAGACCCAGATGGAGTCGGTGTTCGGCATCAACATGGTGGCGCTGGTCGATGGCCGCCCGCAGTTGATGAACCTCAAGCAGATGCTCGAGGCGTTCGTGCGCCATCGCCGCGAAGTGGTCACCCGCCGCACCGTGTACGAGCTGCGCAAGGCGCGCGCCCGTGCCCACGTGCTGGAAGGCCTGACCGTTGCGCTGGCCAACATCGACGAGATGATCGAACTGATCAAGACCTCGCCCAATCCCGGTGAAGCACGCGAGCGCATGCTGGCGCGCTTGTGGGAGCCGGGCCTGGTCGGGTCGATGCTGGGCGCTGCCGGCGCGGAAACCTCGCGTCCGGAAGACCTGCCCAAGGGCGTGGGCCTGATCACCGGCGGCTACCAGCTGACCGAGATCCAGGCCACCCAGATCCTGGAAATGCGCCTGCACCGCCTGACCGGGCTGGAGCAGGACCGCCTGACCGAAGAGTACAAGCTGCTGCTGGAAACCATCGCCGGGCTGATCCACATCCTGGAAGATCCGGACCGCCTGCTGCAGGTCATCCGCGAAGAGCTGATCAACGTGCGGACCGAGTTCGGCGACGAACGCCGCACCGAGATCCGCCACAGCGAAGAAGACCTGGACATCCTCGACCTGATCGCCCCGGAAGACGTGGTGGTCACCCTGTCGCATGCCGGTTACGTCAAGCGCCAGCCGGTCAGCGCCTACCGCGCCCAGCGTCGTGGCGGCCGTGGCCGCAGCGCGGCGTCGACCAAGGAAGAGGATTTCATCGAGCAGCTGTGGCTGGTCAACACGCATGACACGCTGTTGACCTTCACCAGCGCGGGCAAGGTGTTCTGGCTGCCGGTGCACCAGTTGCCCGAAGCCGGTTCCAACGCGCGTGGCCGCCCGATCATCAACTGGATTCCGCTGGAACCCGGTGAGCGGGTGCAGGCCGTGCTGCCGGTGCGCGAGTACGCCGAACGCCAGTTCGTGTTCTTCGCCACCCGCAACGGTACGGTCAAGAAGACCCCGCTCAGCGAGTTCGCCTTCCGTCTGGCGCGCGGCAAGATCGCGATCAACCTCGACGAAGGCGATGCGCTGGTGGGTGTTGGCCTGACCGACGGTGAGCGCGACATCCTGCTGTTCGCGTCCAACGGCAAGACCGTGCGCTTCGGTGAAGACAAGGTCCGCTCGATGGGCCGTACCGCCACCGGCGTGCGCGGCATCAAGATGCCCAAGGGCGAAGAGGTCGTGAGCCTGATCGTGGCCGAGAGTGCCGGCGGCAACGAGGACGAGAACGAGGACGACGCCACCGTCGAAGAAACCGTGATCGAGAACGGCGATGCCGTGATCGAGGTCGGCGACGACGACGGCATGTACATCCTGACCGCCACCGAGAACGGCTACGGCAAGCGCACCCCGCTGCCGGATTACCCGCGCAAGGGCCGCGGCACCCAGGGTGTCATCGGCATCCAGACCACCGAGCGCAACGGCAAGCTGGTCAGCGCGGTGCTGATGGGCGCAGCCGATGAAGTGCTGCTGATCTCCGATGGCGGCACCCTGGTGCGTACCCGTGGTTCGGAAATCAGCCGCGTCGGCCGCAACACCCAGGGCGTCACGCTGATCCGTCTGTCCAAGGACGAGAAGCTGCAGGCGGTTGAACGCATGGATGCGTCGATCGGTGACGACGAACTGGTGGACGTGGTGCCGGTTGCCGGGGAGGCTGCTGCGGCAGCGCCTGCCGCCACCGACGAGCAGACCCCGCAGGGCTGATCGCGCTGACAGGCAGTACCACGACGACGCCGGCCTTGTGCCGGCGTCGTCGTTTCTGCACCTGTCCGGGGCGGCACCTTGCCTATCGTGGCGGCCCGCTGAAAGAACGCATGTACTTCACGGCGACGGTGGGATAACGGCTCCCGAACCAGCGGACATTCGCGTCCGCGATGGCAGTCCACCAGTGGCCGGACCCCGTTCGCGCCACGCCGCATGGAGACCACGATGTCCGCCGCCCCCCGCGCCGCACGCCCCGATCCTTCGTCCACCGCCCGGCGCCCGCGCCATGCGCTGGTGACCGTGTTGTCCCTCGTGCTGATAGTGCTCGGCCTGGTGCTGGGCGGGCTGGGTGCATGGCTGGCCAGCCTCGGCGGCTCCTGGTACTACGTGCTGGCCGGTGTTGGCCTGCTGGTGGCCGGCGTGCTGCTGTGGGGTAACCGGCGCGCCGGTGCGCTGTGGTTCGGTGCGGTGTTCGTGGGCACCCTGCTGTGGACGTGGTGGGAGTCGGGCAGCGACTACTGGCGCTGGGTGCCGCGGCTGGGCCTGATCGTTGGCATCGGCCTGGTGCTGTCGCTGCTGCTGCCGACGCTGGACCGACCGTTCTCGCGGCGGCTCTCGCGCAGCATTGCCGGCGTGCTGGCGCTGGTGTTCGTGGCCGCCTTCGCGCTGGCGTTCGTGCCGCATGGGGTCACCGCGGCCAGCGGCAGCTTCCCCGAGGCGATGACCAGCACCGGCCTGGCACCTACCGCCGACGCACCGCTGCAGCCCGCCGACAAACCGGGCGACGACGACTGGGCCGCGTACGGTCGCAACAACGCGGCCACGCGCTTCTCGCCGCTGCAGCAGATCACCCCGGACAACGTGGCCAAGCTCGAACAGGCGTGGCTGTTCCGCACCGGCGATCTGCCGCAGAAGCGCTGGGGCGCTGAAACCACGCCGCTGAAGGTGGGGGACACGCTGTACCTGTGCACCGCACGCAACCAGCTGGTGGCGCTCAACGCCGCCGACGGCACCGAGCGCTGGCGCTTCGACCCCAAGATCAAGGACAAATCGATTCCCTACACCGCCGCCTGCCGTGGCGTGTCGTACTACGAAGTACCGGCAACCGCGCAGCAGGCCGCCGATGCCGATGTGGCCGCCGACCTGGCCTCGGGGCAGTCGCAGGTGCCGGTGCTGACCCAGCTGCCGCGCAGCGCCTGTTCGGCCCGGATCATCGAAGGCACCTTGGATGGCCGCCTGATCGCCGTGGACGCGGCCACCGGCAAGCCGTGCGCGGGCTTCGGCAACAACGGCCAGGTCGACATCACCCTGGGCATGGGCGACAGCCCGGCCGGGTATGTGTCGATCACCTCGCCGCCGGCGATCGTGCAGGGCGTGATCGTCACCGGCCACCAGGTGCTGGACGGCCAGCGTCGCGACGCACCGTCCGGCGTGATCCAGGCCTACGACGCCATGACCGGCAAGCTGCGCTGGGCCTGGGACATGGACCAGCCCGAACTGACCGGCCTGCCGGCGCAGGGCAAGACCTACACGCGCGGTACCCCCAACATGTGGACCACCGCCACCGGCGATGACCAGCTGGGCCTGGTGTATCTGCCGATGGGCAATTCGGCGGGCGATTACTGGAGCGGGTCGCGTACCGAGAACCAGAACAAGTACGCCACCTCGCTGGTCGCCATCGACGTCAACACCGGCAAGCCGGTCTGGCATTTCCAGGCGGTGCGCAAGGATGTGTGGGACTACGACATGGGCTCGCAGGCCACGCTGGTCGATTACCCGACCGCCGCTGGCAAGGTGCCGGCGATCCTGCTGCCGACCAAGCAGGGCGACATGTACGTGCTCGACCGCCGCACCGGCCAGCTGCTCACCCCGGCCGAAGAGCGCAAGGTGCCCACCGGCGGCGTGGAGCCCGAGCAGCGTTCGCCCACGCAGCTGTTCTCGCTGTACCACACGCTGCGCAAGCCGGACCTCACCGAGCGCGATATGTGGGGCATCACCCCGATCGACCAGCTGGTGTGCCGCATCCAGTTCCGCAAGGCGAGCTATGAGGGCTTCTACACCCCGCCCACCGCCGACCGGCATTCCATCGAGTACCCCGGCTACAACGGCGGCTCGGACTGGGGCAGCGTGTCGGTGGATCCGCGTCGTGGCGTGATCGTGGCCAACTACAACGACATGCCCAACTACAACCTGCTGGTGCCGCGTGCCACCGCCGACAAGCTGGGCTGGGTGCCGCGCGAAGACGTGCGGGCCGACAAGGGCGGCGCCGAAGGGGCAGGGGACCCGCAGACCGGCACGCCGTACGCGATCGACGTCAACGCCGGCTGGCGCCTGCCGTTCACCAAGCTGCTGTGCAAGCAGCCGCCCTACGGTGGCATCCGCGCGGTGGACATGCGCACCGGCAAGACCCTGTGGGACCGCCCGTTCGGCAGTGCCCGCGGCAACGGCCCGTTCGGCATCCGCTCCGGCCTGCCGATCGAGATCGGCACGCCCAACAACGGCGGCTCGGTGGTCACCGCCAGCGGCCTGATCTTCATCGCCGCGGCCACCGATGACCTGCTGCGCGCCATCGACCTGAAGACCGGCAAGGAACTGTGGCACGCCAAGCTGCCGGCCGGCGGCCAGGCCAACCCGATGATCTATGCCTTCGGTGGGCGCCAGTATGTGGTGATCATGGCCGGCGGCCACCACTTCATGGAAACCCCCGCAGGCGATTACGTGATTGCCTACGCGCTGCCGAAGTAATCGACGGCGGGGTGGGCGCATTGGCAACGATGCGGCCACCCCGCCCAAGCGGGTAGGATGGGGATTCCCGACCCAGGGTAGACAAGGACGATCATGCACGTGACGCTGTTGCGTACCACCGTACTCGCGCTTGCGTTGGCGCTGGCCCCCGCGGCGCTGGCCGCAGACCCGGCCCCGCTGGAGCTCACGCCTGCCGAAGGTCTCAAATATTGGACCCCGGCGCCCGGCACGTTCACCCCGCCCCTGACCGTCGACCCCAAGCGGGTGGCCTACGCCGAAGAGGTCACCGTGGCCTACACGATCACCCCCGATGGCGATACCGCCGACGTGCAGGTCATCGACGCCAAACCGGCGGGCGCACATGCCGGCTGGGCGGTCGATGCGATCAAGGCCATGCGCTTCGATCCCACCCAAAGCAACACCCTGCGCACGCCGATCCGCAGCCAGCTCACCAGCCGCTGGGCTGGGCCCGCCCCGAAATAGCCCCTGTGCACTGACCGACGATGAGCATGACCTGCGCCGGGCGGTTGCCGCCGGTATCCCTGTGGTGCCTGTTGGCGGTTTCCGCTCCGGCGATGGCCGGCACGCAGACACGGGACGAGGCAGTGGCCGATTGGGACGCGCACGGCCGCCGTGCGGGCCTCGCCGCACCGGACACGCACTGCCAGGATTTCCTGCAGGCCCTGGGTCGCAAGCCGGACACCCTCGAGTATCTGGGCTGTGAGCAGGATGACGCGTCCTACATCAAGCCGATGACGGCCCGGTATCGGGTCAGTGGCGCGTCTGCGGTGCAGGTGGAGACCTACCTGCACGACACGTTCGGCCTGCCTCTGCTCCGCTATGCATGCTGCGGCTGGAGCAGCGGTGCGCCGTACGTCTGGCGCGCAGGCATGGACAGCGTCAGCTACGAAATCGGCATGGGCGTGGAGTCGTTGCATTACCCCCGGGAGGAGTGGGCGCGGATTCCCGCGTTCGACATCACCGTGGGCGTGACGCGGCAAAGCCCCTGAGATTGAGGCAAGGACAGCCGGGTAGAATCCGGCTCTACGCGGGGATCAACGCCTGTGATCCCGTAGCGCCGGGCTCTGCCCGGCCGCTGTTGCACTTCGCTGCGGCGGCAAAGGCAGCCGGGTAGAACCCGGCTCTACGGGCACGGCGCATTTATCCTACATGCGGGCACGGTATTGGCCGCTGCAACATGGCGCTGGACTGTCGCACGATGCCGCCATGGCCAGCCCCGCATTGCAACGTGGAAGATTCTCCTGCCAAGGGCACTGCTACGTCGTCACCACGGTCACCACGGTCACCGCACGTCGCCAACGTCTCTTCGCCGTTGCTGCCAACGCGGATGAAATGATCCGCTGGATGCAAGCGTCGGATCATGAAGGCCGCACGCGATCCATGGCCTGGGTGGTCATGCCGGACCACGTGCACTGGATGTTTACCTTGCGCAGCAGTACGTTGGCCACCATCGTGCGCACCACCAAATCGCGGGCCGCCAAGGCGATCAATCAGCGCAACGGCACGCAAGGCGCGATCTGGCAGCCAGGCTACTACGATCAACTTCAACGCGACGAACGCCAGTGGCTGGCCGAGGCGAATTACATTCTTGCCAACCCGGTGCGCGCCGGATTGACGACGGCGGTCGGCGAGTACCCCTTCGCCTGGTGCCGCTGGCCAACCGGGTAGCGCCGGGCTCTGCCCCGCCGTTGTTGCCCTTCGCCGCAGCGACAAGAGCAGCCGGGTAAAACCCGGCTCTACGCGCACCCCCGTAGCGCCGGGCTCTGCCCGGCCGCTGTTGCTCTTCGCTGCACCGCCAAGAGCAGCCGGGTAGAACCCGTCTCTACGCGCACCCCCGTGGCGCCGGGCTCTGCCCGGCCGCTGTTGCTCTTCGCTGCACCGCCAAGAGCAGCCGGGTAGAACCCGGCTCTACGCGCACCCCCGTAGCGCCGGGCTCTGCCCGGCCGCTGTTGTTCTTCGCCGCAGCGGCAAGAGCAGCCGGGTAAAACCCGGCGCTACGTGTCCACCCCCGTAGCGCCGGGCTCTGCCCGGCCGCTGTTGCTCTTATTCGCAGCTGCAAGGGCAGCCAGGTAGAACCTGGCTCTACGGGTGCATCAGCGCCTGCATTCCGGCGTTACGGTTCCCGCACCGACCTCGTTAGCAGGTGCGCCCCCCGCGCGCTGGGTCAGATGTGCGACCTACGTGCGTGCTCGACATCTCGGACCCACCAGAAGCAACACGCTTCGCATGCGTATCCGCAGCCTGGTCACCAGCCGCTGGGCTGGGCCCGCCCCGAAGTAGCCCCTGCGCCAGCGGGGTAACCGCCACCCGGGTGGTGGCATACGCGCTGCCGAAGTGACAGCCGAACCGACGGAAAGATCCACTACGATGGAGGCCCTGATCAATGCGATGGATCCGCCATGACCCTGTTTCGCAGTGTGGTGCCGTTCGTTTTCCTGTCTGCCGGGGGAGTGCTTCTGTGGCGCGGCATGCAGGCGGTGCTGACGACGGCACAGTCGCTGGGCACCGATGGCGGCGGCAGCGCATTCCAGTACGGGTACGCGGCGGGGCATTCCGCTGCAGCGGCATTGATGCTGGCAGCGGCTGCTGCATGTGCGCTGCTGGGCGGGCGGGGGCGTGTGCAACGCGGTCAGGCGCGGTGCGTGGGTCCTGGATACGATGACGCCTGATCACCTGCGCGCGTGTGCAACCTGGGATCTGTGAGTCGCATCGATTGTCCTGGCCGGGTAGCACCCGGCTCTACGTGTCCCAGAGGCAGCCGGGTAGAACCCGGCTCTACGCGTCCCAGAGGCAGCCGGGCAGAGCCCGGCGCTACGCGAGGATCAACGCCCGCGTGCATCAACCTCTGGAATCCGGCCTTACGGTACCCGCACCATTTTGGTCAGCAGGTGCGCCACCACGCCGGCCGGGTCGGCGGTGCGGCCTACGTGCGTGCTCGACATCTGCACCACCGAGCTGCGCTTGGCGGTGAGGAAGTGGAAGCGCGCCCGGGCCGGGAGCTGTGCGATCGGGCCGGCGTCCGCGTCGCCACGGCAGATGGCCACGATGGCATCCAGCCACGGCTGCAGCGCGTCCATGTCCAGGGACGGGGCGAATGCGTGCATCCGCGCCGGATCGATCTCGATCGCCGCTTCCAGGTGCTTGGCCCCCGGGCACGACACGATCACCCCGACGTTGATGAACTCTTCGCGTTCAACCCGCGGCACCACGCGGATCACCGCGTAGTCATACGTATGCAGCGTGGGCACGGACGGCCTCCTGGACGAAGACGGCACGCACCTGCAGGCGGCGCTTGAGATAGTCGATATACGCTTGGCGATACTGCGCCGGGCTGTCGAAGGTGGGTTCGTCGACCAGCCAGCTGTCCGGCACCAGGCCGACGATGCGCTCGATTTCGGCATCGGGCAGCAATGCGGCCAACGTCGCGTCCACCTCGGCGATCTGCGTGGCGAACGGCAGCAGCACATGGTCGCGGATCAGCACGAACGGCTTTTCGCAGGCCTCGCCGGCGTTGGCCCAGTCGTGGTGGAAGTACATCGCCGCACCGTGGTCGATCAGATACAGCTTGCGGTGCCACACCATCAGGTTCGGATTGCGCGCGGTGCGGTCCACGTTGCTGGTCAGCGCGTCGAACCACACGATCCGCGAGGCCAGGTCGGCATCCACCGGCATGGCCGCCGGGTCGTAGTTGATGGCGCCGGGCAGATAATCGCTGCCGAGGTTGACGCCCTCGCTGGCGCGGATCAGGTCCTGGATCTCCGGATCGGGCTCGGTGCGGGCGAACTCGCGGTCGAGTTCGACGAACATGATTTCCGGGATCGGCAGGCCGACGCTGCGCGCCATTTCACCGGCGATCAGCTCGGCGATCAGCGCCTTGGGGCCTTGCCCGGCGCCGCGGAATTTGAGCACCACCATGCCGTCGTCATCGGTTTCGACAACAGCGGGCAGGGAGCCGCCCTCACGAAGGGGCGTGATGTAACGAAGGGCGTGGAGTGTGCGCACGGAGCGTCCATTGACGAGGCTGCAGCGTCATCTTACCGTGGCCGGCAGCCCGGTACGGAACCGGATGCAGGCTGCGGCACAGGGAGGAAACATGGGCAAGGGAATGGCATATCTGGTGCTGGTCGTCCTGGGCGCGCTGCTGCTGTGGTACAGCGGCCTGCTGGATGGATTCCGTGCGGGCAGCAACCTGCAGGCACGCGAGACCTTCTGGCGCGAACAGGTGCAGGCTGCCGCGCTGGACGGCGGCTCCCGCGCAGCGGTCGAGCGGTTTGCCGCGCGCCATCAGCTGACCCTGCAGTGCGACGCGGTTCCCGCCGGCTCGGACATCACCGAGTGCCTGGCCGACGATCCGCAGGCCAGGGGCGGCACCGCCACCCACCCGATGACCCTGCAGCTGTTCTTCATGTTCTACGGCGACCGCCTGCACACCTTCACCAGCACCCCGCGCTCGCTGGAGTAACGGCGCGCCGGCTCGCGCCTGCGGCGGCAAGCCAGTGCTTTCGGCCCATTCCGACCCGGACGCCCGGTGCTAGATTCGACGTTTGCCCGGCGACGTCCCTGCCGCCGGGTACCCACCATCGCAAGGGGACCCACATGCCGATTCGTCGTACCACCCTGGCCGCGGCCGTTGCTGTTGCCACCCTCAGTCTGTTCGCCACCGCGCCGGCCTTTGCCGACTACGCCAAGCCGCCGGAGCACCTGCTCAAGGTACTCAAGGCCCCGCCGCCGCCGGCGCCCAGTCTGGACCCGAGCGGGCAGCGCCTGCTGCTGACCACCGCGCAGACCTATCCCTCGATCGAGCGCGTGGCCCAGCCGTACCTCAAGCTGGCTGGCGTGCGCCTGGAGCCGAAGAACCGCAGCCGCCATGACACCCAGGGCGGCTATGGCATCCCGGCCTGCGTGGCCGACTTCACCCTGGTCGACGTGGGGACCGCCAAGCACACCAAGGTGGCCTTGCCGCAGGGCTGCGCGGGTGCGGCGCAGTGGTCTGCCGACGGCCAGCGGTTTGCGTTCCAGAACGCCGTGGAGACCTCGGTGCAGCTGTGGGTGGGCGATGCGGTGACCGGCCAGGTGAAGCAGGTGCCGGACGTGCAGCTCAATCCGATCTTCGGCTACACCCTGCAGTGGCTGGGCGGCGGGCAGCAGCTGCTGGTCAAGCGGGTGCCGGCCAACCAGGGCCCGGCACCGACCAGCGGCAACGGGCCCGGTGGCCCGGACGTGCAGGAGTCGCTCGGCAGCAGCGGCGAAAGCAGCACCTATGAAGCGCGCGATACGCTGACCAGCGCGCACGATGAAAAACTGTTTGCCTACTACGGTGCGTCGCAGCTGGCGGTGGTCGATGTTGTCGCCGGCCAGGTGCGCAACGTCGGCGCGCCGGCGCTGTACAACGAGGTCAACGCGGCACCGGACGGCGTGCACGTGCTGACCGAGACCCTGAAGGCGCCGTTCTCCCACGCCGTGACCTACCAGCGCTTCGCCAACGACGTGGCCGTGCTCGACCTGGCCACGGGCCGCGCAGCACCGATCGCCAGCCTGCCGCTGGCCGACCGCGTGCCGGTGCACGGCGTACCCGAAGGTCCGCGTGATTTTGATTGGCGCGCCACCGACCCGGCCACGCTGGTCTATGCCGAGGCATTGGACAAGGGCGACTGGAAGGTGACCGTGCCGCACCGCGACCGCGTGCTTGCGCTGAAGGCACCGTTCAGCGGCAAACCGCAGGAAATCGCCCGCACCGCGCAGCGCTTCGAAGGCATCGCATGGAGCGCCGATCCGGCCGTGTCGTTCCTGTTTGAGAACGATGAAAACCGCCATTGGCGCCAGACCCGCATCGTCGATGTGGACCAGCCGACGAAGGAAGGCCGCCTGCTGTGGGATCTGTCCAGCGACGAGCAGTACGCCGACCCGGGCAACCTGGTGTTTACGCGCCTGCCCAACGGCGCGTCGGTGGTGCGCCAGGACGGTGCATTCGTGTTCCTGCGCGGGCAGGGCGCTTCGCCGCAGGGCGACCGCCCGTTCCTGGATCGCCTGGACCTGGGCTCGCTGAAGACCGAGCGCCTGTTCCGCAGCGACGCCGATGCGTATGAGCAGATCCTCGGCCTGACCGCCACGCCCGGCCGCTACCTCACCTGGCACCAGTCGGTGATGGACCCGCCGAACGCGTTCGTGCGCCAGCAGGGCGAGCGCAACGCCGCGGCGAAGGAAGGGGAAGCGCAGTACGCCTCCACCGCCACCGCGCTGACCCGACTCACCGACCCGACCCCGGAAGTGCGCCAGATCCAAAAGCGGCTGGTGACCTACAAGCGCGCCGATGGCGTGGACCTGTCGTTCACCCTGTACACGCCGCCCGGCTACAAGGAAGGCCAGCGCGTGCCGGCCATCCTGTATGCCTACCCGGCCGACTTCGCCAGCGCCGCGCAGGCCGGGCAGGTGTCCGGTTCGCAGCAGACCTTCACCCGGCTGGCGCCGTACCGGCTGATGCTGCTGGCCGGCTACGCGATCATCGACAACGCGTCGTTCCCGATCGTGGGCGACCCGAAGAACGCCTACGACACCTACCTGGAGCAGCTCGAAGCCGATGCCAAGGCCGCAGTGGACAAGGCCGTGGACCTGGGCGTGGTCGACCGTAACCGGATCGGCGTGACCGGGCACAGCCATGGCGGCCTGATGACCGCCAACCTGATCGCGCACACCACCCTGTTCAAGGCCGGCGTGGCCACCAGCGGGTCGTACAACAAGACCTTTACCCCGTTCGGTTTCCAGAACGAGCGGCGCTCGGTGTGGCAGGCGCAGGACGTGTACCTGAAGGCCTCGCCTTTCTTCTATGCCGACAAGATCAAGCTGCCGTTGCTGCTGGTCCACGGTGAGGACGATGCCAACCCGGGCACCGAACCGTTCCAGTCGCGCAAGCTCTACCAGGCCATCCGCGGCAACGGCGGCACCACGCGTCTGGTGATGCTGCCCAACGAGCCGCACTGGTACACCGCGTTGGAGTCCAACGAGCAGCTGGTGTACGAAATGCTCAATTGGTTCGACACCTACGTGAAGAACGCGCGGTAACGTCGACCATTGCTCGACAGCGCGTGATGCCCCACCTGATCGGCCGCCCTGCAACGGGCGGCCGATCTTCGTTATCCTGCGCCACAATGAACACATTGCTGATTTCCCTGCTGCTGGCCGTCGCGCCAGCGACCGACGCCACCACCGAATCCACCACCACATTGGAGCAGCTCGGCCTCCACCGCGGCATGGACTACGTGCCGGTACGCAGCGCGCTACTGCGCGATGGCTGGACCGTTGAACCACACGACTACGAAGGGGCGCCGCCGTTCGCCGCGTTCCCCGAGGTCGACTGCGGCCAGGGCTGGCAGGCGGTGTGCTCGGCGGGCTTCCGCCGGGGCGACAAGGTTGTCTACCTGGCCATGGATCCCACGGACGACGGTCACTTGCTGCTGCTGGGGAGTGAGTGAAGGGCCGGCACGGGCCCGCGTTGTAGGTGCGGTACGTCTGGACGCGACCGTCACCGGCAGGCAGAGTGCGCGGGTGAAGCGGTGCATGGCCGCACCCGGGGAGAAGCCTGATGCAGATCGGACGCGCAGCACGGCGCGGTGAACGCGTGCGCGGGGTGCTGGCGGTGTGCATGCTGGCGATCCTGCCTGCCCTGGCGGGCGCGCAGGCGCCTGCGACTGTGGACGCCACTCTTCTCGACGCCGCTGAGCGCCCCCGCACCTGCCTGGTCCTCGGCGGCGGCGGCGCGCGCGGTGCAGCCCACATCGGCGTGCTCAAGGTGCTGGAACGCGAGCGTGTGCCGATCGACTGCATCGTCGGCACCTCGATGGGCGCGGTGGTGGGCGGGCTGTATGCCTCCGGCTACACCGCCGACGAGATCGAGGCGGTGCTGGACCGCATCGACTGGGCCGAGGTGCTGCGCGACAAGCCGCCGCGCAACGAGCGCAGCATGCGCCGCAAGGAGGACGACCTGCGCCTGCTGGGTGGCGTGGAGGTCGGCCTGAGCAACGGCAAGATTGCCTTTCCGCAGGGCCTGATCCAGGGGCAGAAGCTGGAAATGCTGCTGCGTCGCCTGTTGCTGCCCACCTGGCAGGTGCGCGATTTCGATCAGCTGCCAATTCCCTTCCGAGCCATCGCCACCGATATCGTGAGTGGCGAGAAAGTGGTGTTCGCCCAGGGCGACCTGGCCCTGGCGATTCGCGCCAGCATGTCGGTGCCCGGCGTGTTTGCGCCGGTTCGCTACGAGGACCGGCTGCTGGTCGATGGTGGCGTGGTGGACAACCTGCCCATCGATGAAGCACGGCGTCTGGGTGCGCAGCGGCTGATCGTGTCGCGGGTGGGCACGCCGTTGATGACCGAAGCGCAGCTGGACTCGCCCCTGGCGATCAGTCACCAGATGGCCAGCGTGCTCATGCAGCGCGAGATCCAGGCGCAGCTGGCCACGCTGGGCGCGCAGGACCTGTTGGTGACCCCGGCGCTGGGTGACATGGGCAGCCAGGATTTCAACCGCTCACCGCAGGCCGTGGGCGTGGGCGAGCAGGCCGCGCAGGCCGAGGTCGACGGGATCCGCCGCTACCAGGTGGACCCGGCACGCTACGCCGCGTTCGAGCGCCAGCATCGACCGCCCGCCTATGCGGCGCCGATCGTCGCCTTCGTCGATGTGCTGCGCGACGGCACCCGCACCGGGCGCTACATCGAACAACGCCTGCAATCGCAGGTGGGCAGTCCGTTGGCGCCGGACGAGGTGGAGCAGCAGGTGGCCACCGCCTACGGCGAAGGGCGCTACCAGCAGGTGCAATGGCGGCTGGAAGACCGTGACGGCCGCCAGGGACTGGTGGTGGCGCCGCAGGACAAGCGCTGGGGGCCGGATTTCCTGCACTTCGCGCTGCGCCTGTCCGATGATTTCGATGGCAGCAGCAACTACCAGCTGATCAGCGAGCTGACCCGTACCGGGTTGAGCGACCAGGGCGCCGAGCTGAAACTGCGCGTGGGCCTTGGCGAGGTGGAGGAGGCGTTTGCCGAGTACTACCGTCCGTTTGGCCGCAGCGGACGGCATGCGCTATCGACCTATGCGAAGTATCGCGCGACCGACCTGGACCTGGCGTTGATGCGCGGCGGCGCGCTGGCGGAGTTCCGTTACAGCCAATGGCTGGGCGGTGTGCGCTGGGCGTATTCGCCGCATCCGGATTGGGAGCTGGCCGGCTTCCTGGAGCGTGGACGAGAGCGGCTGCGACTGGACGTGGGCAACCCGAGCGAACTGGGCAACTACCGCGCCGACATGGGCAGCGTGGGCTGGCAGCTGCGCCACGATTCGATCGACAGTTCGGCCTTCCCCAGCCGCGGCCAGCGCCTGTCGCTGACCCGTCAGCACTACCTCGACACGCTCGGTACGGCCGATTCGGCCGCAGTCACGCGCCTGCAGTGGGATGGGGCGTGGTCGCACGGCCGCAACCGCTGGCTGGGTGGCGTGCGGGCGTCGTCGGCGCATGGTGGCGATGACGTCCTGGCCACCTATGGCTTCCTGGGCGGGTTGGGCAACCTGTCCGGGTATCCGGAAGAGGCGATCTTCGCGCCACAGACCGCGTTGGCGCGGGTGATGTACTACCGCCGCGTCGCCCACGCCGATTCGCTGCTGACCATTCCGCTGTATGTCGGCGGCAGCGTGGAATGGGGCGGTTTCTGGCAGACCCGCGACGCGGTGAACATCGATGGCATGCAGACCGCCGGCAGCCTGTTCATCGGCGCGGACACTTTCCTGGGCCCGGTGTTCCTGGGCTATGGACGCGCCGAGGGCGGCCACGATTCGTTCTACCTCACCTTCGGCTCATTGTTGCGCACGCTCGACGGGTTCTGAGTGGCACCGCCGGCGGTGATCGCATGCAGTGCCGCTATGATCGGCACTCCACCGCATAAGGGACTGCGCGGATGCCCACCGCAAACGACGCCAACGTGGTTGTGTTCGATTTCGACCTGACCTTGACCCGCTGGGAAACTGCGGGTCGCTTCTTCAAGGGCCTGCTGTGCCGCCAGCCGTGGCGCCTGGCCGTGCTGATCGTGGCGCTGCCGCTGTTGGGGCCATTGCTGCTGGTCCGCCGCACGCGCCGCCTGCCCACGCGGTGTGCGGTATGGCTGGCCACCTTTGGGCGCAGCCGCGAGGTAATGCAGGCGCTGGCACAGGCGCATGCCGATGCCGTGTTCGCGGCGGACGAAGCGCTGTTCATCGCACCGGCCGTTGCACGCCTGCGCGAGCACCTGGCGCAGGGGGACCGGGTGGTCATCGCTACCGGCTGCTGGGAACCACTGGCACGCGCGCTGCTGGTCCATGGCGGGCTGGGCGAGGTACCGCTGGTGGCCTCCACGCTGCGCCCGCTATGGGGCGGCTGGGTCAGCGAACAGCACTGCCTGGGCGAGAACAAGATTCCGATGCTGGCCGCGCGTGGCTTCGCACCGCCGTGGGCGATGGCCTATACCGACCATCATGCCGACCTGCCGCTGCTGCGCCGGAGCGCGCAGTGGTACCTGGTCAGCCCCACGCCCGATTGCCTGCAGCGCATTGAAACCGCGCTGGCAACGCGGGCCCAAGTACTGGCGTGGCGGGGCTGATGCAGCGCGTACGCACGCTGGCACCGATGCGGGCAGCCACGTAGTCTGAGGCCCGCGTGGCGTTCAACCTGCACCCAAGGAGTGCCTGATATGCGACCGTTCCTGGCCCTGATGTTACTGGCGGTGTGTTCCGTACCCGCCGCACATGCCGCTACCGATACGCCCGCGGTCAATCCGCTGCTGCTGCAGCCCGCCGGCACGCTTCAGGAGCGCCAGGTCGCCGAGTTGCAGCAGCGCCTGCGCGACTGGCCCCAATTGCAGCGTTACCGGGATGAAAACGCCGCGTTGGCGGCCCCGCTTCCCGGTAAGCCGCGCGTAGTGTTGTTCGGCGATTCCATTACTGAAGGCTGGGGTCGCACCGGCAGCGACACCTTCTTCCCCGGCAAGGGCTACCTCAACCGCGGCATCAGCGGGCAGACCACCGCGCAGATGCTGGTGCGCTTCCGCCAGGATGTGATCGCGTTGCAGCCGGCGGTGGTGGTGATCCTGGCCGGCACCAACGACATTGCCGGCAATACCGGGGCGGCCACCCAGGCGATGATCGAAGACAACCTGCAGTCGATGGTGGAACTGGCCCATGCACACGGCATCGCGGTGGTGCTCAGTTCGGTGTTGCCGGTCAGCGACTACCCGTGGCAGCGCGGCGTGCAACCGGCGCCGAAGGTGCGCGCGTTGAATGCGGCGTTGAAGCGGTACGCCAGCGCGCACAACGTGGTGTATCTGGATTACCACACGCCCTTGGCCAACCGCGACGGTGGCTTGGACAAGGCGCTGGCTGCCGATGGCGTGCACCCCACGCCAGCCGGCTATGCGCGGATGGCGCCGCTGGCCGAGGCGGCGATCCAGCAGGCGCTGTCGCGACCGCGCTGAACGGCGCGGTCAGGCGTCGTCCTGCTTGAGCGCCGCGTCTGCCGCCAACAAGGCGTCGGCGGCGGCACTGAGGGGTGGGGAGGGCACGTCGTCGGCGCCGATGGACTGCATCATCCGCGGCATGTCCACGAAGCGGCGCTGGCGGCGGTCGTAGATGCCGGTGACCAGCAGGGCGCGGGTGGCGATCTTCTCCTCGCCCAGCAGCACGCGCTGCTCCATGATCACCCGCGTGCCGACCCAGCCCACCAGCCGCGTTTCCAGCGTGAAGCGCTGGAAGGGTTTCAGTTCACGACGGAACTGGATGGTGCCGGCACCCACGATCGGCGCCCATTTTTCGCGCAGGGCCACGCGGCCCAGGCCCATCCGCAGGATCAGGTCCAGGCGGCCCAGGTCGAAGATGTTCCAGTAGCGCCCGTTGGTCATGTGCAGGTTGCTGTCCAGGTCATTGGGCAGCACCCGGAACGGCAGCCGTGACACCCCGAACGGGGCGGCCAGCCGCGGCCGGAAGAAGCTGCACAGCAGCAGGTACAGCAGGCGGAACCAGAGATTCATGTGGAATATGACGACTGTTATAGTCCGGATACGCTAATGTATGACGACTGTCTTAGCAAGGAATCGCGCCATGTCGCCTCGTCCTACCGATGCACCCCAGCGCGTCATCGCGGCAGCGGCGGACATGTTGGCGCGGGTGGGCCTCAATGCCACCAGCATCCGCGAGGTGACCAAGGCCGCCGATGCGCCGTTGGGCTCCACGTATCACCATTTCCCGGGCGGCAAGCAGGAACTGCTGGCGCGCGCCACCACCCAGGCCGGTGACAAGGTGGATGCTCTGCTCGCCGAACTTTTGCAGGACGGCGCGGAGCCGGGTCTGCAGCAGTTTCTGCAGATGTGGCGCGCACGCCTGCTGCGCACGCAGTTTGCTGCCGGCTGCCCGGTGCTGGCGGCTGCTGTGGAAGAACCGTTGGATGCGGTGGCCAGCCAGGCACGCGGTGCAGCGGCGGCGGTGTTCGCGCGGTGGGAACAGCGCTTGGGCGCTGCGCTGCTGGCGGCCGGCCATGCGCCGGCGCAGGCGGCCGCGCAGGCCACGTTGATCATCGCCAGCGTGGAAGGTGCTGTGGCGATGTGCCGGGCGATGCAGGACATCGCACCGTTCGACCGGGTGGCGGCGCAGCTGCAGGCGCTGGTGGCGTTGCCTGCGCGCGGATGAGCACCCGCAAGCGCCGTTGAGCGCGACGCGCCTTTACACTGTCGCCCTGCATTCCGCATTCCACGGCAAGGACGTCCGCATGCTGCATCACTTGTCCCTTGGGGTCCGCGACCTGGCTGCGGCCGGCGCGTTCTACGACGCCGCACTCGGTGCGCTGGGGTACCGCCGCGTGTTCGAGGATGACACCGCGATCGGCTACGGGCTGGTCGACGACGAAGACATGCTGTGCCTGAAACTGCGCGACGATGCCGCCGCGCCCGGGGCCGGCTTTCACCTGGCCTTCAGCGCCCCCACGCGCACCGCGGTGCAGGACTTCCATCGCGCCGCGCTGCAGGCCGGCGGGCATGACAATGGCCCCGCCGGACTGCGACCGGATTACGGTGACCGCTACTATGCGGCGTTCGTGATCGACCCCGATGGCCATCGCATCGAGGCGGTCACCAAGCAGGTGCAGCCATGAACCGGCGGGTGGTGCGACCGCCCAGGCCGCTGCTGCTGCCGCTGACCCGCGGCAGCGAAACTGCCCGCGCCCGCCAGCAGCTGCAGCGTGGCGGCTGGCCGCGTCTGCAGATGGCCGTGATCGTGATGGTCACTGCCGTGGCGGGCCTGCTGGCTGCACACCTGCTGCGTCTGGGTGGCCTGGATACGATGCTGCTGCGGTATCCGCTGGCCGTGCTGATGGCCTACCTCACGTTCCTGCTGTTGATGTGGCTATGGCTGCACCTGCGCCGGAATGACGTTGCCGAGGCGGTGATCAACACCGGCGGTGGTGGCGGCTCGTCGTCGCCCAACACGGGGCCGCAGTGGGGCGGGCAGGGTGGGCAGTCCGGTGGCGGTGGCGCATCGGCGTCCTGGGCGCCGTCGACCCGCACCAGCGCGGACACCCCCAGCAGCGACGGGTCACTGCTGGATCTCGCCGACGGCGATGCGGGCGTGCCGGTCATGGCCCTCATCGCGGTACTGGCGATCGCTGCCGGAACGCTGGTGGCCGCCAGCTGGGTGATCTGGTCCGCGCCGGTGCTGATGGCCGAGCTGCTGGTCGACACCGCCATTGCCGGGGGCCTGTACCGGCGCATGCAGGGCATGCGCGCGCAGGGCTGGTGGCGGCTGTGCCTGGCCCATACCTTCTGGCCGCTGATCGGCGTGCTGGTGTTTTCCGCCGGGCTGGGCTGGGTGGCGCAGGAAATCGCGCCCCACGCAGACACCCTGGCCGATGTGCTGCAGACGGTGCGCGGCAAATGAGCCTGCTGCAACGCGCATTGGCCGGTGCCACCGGCGGCATCGCCGGGGTGGGCGCACTGGTGATCGGGCTGGCCTGCAGCGGCATCACCGCGGTGCTGGTCACGGCGATGGGCGCTGCACTGCTGCCGCGCCTGTTGGCGCCGTTGCTCGAGGCGGGCATGGCACCGTCGGCACTTTCCGCTGCCTTCGTCAGCACCTACCCGTGGGTCTGGACAGGCCCGGTACTGGTGGTGCTGGTGGCGGTGTTCGGTGGCGGGCTGCGCTACTGGTTGGCCGGCGTGGTGGGGATGGTCAGCATGTTGCTGTGGGGCAGCTTTGCGGTGCTGGCTATGTATTTGTCGCTGTTCTCGCAGGCCGCTGCGATCTGAACCACCGCTCGCCAAGGGCCAGCAACGCTGCCGTTGCTGGCCGGCCCGATCAGTCGAAGCGCCAGCGCAGGCCGGCGTACACCCCGCGGCCTTCGCCCGGGGTGGAGCGGGCCACGTCCTTGCCGGCATCGTTGTAGCCCGGCGTTACCGTCGCCGCGTAGTGGCGGTCGCCGATGTTGCGCATCTCCGCCCACGCCTGCCAGCGCCCGCTGGGTGCATCAAACCCGACCCGGCTGCCGACGATGGCGTGGCTGTCGGCGCGGACGCTGTTGGCGTAGTCCACGAACATCGCCGAGGCGTACTCGGTGTTGAGCGCGGCGTAGAAACCGGCGGGGTGGTCGTAGCGCAGCTCGGCCTGGTAGTAGTGGCGGGGCAGGCCGGGCAGGCGGTTGCTGCCGAACAGCGCGTCATCGCGGTAGCGGAAGTCGCTGAAGGTGTAGGCCTGGCGCAACGACAGGCGGCCATCGCGCCCTTGCCACAGCGTGCTGTCCAGCCCAGCTTCCAGACCACGGTGCACGGTGGGGCTGGCGTTGTTCTCGGCCACGAACAGGTTCGGTACCGGCACCACTTCCACGGTGAGCAGTTCATGCAGCACGCGGGCGTAGTAGCCGGTGAGCTCCCAGCGGCCGAGCACGCTGTCGCCGCGCGCGCCCAGTTCCAGCGTGGTGGCGGTCTGGTTGTCCAGCTGCACCGGCGCGCGCTGGCGACCGGTGGATGCTCCGTTGCCTGCTGCGAAATACTGGTTCGAGCCCCAGATCATCGACCAGGGATGCGCCGGCTCCACCGAGCGGCTCAGGTTGCCGAACCACTGCAGCTGCGGGGTCTGCTGCCAGGTGAAGCCCAGCCGCGGCGCGTAGTCCCACTGGTGCTCGCGCAGGCGTTCGGGCGTGGCCGGCCAGGTCACCTGCACATCGCGGCGGGTGTTGATCAGCGCCAGCCCGGTCTGCAGGTGCAGCGCGTCGGTGAGGGCCAGGTCGTTGCCTATGTGCAGCGTGCTGTCTGTGCCGTGGTGCGAGAAGTCGCGCGTATGCGTGCCGGCGGCATAGCCGTTGCTGGCAAAGCGCAGCGTTTCGCGCACGTCCGCGTCCAGATCGTGTGTCACGCGCAGGCCCAGCGTGGTCACGCTGGTGCGGCCCAACAGCAGGTGGCGGTGGCGGTAGTCCACGGTGGCGTTGAGGTTGCTGTAATCCAGCTGCTGCCGGTACAGGCTTTCGTTCAAGTCCATCGGGTACTTGTGGTACACCAGCCCGGCCTGCAGCGACGACGCTTCGTCGATCTGCCAGGTGGTCGTGTTGCCGATCCAGGTGCTGCCCGGCTGCGGACGGCGCGCGTCGATGGCCAGGTTGGCCGGGTTGGCCGCACGCGGGTCGTTGCGGATCTGGTCGCGGGTCAGGCGCCCGGGCGTTTCGTGATTGGTCTCGCGGTAACGCACGAAGAAGCGCGTTTCCAGGGTCGGGGTGATCTGCCAGCCCAGATTGGCCATCGCGCCCTTGCCGTCACTGGCGGCGTGGCGCTGGTAGCCGTCCGATTCGGTATCGGTGTAGGCCAGGTAGTAGTCGACATCGCCGCTCACCCCGCCATAGCCGATGCTGCGCTTCTGGTACCCGCGACTGCCCGCTTCGTACTGCAGTTCCAGCCCGGCCGAATCGCGCCCGTTGCGGCTCACGTAGTTGATGGCACCGCCCAGCGCCAAGGCGCCGCGCTCGAACCCGTTGGCACCGCGCAGCACCTCGGCCCGGCTCAGCCACAGCGGCTCAAGCAGCTCATACGGCGTGCCACCGGGGCCACTCAACGGCAGCCCATCCAGCGACACCGCAATGCCCGACGCATGCGCGCCCGGGCCCCGGTTGATGCCCGAGCCACGGATGGACACCTTGGCGCCTTCATTGCCCGGCGACTGCGCACTGATGCCCGGCTGGTAGGCCAGCACATCGGCACTGGTGGACAGCCGGCCGTCGGCCTTGGTCAGGTCCACCACGTTGCTGGCGCCGGGAACGCGCTTGAGCGTGGCGCGGGCCTGCTCGGTCTCGTTGGCGGCGGTGACATTGACCGCGTCGAGGGTGGTGGCCTGGGGGGCGGCGTGGGCGGCAGCGGAAAGGCCGAGGGCGACGGCCAGGAACAGCAGGGTCGGGCAGGGGCGGTACGGCGAAAGCGACATGCGTAAGGGCTGTAAACCAAAAAGATGGCGCGAAAGTTAACAGGTATGGCGCAGCGCGTCACCCGTCCGTGCCGTACGGCCGCAAGGGGGCGGCTGCTCCGGTACGAGTAGAGCCGACCGTTGGTCGGCTGCTCTCCGTTCCGCCCGTGAACCCGCATGCGATCGACTAGAGGTTGCCGCTTTCAGCCGCGACAAGCGGGAAAGCGACTGCAGCCCATGAATACGTCACCGGTTCTGCGATTACGACGTTCCACCATAGGGGCGCTGCAGCGTTTGCAGGTCAACACCTCCGAGGCAGGTGCCGAGTCTGTCAGCACCGGCTCGATCCTTGCGGCAGGCATCGCCGTCCCACGTGCCTGCACCTTCTGAATCATTCCCAAGAGGTCCTCACCCGCAACCAGCGTGATGGGCTTTCCGACAATGAAGGTCTGCGCGTCGCGAGTGAAGCCCCCGCTGCTGACAATCAGCACGGCGTCTGCGCGGTGGTGCGCCAGCAGGCCATACATTTCGCGCACCACCGACACGCCCACCTGCTGGCGCCGCCATTGTTTGCATTGCACCAGCGTGCGTTTGCCATCGCGGCGCAGGACCAGGTCGATGCCGCCGTCGGCACCGCCCAAGCCGGTTTCCTCGACGGTATAGCCCTGTCGCCGGTAGGCTTCGCCGACCAGTCGTTCGAAGTCACGCCATCCGTTACTGGAAAGACTCTCCAGCCCGGTGCGCGTGTCCAGCAACCGGCGCCGTCGACGTGCGCCAGCCCACGACACCACCGCCGCCACCAGGCAGAGCCCCAGCCACAGCCATGCAACCGCCGCCTGTGCTGCTATGCCGGCAATCAACGCGGTCGGGGTGCCAGTGGTGCGCTCGTGCCACTGCGGGGCGAGCATGCGCAATGCGGCGAAGCCGAGCGCGCCTGCGCCAACATTGACGTACCACGGCCATGTGGCCATGACGTCGATAAGATGCGTGCGCCTGCGTCCCATGCGTCCCTCCTCCTGTGTGCATGGACATTGTAGGCCGGGCCGGCACGACGCCAGCAGGGGGGTACAAGACAGGGTTGCGGGCGGACATCCCCGCGCCGAACCAGCCGCCGCGTTCGCGTCGATTTCAGACTCGGATCAGCGGGATGCCGGGGGAGGTTTCCGCGATACTGTCAGACGACGTCACGCCACAGGAGAACCACTTGGCCAAGCAAGGCGAATTCAAGAAACTGCTGGAGTATCTGCAGAAGATTCCGGCCATGTCGGCGTCGCCGATGCACTGGGGCAGGGGCGAGGACAGCACCTGGTACGTGGGGTTCGCGCTGGATCTTGCGCATCCGCTGGCCTGGAGTGCCGTGCAGGAGCTTGCGTATGTGGTCAACGGGTTGTCGGTGACCGAAGCGCTGCCGACGACGTTCATGCCCGTCGCGCCGCCGCCGTACCTCAATGGCCCGGCCAGCGAGTTCCTGTCATGGCGGATTCAATCCAGTGACCCGGGGTTCTCGCCGGATGATCTGCTGGGTTGGCTGGAAGGTCGGCTGCCGCAGCCGGTGGAGGATGTGGCGAAGTGGATGCCGTCGTTCAATTGGGACGGTGACGTGCCGTTGGACGATTAGGCAACAGGGGCAGCCGGGCAGAGCCCGGCTCTACGCGGCCCGCGGTAGATCCCGACCGTTGGTCGGGACACATCAGGAGCGGTAGATCCCGACCGTTGGTCGGGAAGCATCAGGCGCGGTAGATCCCGACCGTTGGTCGCGACGCATCCGGAGCGGTAGGTCCCGACCGTTGGTCGGGACGCATCGGGATCAGCCCAGAATCCCCGGCAGATCCAACCCCTTCTCCTTCGCACACTCCACCGCGATGTCATACCCGGCATCGGCATGCCGCATCACGCCCGTGGCCGGGTCGTTCCACAGCACGCGCGCGATGCGCTTGGCGGCCGCTTCGGTGCCGTCGCAGACGATCACCATGCCGGCATGCTGCGAGAAGCCCATGCCGACGCCGCCGCCGTGGTGCAGCGACACCCACGTGGCACCGCTGGCGGTGTTGAGCAGGGCATTGAGCAGCGGCCAGTCGGACACCGCATCGGAACCATCGGCCATCGCCTCGGTTTCGCGGTTCGGCGATGCAACGCTGCCGCTGTCCAGATGATCGCGGCCGATCACCACCGGTGCCTTCAGCTCGCCGCTGGCGACCATCTCGTTGAAGGCCAGGCCCAGGCGATCACGGTCGCCCAGGCCCACCCAGCAGATGCGCGCGGGCAGGCCCTGGAACTTGATCTTCTCGGCGGCCATGTCCAGCCAGCGGTGCAGGTGCGGGTTGTCCGGGATCAGCTCCTTTACCTTGGCATCTGTCTTGGCGATGTCTTCCGGGTCACCGCTCAGCGCGGCCCAGCGGAACGGGCCGATGCCGCGGCAGAACAGCGGGCGGATGTAGGCGGGCACGAAACCGGGGAAATCGAACGCGTCTTCCACGCCTTCTTCCAGCGCCATCTGGCGCAGGTTGTTGCCGTAGTCCACGGTCGGCACGCCGAGCGCGTGGAAGGCGAGCATGGCGCGGATGTGGGTGGCCATCGAGGCACGTGCGGCTTTCTCCACCACCTTCGGCGCGGTCACGCGCTTGTCGTCCCATTCCTCCACCGTCCAGCCCTGCGGCAGGTAGCCGTTGACCGGGTCGTGCGCGGAGGTCTGGTCGGTCAGCAGGTCCGGCTTGACCCCGCGCAGCAGCAGTTCGTCCAGCACGTCGGCGACGTTGCCGAGCAGGCCCACCGACAGCGGCTTCTTCGCCGTGCAGGATTCCTCGATCAGGCGCAGCGCCTCATCCAGATTGTCGGTCCAGGTGTCCAGGTAGCCGGTGCGCAGGCGCATCTCGATGCTGCTCTTGCGGCATTCCACCGCCAGGCAGGAGGCACCGGCCATCACCGCAGCCAGCGGCTGCGCGCCGCCCATGCCACCCAGCCCACCGGTGAACAGCCACTTGCCGGCCAGGCTGCCGTTGTAGTGCTGGCGGCCCATCTCCACGAAGGTTTCGTAGGTGCCCTGCACGATGCCCTGCGCGCCGATGTAGATCCAGCTGCCGGCCGTCATCTGGCCGTACATCGCCAGGCCTTTCTTATCCAACTCGTTGAAGTGATCCCAGTTGGCCCAGCGCGGCACCAGGTTGGAATTGGCGATCAGCACGCGCGGCGCATCCACATGGGTGCGGAACACGCCCACCGGCTTGCCCGACTGCACCAGCAGGGTCTGGTCGTCGTCCAGGCGCGTGAGCGTTTCCACGATCGCATCGAAGCTCTCCCAGTCGCGTGCGGCGCGGCCGATGCCGCCGTACACCACCAGTTCCTGCGGCCGCTCGGCCACGTCGGGGTGCAGGTTGTTCATCAGCATGCGCAGCGGCGCTTCGGTCAGCCAGCTCTTGGCGGTGAGCGTGGTGCCGGTAGGCGCGATGATGGTGCGGGACGGGTCGTTGCGGGTCATGCGGCGCTCCGGTTCGTAGCGAATGCAAGGCAGGCGTTGAGCACCTGCGCCAGGGTGTGGCGCAGCGGTGCGGCGTGGTCGGGGTCGAGCGGGGTGGGCCAGCTGTGTTCGTCCACCTGGTCCGGTGCCGGCTCGTGCATGTAGCCACGGCAGGCCAGTTCCATCTGCAGGCTGTGCACGCCACCGGGAATGTTGCTGTAGTGGCGGGTGATCCAGCCGCCCTTGAAGCGGCCGTTGCGCACGTGGGACAGGCCGCTGATCTTCAGCAGGTTCTCCACCACGTCGCTGAGCGTGTTGTCGCAGGACGTATCGACCGCGCCCGACGGGCCGGCGGTACCCAGGTTGAACTGCGGCAGCTCGCCGTCGAACAGGTGCGGAATATGCGAGCGGATCGAGTGCGCGTCATACACCACCACGGTGCCGTGGTGCTGGCGCAGCCGTGCGATCTGCGCGGCCAGCGCGTCGTGGTACGGCGCGAAATACGTGTCGCGGCGGCGCGCGATCTCGGCCGCGTCCGGCTCGCTGCCGGGGTGGTACAGCGGCTGGTTGTCGAAGGTGGTCAGCGGGCACAGGCCGGTGGTGTTCTGGCCCGGGTACAGCGACACGCCGCTGGGGTCGCGGTTGAGGTCGATCACCGAGCGCGAGATCGCCGAGCGCACGGTCGTGGCCCCCATGCCGCGGGCGAAGTCGTACAGCTCATGCACCCACCAGTCGGCATCGCGGCGCGCCAGCCATGGCGAGTGGTAGCCATCAATCAGGTCGTGCGGCAGCTCGCTGCCCGTATGCGGGAAGCTGACGATCAGCGGCGCATCGCCCTCGTGCACCTGCAGCCAGTCCGGGTGGGTGGTCATGCCAGCGGCTCCACCTGCGGCAGCACGTCGGCCAGGCCCTCGGCCAGTGCGCCGCTGCGCACCAGGTTGGTGGCGGCCACCATGTCCGGATGGAAGTAGCGGTCGTCCTGGAGGGTGGGTACCTGCGCGCGCAGACGCGCACGCACGCCTTCCAGCGCGTCGCTGGAGCGCAGCGGGGCATGGAAGTCGCAGCCCTGCGCGGCGGCCAGCAACTCGATGCCAACCACGTTGGCCGCGTTCTCGGCCATCGCCAGCAACCGGCGCGCACCATGCGCGGCCATCGACACATGGTCTTCCTGGTTGGCCGAGGTCGGAATCGAATCGACGCTGGCCGGGTAGGCGCGCTGCTTGTTTTCCGAGACCAGCGCCGCGGCGGTCACCTGCGGAATCATGAAGCCCGAATTCAAGCCGGGCTTCGGGGTGAGGAAGGCAGGCAGGCCGGACAGCGCCGGGTCCACCAGCATCGCGGTACGGCGTTCGCTGATCGAGCCGATTTCGCAGATGGCCATGGCCAGCATGTCGGCGGCGAAGGCCACCGGCTCGGCGTGGAAGTTGCCACCGCTCAGCGCTTCATTGGTGTCGGTGAACACCAGCGGATTGTCGGACACGCCGTTGGCTTCGATCGCCAGCGTGGTGGCCGCCTGGCGCATGACGTCGAACGCCGCGCCCATCACCTGCGGCTGGCAGCGCAGGCAGTACGGGTCCTGCACGCGCACGTCGTTGTCGCGGTGCGATTCGCGGATGGCCGAACCCTGCATCAGCGTGCGCAGCGTGGCGGCGGTGGTGATCTGCCCGCGCTGGCCGCGGATGCTGTGGATGCGCGGGTCGAACGGCGTGTCCGAGCCTTTGGCCGCTTCCACCGACAGCGCACCAGTGACCAGCGCGGCCTGGAACACGGTGGTGATCGCAAACAGACCGGCCAGTGCGTAGGCGGTGGAGTACTGGGTGCCGTTGAGCAGGGCCAGGCCCTCCTTCGCACCCAGAACCAGCGGCGCAAGGCCGTGCCGGGCCAGCGCGTCGGCGGCCGGCAGCCGCTCGCCACCGACGAACGCTTCGCCCACGCCGATCATCACGCTCGCCAGGTGCGAGAGCGGGGCCAGGTCACCCGACGCGCCCACCGAGCCTTGGCACGGAATCACCGGCACGATGTCGTGCTGCAGGAAGGCTTCCAGCAGCGCCAGCGTTTCCGGGCGGATGCCCGACGCGCCCTGGGCCAGGCTGGTCAGCTTCAGCGCCATCATCAGCCGCACCACCGGCGCCGGCATCGGCTCACCCACGCCGGCGGCGTGCGACAGCACGATATTGCGCTGCAGGGTGGCCAGGTCTTCGCGCTCGATGCGCACGCTGGCCAGCTTGCCGAAGCCAGTATTGATGCCGTACACCGGCGCGCCCTTGGCCACGATATCGGCCACGGTCTGCGCGCTGCGCAGCACCGCCGCGGCGGAGGCCGGGTCCAGGCGCACGCGCGCGCCATCGAAGATCGCGCGCCATTGCGCCAGCGTCACCGCGCCGGGCTGCAGGGTCAGGGTAGTGCTCATGGAATCTCCAGACATCACAAAAATCAGACGGATACGCCGCGCATCACGCGCGCGTGCAGGGGGTTGAAGCCCATGCGGTACACCAGGTCGGCAGGTGCCTCGATGTCCCACAGGGCCAGGTTGCAGTCCAGGCCGACCGCCAGCCGGCCCACGCGATCGGCACGGCCCAGCGCGCGCGCTGCTTCACGGGTGAAGCCGGCGATGCACTCGTCCACGGTCATGCGGAACAGGGTGGCGGCCATGTTCATGGCCAGCAGCGGGCTGGTCAGTGGCGAGGTGCCGGGGTTGGAATCGGTGGCCAATGCCAGCGGCACGCCGGCTGCACGCAGCGCCGGGATCGGGGGCAGGGTGGTGTCGCGGGTGAAATAGAACGCGCCCGGCAGCAGCACCGCCACGGTGCCGGCCGCCGCCATCGCCGCGATGCCCTCGGCATCCAGGTGTTCGATATGGTCGGCCGACAACGCGCCGTGGCGTGCAGCCAGCGCTGCGCCATGCTGGTTGCTGAGCTGTTCGGCGTGGATCTTGATCGCCAGCCCGTGCTGGCGGGCGGCCACGAATACCTGCTCGGCCTGCGCGGCGCTGAAGGCGATGTTCTCGCAGAACACATCCACCGCTTCGGCCAGGCCCTGCGCGGCCACTGCCGGAATCATCACGTTGCACACTTCGTCGATGTAGTCCTGCGCATCGCGGCCGGGCGGAATCGCATGCGCGCCCAGGAAGGTCGGCACGATCTCCACCGCGCGCAGGCGGCCCAGTTCGCGGGCCACGCGCAGCTGCTTGGTTTCATCGTCCAGGCTCAGCCCGTAACCGGATTTGATTTCCAGCGTGGTGATGCCTTCGGCCAGCATCGCGTCCAGGCGCGGCAGGCTGGCGGCGATCAGCTCGGCCTCGCTGGCGGCGCGGGTGGCGCGCACGGTGGAGACGATGCCGCCGCCGGCGCGGGCGATGTCGGCATAGCTCACGCCCTGCAGGCGCTGCTCGAACTCGCCGGCGCGGTTGCCGGCATAGACCAGGTGGGTGTGGCAGTCGACCAGCCCGGGGCTGATCCAGCGGCCGCCGCAGTCGATACGCTGCGCCGGCTGCAGGTGCGTCTCGGTACCGGCCGCGCCCACGTGCACGATGCGGCCGTCGGTGGCGGCGATCACCCCGTTTTCGATCACGCCCAGGCCCGGGCCATCGACGGTGATCAGGTGGGCGTGGTACCAGAGGGTGTCACAGTGCATGGCAGCAACCACATCGGCTTATATGTCTATACAATATAGGCGCCACTTCCGGGATGTCCAGTGATGCCAGCCACCCCCGCCGCGACCCTTGTTTTCCATGCCGCCCACGCACTGCTGCCGCAGGGCTGGGTCCGCGATGTGCGCATTGTGTGCGCCGGCGGCTGCCTGACCGACGTGAGTGCTGGCGTGCCCGCCCAGCCGGGCGACACCGCGCTGGCCATCGCGCTGCCGGGGCTGGGCAACCTGCACAGTCACGCTTTCCAGCGCGGCATGGCCGGGCTGACCGAGATCGGCGGCCAGAGCGGTGACAGCTTCTGGAGCTGGCGCGAGCTGATGTACCGCTTCCTGGCGCACCTGCAGCCCGAGGCGGTGCAGGCCATCGCCGAGCAGGCCTACGTGGAAATGCTCGAATCCGGCTTCACCCGCGTGGGCGAGTTCCACTACCTGCACCATGCCGCCGATGGCACCCCGTACGCCAACCGCGCCGAGATGGCCGAACGCATCGCCGCCGCGGCGCAGGGCAGTGGCATCGGTCTGACCCTGCTGCCGGTGTTCTACGCGCATGCCGATTTCGGCGGTGCCGCACCCAACCCGGCGCAGCGCCGCTTGATCCACGACGTGGACGGGTTCGCCGCGCTGCTGCAGGGCTGTACCCAGGCGCTGCAGGGCCTGGATGACGCCGTGCTGGGCATCGCCCCGCACAGCCTGCGGGCGGTGACCGGCGAGGAACTCAACGCACTGCTGCCGCTCACTACCGGTCCGGTGCACATCCATATCGCCGAGCAGACCCGCGAGGTGGACGCCTGCGTGGCGTGGAGCGGCCTGCGCCCGGTGCGCTGGCTGTACGAACACGCCGCCGTGGACGAACGCTGGTGCCTGGTGCACGCCACCCACGTGGACGACGACGAGGTGCAGCGCATGCTGGCCAGCCGCGCGGTGGTGGGGCTGTGCCCGATCACCGAGGCCAACCTGGGCGACGGGCTGTTCCCGATGCAGGCGTTCGCGCGCGCGGGTGGGCGCTTTGGCGTCGGCTCGGACTCCAACGTGCTGATCGACGCAGCCGAAGAACTGCGCCTGCTCGAGTACGGGCAGCGCCTGCAGCTGCGCGGGCGCAACGTGCTGGCGCCGGGCGATGGCCAGTCCAGCGGCCGCTGGCTGTTCGAGCAGTCGCTGCACGGCGCCGGGCAGGCGCTGGGCGTGGTCACCGGGCTGCAGGTGGGCGCCCCGGCCGACGTGGTCGAACTGGACCCGACGCACCCGGCCCTGATCGCCCGTGACGGCGACGCCTTGCTTGACAGCTGGGTGTTCGCCGCACGTAATGGTGCGGTGCGTTCGGTGTGGCGCCAGGGTCGCCAGCTGGTCCATCAGGGCCGTCACCTGCAGCGTGATGCCGTGGCCGCCCGTTTCGCCCGCGCATTGCAGACGTTGTTGTCGGCCGGCTGAGTGCCGGTCGCACCCATCCAGGACTCCCGAGTGACGGGCAAGAAAGCTGAAACCCTCAACCAGCGCATCCGCGCCGATCTGGAAAGCCGCATCCTCAGTGGGCAGTGGGAGCCGGGGTTCCGCATTCCCTATGAGCACGAACTGATGGAGCAGTACGGCTGCTCGCGGATGACCGTGAACAAGGTGCTGACCGCGCTGGCTGAAAGCGGCATGATCGAGCGCCGCCGCCGCGCCGGTTCGTTCGTGGCCCGGCAGCCGCCGCACCTGGAGCAGGTGGCGCTGGAAATTCCGGATATCGCCATGGCCGTGGGCGCACGCGGCCACGTTTACGGCTACCAGTTGCTGGAGCGGGCCTACCGGGCGCCGCGCCCGCAGGCCGCCGAAGAGGTGGCGCTGTCGGGCAGCGACAAGCTGCTGGCGATCCGCTGCCTGCACCGCGCCGATGGCCGTCCGTTCGCGCTGGAACACCGCCTGATCAGCCCGGTAGGCGTGCCTGAAGTGCTGGACGTGGATTTCGACACCACCGCGCCGGGCAGCTGGCTGCTGCAGAACGTGTCCTGGACCCGCGCCCAGCACCGCATCAGCGCCTGGGGCGCCGATGACGCCGCCGCGGCGTTGCTGGAGGTCAAGCCCGGCACTGCCTGCCTGGTCATCGACCGCCTCACCTGGCGCGGCGACCAGCCCATCACCTGCGTGCGCCAGATGTTCCTCGGCGACGCCTGGGACCTCGTCGCAAAATTCGCCCCCGGCGCCCGGTAGAGCCGCGCCCATGACCGGCGGGCGCCATTACGACGAACGCATCGCCATGCGCGCGGAATTTATCGCTATTGCAAGGTCGTAGAGCCGGGCTCTGCCCGGCTGCTCCTAAATACCAAACAAAATCAAAGCGTAGCGCACTGCCGCCAACGCACCGGCTCGTCCACGCCCAAACGCGGATTCAACTGGATACGCACGGTCCGCAGCGCCGGGTACCGCTTCACCTCGGTACAGACCAACGGCCAGATCACGTCGATCTCGTCACTCCGGTTCACCGCCAACGTCTGCCGGGTAAGCCAGAACGCACTCAACACGCCCGGCTGGGTAGCCAGGGTGCGGGCCAGCTCTTTCTGGTAGCGCGCCAGCGTGGCCGGGTCCGGGTCGGCCACATCGCCCAGGATCCCCGGCGCGGCAGCAGGCGCGGTCGGCTTGGCAGCGGTGGGCGTGTCGGCTGCCGACTTCTCGCCGGCCACCGGGCCGTCCGCAGGCGCAGCAGCAGCTTGAACCGGTGTCGCGGCCGGCGTGGTCACCGCTACCGGGGCGGCCTGTTGGTCCAGCCGCGAGGTCAGGTAGCCCATGCCCACCAGCAGCCCCAGGGTCAGCGATCCCAACGCGGCAATCGAGATCCGCCGGATCGCCTCGCGGCGGGCCGCGTTCTTGACCTGGGCTTCCATGTCGCCGGGCAGGTACGGCTGCAGCAGCGGCCACAGCAGGTGCCCGTCGAGCACCTCCACGCCTTGCTTCTCGGCGGCCACGCGGCCATCGCGTTCGACCATGCCCTCGGTGATCAGGATGCCGCCCCGGGCTCCGGCCAGCCGTGCGGCGGCGCCCAGTTCGTTCACCGCCGCGGTGCCAATGCGGTACGCGCGGCCATGCTTGCACGACAGCAGCCAGCGGTGCTGGGCGTCCTGCATGAGGAAATCGCTGCGCGGCTCGCGGCTGTCGTCCACCTCGCCGGGCACGTCCTGCAGCCCGCGCTGCTCGCGCATGGCGCGCCGGACGATCTCGGAAAAGTCACGCCAATGCATGCCAGCCAGGGCATTGAGCCCAAGCCGGGTCTCCTTGCGGCGGCGCTTCACCAGCCAGAACCAGGCGGCGGCAAGCGTCCAGACAATGAGGGCCAACAGTAAAGCCAGAATCCAGGAGAACATGGGGCGCTAGAGATGAACACGGATGTGCGATTGACAGTTTATATGCGCTCGTTATATGCGCTCGCAGGCGTCTGCGGGGGCTCTTCAATACGAACCCCCGGAAGTCCGAGCCGCAGCCAGTGACCGGCGTCTCACTTTCGAGCAGCAGACACAGAAAACCCGCCAATCCGTAGCCGTGAGGGGAGGGAACAAACGGCGAAGAAGCGATTGGCGGGTCGGTTTCGATTGTCATCAATGCCGTGCTGCTTTGCAACATCTGGCACAGATGGGCCCGGGGCGGGCTCAGGCGCCGCCCGGTCCCTGATGCGTTCCCGGGGACGGGTCGGCGTTGGGGGAGGCGTTACGCGCCTCGGCCCGGTTGACCCGGGCATTGAGCGCATCGATACGCGCGTTCAGGGCCGCCACGTCCTCGGCCGTGGGGATGTTCAGGCGCTTGAGCACGCCCTGCACCCGGTCATCGAAGGCCTTTTCCACCTTGTCCCAGGTGCCGGCGGCTTTTTCGCGGGCCTCGCCCAGCTGCTCTTCCACGTTGTCGCGCCAGCGCGGCGTGTCGCCGCTCTGTTCGCGGTTGCGGGCCTCGATGGTTTCGCCTTCCCGCACCAGGGTGTCGAACACGCGGCTGCCCTCGGCCTGGGCACGGCCGAAGGCACCCAGCCCGGCCAGCCATACCTGCTGGGCCGAACCGGTGAGCTTGCGCGAAAAGCGCTCGGCCTGTTCGCCCAGCGAGGGCTTGTCGTCGGGGCTGCGGGTGTCGCGGTCGTCGAAGTCGTCGTGTGCGGTCATGGGGCGATCCTGTGGATGGACACCCCGATGCTAATCAGCGTCAGCTTTGCGCCATGTGATGGCCGGCGCCTGCGGACGGGCCAGGATTCAGCCCAGCTTTTCCTTCAGCACGCGCTGGATCTCGCCCTCGACCATGCCCTTCATCGCCGACAGCAGGAAGCCCAGCTTGGCGGTCACGTGCACCTGGCCGGGCTGCAGTTCGATCGCACCGTCCACGCCGGAGCCGTTGAAGTTCAACACGTCGCCCACCCAGTTGCTCTGCAGGCCGAAGCGCTCGGACAGTTTGGCGGCCACGTCTTCAATCGCCTTGCGGGCGCCATCGACGGGCAGGGAGTGGGCGTGGCGGATATCAATGCTGGACATGGGAGCTCCTGGCGGGCGGCAGCGGGAAGGGCGTGCATTGTGCGCATCCTTGCGTCCAACTCCAAGGACTGCATCACACTTCTTCTTCGATGACATGCAACCTGCTAGGCTTTCGCCGCGTGCAGAACCTGCTAGTTCACTTCACCCAACGCCAACACCCCGACCAGCCACTGCGGCCCGGGGTGCAGCGCATCGTGCGCCACGCTTCGGGCACTGTCCGCCTGGGCGGTGACGCCGCCGGCACCTTGCTGCTTGCACAGTTCTGCCTGGACGACCGCGGCCTCTGGCTGCAGGTCGCAACCGGCACGCGCGGCATCCACGTCAACGGCCGCCCCGTGCGGCGCATGGCCATGCTGCGCGCGGGCGATGCGGTGTATGTGGATGGCGTGGAGATGGTGATCCAGGGCGAGTGCGAGGTGCTTGCCCAGGCGCCGCCGCGCAGTGACGCCGGCAGCGACGAACTGCGCCTGCTGCGCGGGTTGGGCGGCCAGCACCACGGCCGCAGCTTCACCCTGGACCGTCCGCGCCTGATCGGCCGCAGCGCCGAGGCCGACATCGCCATCGACGACCCCGCCTTTGCCGAGCAGCACGCCCGCCTGGAGCTGCACGGCGAGCGCGTGCTACTGCGCGACCTCGGCGCGGGCGAATCTACCCGGGTCAATGGCGTGGCGGTTCGGCATTGCTGGCTGCTGCCGGGCGACCAGCTGGTGTTCGACACCCAGCACCGGTTCGTGCTGGAAGTGCCGCACGACGCCCGCACCCGGATCGTCAGCGAAGACGAGGACGACCTGCTGGACCTGCCCACCCACGACGCAGCACCGACCAAGCCGCCGCGCGTGAGCCGCTGGCCGTGGCTGCTGGCCAGCGCGCTGCTGCTGGCGGCAGTGATCAGTGGCCTGCTGTGGTTCGGCGCGCGGTAGACCTCATCGCATCCGCGCTGACGCCCCATGATTTGCTCTCCACGTACACCCAGCCAGGTCCAAGCAACCGGTAGTGCCGGCCGCTGGCCGGCTCCACGTACACCGGGCTGGGTCCATGAGGTTGCCGGCCAGCGGCCGGCACTACCCGGGGGCGCGTCGGGCCCGAATTGGTGTTCGTCTCGATAGATTCGTTTGCAACCAAATTCGCCTTGTCCTGCAAGGCCTAAAGCCTGGTGCGCTGCGGCATACTAGGGGTCTTGCCCCATAGGTGTGACATGACGCGCGCGTTCAACTTCAGTGCCGGCCCTGCAACCCTGCCGGAATCGGTCCTGCGCAAGGCGCAGGAAGAGATGTTGGAATGGAACGGCGCTGGCGCCTCCATTGTCGAAATGAGCCACCGCGGCCCGGAATTCATGGCCGTCGCGGCCAAGGCCGACGCCGACCTGCGCCGCCTGATCGGCATCCCCGACGACTACGCCGTGCTGTTCCTGGCCGGTGGCGCCACCACCCAGCAGGCCCTGCTGGCGCTCAACTTCGCCCAACCCGGCCAGACCGTGGACTACGTGCTCACCGGGCACTGGGGCAAGACCGCGATCAAGCAGGTCACGCCCTACGTCAACGTCAACGTGGCCGCCAGCAGCGAAGCCAACGGCTTCCACGACATCCCCGCGCGCGACACCTGGCAGCTCTCGGCCGATGCGGCCTACGTGCACATCACCGCCAACGAGACCATCCACGGCGTCGAGTTCCGTGACACCCCCGATGTCGGCCAAGCGCCGCTGTTCGCCGATTTCAGCTCGTCCATCGCCAGCGAGCCGCTCGATGTCAGCAAGTACGGCCTGATCTACGCCGGCGCGCAGAAGAACCTGGGCCCGGTGGGCGTGTCGGTGGTGATCGTACGCCGCGACCTGCTCGAACGCGCCGGCCAGCCGCGCGCGGACATCTTCAACTACCGCTCGCACGTGGCGCGCGACTCCATGCTCAACACCCCGCCCACCTGGAACTGGTACCTGGCCGGGCTGGTGTTCGAATGGATGCTGGCCGAAGGCGGCGTCGAGGAATTCGCCCGCCGCAACGCCGCCAAAGCCGCGCTGGTGTATGGCGCCATCGATGCCTCCGGCGGTTTCTACCGCAACGAGGTGGTGCCGGCCGCCCGTTCGCGCATGAACATCCCGTTCTTCCTGCCCGACGACACCCTCAACGCGCGCTTTGTCAGCGAGTCCAAGGCCGCCGGCCTGCTCGCGCTGAAGGGCCACGCCGCCGTGGGCGGTATCCGTGCCTCGCTGTACAACGCCATGCCGGTGGAAGGCGCGCAGGCGCTGGTCGCCTTCATGGCCGATTTCCAGCAGCGCCACGGCTGACGTTTTCGTATTTCCCGGGGCGCGTGACGCCCCACTGCACCTGGAACCCAGATGGCCACCAAACCCGCCAAGCCCAAGGCCGCCAAAGCGCCGCCGTCCAAGCCCAAGGCCGCCGCACCTGCGAAGGCCACCCCCGGCAAGGCCGCTGCCGTTGCCAGCACGCCCGCACCGGTGCTGTCGGACGTGCGCGCCAAGATCGACCACATCGACCGCAGCATCCAGGCGCTCATCGCCGAGCGCGCCAACTTCGCCCACCAGGTAGGCAAGGCCAAGGGCAAGCTCGCCGCCGCCGTCGACTACTACCGCCCCGAGCGCGAAGCGCAGGTGCTGCGCATGGTGGTGGACCGCAACGAAGGCCCGCTCAGCGATGAAGTGCTGGTGCATGTGTTCCGCGAAATCATGTCGGCCTGCCTGGCCCAGCAGGAGCCGCTGAAGATTGGTTACCTGGGTCCGGAAGGCACCTTCAGCCAGCAGGCCGTGCTCAAGCACTTCGGCCGCTCGGCGCTGGGCCTGCCGCTGGCCAGCATTGAAGAAGTGTTCCAGGAAGTGGAAGCGGGCAACGCCGATTTCGGCGTGGTGCCGGTGGAGAACTCGGGTCAGGGCACCATCCAGATCACCCTGGACATGTTCCTGACCTCCAACCTGAAAATCTGCGGCGAAGTGGAACTGCGCGTGCAGCAGTACCTGATGTCGCGCAGTGGTCGGCTGGACGATGTGGAGCGTGTGTACGGCCACCCGCAATCGTTCATGCAGACCTCCTCGTGGCTGCGCGCCAACCTGCCCAAGGCCGAGAGGATCCCGGTGTCGAGCAATGCCGAAGGCGCCCGCCGCGCCCGCAATGCCGACGACGCCGCCGCCATTGGCGGGGAGAGTGCAGGGCACGTGTACGGCCTGAAGAAGGTGGTGACCAAGCCCATCCAGAACGATGCCGACAACACCACCCGCTTCCTGGTGGTGGGCCGCAACATCTTCCCCACCTCCGGCCACGACCGCACCTCGGTGCTGGTGTTCATCCATGACAAGCCCGGCGCGCTGTTCGACGTGCTCAGCCCGTTCGCGCGCCACGGCATCAGCATGAACCGCATCGAGTCGCGGCCGTCGCACAACGCCAAGTGGGAGTACGGCTTCTTCATCGACCTGGCCGGCCACATCGAGGATGCCTCGATGCAGGCTGCGCTGGCCGAACTGGAAGCGCACTCGGCACAGATCAAGGTGCTGGGCTCCTACCCGGTGGCCGTGCCCTGACCGTCTCGGCGCAGCCCTGCGCTGCGCCTTCGGTGGCGACGCCATGCCGGCGCGCCGCCTTTCCCGCATACCGTTGCATCGCCGCCCGCGCGGCTGCCTGACAGGACCCTTCGATGACCGCTACGCCGTACTGGATTGCCCACAAGGGCCAGCCCCTGCAGGGCACCCTGACCATTCCCGGTGACAAATCCGTGTCGCACCGCTCGGTGATGTTCGCCGCGCTGGCCGACGGCGTGTCGCACATCGATGGCTTCCTGGAAGGCGAAGACACCCGCGCCACCGCTGCCATCTTTGCCCAGATGGGCGTGCGCATCGACACCCCGTCGCCGTCGCAGCGCGTGGTGCATGGCGTAGGCGTGGACGGCCTGAAGGCCCCCACAGCGCCGCTGGACTGCGGCAACGCCGGCACCGGCATGCGCCTGTTGGCCGGCCTGCTGGCCGCACAATCGTTCGACAGCGTGATGGTGGGCGACGAATCGCTGTCGCGCCGGCCGATGCGCCGTGTCACCGGCCCGCTGGCGCTGATGGGCGCCAAGATCGACACCGAAAGCGACGGCACCCCGCCGCTGCACGTGCATGGCGGCCAGACGCTGAAGGGCATCGACTTCGCCTCGCCGGTGGCCAGTGCGCAGGTCAAATCCGCAGTGCTGCTGGCCGGCCTGTATGCCGATGGTGAGACCACGGTGAGCGAACCGCACCCCACCCGCGACTACAGCGAGCGCATGCTGCGCGCGTTCGGCGTGGACATCGACTTCTCGCCCGGCAAAGCCCGCCTGCGCGGCGGCCAGCGCCTGCGCGCCACCGACATCGTGGTGCCGGCCGACTTCTCCTCCGCGGCGTTCTTCCTGGTGGCCGCCAGCATCATTCCCGGCTCCGAACTGCGCCTGCGCGCGGTGGGCCTGAACCCGCGCCGCACCGGCCTGCTGGCCGCACTGCGGCTGATGGGCGCGGACATCACCGAAGAAAACCATGCCGAGCAGGGCGGGGAAGCCGTGGCCGACCTGGTGGTGCGTTACGCCCCGCTGCACGGTGCGGAAATTCCCGAAGCGCTGGTGCCGGACATGATCGACGAGTTCCCCGCGCTGTTCGTGGCTGCTGCCGCCGCGCAAGGCAACACGGTGGTGCGCGGCGCCGCCGAACTGCGGGTCAAGGAATCCGACCGTCTGGCCGCCATGGCCACCGGCCTGCGCACGCTGGGCGTGCAGGTGGATGAAACCGACGACGGCGCCACCATCCACGGCGGCAGCACGCTGGGCAGCGGCACCATCGAAAGCCACGGCGACCACCGCATCGCCATGGCCTTCGCCATTGCCGGCCAGCTCAGCAGCGGCGAAGTGCGGGTGAACGACATCGCCAACGTCGCCACCTCGTTCCCGGATTTCGATGGCCTGTCCACGGGGGCGGGCTTCGGGTTGCGCAGCGCCTGAAGCGTGCTGCCGGGCAGAGCCCGGCACTACGGTGGTCGGTGATTGCTCGTAGAGCCGGGCTCTGCCCGGCTGCCGTTGCGTTGGCAAATGCAGGATTGCTTCCCGTAGAGCCGGGCTCTGCCCGGCTGCCCTTTGCGTCGGCATATGCCTGGTTGCCGGGCATCGCCCGGCACTACGTGGCTGCGGATGCGTCGGGATGTGCCTGGTTGCCGGGCAGAGCCCGGCACTACGCCGCACAAAAAAAGGGAGGCCAGTGGCCTCCCTTTTTGGTTCCCGCCTCAGCGCCTCAACTTAGCGCTCGGTACGGAAATCCACCGGCACGCGCACCACACTGGCCACGGCGCGACCATTGTTCATGGCCGGCTCGAACTGCCAGTTGCGCACGGTGGTCAGCACCGCGCGGTCCAGGTCGCGGTCACGCGAACCGGTGCGCTGCACGATGTTGGCGTCGGTCACGTGGCCACGCGGGTCCACGCTCAGGCTGGCCACCACGCTGCCCTGCACACCACTGCGCAGCGCGCTGGCCGGGTAGGTCGGCTTGGCATTGCTGGCCAGTGGGCGCGCCTCGCGGTTACGCGCGGCTACGGCTGGCTTGCGCTGGGTGTTGGCCGGTGCGGCCTGGCGCGTCGCCGGAGTCGGTGCAGTGGTGGCGACCGGCGTCTCGGTCGCCGGCAACATGCGCTCGCCGACCGGTGCAGTGCTGGTTTCGTTGGGGTTGGCGTAGCGCAACCAGACCAGCGCGGCGGCGAACATCGCCACGATCAGCGCCATCCACAACCACGGCGACGTGCCGCGGCGGGCCGGTTCATCGGTCACGTCGCGCTGGTGCTGCGGCGACGCGTGCATGTCATGGGCATGGGTAACACTCATGGCGAACTCCTGATGTCGTTTTGACACCCGCAGTCTTGCCCGTACCCGGTTGTGGATGTGTCAGCGCACCGTCAACGCGGCGACTGCATTGCCATCGAGGTTCAGCTTGATGAGCCGTTGCCGAATCAGCGGTGCGTGATGATCCGGCGGCCGCGGATTACTGCGGCTTGAAGTCGAACGGGACCTCGATGCTGCCCGGCACCGGCTGGCCATTGCTCTGCGCCGGCTGGAAGCGCCAACGGCGCACTGCATCCGATGCGGCGCGATCAAGATCGCGTGAACCACTGCGTTCGATGATCGTCACGTTCGACGGGTAGCCGGTGGCATCCACATCCACGCGCACCACCACCGTTCCGGAATCGCCACGACGCAGCGCGGCAGGCGGGTACGAGGGCGGCGGCGACTGGTCGGCGATCGGCTGCGGGCGGTCACCGGCAGCGGCGGGCACCGGGGCCTCGGTGGTCGGCGCAGCGGCTGCGGCGGGCGGCGGCGGGGGCGCGGTTTCCACCAGCTGCGGGGCTTCTTCGCCGGGCGGCAGCGGCTTGGCGTCGGGCATGTCGCTGGACCCGGCCGCGGCGGGCAGGGGCTCGGGCAACGGCTCGATATCGGCCACCTGCTGCGGCGTTGCCGCCGGGCCGGCTTTGTAGAAGTCGTCGTTGCGGCTGCTCAGCCACACCACCAGGAACAGCAGCACGCCAACGCCGAAGGCGATGCCGGCGATCATCAGGCTGCGCCGGGGCAGGTGGAAGGTGATGTTCTTGCCAGACGAAGAGCGGGAAGCGGACATGAGCCATACCGTAGTGGACCCCCCGATTCTGCCACGCCCGGAATGACTGAGGGGTACATGGCGGCCCCCGGGCGGCAGAAATCCGCATAACAGGCGATAATCCCCCTCCAGTCCCCACCCCATCGCACACGCCATGCTTGATCCAGCCCTGCTTCGCCAACACCCCGCCGACCTTGCCGAACGCCTGCGCTCCTCGCGCGGTTTCGAGCTGGATGTGTCCGGGCTGGAGTCGCTGGAAGCAGACCGCAAGCGCATCCAGGTGCGCACCCAGGAACTGCAGAGCCTGCGCAACAGCCGCTCCAAGGCCATCGGCCAGGCCAAGGCCAAGGGCGAGGACGTCTCGGCGATCATGGCCGAAGTGGCCGCGTTCGCCGACGAGCTGAAGGCCTCGGAAGTGGCCCTGGACGAACTGCGCGACAAGATCGAAGCCATCGCCCTGGGCATTCCCAACCTGCCGGGCGACGATGTGCCGGCCGGCGCGGATGAAACCGAGAACGTGGAGCAGAAGCGCTGGGGCACCCCGCGCAGCTTCGATTTCCCGGTGCTGGACCACGTGGAGCTGGGCGCCCGCAACCGTTGGCTGGACGCGGAAACCGCGGCCAAGCTGTCCGGCTCGCGCTTCACCGTGCTGCGCGGCCCGCTGGCCCGCCTGCACCGCGCGCTGGCCCAGTTCATGCTGGACCTGCACACCGACACCCACGGCTACCAGGAAACCAACGTGCCGGCGCTGGTCAACGCCGACTCGCTGCGCGGCACCAGCCAGCTGCCCAAGTTCGAAGACGACCTGTTCAAGACCGCCGTGGGCGAGTCCACCCGGTACCTGATCCCGACCTCGGAAGTGCCGCTGACCAATATCGTGCGCGACGAGATCATCGACGCCGACCAGCTGCCGCTGCGCATGACCGCGCACTCGCTGTGCTTCCGTGCCGAAGCCGGCAGCGGTGGCCGCGACGTGCGCGGCATGATCCGCCAGCATCAGTTCGAGAAGGTGGAGCTGGTGGCCGCGTGCACCGCCGCACAGAGCGAAGACGAACACCAGCGCATGACGCGCTGCGCCGAAGTGGTGCTGGAAACCCTGGGCCTGCCGTATCGCAAGGTGCTGCTGTGCACCGGCGACATGGGCTTTGCCGCAGTGAAGACCTACGACCTGGAAGTGTGGCTGCCCTCGCAGGACACCTACCGCGAGATCTCCTCGTGCTCCAACTGCGGTGATTTCCAGGCCCGCCGCATGCAGGCCCGCTGGCGCAACCCGGAAACCGGCAAGCCCGAACTGCTGCACACCCTCAACGGTTCCGGCGTGGCCGTGGGCCGCGCGATGATCGCGGTGATGGAGAACTACCAGAACGCCGACGGCAGCATCACCGTGCCGGATGCGCTGAAGCCCTACATGGGCGGCCTGGACACCATCGCCTGATCACAAAAAAAACCGCCGAAAGGCGGGTTTTTTTTGTGCAGCACCTCGGGGGCTCTGCCGGAGCGATTCGGGCATTGCGTGCAGCCACCCATGGGGTGGCTCTACCCCCCCCACCGGGGTTACATGGCCCGCAACACCCGCAACGGCACCCACCCCTCAGCCCCGCCGCCCACCGGCGCGCACCACGCCCAACCGTTCAGCACGCGCCCACCCACCAGCACCTGGTCCGGGTCCACGTCCAGCTCGCGCGCGCAGTAGTCTTCCTTCGCAAACGCATCGCCCTGTGCATCCCGCCCGATCACCTGCGCCGGCACCCAGCCCGGCGCCTGGTCGGCGGCTTCGCACAGAAACCAGTCGTCCCAGCCTTCCGCGCCTTCATAGCGCTCGCCCACCTGCAGCGCCTGGCCACGCGCCAGCGTGATGGGGTGGGGGAATTCGCTCCGGTGCGGAGCAACGACCAGATAGCGCATGCGGGTCCGTCCTGAACAAGTGAGCGGTCAGCGTAATGACGCCCACCGCCCTTGCCCAGCACCTGCATCGCAGTTGCGCCATTGAAAAAGAAGATGGCCCCAAAAGGGGCCATCAGGCGCAACACCGGCGGGGGAGGGAGAACCGGTGCTGCGCGCCACGCCGCCACGACGAGGAGGAACGGCGCGGTGTTACCCCTTAGGCGGCGGCCAGCTCACGCGGCTGCGGCAGGGTGGCCAGCGCCTGGGCGATGGCGTCGGTGCGGTGCTGCGGCGAGTAGGCAATGCCCTCGGCGCGCACGAATTCCACATCGTCGATCCCGAAGAACGCGAACACCTGACGCAGGTACGGGTCCTGGAAGTCGGTCGGGGCGCCGGTGTGCAGGCCGCCGCGGCTGCTGGCCACGATCACGTGCTTGCCGCCGGCCAGGCCCACCGGGCCGGTGTCGGTGTACTTGAAGGTCTTGCCGGCCACCGCCAGGCGGTCGATCCACGCCTTGAGGGTGGAGGCCACGCTGAAGTTGTACATTGGGGAGCCGATAACCACCACGTCGGCGGCCAGGAACTGTTCCAGCACCAGCGCCGCGTCGGCGACTTCGGCCGCGTCGGTCTGGGCCAGCGAGCTGCTGCGCAGGTGCGCAACGGGCTGGGCGTCCAGGTCGCGATAGGTCACTTCCAGGCCCGGCACCTGGTCGCGCCACTGCTGGACCACGGCGGCCGAGAGCTGGCGGGAAACCGAGTTGTCGCCAAGGACGCTGGCATCGATGTGAAGAAGCTTCATGGCAATCACCTGTTATCTGGGGAGGGGCGGGCAAGGCGCCGCCGACGGAGAACAGGTTAGGTTGTTGCCTGGCTGGGATAAAGGTGGTTGAATACCACGTATTGTTCTATATCTGGAACTTCGGTATGCACGACCTAAACGATCTCTATTACTTCGCCATGGTGGTCGACCACGGCGGTTTTGCCGCGGCCGAACGCGCGCTGGGCATCCCCAAATCCCGCCTGAGCCGGCGCATCAGCCAGCTGGAAACCGACCTGGGCGTGCGCCTGCTGCAGCGCTCCACGCGCCGCTTCGCGGTGACCGACGTGGGCACCAGCGTGCACCGCCATGCCCAGACCATGCTCGCCGAGGCCCAGGCCGCGCGCGAGGTGGTGGACCGGCTGAGTGCCGAGCCCCGCGGTCTGGTGCGCGCCAGTGTGCCGGTCTCATTGGCGCAGATGCAGCTGCCCAAGCTGCTGCCCAAGTTCCTGGCCCAGTACCCCAAGGTGCGCCTGCAGCTGAACATCAGCAACCGCCGCGTGGACATCATCAACGAAGGCTACGACGTCGCCCTGCGCGTGCGCTCGCGGCTGGACGACGACGGAAGCCTGGTCATGCGCAGCTTCGGCCAGGTGCAGGAACTGCTGGTAGCCAGCCCGAAATACCTCGACCGCGCCGGCCGCCCCAAGGACCCGGACGAACTGGCCAATCACGTCACCCTGAGCATCAGTGAAGACGAAGCCCGCCAGCGCTGGGAACTGCACGGCCCGGAAGGCGCGGTACGCCGCGTGGACCTGCAGCCGCGCGTGGCCGGGTTCGATTTCCCCCTGCTACAGAGCATGGTGAAGGACGGGTTCGGCATCACCATGCTGCCCGAAACCGTCTGCGCCGACGCCGTCCGCAGCGGCGAGCTGGAAGTGGTGCTGCCCGAGTGGTCGCTGCCGCAGGGCATCTGCCACGCCGTGTTCGCCTCGCGCCGCGGCCTGCTGCCGGCGGTGCGCGTGTTCATCGACTTCCTGGCCGAACACCTGCCGCCGCAGCTGGAGGCCTCGCGCCTGCATTGTGATGGCGCGTGTGAGCGGGCCAAGGAGAAGATCAAGGCCAGTGCGTTGGGTGCGTTGGCGGTGGATGCGGGCTGAGCTCGACAGCGGCCGGGTGGGCAAACTTCACCTGAAATGCGAGAATGCGACCCCCGGCCAGTGCCGGGGAGCCATGCCGGACGGGGCGTTGCCCCGACCGGACGCCCGGGTTGCAATGACTTGGGCACGCGGGGCGCGGACAGCGCTACCGATACGGAGAGATGGCCGAGCGGTTTAAGGCACCGGTCTTGAAAACCGGCGAAGGGTCAAACCTTCCGTGGGTTCGAATCCCACTCTCTCCGCCAAAATTTGAGCAAAAATGCGCTGAAAAGCGCTCTAGCCCCGGGTTCTTAAGCAGAGCTCGGGGCTTTTTGTTTTTGGCGACTATCAAAATGACTATCAAGCAGCCCAGTGGCTCTACATGGGTTTCACGGGCCAGAGATGGCCTTCTGCGGCGCCGGCCTTGCTAGCCCCGCAGGTCGGCTCCTCCGAGGCATATGGGGCTGATCGGGACAGATGACTCCAGAGCGTCCATCCATGAGTTAGCAGGTTGCAACGTATGGGTGTTAGTGACTGCTACGCTTTCCATCCTGAGCAATAGGCACAGAACCACCTACACGGAGTTGGGTATGGCGCGAGATGACGCGGATACGGACCGGCAAACGCTGGTGGATCAAGGAGCCCTTGGAGCAGAGCCGTCAGAGGACTACAAAGCTCGGGTTGATGGCCTTGATAACGTTGTGCGTGATTGCATGCACGTCTCTCGAGGGTTTGCGGGCATCAAATCACCGTCTGGACGTCACTACTACGCCTCCATCCTGTTCACGGCATTGGTCACCAGAGCAGTTTCACTCTTGAACTTGGTACCTCATACGCCGTGGGCGTCGAAGCTCATCGAGCACTGGGACTACGCTTCGGTAGCGGGAATCACTCGGACCATTCTGGAACTCCGTCTGGCGTTTCATTATCTTTGCGCTGAAGAGTGTAGTGACGACGAGTGGGACTGCCGCTGGAATGTTTTCAATCTTCATGACTGCACTTCGCGCAAGCGGATGTTCGAGTCGACGCCCGACGGGGCTGAACAGGTTGCTGGGTTTGATGCCCAAGCAGAGGAACTTCGTGGGCGAATAAGGGCCAACTTGTTCTTCCAAGGGCTCCCGGCTAAGAAGCAAAAAGAGCTGCTGCACGGGCAAAAGGCGTACCTCATGCCTCTGGAGGACATTGGTGAGCTCGTGGGCGTGGAAAAGGATACGTTTCGCTGGCTATACGTGTTGCTGTCCAGCCACGTCCATGGCCTCCCAATGTCCTTCTACCGTATTGCTGAGGGAGAGGAAGAGCGCGGCCGCGGGCTACCTAGTAAAACCGAAGAGGGATATACCTGTCTGTTTCTTTCTTTGGCTATGACGCTTCTTGCCGGGGCGCGTGATGAATTGGGCGTGCTATTCAAGGGGCTTCTGCCGGACCAGACAGAGACCGAACCCGAAACCGTGTCGCTTCCTGTGGCCCCGTTGCCTGAGCCGTCAGGCGACGAGTTGTATGTTGGCGAATCTCGCATTGTTCATGATGACGGCACTATTCGGCTAGAGGTTACCCGTAACTCCGAGGTGGACCTGACCGTTGTCTTTTATGATGTTCTGTCTTCTCAGCCGGTACTGCGTCGGCATGAATCAGAGGAAGGGGGCGGCCTAGAGTGGTTTGACCCTTTCTTTTGGTCGGTCAGCATAGATGGTGCCCCAGCTACTGAGAGGTCATTCAGTGAGATGGAAAAGAATGGCTTCGCTTTTCGTGTAGACACAGAGACTCGGCAATTGCTGTTCAAGACAAGATAGCCTGCCAAACGGCGCTTCTAACGAGTGGGCAGGAGCATGAGTGGATCTCAGTTTGTCTGCTTGCGACTCTTGGGCTTTGCTGTTTTCGTTGACATAGATGAGGGTGAGTTGAGGTTGCCTGGTACCCTGAAAACGATCAAATGACGAACGACGCTACTGTTCTCAGGCTGGACGATCTCGTGCCATATGCACTCTTCGAGACTGGGTGGGGGGGCGGTTCGATTGGAGAGCTCCAATATTCCAAGAAATCCAAGTTTGACATTGGTGTTCTGGTAGGTCGCAGCCTGATTGCAGTACTTCTTTGCTGCAGCTCGATTCAGATGTCCATGATGGCGTTTCATTTCTAGGACAAATCGATGGCCATCAATTCATGCGAAACATAGTCTTCAACTGGTCGATATGCGCCTGGGCCACCTCGCGGTTGGAGGTGCCCGTTGAAGCTGGGCTGGGTGCAGGCGGTGGGCGCACCGCTTCCTGATCACTCGCTTTGGCTTTGCTCTGGCAGGCCCAGGCCTTGAACTCGCCATGCAGCGCTTTCTGGATGATGCCGAACAGGTAACCGGCAGGGTTGCGTACGCTGGTGGTGCGACAGCGTGCATCCCATTCCGCTAGCACGCTGTATTGCTGGTCCACGTCAAGCTGGCGCAGCGCTGACAGAACGCCGGCTCGCTGCTCGCCGTCCAACGTGTCGAAGCGTGCTGGCAGGCTGGCTCGGTTTGATGGCCTTGGTTCGCCCGCGTCCGCAGTACGTACTTCTTTTATGCTGTTAAGTACAGTACGGCCCGACTTCGGATTCCGAAGTGAGTTGTCGGGCGGGGCTTTCAGCATCGCTTCGGTATCCGAAGTCGTTTCGTAATCATTCCGAAGTGGGGGTGGCGAGGGCACTTCGGAATCGTGACTGGTCTTCGGCGATGGATAGCTTCCTGCTGCCCCGTCCGTACGTCCATTCCCTGGCAGATCGAGCCCTTGGTTGGCCAGCCGTTCGGTCAGCACCTGGATACGAGTGGGAAGGAGGCGGCCGGCGAGCATTGGGTCTTCGCTGATCTCCTTGATCACCTGGTGTCCAACGCGCTGGATGCCCTTGCTAGCATGTGACAGCGCATGGCTGACCAGCTTCAGGTATTCACCATCCAGCTGCATCGCCTCGTATGGGGTCAGCGGTTCATCGTGCAACACATAGACGTTGCCCAGCATGCGGCCTGTCTGTGGGTCGCGTCGCCGCCGCACCAGGCTCAGCCAGCGGGTGAGCCGTAACACGGTCAGAGCGCGGGCGACGGTCTCGAAGGAGGCCTTGGCGGTGCAGGGCATGGAGGAAAGGAAGGGGCGCAACTGCTCGTAGGTCGGCAGGGCGGTAAGGCCGTCATCGTTGAGCTGTAGCCGAAATACCTGCCAGGCATTGCGCTCCAGCGGCGTCAGGCGCTGATCCATCAATAGCGCCCGCGGGACGGTTTCATGCCGGTTGCCGCTGTACAGGTATGCATCAAAGCGCCCTGAGGCCGGTGGTGGCTGGCTCTGTCCGAACAGCTTGGGTGCTGGCTCGGCCGCGTTGGCGGGCGGGGGCACCATGGTCAGGCCAGGCCTTGTTCGATCCAGTCCTTGATCGTGGACCAGATGACCGAGGCTGGCAGCGCCAAGGATTCCGCCAGGTTCAGGGTCAGACTGAGCTTGGCACGGTCGTCATCCAGGCGCAGTGCACGCTGCTTGGCCTCGGACTTACTTGCAGCCCAGCTCAGATGTGTAGAGCAGCTATGGCCCGAGCGCGGGCGATGAATCGACTCAATGGCGGTTTCGGCTCGCACCGTGAGCGCAGCAGGTAGGTCGTCAGCGGTGCAGGTTCACCGGCCAGCGGGCGGGTGACAATGGAGGGAGTGTGGCGCGTCGCCAACTGTGCGGAGCAACTCAGGCCAACGGCATATCCTGCCGCTACCAAAGACAGCAGCATCTCCTGGCTCGTAGCGCGCTCGGCCACTTTAGGTGCTGTTTTAACCGTACTCAGCAGCGCCGCGATCTGTTCATGCAGTCCTGCTTGCACCTGGGGGTGGAACAACACGAGGGGGTAGTTCAATACCTCGATCAGAGGCACCTGTTTGTGAATCAGCAATGGATGGCGAGGAGGTGGCGTCACGACAAGTTGGGACTGCCACAACGCTTCGGCATACAGACCAGATGCCTCACCCGATGAGCAGGCAAAGCCGATATCAAACACGTCTTGCTGGAGGCCTTTAAGCTGTTCAGCCAATGGCACCTCGAACAGGCGAATGTTGATGTCGGGCTCTTCTTCTCGACAGCAGGCCAGTAGCGCAGCCAATCGCTGCGGCAGGATCCCATCGGATATCGCAACCCGTAGAGAGTGCTGGAAGCCAGAGGTCGCTGCGAGCACGTTGCTTCGCGTCTGCTCCAAGAGATTGAAAATCCCCGGTACTGCCTCCGCCAGCGCGTGGCCAGCAGGTGTCAGTTGGGTACCTTGCCCAGGGCCGCGCGAAAACAGGACCGCATCGAGGTCGCCTTCCAGATCACGAATTGTGCGTGATAGTGGAGATTGCTCCATGTGTAGCCGACCGGCAGCGCGGGTGAAGTGACATTCCTCGGCCAAAACCAGGAAGCATTGCAACTGACGCAGGTTCATCGCTGATCCTTAGCGAGCGGTGTGTGAGGCTCCAAGGCGACAAAAGCAGATGAAGACGTGGCCGCAGAGGGGCGGGCGATAGGCAGTGGAGATGGCTCGAGTGGATACGGCGGGCAACAGCAGCAGCCTGGGCTTCCAGGGGCCGTGGTCACTGTTCCGGCTGCTCAGCCGGGGCCAGCTCAATGGCCGGACCGATACCAGTGTGGACCTGAGCTTTCGCATAACGGACGGGATGATGCGGTATCGGATCACGGCGGAGAAGACGCTCAATCCGTTCACGCGGCGGCCGTTTCAAGGGTTTGCGTTGCCACGAACTTTGCTTGCGGCAGGTGACGCAAAAAAGTCGGGGCAAACACTCTGAATCGTCTTCGGTTTCAGGCGCCGGGGCCGTCTCGTAAGATGGCGAGCCCCGGGTAACTCAAAGCATGTACTGCCATTGAGGCGGATCTGAGTTCTCATGGTTGGTGCCGCACCTCGCGTGATTTTGGCGGATTCGACACTTGCCAAAGTAATGCATAGTGGCAATGTGGCAGTATTCTAATATGCTTTAGAATCAGGGAGAGGGAGGGCCTTTGAACGGTCTAGTCAATCGGGAACGGAATGATTACCGTGCGTTTCGAGAGCGCATTGTTGCGGGATGCGATTCAGGCACGCCCTGCGCCTCGAGTTGTTACTACAGTGAGGGTGAGGGATCTCGTTCCTATTCGCGTCGCCGTGAGCAGATTGCGGAGTTTCGTGAAGCGGTTCGTCACTTGGTGGCAGAGCTACTGTCTGAAGATCCCCAAGATGAACGCCATGTGAGGCGTGCACTTGGCATCCCCAACAACCTATCTCTCGACCCGCGAGACTGTTCGATATGGCGATCAATTGGGCAGTTTTTCGTTCCGACGATCTTTGGGGCGCGGAAGGCCCGGGTTCTACTGGTCCAAGTGAAGACCTATGAGGGGCGCCGGTACATATTCGACAATTTGATCGCCCCTGAATTTGCCTGGCATTCAATCTTTCCCGGCCCTGTAGGTTTCTCTCCATCGCTGGACCTTCTACTTCGACGATTGGCTTTGCCAAACTCGTGGCCTGAGTTAGACGGCGCTCGGTCCCTGGACAATAACTGGCTCAAAATCGCGCGACGATTTGATCTGGAAAAAATGCCTGAACTTGTGGCGATGGCTCGATACGGAAACTTCCAACTGGACGGTGAACTCGCATGGATGTTGGTTCAGGAGGGAGTCGTCCGTACAAGGCAGGAGCTCAGTCGGCTTGGGCGTAAGAAAGAGTCGTATGGCGTCAGTGCCGCTGCTGCTCGTGGTTACAAGCGGCAAGCTAGGCAGATGATTCGCGTGCTACTTGATCACGAGGTCGATCGAGGTCAGATCGCGACGATCTTCGAGTACGACATGCATTTCTTCAACTCGCAGAAGCTCGACACCAATCTGACAGCTTTGAGAGCGGCCGGGGTGGTAGAGCTGAGTTCAGTGTTCGAGGCAGTAGGACAGCTGTTGTGGCGTGCGTCAACAGAGAGCTGGACCTATGTTCTGCGTACGTTGGGAGCGAGTAGTTCAGCTGATATCGCGCGATTCAGCAGGCTGCTGGATTCCCATCAGAAACTTCCGGTCGATTTCGCATTGGCATTGAAGTCATTGGGGGCCGACCTGCTGGGACTGGCCCAGTGCCAATCATTGATCCTCTGCGTAGGTGAGGACGATCAGGAAAAACGGTCCATCAATGAACTCAAACTCCTTGCGTCGCCTCCATTTGGACTGAGTATTGAGCAGATTTCGCAGTGCACGGGTTACCTGTCAGGCCCTGAAAAGGTTGAGCCATTCCTGTCTGTACTTGCAAAGCACAGCTACGTATCCGGCGCCGGTGTGCTCTCGTTTCAGGACTGCTACCAAAAGCTTAGCGTTGACGATGTCGATGCATGGCTGAGCATTGTTGACAGTGTCCGTGGTCAACCACTCCCAGATGTCGTCGCTGACTGGGTTCGGCAGGCTGGTTCAGGTGGTCACATAGATGCTTGTTGCTATCTTCAGGAAGCGACGGACTTAGATGACTTCAGGTCGCTGCAGCAGGCGCTTCCCATCGTTCACCTTGGACGTGAAATGCTCAGTTACCTCGTCGAGGTGCGCGATCTGAGGACTGTTCAGGCTCTCAAGAAGTGGTACTACAAAGCGCGAGGGATAGAGTCGCTGCGCGTTGGCCGCAGGAATGATGAGATTTCACAGTTGCTGCTTGACGATGCATACACGCGCAACAATTTCAGTGTTCTATCTGGGAACGAGGGCCAGATCTACTCTGCTGTGAGTAAGCGGGTGGAGACCATCATCGGAAAGCGGCCCTCTACCGCTGTCGAGGCAGTCAGGGGCGCCTATCAGCAACGGTACTCTCAACAGGAAGCTATCGAGCGTCTTGCACTACTCGGCGTTCTACCGATCATTCTGGAGCAAACCGGGGGCGTCCTACTCAGCAGCGTGCTCCGCCATGCGTGGGAAGGACAAGAGGCACTTCACGCCACCCTCGACAGGCTCAAGCCACTGGTACATGGACTTCTGTCGGGAGGTGGGCCCGCCGGGCCACAACTAGATGAGTTGGAGGTCGATGCAATCGCAATGCTGTATCGGACCTCATCTTTTACTTTGACATCTCTCTGGCCGAGGCTAATCAATAACCAGGCCGATCTGTCGTGGCTTAAGCTACAAGGCACATATCCCATGACTTGGCAGCGCTCATTTCGGCGCTTGAACGGCACGCTTGAGCGCCAGAGCCTGCTCGCACTTGCGCAGGCAGCGGCCTTCGCCAAGCAGTTTTCTTTGTCCAACAACCAAACCATCTCCGAAGCATGCAAACATTTGAGGGCCAAGCGTGTTTTCGACAACGCTCGTGACCCATGGTCCCTCAGTGCCCATGTTGGTGTGTTGCTGGCCGCCGCACGCGACGATTCCGTGATCGCGGAGTGGATTTCAGGCGGGCTTGAATCTGCTTCGCAGATGGCAGATGAGGGCGCGCAGACATTCGAACGAATCGAGCAGTTAGGCAGGTTGTTTGATAGCGATCTGACCGACGCCTTGGATAAACATGCTGCCAGATTCCTTGGCCGCTTCGATGATGGCGACGCTAGGTTTTTGGCCGAGCGGCTCGTGGGTTCTGAGAACACCCGTTCGGGCAGTGGCAAAGAGCAACTTGATGATGCATTTGCTCTGGTGCGGTCGAATGTTCTGGAGGCATGCCTGCGATGGGTGGCTCGTGAGCGAGGCAAGTTCATAAGGGACAGGACAGAACATACAGCAACGAATCTTGTCGGAGTGGTTTCCAAGCACCCGGCCGCTTTTTTTGCCAAGCATGCAGCGACCTTGTGTTCGCGTGACAACACGGCAATGTGGGAGGAGTCCAGGCAGGCTCATCTTGTTGTCTTTGATCAGGCTCGAAGAAGTCTGGCAGGGATGGCGCTGGTCTACTTTCAGATCCTCCCAGAGTTGCATGCGAGCAAGAAATGCCTGGTCATACGGGCCATCAATCCAATGGACGAAATGCTTGCAACACATACAGAGTCATCGATCGTCGATTCCTTCTTTGATGTGGTTGTAACGATCGCGCAAGAGAACTCGCTAGCCGCAGTTGTTTTTCCAGAAAGCAATGGCTCTCACCTGCTGTCGAACCGAGATGCAATCGAGAAGAACTTGCAGAAGCGATTCGTTGCTGGGTCAGCTGACACCTATGGTCGTTGGCAGGAACCTCGCCTTGGTGGGGAGAAGCAGGACTTGCGCAGAACCCCTCTCTCGTTTGTCTCAACGTTCTACGCCTATGAGCATGGAGCCGAGAAGGTGGGCAGGTTGTATGCCATCTGGTTGGGGGGCGAGGATTCGACCAATGAGTCTGAATGCCTTGGTTTGGAAGGTGTCGCGTAGGCGAAGCGATGCATGCCAGCTGGCGCATGCTTATGGCCATGCTGACAGAGTTCGCTTCGTGCTCTAATCCCAAGACGAGTTTTGAATGGAGGCGTCATGACCGAGGAAGAAGGCCATTTGCTGGACCCAACTTTGACGGATGACCACAGATTTCCGTCCGCATTTTCTGGTCGGAGCTTGTTCGTCAAGGGGGAGGACTGGCAGAACAACGCCATGCTGGGTTGGACAGGTTTTCCTGCTGATCTCTATGCGACGGGGTACAAGGACGCGGCTGATGCGTTGCTTTTTGCTCTGTCTCAACGTCGAGCCAGCTTAGATAGCGTGGTGTATCCGCTGGTCTTTCTATACCGCCAGGGACTGGAACTGCAGCTCAAACTGATGCTTCCACTTGCCAGGAGGCTGGCAGATGAGTACCCGAAATCTGACCATGGCCATGGCTTGATGCCGCTTTGGGGGGAGTTACGCAGTCTTCTCATTAGCGTGGGGGTACCCAGCGATGATAAAGAAGTGGTCGCAACAGAGGTATTCATTCGACAACTGGATGAAGTGGACCCCCAGTCGTTCGCATTTCGGTACGCCACGTCAAAGAAGGGTGAGCTATCCCTGCCAGACCTGACGCACATCAACGTGCGCCACCTTGGCGAAGTGATGGATAGCGTCTTCATGGCGCTTTCTGGAATCTACTCATGGCTGGGAGAGATGGAACAGGGCGTCGACTATTGACCGAGATGTGGCCTTGGCGAATTTCCACCTGCTTAATTCCTAGCTCTCCGAGCGGCTATCAGCGGGAGCCGTAAGTCCTGCCCGTCATACAAATATGAAAGTGGAGTTGATATTTGATGTCCGAAAATCCACCGACCCAGCACTCAACAGAGGCTGATCTGGAGGCATCCGTGCATGCCGCTATCGCAAGAGCATTTCCCGGCGCAGATGTTCAGATACAGCATCAGATGCGGTTCAAATTTCATGTTGGCAAGGCATTGGTTGATATCGATGGGGCGCAGTCGTGGACTAAAGAAGGGCGTGCGGATATTGTTCTCCTCCACAAGGGGCGCGCTCTTGCGGTCGTAGAGCTAAAGCGGAAAGGGCTTGAACTTCAAGACGCAGATAGATTGCAAGGAATTTCCTATGCGCGAATGCTGGATCCGATTGCGCCGCTAGTGGTGGTTTCAAATGGAGAGGTCACTAAGCAGTACTGCACTTACACAGGGCAGGAGTGGATTCCTGTCAGCAGTGACGAGATCCAGCTTGATAGCTTGATCAACAACGTACTCATGCTGGCCACCGATGATGTAAGAAAGGCTGCGCAGACGCTGATGGGCACGGTGTGTGGTGTGTGGTCCGCCGTGGTGAAGGAAAGCACCGCGGAGAAGATGGAGTCCCTTTCTGGTGAGCTGAGAGACAGTCACGTCCCCTTTGCACGGGACTTTTTGATCCCACGTGAAGCAACAGGCGCTGTGATCGAGGCGCTTGAACGTTCCTGTTTCATAATCCTTGAAGGTGAGCCCCTCACTGGAAAGAGCAATGTCCTTCGGGAGCTGGTTAATGTCGCAGCGCAAAGCGATGATTTCGTGCCGCTCTATTTGGAGGATGGGGGTGGCGGCTACCTTCAGTGCTTGGCGGATGCGCTGGCGAGAACGGTGAACTGGCCATTCACGGTTGAGGACGCCCGCTTCTGGCTTCAGCGTCTAGCGCGGGATCAGGAGATGAAGCTGGTAATCATCATTGATCAATACTTGAACACTAGTGAAGCAAGTCAAAGGGAGCTGGAGGATCTGGTTGGGCTCGCCAAGAATGGAGGGTTCTCCGTGGTAGCGGCAATGGATGATGCATTGGTCGACGGTGTCATCAAGTCTCGTAACGGAAGGTCGCTTTCTCTTCTGGGGAGGTTGTGCGATCGAGTCATGGTCCAATCACTGCAGGATGATGAGTTCGAGCGCGCGGTGTTTGCTGCAAAGCGCCTTGGGGTTACATTGATGGAGGGGAGCTTTCGTTCCGATGATTACCGGCGCCCATGGATCCTCAGATCGGTTATCTGCAGTGCTATGGATCGTATCCCCGTGGATGAATCGTGTGCAGTCGAAGCCCCGCCGCTGCTCGGTGTCGACTTTATAGGCTATGTGCGTGAACGTTACGATGACGCCGCCCTAAGGCGGCATTATCATGAACTGGCTAGGGTCACGCTCGACGACTATCTTCGGGCTGGTCGGTCGGACAAGATGGAAATAGAGGCAGCTAATGCCTTCCTGCTTCGTGATGAAGCCTTGAAGAACCTTTCATCTGAGGCTAGGAAATATTTGGCAGACTGTGGGGCGCTTAAGTACCGCACTTATGAGGATCTCCCTGTCTTCCGAATCGGCTTTTACGAGATGCTGGTAAGTGAACTTGCATCTGTTATTGCCGATCGCCTTCGTTGCCAAGTTGAGTTCGACATAGAAGATGCTATGAAATGGCTGATGAGTGCAGCGGAAGTTTTGCCAATGGGCGAGATCATCGCCGCGCGCGCAATCGTTTCGTTGATTCGATCAGGTGTCGACCCGACGCCTATATGCCGTGAGCTTCTGTCGCAATCCCCTGTCCAAGGTGTGAGCTCGCCACGAACTCGATTCGCTATCAAGACTATCGACGTGCGTGATGACGAAGTGGGCGATGCGGAGACGCATGAGGTGTCTCCAGGATACTACAGCGACAACACCTTACCTTGGATTACGCTTTCACATGTGCTGGCAGCGCAGCCATTGAGGGGGGGGCAGATCGGGCTTCTTCCTCAGATGATAGTGTTGATGGAGGTTGCCAAGTCCGTAGTGGCGCTGCGTCGTCCTGGTACGACTGCAGCCTCATACGAACTATTTTCTCACGAGATGAACGACGGCACATTCGTTCCAGCGTGGGGTGTCGGCATCATCGAGCCTGTCACGTACGCCATCTTCAAAATGTTCCGGACATACCCGAGATCGGGAGATGTGTGGCTGATGATGGTTGAAAAAATGGACTCGGCGCATCTGCTTGCGCGTACTTACACCGTATTGATCGAGCTAATTCGTCTCGGTGGCCTTCAGGGGCAGTGGGCCGGCGTCACTGCAGAGCGGGTGCTTCTCCCATTGCTGATCGAACATCCAAACATCACCATTACGGGTGTTTTTTTGATGGCGAGTGGCGATCCTAGTTCGCGAAAGTAGCGGGGGCAAAGGGGGCCACAGACAAAGCTGGGGGACAGACTTCATCCGCGGACTGTCGCGCGCTAGGACGGTGTCGAGCTGGTCATGTCTTTGCAGTTGGGGGGCGCTGAGGTGAGGAACTGGCTCCAGTGCTCCATCATCGACTTGCGCTTGTCGAACAGATCTCCCCGAGCGTAGGCGGCTTCTGTCTTGTCGCTGATCGTATGGGCAAGCGCTGCTTCAGCCACCTCCCTCGCATAGTCCGTGGTTTCCCTGGCCCAATCCCTAAAAGTGGAACGAAACCCATGCGCCGTCAGGTCGGTGCGTTGGATGCGTTTGAGCAACTGCAGCAGCGCTGTGTTCGACAGGTGGGTTCCTGGCTTTGCCCCCTTGAACACGAACTCGGAACCATCCCCCTCATCTCTGATGATTCGTGACACGAGACGCAGCGCTTCAGAGGACAACGGAACTCGATGTTCCTTTGGGACCTTCATGCGTTCCGCTGGGATCGTCCACACGCCAGTGACCAGATCGATCTCACTCTTGCGCGCACCGAGCGTTTCGCTGGTGCGTGTCGCAGTCAGGATCAGGAACTCGAATGCCCTGGCCGAGGCGTTGTCCATTGATCGAAGGGTCTCAATGAACTCCGCGCTTTCGCTGTAGGGGAGGGCAGCGTGGTGCTTCACTTTTCGGATCTTTGATCGATGAGGGAGCAAGTGATCTAGATGCCCCTTCCAGCGCGCAGGGTTCTCTCCTGTTCGATAGTTGCGTGCAGTTGCCCAGTCCAGTACCGACTCGATTCCGCTCCGGACACGGGTGGCGGTCTCTGTCTTGGTCGTCCAGATGCCTTCCAAGACGCTCATGACCAACCCTGTGTCTATCGAGTCCACTGGCAACTTCCCGAACACCGGGGTGACGTAGGTCTCCAATGTATTTTCCCATTGGGAGGCGTGCTTCGCGTTCTTCCAGCCGCTGCGATGGGCAGCGATATACTTGGTGGCACACTGATCAAAAGTTAGAGAGGTTGCCTCTTTAGCCTTCCGAGACGCCACATGAGCGTTCTTCTCATCAAGGGGGTCGATGCCATCTAGCAGCTTTCTTCTGCAGTCCATGGCCCTCGACCTGGCTTCCGCTAGGGTGATGGTATGCAATGGGCCCAGGCCCATGCCCCTTGCTTTGCCGTTTCGCATATACCGGAACAGCCACGACTTGACGCCTGCCTTGGTGACCTGGAGATACAGCCCGCCGCCATCGCAGTAGAGTCCTGCTTTGTTCTGGCGTGACGCGGATAGGGCAGTCAGGCGATTGATGGAAGCCATAGTATCCAACTCACAAAATGACTATCAAAAAGGTTAGCGGATCTGAACGTATTTGAAAAGCTCTGGTTGGACGAACGGTGACGTCGGACCCCTTATGCTGTGGGGGTTTCAGAGCTTCCATGGCTTTTGATGGAGCTTCGGAGAAGGGACACTCTCTCCGCCACTGATTCCTATCTCTCCGCCAAACCCTTCTAACTCATTGCTTTTAACGTAAATTAACTGAGTTGGATGGTTTGGAAGGCAGGAAGCATGTCGAGGGAACACTCGCATGCGCATCCCCCATCATCTGAGACGCACATCGGCCAGTCGCTGGTCGTTTTTCCAGCGCGTCCCTACTGACCTTCAGGCCGTGCTCGACTGCCGGCTGATCAAACGAACCCTTCGTCACTGGTCGGGCTTTGTCGGACGGCGGATCAGGAAGTGCGGGCCATACCTTTGGTCACGAAATTCTTCACGCGACATACTCCAGAGTTGGGGTGCCAAATGGAGGTTGGACCAATGGCGCGTATAACATGCAGCATCAGGAACCTTTCAATGATGCTTCCGATGCAATCAAATGGCGCATGCCCGTGGAGCATTCCGTTGCGCGTAGGATGCCTTATTCTCCTCATTGCGTTTGCTGTGTGCGTCTCAGGGTGCAGCTCCTCGAGCCCACCAAAGAAGGAGTCGAGGTCATTCACTCGGCAACTAGGCATGCCCAGCTGTCGAGCATCTGTTCCGCTGCTTCCAAGTGACGCCTTGGATATAGGGCGTCGCTGGCAGCTTTATCCAAATCTCGAAGAAGATCCAAAGTGGACAAGCATGATCGCTGGCATGCAGCATGGCGACGAACTTCGTTCGCTCTACTGTACGTCTGGGCACGCCTATTCCTACGTGGTTATCCGTAATGGAAAGGTCATAGCCAAGTATGTTCTCCCAATGCTGGACTGATTTAGTCGGGATAGAGGAGAAAGGTGGCAGATTTTTTTGAGCTACTCTTCAGGGCGTAGATTTGTTGCACCCAAGGAAGGAGGTGAAAGATGCCCAGCAAATGCGCCTGCCGAACACAGCTCTGGGCATCCAAGACTGGCCATGGTCGAAGAAACATCCGGGTCTCCACTCTGCGCAGACTCCAGCGCGTAGCGCTCACCATCCGAAAATTCCCACCCTACACCTCATGCTCAGATACGGCCCAGCCTGGTCTGAGGCAGCCTGTGCTGAGTTCCTGAGCGCCTCACCTGACGAATTGGTGCGCGTACTTGATCACATGGTCAGGAAACAACGCGTCATAAAAAGCGGTGGGAATGCCGAGGATGCTGATCTCGATGCAATCAGGCAGAAGGTCTTCAGTGAAGTCCAGAATGGCGATTGCCATGGATGGAACAACCAAGCCTGCTTCGGTTTTCACTGAAAGGGTCAAGCCGGACTGGTCGACGTGATTTGTGCGGCACTCGTTTTGAATGGCGAGATACCCAGGGGTTGGCTCGAACTGGCCGAAAGCAACGCCCATGGGAGGATCGCCACTTTCCAGCGACGAGTAGCCAACCAACATCATTCCGCTATAGATCGAGAATCGCGCCATCTGATCGCCAGCCTGGGTTCACTTCGCCGCAAGTGATGCCTGAAGCGCTGCAGCCAACGCGGCGTCGCCGTTGACCAACTCCGTCCACTGCAGCTCCAACCCCTTCCTCCGCCCCTTCAGCACGAGCTTGAGCCCGCTCGGGTCGATGGTCAGTGTGTACGTGTCGTCGCCGACCTGCAGTTCTCTACGAATCGCTTTGTCGAGAGGCGTCATTTCCAGCTCCTGTTTGAAGGGTTGGACGGAGAAGGAAGACGCTGGCGCTGGAGAACGCCTGCGCTCTTGCAGCCGCAATCAGCCCGGGTAGGTCGGGAATCGCTCGCCGGGGTGCCGCTTCTTCCACTCGGTATGGGCGACGGTGCCTTCCCAGGCGAGGAAGGCTGCTGGCGGGCGTCCACGTCCAGACCACGTCTCACCACTGAAGGGCAGCCAGAACCGGGGCGGCAGGTCTTCCTTTGGAGCCTTGGGTGCCTTGGGAGCCTTGGCCTGTTTAGGTGGCTTCGGACTGGCGCTCACTCCGATCGCCTCGCGGATCCTGCGCTGCTGCGCTGGGCTGAAATCCTCGAAGTAAGCGCTCAGGAGCACATTGACGCGCTTGTAGGCTTCCTTGGTCGCTGCACTGAGAAGTGCCTTGTCCGTTGCTGTTCCTAGCGGGATCGCGCCGGCAGGGAGGTCCAGCAGCGACGCGGAGGGATTGTTCGAGGTCTTGCGGGGCATGGGGGTCGGGATCTGTGCAGAGCTGGCGCCCAAGATACCAAATGGCTGGGCGATCACGTCAGGCGGCCTCACCGATTGGACCGCAAGCAGCTGGGCACCGGCAGGCCGTTCCTGGTCAGGCGACAGGACGATAGTCAGCCGGCGTTGCCTCCGTATCTCGCCATGCGACGCCCCGTATTCACCATGGACCCATGACGAAAGCAGACATCGGAAAGGCGCGCTGGGCGCGCGCACGGGCGGCTTCGCTGTGGCTGCAGGCCGACGCACTGGACCTGCAGCGGGGTGGCGACTGGCGGGCGAGGGCGAGTCGACGCGCTGCCGCCGATCGCCTTCGAACAGAGGCGGCGCGCTTCGATGGGATCGCCAACCGGCTGCAGCCCGCTGACGACGTTCAGGCGGCTTGAGCGACTGACCCCAAACGGACCCCTATGGCGAAGCCAAGGCGCGCCCGCGCCGAGTCGCCCCAGGAGAGTGCCCCATCACGCGCTTGTAGGCGCGACTGAAGGCTGCCTGCGACGCGTAGCCCAGGCGCTCTGCCACGACCTCGATGGACAGGCTTTGGTGTGTCAGCCATTGACTCGCCAACTGCATGCGCAACTCCGTCACGTACCGCAGGGGCGCGGTTCCAATGACGGTCTGGAACCGGTCTGCAAAGACAGAACGTGAGATGTTGGATTCTGCAGCCAGCGCTTCGACGGTCCAGTCACGCCCAGGATCCCTGTGCAGGGCAAGCAACGACAGTGATAGACGCGGGTCGCGCATGGCCATGACCAGGCCGGATGCGCCGTCGCAACCGCGCTCCACCCAGTCGCGGACGATCATGGCGGCAACGGCATCCGCCAGCCGGGCGAGTATGCCTGCAAAGCCAATACGTCCGGAGCACACCTCGCGCTTCATCGCGTCGATCATCGGCAACAGCCCAGGAAACTGAGTGCCGTTGCCATCGGCCAACATCACCGCCGGCATCACCTTGCTCAACCCTTGCATGCCACCCAGATCGACCACCATGCATCCGTGGAAGAGCACGGCGCTTGGTACGGCATGGGTGCTCGGGCAGGTGTCTATGCCACTCACCGTGTCACCCAATGGGGCGGCGTCTATCGTTTCCAGGCACTGGACGGGATGGTCCTCGCCCGACAGCAACGCGTGGCCGTCTCCGCGGGGAAGAAGCACGACATCCCCGGCCGAGAGAAGGTGTTGGCTGCCGTCCGCGCCGCGAAGAATCGCGGTGCCCACGGCCAGGTAATGGAAGTAGGCATGCCCTGGCTTCGGCGGAAATCCAAGCCCAAAGGTCGGCCCGGTTTGAATGCGTCGGTATTGAACGCCATGCAGCCGCATGCCGGTCAGCAGCTCGCTGATCAGGTCTGTGGGCTGGGGTGGAGCGTGGCTCATTGAGACGACCCGGGGTTTCGATCAAAAAGACAGGTTGGACAATCATAGATCATCCTGGCATGGCTCCCTAGACTCTCGGCTGCACGAATGCACTGGGATCTTTGATGAGCAATAACGTAGTGGATGCCGTAGGCGCGCCTGATTCTGTGACCCGGGAGAGCGGGGAGCCGTCTTCGTCGGCATGGGTGGCCGTGTTTTCGCTGGCCATGGGTGTCTTCGGGCTACTCACGGCCGAGTACCTGCCTGCCAGCCTGTTGACGCCGATGGCAGCGGACCTGGGGGTGTCGGAGGCGCTGGCCGGGCAAGCGGTGACTGTCACTGCGGTCGTGGCCCTGTTCGCTGGCCTGCTGGTGCCGCGGCTGACCCGTTCGATCGACAGGCGCCTGGTGCTGTTGAGTTTCACGGGGCTGATGATCCTGTCCAACGCCTTGGTGGCGTTGTCGTCCAGCATGGGCGTCCTGCTGGTGATGCGCGTCCTTCTGGGCGTCGCGCTGGGCGGTTTCTGGAGCATGGCGGCGGCCGTGGCCATGCGGTTGGTGCCGCCGCAGCGCGTGCCTCGCGCGCTGTCCATCATCTTCAGCGGCATTGCGGTGGGCACGGTGGTGTCCGTTCCGTTGGGGAGCTACCTCGGCGGGCTGCTGGGCTGGCGCAGCGCCTTCTGGGCGGCGACGGCGGTAGGTGGACTCACGTTTGCGTTCCAGTGGTTCACGCTGCCCCGAATGGCCCCGCGCAAGGCGGCGCTTCCGGAGTCGGTGGCGGGTCTCTTGCGCCGGCCGGGCGTTGCGGTGGGCATGCTCGGCTGCGTTCTGGCGCACACCGGTCAGTACGCGCTCTTCACTTATATCCGCCCGACGCTGGAAAGCCTGGGGCAGATGAGCGCCGATGGCCTGGCCCTGATTCTGCTCGGATTCGGTGTGGCGAACTTCGTTGGCACCCTACTGGCCGGCTGGCTCATGGAGCGCAGTTTGAAAGTTACGTTGGTGGTCATGCCTGCCCTGGTGGGCGTAGCCGCGCTCGGCATGCTCCTGTTGCCGGTGGGCGTGGGCGGGCTGGCGATCCTGGTCGCGCTCTGGGGCCTGGCCTTCGGCGGCGTGCCCGTTGCCTGGTCAAGCTGGGTCGCCCGTGCGGTACCCGATCAGGCCGAGAGTGCCGGCGGGATGGTGGTCGCTGCTGTGCAGTCTTCCATCGCGGCGGGGGCCGCCTTGGGTGGCCTGGTGTTCGGGCTTGGGGGCATCGTTGCCGTCCTCACCGTTGCTGCGGTGGTGATGCTGCTGGCCAGCCTGCTCATTGCGCTTCGGGTCAGGGTGAGCTCGGCGACGGTCTCGGCGGGTCCGGCCTTTCACATCTAGCCGTCCTCCCCCCTGAGTGGCAGGGGGATCAGCCCGAATGGCGAAAAGGAGAAGGGGCAGTACGCTGGCTATCCCGGATGGATGGCCCTCAACCAGGTCAGAGGCTGTGTAGAGGTTGCCATGTGACGTGCGACGCGGCTCCGCAGGTGGACCAAAAGCGCGCCGGCCAATCCGGCATCGTCCAGAGCGTAGGTGCCGGCGACAAAGACAAGCCCGGCGATAGAGTGACGGTGACGAGCATGCTCCCTGCGCTCGGCTTGATTGTCCTTGGTTGCTTGGCGATGAGTCGTCATGAAGAGCCGGGCATATCCACTTCCTGGAGTGCCATGGCTTACTCTTGCATTCTGTCTAGGGGAGTAGAAAATGGCTTGGATGATTCGATCCCTGCGGCTCCTTTGACCAAGTCGAACACCACTCCCACGTCTTTGAACACTTGAATGCCTGGCAATCAGTCCATCTTGAGAGTTCGATGGCGTTGGGTTGGGCTGTCTTGGCTCGTGCTCGCGTTTGCCTACACACCTGCCGTCGTCTTGACGAGCCCATCAGATGGCGCGCGGAGCGCTTCGGATATCCTGCATGCCTTCTTGTTTCTCGTCGGCAGCTACACGCCATGGGCATTGGCCACCCCCATGCTGTTCGGTCTCTCAGAGCGATGGATCATCGGAGCTGGCCGGTCTGCTTACCACCTGATTTGGGTTGCATTGTTCGGTCTTCTAGCGATTCCCCTTCTAACAGGGGCGGGCTGGGGATTGGGGCATGGCGTCTTGAATATGTTCGGACTTGCTGGGCAAGGGCAGTTGGATCTGCGCAGCAGTCAGCGTGCTTTGGTGGCCACCGCTCTATTTGCCATACCGCTTTACCTGGCTGTCATGGGGGTAGGGCAGCTGTTGGCCCATACGGCCCTGAAAAGCGAGCGAGAGAGCCTTCTGGCGCGTTTGAACGAAGAAGCATTGAGATCACGGCTACACCAGCACTTCATCTTCAACGCGCTCAATGCCATCGGCGAGCTTGGATATCATGATGCTCCCAAAGCTGACCGGGCCTTGGGTCATGTCGCAAACTTGCTTCGAGCGTTGCTGGAAAGCGCTCCTGCGGTGGCTTTGAGGGACGAGATTGGGGCATGCGCTGAGTTCATCGAATTGCATCAGGTGCTATCCGGCAACATTACGTTCGTTGCGGAGATCGAGCCCGGTGCTTGGGACGCATCCGTCCCTTCGATGGTGTTGCAGCCGCTTTTAGAGAATGCCATCCAACACGGCGCGGATACTGACGGGGCAGTCGAGATCAATATTGGGGCCAACCTTCAAGACGGGGACCTTGTCATCAGTGTGGTGAACTCGGTCAACAGGCGCTCATCTGGCGGTCTGGGCATTGGCTTGGACCACCTCAGGAAACGATTGGTACTGGCGCACGGGGCGGGGGCATCGTTGACGACTCAATGTGAGAAGAATCGGTTCATTGCTTCAATCCGTCTCCCGCTGATGGAACACTATCAACCGTGATTCGCACGCTGATTGTTGACGACATTTCTCTTGCGCGAGCGCGACTCATTCGGTTGCTGGCGAGCGAACCTGACGTCACGATCGTAGGGGAGGCATCAACGTTGGAAGCTGCGCTTGAGCGCGCGAACTTTGGAGATGTCGATCTCATTCTTCTCGATATCGGGCTGCCGGATGGCAGCGGCTTGGATCTCGTGCAGCATCTTGAGGAACTGGTGCCGCACATCGTCTTCATCACCGCATACAGTGCACACGCCGTTCGCGCCTTCGAGACCGGGGCGTTGGATTACCTGTTAAAGCCGGTGGACCCAGATCGCCTGCAGTTGGCCATGCGCCGTGTCCGGGAGCGCCTCGATGGAAAGGTCGAGCGCACCGTGCGTCTAGCGGTTCAATCGGGCGATCGGACGGTCTATCTGTTGCCGGCAGACATTGACTATGTCGACGTAGCTGGCCATTACGTGTGCATCCATGTGGGAAAGGATACGTATTTGCGCCGCGATAGCATGGCAAGTCTTGCGGAGGCGTTGGAACCAAGTGGGTTTCTCCGTATCCACCGATCCTCATTGGTGAATGTAAGGCGCATCGCAGCACTTCGTTCCGCGCGAAACCAGGACGCTCTCTTGGAACTCACTGACGGCACGATCCTTCGGGTCAGTCGACAGTTCCGAACACAGCTCGAAGCCAGTTTGCCGCGATTGCCGTAGATGTCTGCACGATTGGTGCCACGTGGAGCACGGCTCACGCCAAAGTCCGTCTCAGGGATGCGTCCTGCCCGCACGCTTTGAGGTCTCCCTCAGAGCGCCACCTCGATGCGTCGATTCGCCCTCCTATCGCTTCTTTTGGCTTACGCCAATAGTTACGCCGCGACGCTTAACATCATCTCGGCAGACAGTCGAGCTGACGCGCCACTGGGGGTGTCTGTCTCAGGCGTGCGGCCCACGGATGTCGTTGAGCTCAGGCTGGCCATGCGTGACTCAAAGGGCACCCGCTGGCGCTCCAACGCGGTTTATCGAGCGGATCTGGAAGGCAGGGTTGACCCCTCGACGACGGCCGCCGAGGCGGGTAGCTATACGGGAGTCGATCAGACCGGGCTGTTCTGGTCGATGAAGCCGGACGGTCCAGGAAGACCTTCGCCTTTCCCCATCAAAAGGAGGGATGGAGACCTGCGATTCGAGCCTGCGATTTTCACGCTCGAAATGGTTATTGAAGGAAACGTCGCGGAAACCGTCGAACTCCGCCGCTGGATCGACGGCGAAGACGTCTCCGCGTTCACTGTGGAGTCTCCTGGCCTGGTCGCCAACATCTATGCACCCAGGGGAGTGCTGACAGACGGCCGCCGTCATCCCGTCGTCATTACGCTCGGTGGCTCCGAGGGTGGCATTGAGAGCGCAAACATGTATGCCGCCTGGCTTGCCTCTCATGGGTTCTTGGCCATGTCAGTGGCCTACTACCGCATGCCTGGCTTGCCTAAGGACCTCGTGCGGGTTCCGATTGATCCTGTGTCGGTGGCTGTGGATTGGCTGGAAGAGCAAAGCTACGTCGACGCGTCTGGAATAGGTGTGTTGGGAGGGTCCTGGGGCGGCACGATTGCCATGGCGGCCGCGTCGCATGATCAGCGCCTGCGCGCCGTGGTCTCGATAGTGGGAAGTCCCGCGCCCTTCCGCGGCATACGGCGCGATATCGCACCGGCTGACTTCCGTGCGGTCGATGAGCCCGGTCTGACGTTGAAGGGGAACGATCTGCCCTTCCTGCCGTATAGGGAGGATTCGCGATGGCTTGATGAGGAAGACGCTACGGCGCAGTCGGCGTTGAAATCTGCCATGTTGCCGATCGAGAATATCAACGGCCCGCTCATGCTCGTGGCGGCTGGAGACGATCGGCTTGGTTTCTCTGGTGAGATGGCGGCGGTGGCGAGTCGCTATTTGGCGAAGCATCATCGTGATAAGTCGGACGAGATCGTCTATTTCAGTGATGCCGGGCACTTGATCTCCCCGTTCTGGCAGCCAACCTCCTATCGACACGACCTGGGTCCTTACCTGCAAGTGGGCGGCACCCCCACGGGCTATGCGCGCGCAGATCGCGAGGGGGGTGCGGCTGTCATCCGGTTCCTGCGATCGGCACTGAAAAGTGACCGTGATTCGCTCCCCGCGTCGAAGTGAACGAATAGGCAGTTCACCCTGCGCAGGCCGAGCGCTAAGCTCTCGGGCTCTGCGGTTGACCGGGTTTTTGGAGAAACACGTGATCCCCAACGTTTTGAGCATTGCAGGAACAGACCCCACCGGCGGCGCCGGCATTCAAGCAGACCTTAAAGCGTTCTCAGCGCTGGGTGCGTATGGCATGACCGTCATTGCTGCCGTTGTCGCCCAAAACACCCAAGGTGTCCGGCGATTTGTAGCACTTGACCCCGATTTCGTGCGGGCGCAGCTTGAGGCTGTCTTCGATGACGTGCGCGTGGATGCAATCAAAATTGGCATGGTTGCCAACGCGGGCGTTGCCCGAGCTATTGCGAAGACGCTCCGTGAGCGTGCCACGTGCCCTATTGTCCTGGATCCAGTGATGGTGGCCAAAAGTGGTGACCGCCTCTTGGAGGAAGACGCGGTTGCGGTGCTGAGGGATGAGCTGCTTCCGCTATGCACGATCGTCACTCCCAACTTGCCCGAGGCCAGCGACTTGCTTGGTGTGCCCGAGGCCGCCAGCATTGAGCAGATGCATCACACCCTGGATGCAATGGTGAAGCTTGGGAGCGAGTGGGTGCTGTTGAAGGGTGGACACCTGAAGGGTGATGAGAGCACTGACCTGCTGGCCGGAAATGGAGGGAGGTGGACCTTCAACGCCCCGAGGATCGCCACGCGAAACACGCATGGAACCGGCTGTACGCTATCTGCGGCACTTGCCGCGTTGATTCCCAAAATGCCTGTAGCTGATGCAGTCGGGGAGGCGAAGGCCTATCTAAGCGGTGCTATAAGCTCAGCTCAGGAGCTCGACGTAGGCCAGGGGCAGGGCCCTGTCCACCACTTCCACGCCTTGTGGCGTTAGTCGCTCCACGGGACTGAGACGGCTCCCCAGGTGACGACCGACCTTAGACACGAAGAATCCCTATGCAGAACACCTCTGATTCGACAGTGCCCTCAAGCCCGCACATCCGCATAGCGATGCCCATCAGGCTGCTCCTGGTGGCATGTGTGCTTGCATTGTCATATTTCCCGTGGCTTCCATTCCCGTGGCGCATGCCCCTGGTCGGTCTGCTAGGCGTGACGTTGGTTTGGATGGAGACGCGCTCATCATCCTCTTGCGGGCTACACCTGCGATCTTTCGGCCAAACGCTGGTGTGGATGGCCTTGCTGGTCGGGATTGTTGTTGGCCTTGTCGACCCGCTCATTCAACCTCTCGTGGATCAGCTGACGGACACGAAGGCCGACTACAGCGGCTACGGGCCCTTGCTTGGCAATTTGCCTGCTGCAATGACGCTTGTTGCTGGCGCGTGGCTTAGTGCAGCAGTCGGCGAGGAGCTTGTCTTTCGCGCGTTCCTCATGCACCAGCTTCACGTGCTCTTCGCTTTGCTGCCCGGCCGCATATATTTCGCGTCGTTGACTGGCGGACTGGTCTTCGGTCTCATGCATGCAAATCAAGGGCTGTCGGGGATCGTCGTGACCGGTCTGGTCGGTGCACTCTTTGGGTTTGCCTACCTCCGATCTGGACGCAACCTCTGGTCGCTCGTGTTGGCGCACGGCTTGATCGACACGTGGGGAGTGATGACGCTATACCTTGGTTGGTATTGATCAAGGTGGCTGTGGGGCAGGGGTTGATCGACGGATGACTCTCTCACGGTAAGTTGCTCGAACGGATACTGGTTGTCCGCGGTGGGGCGCGACAGCACCGAATGTGCGCGCTCAGAGGTCGCGGCGACTGGCCGCTGGTCGACGGCCGAACGCTCGGGCACCAGGCCACCAGCCATGGATCAACGGATTACACTGATTGCGCAGTCAGGTTGCCATTGGGGGAGGTGGGGTGCAGTTCATGGATGTGAACAAGACGACAGCTCTGACCGTCATTCCGTCCCATTCAGCTGCATCCAGAAAGGCGTCCTGATCGTATAAAGGGGTTGAATTCGAATGCGCTGCTCCTTCGGCCGTTGACTGCCATCCAGGCAGCGCCCCTCGCGCCACGGACATCGCCCTTTTCAGGTTGCTCGAATGATCTCCGTTCCTCCCTCACAAAGCCACGAGCTGAAGCAATGGGTCGCCGAAATGGATGGCGTGGCCAGACGCCAGGATCGCGATTGCTTCATGAGGATCTACGACTATTTCATGCCGCGCCTTTGCCGATACCTGAGTGGGTTGGGGGCCCCCCCGGTCGTCGCAGAAGACCTGGCCCAGGAAGCGATGCTCAAGCTGTGGAATGGCGCCGAGCGTTACGATCCTGCTAGAAGCGGGTTGGGCACCTGGCTCTATCGCGTCGCCCGGAACCTGCACATTGATCGGGTCCGGCGTGAACACATATGGGTGCATGCCCAGGATGTCGTGGACCAGGCCGCGGAGCACGACGTTCAACAGGATTCTCTGGCGGAGCTGCACGCTGAACAGGTGCGGCTCAGGCAGTGCCTGGGCGAACTGTCTGCCGCACAAGCGCGGTTGATTCGCATGTCCTACTTCGAAGCAAAAACCCACACTGAGATTGCCAAAGAACTCGGCATGCCGTTAGGCACCGTCAAGTCGCACATACGCCGTGCCTTTCTTCAGCTTCAGTCATCAATGGGAGAGCAGCGATGAGTCCCCGTCACCATCTGGATCCGGCCACCGTCCTGGGTTTTGCGGCGGGTTCACTGGGCCCTGAGATGTCCGTTGTTGCGTCGGCCCATATGGAGTCGTGCGGCCACTGCCGTCAGCAGTTGCGGTTGGCTGAAAGGATCGGTGGCCTGCTCCTGGATCAGCAGGCGTGCCCCGTGCCCGGGAAAGACACGCAAGCCGCCTTGCGCCAGGCGATGGTGGACAAGCTCGACCGCATTCCCGCTTCGAGAGGCGAGCAAGGCCTCTCCCCCATGGGGGAGAGGCCCGCACGCGATGACGTGGACCGTCTGCCTGCAGCGCTTCAGCCCCATTTTGGATCGTCCTACCGGTCACTGAAATGGAACTGGATGGCACCTGGCGTGCACTGCATCAGGGCACCCGGCCTTCCTTCTCTCATCATGATGAAGATAGCCCCCGGCAAATCCCTGCCCATGCACAGCCACGGAAACAGTGAGCTGACGCAGATTCTCCAAGGGGCCTACGATGACGCGCTTGGGCATTTCGCACCCGGGGATGCGGCAGACCTGGGCGAAGATGTGGAGCACCAGCCCGTGACGACCCCGGGTGTCGCCTGCATCTGTGTCTGCGCGCTGGATGCCCCGCTGGTCTTCAGGGGGTGGATCGCCCGGAAGCTGCAGAAGGTGCTGAACCTGTAGTCGCGCCGAGGTTCACGAGGCGCTGCCAGCCGGGAACCGCCTTGACCAATACAGCATCAAGGGCCGCTCCGGAGCGGCCCTTGATAGTGAACGATGGCAGGTCGCCATGGTCAGTAGGCGAGGTGTTCGCTCTTCACGCTACTGGGCAGCGACAGCACGCAGGTAAGGTGCCGTAGCTCGAGGCGCTATCGCCCTATCGATCTTGAACACCGACACCGCCTCGCGAAGCCCAGACGCCTGAGTCTCCAGCTCTGTGGCCGCTGCGGCGGCTTCTTCCACCAGAGCCGCATTCTGCTGCGTGGTCTCATCCATACGGCCGATGGTCCCGTTGACCTGTTCGATGCTGGACGATTGCTCCCGCGACGCGGACGAAATCTCCTGCATGATGCTCGTGACCCGTTGAACGCTTGAAACCACTTCGTCCATTGTGGAACCTGCCGTGGTGACAAGGGTGGAGCCCTCGGCGATCCTTGCGCCGGCATCATCGATGAGGTCCTTGATCTCTTTGGCCGAACTGGCCGCCCGTTGCGCCAGGCTGCGCACTTCCGATGCCACCACCGCGAAGCCCCGGCCCTGATCGCCCGCACGTGCGGCCTCCACGGCTGCGTTCAGGGCAAGAATGTTGGTCTGGAAGGCGATGCTGTCGATGACCGAGGTGATCTCCGCGATCCGCCGGGAAGAGGATTCGATGCCGGCCATCGTGCTCACGACCTCACCCACGATCCGACCACCACGGCCGGCGACCGCCGCGGCCTCGATCGCCAGGCGATGGGCCTCGTCGGCAGAGGATGCGTTCTGTTTGACCGTGGAGGTCAGCTCCTCCATCGACGCGGCGGTTTCCTCCAGGCTTGCGGCTTGCTGCTCGGTTCGCTGTGACAGGTCCCGATTACCGTTGGACAGTTCGGTCGCTGCGCCAGTGATGGCCTCCGATGCGCTGTGGATGCGGCGGACGATATCGGCCAGATTGGTCGCGGTCTTGTTTGCATCCGCGCCCATGGTGGCGAACACGCCCCTGAAGTCTCCCTCCATGCGCGCGCCCAGGTTCCCGGAGGCCACCGTGTTGAGGAATGCGGAGAGGTCGGCGAGATTCTGCTCGGCAATGCCCATAAGGCCGTTGAGGTTCTCCACCATGGTCCTGAAGTCATACTGATAGTCGCTGGGCGTGCCACGTGCCGAGAAGTCTCCCTCGGACGCCGCCTGCGTGAGCTCACGTATGTCACGACTGATGGAGGACAGGTTGGCCTTCACCTGGTCCATGGTCTCGGTAATGATCGCCTTCTCGCCGGGAAGTCGCTCCATGTCGCCGGAGAGGTCGCCCACAGCGTAGCGGCCAATCAAACGCACCAGCTGCATCTTGATGGAAATATGCGCGGCAACGATGGCATTGGTGTCGCTGACCATGACACCAAACTCGCCCGGATAAGCCTCGGGATTCATCCGGTGGCTGATCTCGCCAAGCGCGTGCCGATGGGTCATCTCCCCCAGGTCAGAGATCACGCTTCTGACGCGCTGGCGCATCTTCTCCATGGCGAGCAGCAGTTGGCCTGCTTCGTCGCGTCGATCGGAGACCAGCGGGGTATCCAACCTGCCTTCGCTGACATCCTTTGCGGCCCGTAGGGCCATGCCCATCGGGCGGACCACGCTGCGCGTCAACGCGACGGCAATAAGGCTGCCCAGCACCAATGCCAGAAGCGTCGCGCCGATCATGAGCATCGCAAAACCACGCGTCGTTGCCGTCAGCTGCGAGGACGTGGCGGCGGTCTTTGATTCCTGCAGGTCGATGAATGCGTTGATCGATGACAGCCACGCGACGAATGCCGGCTTGGCCTGGCTGAGCATCAGCGACTTTGCCGCTTCGAAATCGCCCGCATCGCGCAGCGCGATGACACGCGAGAGCAACGGCAGCGCGTTGGCTTCATTGGTCTCGATCCGCTTCAACAGCGCGGTCTCTTTGGCATCTGTGCTTGAGGCCAGCATCGCCGACATGGGTGCTGCAGAGGCTGCGTAGTCACGCGCCAACGCGTCGATGCCCTGAATGGATTCCGTCCTACCCTGGCTGTCATCGGACAGCACCACGTCACGCAGGGCGATGGCGCGGTCATGCACGCTGCCCCTGAGATTGATGGCCATGCGCTGCTTGACGCTGTTGACCTCGTTGATCGAATGGAGGTCCCGTTCGATAAGGTTGACCCTATGGATTCCGATGACGGCGATGATGACCATCAGGCCAATGACAGCAGCGAAGCCGAGTGCCATGCGCTGGCCAATGCGCAGATTCCTTACGAATTGCATGGTGGAGTCCTAAGGCGAACGTACGAGTCAGGGAGGTGGGTGTTCGTTTCTGCAGTGCTGCATGTCAACGCATTGCCTGGAGGGTGTTACGTGTAGGTGCGACGTGCAACGCGCTGCTGGCGTGGTGCGAACTCACTTGCGATCAAACGGTGCGGCTGGATGGGGGTCACCTTTTCGCTCTGCGTCTGAGCGTGGCCCGCCGGACTGACGTGCTCGGCGACGGGCTCGAACAGCTCCGCTACCTTCAGGGCGGGCGCAGGCGCGGCTAGCAGGTAGCCCTGAATCTGATCAAAGCCCAGGCCCTTCAGGACATCGAGCTGCTCCTGGCGTTCGACACCTTCGGCAACCGTGAGGTAGCCCAGTTCATGGGCCAAGTGGTGGATGGCGGAGACCTTGGCTCTCGAACGCGGATCCGTGGCAACGTAATCGATCAGCGATTTGTCGAGCTTGATCGTGTGGACCGGAAGGTCGGACAGGTAGCTGAAGTTGCTGTAGCCACTGCCGAAGTCATCTATGGATATTCTGACCCCAGCACCTGCCATGGCGGCAATCTGTCCAACCGCAGTGGAGTTCGGGATGAGCCACTCACCCTCGGTGATCTCGAACTCGATCATCGAGAACGGGATGGCCCTGCTGGAGAGCTTCTCGGCGATGGTGTCCCACGCGCCAACGCTGGAGAGAAAGCCGCTGGAGATATTGATGGACAGGGGAATCTGCCGCCGTTGCGCCAGCCATGCCTGAAGCTGATCCAGCGCACTGTCCAGCACCCAGTCCGTCACCAGGTCCATCAATGCCGTTCGCTCGAATATCGGTATGAACTCGCGGGGGCTGATGGCGCCGAGAGTAGGGTGGGTCCAACGAATCAGCACTTCCACCGAGACCGGCTTGAGCCCCTGGGCGCCGAACCGCGGCTGGTACTCGAGATGAAAGTCGCCATCGAGAAGTCCCTGCTTCGCGTCCGACGCAAGCTGGTAGCCACGGTGAATCTGCGCGTCGCGACCTTCGGAGTACCAGAGAAATGACTGGCGGGCATCGAACGCGCCGTGGACGCTGACAAGCAGCTTGCGCAGGAGGTCGTGGCTGCTTTGATCGTCATCGACAACAGCGCAGATGCCGGCGTGGAAGCTCGGTGACATGGGAACTGCAGCCGCCATGAGCGGGCGCAGCATCTTGTCCCTCAGCTCCAGAATCAGGTATTCGAGGTGCTGGGCTGAGGGCACGTTGACCACAAACGCGAACTGGGTGACGCCCACGTGGTAGATCGTGGCAATCCCCTCCAGGGCCGCGCGCAGCCGTACGCCGGCGCGCCGGATCAGGACCTCCATGGGCTGCAGCCCGAGTACTTGCCCTACCTCCGTCGCACGCGGAAGGTCGAGGACATCTACCGCCACTGCGTAGCGTGTTCCGGATGGCGTGCGCGCGAGGATCCCGGGATAGTCGGCATGGAGCTGGTGGCGGCTGGGCAGGCCGCTGACAGGATCCAGGCGGCCGGACATGTTGCGCAGCTCCAGCTGTGCCATCACAAGGTGCGCCAGCGCCGACAATTGCTCCTGGTCGATGTGCGGGAAGTCGCGGGGCTCCCTGTCCATGATGCAGAGCGCGCCAATGACCACCCCGTTCTTTGCGATCAAGGGGGCGCCTGCATAGAAGCGAAGATGCGGCGCGTCGGTGACCAGCGGATTGTTCTGGAAGCGCGGATCGGCCATCAGATCGGAGACCACAAGCACGCCATTGGCCGTCATCGCGTGCGCGCAGATGGAGGCGCGGATGCTTGTTTCCTGCACCGGCAATCCAATCTGCGAGACGAAGCGCTGCTTCACATCCCCCAGGATGGAGACGAACGCGACAGGTACGTTGAAGGCATAGCTCGCAAGGCGCGTGATTCGGTCCAGCGACGGTACTGTGTCTACGTCAGCGACCTGCATCGCGCTGAGGGCTGCCCGTCGTTCGTCTTCTGGGGTAACTGGAGGGCACATCGGAGCTCGGTCGCAGGAAGGGGGGATGGTCAAGGGCACCCACGGGGGTTCATTCCGTGTTTCGCTCAACAGCCACCGTTGTACGAACGCAGTGGGCGTTTGGATTCAGTGCCTTGCATCTGCGCTGTCAGATGTTCAGGACGGGCGTCGGTTTTACAGCAGCCATTGCGGCGCGCGCGACGTATGGGTGACGCTGCGGGTCATGGTATTGACGCATCAGGTCAGGGGGGTGACGCAGAATGTCGCGCGGCGCGTCGGCCGGAATGGTCATCGGCGACACGTCGGCAAGGTGCTCGTTGCTTGCCAGTGGTGTTTCGCACCACTGCGCGAATGGCGGCTGCGGTCCTTACGTCTGCGTTTTGTAGCGGCAGACTTCAAGGAGCCAGGCGAGTTCACCGTCATTCTCCAGGCGACCAGGGACCAACCCTGAGGTCATTCTTCCCTGGCCAGTTCTTGCTGCCGAACGTGTCGGATTTCTGGCTAGCCGTGATGGGATTGATTCGATGCGTTGCCGCCCCGTTCGGTTGACGGCCGTGGCAGGGCCTATGCCAGCGGGTCAGCGCACCGGCAACCGACGTGGACCGAGGGCCGGCCGATGCGCGTGCTTATCCTGTCGAGCAATGGCGCTGTGTGAGCACCGCTACTTCATGGCCTCAAGCGGCACCAGCGACGCCCACACCAGCAGCAGGGCCAGCCACAGCCAGCGCCAGCGACCCATGCCGTGCCACGCCGTGCGCCAGGGGCCGGGTAGCTTTTCATGACTCATGTCTGCCGCCTTTTGGCTGCTGATCGCAGCGAATCCACTGTGCGAAGTCCGTAGAGATACACGCCGGTGACGCACAGGCCCGTCAACAGCGTGCCGGCCAGCAACCAGAGCAGTCGGATGGGCCAACCGCCGAAGCTGCCGAAGTGCAGGGGATCGGCCATTTCGGCGATGCGCTGATGGACCCCCAGCGCACGGCCGTCATGCATGCCGATCACGTGCCCGGTATGCAGGTCCACGGCGATGTTGTTCGCCCGCTCCCGCACCAGCCAGGCCTCGGCCTCCCCCAGGAACAGGATGCTCCCGCCATCGCGTGCGGGAATGGCGCCGAGGATGTGAAGGCGGGGCCATTGCTGGCGGACGGTCTGCACCGCAGCGTCCACGGCCGCCGGATCTACGGCGGCAGCGCGGTCATCGCCCTTGGCCAGTCGCATGGTCGGCGCGGCCGGTGCATCGCCGCCAAGGGATTCGATCAGGTACCACGCCCCGGTCAACCCGATCAGCAGCAGAAACCAGAGTGACCACACCCCGGCCAGGCGATGGACATCGCCCCACAGGCGGCGCGGTCGTGAGGGATCGGGCCGTTTGAAGAAACCGCGCCACCACTTCTTGTAGATGTACAGACTGCTCAACAGCGACAGCAGTAACGGGATGGACAGCGCCGCCACCAGTGGCACGCCCCAGGCCACCGGCAGCATCAGGTGACGGTGGGTGTTGCGCAGCAGCCGTTGCGTATTGAACCAGCCCGTGTCGCCGGTCACCTGCGCGGTGTAGGGGTTGATCCAGACAAAGCGTCGCTTGCCATCGGGCAGGCGCATCTGCGCGCGCGCCGCGAACAGGCGCGTGTGGCCGGCGGAGATGCCTTCCAGCTCCCAGTCCGGATGTGCCGCCTGCGCGGCATGGATGACCGGCCCCCAGCCGGCGTGCTCACCCCCATCGGCCACGCGCATGGGGGCGTGCAGCAGCCAGTCGATCTCCTGCGAGAACACCGCCAGCGTGCCGGTGAGGCAGACAAAGCCCATGAACAGGCAGAGCTTCAGGCCGAGCCAACTGTGCAGGTCGAACCACAGCCGGCGCCCACTCCCGCTGCGTGCAGGGCGGTCAGGATGCGCTGGCGTAGGCTGGCGCATGGGCGAGCTCAGAAGGCGTACGCCGCTTGCACGTACACGCGGCGTGGCTCACCCGGGAAGTGGCCGGTGCGCTCGGTGAAGCCACTGGCCGCATAGACCTTGTCGAACAGGTTCTTGACGTTGGCCTGGAACTGCCACTGCTGCCACTGCGTTTTCCAGCTCATGTCGAACACGGTGTATGGCTTGACACGTTGGCCATCCAGGCTGACGCGCTCATCCACGTAATCGGCGCCGAAGCCGATGGCCGAATTGATTGCCGGCAGGTCGTAGCGCGTCCACAGGCCGAGCTTGTTCTGCGGCGCATTGGCGAAGCGGTCGCCGGAGGCATTGGTGATGCCGTTGCTGCCGGCATCCTTCACCCGTGCATCGTTGTAGGCATAGGTCAGGTTGAGCACCCAGCGGTCGGTGACATCGGCCAGCAGATCCAGCTCCATGCCCGTACTGCGCACCAGGCCCAGGGCGGCCAGTTGGTTGACGCCGTCCACGATCTCGCCGGTGGCCTGCACGATATTGCTGCGGTCGATCCGGTACGCGGCCAGGTTCAGGGTGACGCGCTCGGCCAGCAGGGATTTCAACCCGACTTCCCATTGTTTGCTGCGCTCGGCATCGAACGGGCCGCCTGCCTCGGCGCTCTGGTTGGCCGCGCTCTGGGGCATGAAGCCGCTGGCGATGTTGGCGTAGACATTGACGCCTTCCCGCACGGTATACGTGCTGCCCAGCCGCCAGCTGATGTCGTTGCCGTCCACGCGGGTGCCGGCAATGCGGTCATCGTCCTTGAAGCCATCCCAGCGCAGTCCGGCCAGCACATGCCAGCGCGGGGTCAGGGTCAGTTCGTCCTGCAGGTAGCCGCCATAGCGCTTGCTGCGCGTGCTCGTGCTGCGCCAAGGCAGGGCGGCCAGGTTGTAGTCGCGCCACGAAGTTGCACCGTACACCGGGTTGAACAGGTCGATGCCCGGCACCGGGCCGGCACCCCGCGCCAGGTCCGCGCTGTTGGCGGTCTGCGCGGTGAAGTCGGCATCCTGCTGGAACACATCGGCGCCGAACAGCACCTTGTGCTCGATGCTGCCGGTGCTGACGCGCCACACCGCGTTGCCGTTGGCGGTGAATGCATCGTTGTCACGGATCTGGTTGCGCAGCTGGCGGGTCATCCACTCGGGCACGCCGTCGCGGTTGCGGTCGATCAGCCCCATCGGCTCGTGGTAGATCTGGTGTTCGTTGTTCTCGAACCAGCGTGCACCCACATCCACGTCCAGGTTGGTGCTCGGCGAGAAGCGGTACTGCGCCAGCGCAACCTTGGCCCGCATGTCGAGAAAGTCGGTGGCTTCGTTGTGGTTCCAGCGACGGTCGGTGAGAAAACTGCCGTTGTCGTCCACCGGCACGCCACGCAGGCGGTTGCCGCCCAGGTTCTGGGTGATGTCGGTGAACTGCAGGGTCAACTCGCCGGTGTCGCCCACGTCGAAGGCCAGCGATGCATCGCCAATCACGCTTTCGCTGTCCGCGTTCCAGCGCACGCCCTGTTCGGTGTCGCCATACAGCCCGGCGCGGTAACGCACGCTGCCCGCGGTGTTCAGCGGCCCGGTGGCCTCGATCGACGCCGCCCGGAAATCGTTGTTGCCGGCCTGCAGTTCGATACGGCGCTCGGACGTGGCCTTGGGCTTGCGCGTCACGTAGTTGATGACGCCCCCGGCATCACCGCCGCCGTACAGAGCGCCGGCCGGTCCCTTCAGGACTTCCACGCGCTCGATGTTGAACAGCTGCGGCACCGAAAAGCCGGCATAGGGGTCGCCGCGCAAGCCGTCATACAGCACGTTTTCCTGGCGGAAGCCGCGCAGGGTGACGCCGGCATAGCTGAAGAAGCTGATGCCGCTGATGCTGCGGTACAAATCGGTGATCTGGCGGGCCGCCTGGTCTTCAATCAGCTCACGCGGTACCACCTGGATGGACTGCGGCACCAGCGCCAGCGGCGTGTCCGTCCGCGTGCCCACCGTGGCGTCGTCCACCCGGTAGAGGGTTTGGGCGCGTCCGAGCACCTGCACTGCGTCGAGCTGCTGCACATCGGGGGAGGAGGGGGGAGCGGCGTGGGCCGAAAGGCAGGCGAGGGTCAGGGACAGGCCCAGGGCAGAGGGGCGAAGCGACGGGCGGGTCATCGGGGGCGGGGAGGGGTAGGTGCGAATGAGAAAGATTAACATGTGGGCGGGGGGTGTTGGCGGATGGGCCTGAGATCCGGCCTGCTTCGCACCAACCGTCCTGCCGCCTCTTGGCTGAGCTGGCGGCATAACCCGCCTTGCGCAGTGGTCGATCGTCTTGACAAGTCCCAAAATGGGACTATTATTGCGACATGAGGGTCATCGCCGTTGCCACGCTCAGGGACTATTGGGAGGCGAACCCGCCGGCCGAGCAGCCCTTGAAGGCGTGGCATGACGAGGCGAAGGCGGCCACGTGGAAGTCGCCGCAGGACATCAAGAACGCCTACCGGAATGCAAGCTTCGTTGCCAATAACCGAGTGGTGTTCAACATCAAGGGCAACGACCACCGCCTGATCGTGGCGGTCGCTTACCAAATAGGCATTGTCTACGTGAAGTTTATCGGCACGCACGCCGAATACGATCAGATAGATGCCGCAACCATAGAGGTTGACTGAGATGAACATCTCCCCCATTCGCACCCCTGCTGATTACAAGGCTGCACTGAAGTCGATCTCCAAGCTTGTGGAGGCTGACCCCGCGCCTGATAGCCCGGAAGGGGAATACCTGGACGTGATGGCCACGCTCATCCAGGCGTATGAAGCCAAGCAGTTCCCTATAGACGCGCCGGATCCGATCCAGGCCATCAAGTTCAGGATGGAGCAAGCCGGGCTTGAGCCGAAAGATCTTGCAGCATCGATTGGCAAGCCAAACCGCGTGTATGAAGTGCTCAACGGAAAGCGCGGCCTGTCCATAGAGATGATTCGCAACCTGCACAAGAACCTTGGGATCCCGGCAGAGAGTTTGATTGGTGCCTGATGCGCTAAACCCCACTTCGGCGGGGTTTTCTTCAGGTTCATCGCGGATTGGCATGGGGGCTTGTTGGACCAACGGTGCCTTCTGGACTGCCTTTGCGCCGGAGCGTGTGCATGCTCATTCTCCAGTCGGCGTAGAGGCAATGAACCAAATTTCGCGGTTCAAAAGAAACAAGCAATTTCCTATCCTCCGCATCAACGCGCATGGTGTGCATCGGAGTCTAGAAGCTCCTTGAAGAGTGTAAGTTGGACGTCCTGAGTCGGGAGGGTGGCTAATACAACACCCTTGCGGAAATACGCCCACCGAGCTTCGATCGGCTTCTAGCCTCCCGACACCCTCGCCATCCCGGCGAGGGCGATCCCTACAGGAGGTCCAACATGCACAGGTCCTGGGTGACCCGGCCCGAATTCGTCCCGCCCAAGCGCAAGCCGTACGCTCGCCCGGCCCCCACCTGCAAAGTGGGCGCGCAGCACTATCCCGCCCGCGAGGAATACGGCAGCGAGGAGGTCATTCCCTACGTGCGCCTTCGCGGCCGCTGGCTGGACAAGCTCGGCTTCGACGTAGGCGCACGCCTGAAAATTGAAACCCGCCCCGGCTGCATCACCCTTACGGTGGTGGAGCGCCCGGTGGTGGTGCCCAAGAAGATCCCCAGGAAGCTGCAGCGCACCGCCGGCTGATCGGGACGTGCTGCCAGCAGGCGGGCACAGCACGGCACTGCCGTGCGGATTGCATCCTATTTCACTATCCAGCAGTAGGAGGAACTCATGAACGAGAGTGTCTTCATGCAGGTAACGATGGACGCCGGCTTACGCGCCAGCTTCCAGCAAGCGGCCGCACGCGAGCGTCGCCCGGCGACACAGGTGCTGCAAGCGTTGATGCGGGAGTATGTGGCGCGTCATTCGGGGGCAGGGGAGGCGCTGGACGCTGCGGGCGCAGACCAGGATCTGGACGAGATGGCGCACCGGCAGCAGGGGTGGCACTGCTGTCCGTTTGGCACGGGATGAGCGCGGCACGGTCGCAAAGGTGCCGGGGGGCAGGGGATTACGAGGCAATGCGCTGGCTTATGTGACGCATCTGGCCTTGCTGTTCCGAGTACGCTGAACGTAATTTACGTTCAGCGTAGCGCTGGGTCATGCTTGTTCGCATGACCCGCACACCTACGTCCATCCGCTCTGTATTTGCCCGCCGCCTTCGCGCGTGCCGGCTCGAGCAGGGCCTGACTCAACGCGCGTTGGGGGTGCTTGTGGGATTGCCAGAAGATATTGCGGGCGTTCGCATCAACCGGTACGAGCGGGCCGTGCACAGTTGCGATATCGAGACGGCGCAGAAGATTGCGCGTGCCTTGGGCGTTTCCGTTGCCTACCTGTTTGCGGAAACGGACCAGCTTGCCGAGCTCATTGATGAGTTCGGCAAGCTGTCCGGAAAGGCGCAGGACGCATTACTTCTGGAAGTGCGGCGCAAGGCGACCAGATAGCGCGCGCCTGCTCTGCCGCACACACCTGACGCCTGCCAAATAGGCCATGGAGCACGCTGCCAGGCTGGATAGCTTGACCAACGGACTCAAGAACCTGAGGCGCCTCAGGCGGGGAGGCGTCGGCGCAGGGTGGGCTGAAGCATCACCCGCTCTGAATCACCTGTGGGGCCGAGCTGGCCAACCTTCATGGACTCGAGCGCGTTCGCCTGGACCCCATTTCCACGAGGACGAGCGCCCGGCTGACCCATTCAAGGAAGCAGGATAGTTCTATAGAGTAGGCAGAATAGCGTCGCTGGCGGGGACGCCGGTTGAGACGATGTGCGGATTGGGGTGGGCGAACTGCCCCCTATGAAACGGAGGCATCGATGGAGTCTCTCCCATCGGAACAACGCAAGCGAATCCTCGTGGTGGAAGACGACTTGGAGTTGCGCGAGCAGATCCTGGTGCCGGATCTGACCGAGATGGGTTTCGATGTGCAGGGCGCCGGCAGCGCACTGGAGATGTATCGATACCTGATGCGGTCCGAGGTAGACGCAGTCGTTCTGGACGTTGGCTTGCCAGACGAAGACGGCTTCAGCGCATTGACGCACCTTCGGCGAAGCGCCGACATCGCCGTCGTTCTGCTCACGGGGCGGTCCGGCAGCGCAGACCAGATCCGAGGGCTCGACGGTGGTGCCGATGCCTATCTCGTCAAGCCTGTCGAGACTGAAGTGCTGGCAGCGACGTTGCGAAGCGTTCTGCGTCGCCGTGGCGCGACCTCGCCCAAGCAAGCTATCCCTGCGGTTCTCAATGCCTATGGCTGGGATCTCGCCCTGGATGGCTGGCGACTTACCTCTCCCGAGCGCAAGCAGGTGCAGCTTTCCCACGCGGAGCTTTTGTTCCTCGCCGCGCTGATGCGCAAGCCGGGATCCGCCATTTCCCGGGAGGATCTGAGCCAGAGCATTGTGGCCGAGCTTCCCGAATTCGACCCGTTCCGGCTTGAGATGGTCGTGCATCGGTTGCGGCGGAAAGTGGAGGAGGGGTGCCAGCGTCCTCTGCCGGTCAGGTCCATCCGGTCGGTAGGGTATGCCTGGACACCGTAAGTGGAATTCACGGTTTATTTCGTTTTATTTCACGCGTTGAAAACAACCGTGATTGAGTGATCCCGGGCCCCTGCTTATAGTGCGCGCCTCGCAATGGGGCGCTCGGCAATCTGCCGCAGCAACGTTCTTCTACAGCTCCGACCGCTGACACCAGCGGTGCGCTTCCGTGCGCGTGCGTGATCTTCGTAAACGGCTTGTGCCGCCGCACCAACAGGGGTTCCAAGGATATGGCTCGTCAGCTCGCACGCTCTTCGCAGGGGCGTTTCCGTCGTTGCTTCGGCTCAGGACTGTGGTTGTTGGTGCTGATGGCCCTGGCGCCACTAACGGCACAAGCTCAGCTTGCCCCACGTCATAGTTTCAACGTCCGCGGCGACGTGGCCATGGTGGGCAACGCCCTGTTGACCTGCGCCACCACGGGAACCGGCTCGGCCAACTGCGCGAACCAGCGGATGAGCAACAGCACGGGTGGCAATGGCAACCGCGTGATGGAGTTCATCAACGTGGATGCTGCCGGGCTTCCCGCAAGCGTGCCGGCGAATTCGTCGGCAGCCACGTTGGCCCTGCCAGCAGGGGCGCGCGTCCGATCGGCGGGTTTGTACTGGGGGTCCCGTGCAGGCAACACCGATGTCGACCGTCGGACGATTCAGTTCCGTACGCCGGGCGGCGCCTATCGCTCGGTGACCGCCAGTGCGGCCGACTTGAACACGTTCAATGCGCAAGGCGATACGGACGCAAACCGTCCCTACACCGCCTACGCGGATGTGACCGCGTTGGTCGCCGCCTCGGGAAGCGGAACCTATTACGCCGGCGGCCTGACCGCCGTGGCAGGCAATGGTGGCGGGCTGGGAAACTACGGCGGCTGGGCGCTGATTGTGCTCTACGAGGACAGCAGCAAGCCGTTCCGCCGTTTGATGGTGTTCGACGGCGATGCGGGCTACGTTAGCGGCGGCAACGCGCAGTCGGCGTCCGTATCGGGTCTTCTGACGCCGTCGAGCGGGCCCTTTGATGCCTTCATGGGTGCATTGGTGTGGGAGGGCGACGGGGACATTACCGGCGACGCTTTCCAGCTGAGCGGCAATGGCAATGTGCTTAATCCTGGCGCGGTCAGTGATGCCCTGAGCCCTGCCAACAACTTCTGGAACAGCGGCATCACCCGGCTGGGCGAGCGCTTCACGAACAAGTCGCCCGACTACGCCAATCAGTTCGCCGTTGATCTGAAGCTCGTCGACATCTCCAACAATGCCGCCAACGCGGCTTCGTCCCGTCCGCGGCTGGCCAATAGCGCAACCGGCGCGACCCTGACGTTCACCAGCACAGGCGATGCGTATTTCCCGCACGCGTTGGTGTTTGTCACCGACCTGTTTGTGCCCGATCTGGTCAGTTCCCTGGACAAGACGGTACGCAATGTGACCCACCCGACCGGTCCCCTGCGGCGTGGCGACATTCTGGAGTACACGGTCTCATTCAAAAACAGCGGCCAGGACGGCGCGACGCGAACCACCGTTCGCGACCCGATTCCGACCCATACGGCGTTTGTGCCAGGCAGTCTGCGCGTGGTGTCCGACGATGGCCGTGGCATTGCGGGGAACAACGCGCCTGAAACCGATGGAGCGGGGGACGACGTTGCGGAATTCGACGCCGCCGGCAATCGCGTGGTGTTCCGCGTCGGCGCGGGCGCCAATGCGACCGGCGGAGGGTTGCTGACGTCGGGGCAGGGCGCAACGCTGCGCTTCCAGGTCAAGGTCAGCGACACCGCACCGGATACCGCCCAGATCGTCAACAACGCCGAGGTGACCCACAACGGGCAAACCGTCGAGGTTGCCGACGACTACGAGGGACGCGCTTCGGCCACCATCGGTCCCGTCGAGGTGCCGGCGATTGCAGCGGTGAACTTCTGCCCGGCCGATGGCGGCATGTTCGGCATTGTGAACGGGGCGGGCTTCCGACGCTTTGTTCCTGGTTCGGGCACGGACGAAACCGTGGGCGACCTGGCCATCAGCCTCCCTGGCAACCTCAATGGGCTGATGCTCGATGCAGCGCGTAACCGCCTGCTGTTCCACACCCGCACCAATGGCTCGGGCGGCGAAGTGTGGGCTTACGATGCGAACAATGGCGGCTGGTACCAGACCGGCGCGGTGATCGCGGCGGATCTGCCACGCGCGGGCATGACCCGCGACGGCGTCGGTTACATGGTGACCCCCGTCACCGGCAGGACCGCTCGCATGTATCGATTGGATCCCGCCGGGGCCTTTGGATACACCGCCGGCGCACCCACCACGCTGACGTACGACGTGGCGCCTTCGGACACCGGGTCCGGCGACATCGCCTTCGATCAGGATGGCATGGGTTGGCTGGTGGCCGGCTCTGATCTCTATCGCGTCGATGTGAATGCGGGCACGGCCACGCTGCAGCAGCGGTTCACGGGTGCACCAAGCGGTGCGTTCTATGCCGGCGCAGCGTTTGGCGCAGACGGCAAGCTCTACGTCGTGGTCAATGCAACGGGCGCTTATTACGCGATGGATCTGGCCACCGGCACCATGACGCTGGTGGGCACGTCGTCCCTGACCAGCGGAAGTGATCGCGGTCGCGACCTTGCTTCGTGCAGCTTCCCGCTGATTGCGCCGCCGCAGCTTCAGGTCAACAAGGTGCTGAGCACGGTCAACGGCCAAACGCCGGGGACCAGCGTCGCGCCAGGCGATGTTCTGGAATACGAGATCCGCATCAGCCACATCGCAGGCTCGCAGGCCGCAACGCTCTTTGCAGGGGATGTGGTTGAGGGCGTGCCGGCGAACACGACGTTCCTGCCGTCTGGTAGCGACTTCACCTGCGCTGCGGCGCTGTGTTCGAACAGCAACGCGGTCAACATCACGGCCGGTGGATCGGCGACGCTGCGCTTCCGGGTACTGGTGGCCACGACGATTCCCGGCGCGGCGACAGCGATCCGCAACGAAGTGGCGGTGCGAGGCAATACGCCGGTGGATTGTGCCGCGACGGGCAATGATTGCGAGGAGACCACCCCGCTGACGCTGACGCCCGGTCTGACGTCGACCAAAGCCCTGACCCTGGTCAACGGTGCTGCGCCCAGTGGCACGGTTGCCGTGGGTGATGTGCTGACCTACGTCGTCACAGCGACGAACACGGGCAATATGGTGCTGCCGTCTGTCGTGGTGGCCGATGCACGCATCGTGCCGGCCACGCTTACCTGCGCGGATCTGGCGCCTGCCGCCGCGTGCGTGCTGACCGGTGTTTACACGGTCACCCAGGCGGACCTGGACAGCGGCGTGGTCCGGAATACAGCCTCGATCACCACGCCGGGCACCGACGGGGTTTGCCCCGTTGGCAACAGCACCGCATCGTGCAACCCCACCCTGGACACGCCAGTGGACCCGGCGCTGCCTGCGTTGACGATCGTAAAGACCGGCAGCGTCCCGAGTACGTCTACCGTTGGTGGCACGATGACGTACAGCTTTGTCGTGACCAATACGGGCAACGTCACGTTGAACGCCGTTGCGGTTGTCGATGACAAGCTGACGGTGGCGCCCGTGTGCCCGGTGACCACGCTGGCACCGGGAGCGGCGACCACCTGCACGGGCACCTACACCCTGGTGCAGGCCGATCTGGATGGGGGCCGCGTGGTGAACCGCGCGCGTGCCGAAGGCGTGCCGCCGGCAACGCCAAGCAACCCCAACCCGCCCCGCGTGCCCAGCCCGGAAGACGAAGCGATCACGGACCTGCCGTCGGCCCCGGCCCTCACCATCGTCAAGTCCGCCGGCCTCCCCAGTGGAACCACCGTGGGCAGCACCATCGCCTACGCGTTCCTGGTCACCAACACCGGCAACGTGACACTGCGCGACATTGCGGTGGTCGATGCCAAGCTGGCAACGGCACCGGTCTGCCCGGTTACCACGCTTGCGCCCGGCGCGACGACTACCTGCACGGGCACCTACACGTTGGTGCAGGCGGATCTGGACGCGGGCAGGGTGGTGAACACGGCCCGAGCCGAAGGCACCCCGCCTTCCACGTTCAGTAATCCCACGCCACCGCGCGTGCCGAGCCCGGAGGACGAGGAAACCGTTGATCTGCCTGCGTCCCCGGCGATGAGCATCGTCAAGACCGCAGGCCAGCCGAGCGGGACGGCCGTGGGCAGCACCATCCGGTATTCGTTCCTGGTGACCAACACCGGCAATGTGACGTTGAACGACATCGTGGTGGTGGATGACAAACTCGCCGCCGCCCCCACGTGCCCGTTGACGACGTTGGTACCGGGCGCAGCCACGACCTGTTCGGGCATCTATACGCTGACCCAGGCCGACGTGGACGCAGGCCGGGTGGTCAACGCTGCGCGGGCAGAAGGCACGCCGCCGGCGACCCCGGGCAACCCCACCCCCCCGCGTGTGCCCAGCCCGGAAGATGAGGAAACAACCGACCTGCCGTCGGACCCGTCGCTGTCGATCGTGAAAACGGCCGGCTCGCCGACCGGCGCCACCGTCGGAAGCACGATCGCCTACAGCTTCCGGGTGACCAACATCGGCAATGTGACCTTGACCGAGGTCGCGGTGATCGACGCCAAGCTGAGCACGCCGCCGGCCTGCCCGGTGACCACGCTCGCCCCTGGCGCCACGGTGGTCTGCACCGGCACGTACACCCTGACGCAGGCCGATCTCGATGCAGGGCAGGTGCTCAATTCGGCGCATGCCGAAGGTACCCCGCCAGCAACCCCGGGTAACCCGACCCCTCCGCGGGTTCCGAGTCCCGAGGACGAGGTGATCACGAATCTGCCGTCCGCGCCGTCGCTCTCGATCGTGAAGACGGGCGGTACCCCTTCGGGTGGTACGGCGGGCAGCACCATCGCCTACACCTTTGTGGTGACCAACACGGGCAACGTTACCCTCGGTGACATCCGCGTTGTGGATGCGAAGTTGGCCGCTGCGCCGGTTTGCCCGGTGACCACGCTGGCCCCGGGCGCGGTGACTACGTGCACGGGCACCTACACCCTGACCCAGGGCGATCTTGACGCGGGCCGCGTGGTGAACCGCGCGCACGCCGAAGGCGTGCCGCCGGCGACCCCGGGCAACCCCAACCCGCCGCGTGTGCCCAGCACGGAAGACGAGGAGACCGTGGACCTGCCGGCGGCGCCGTCGTTGAGCATCGATAAGACGGCCGGCCCCGCCAGTGGCAACGCAGTGGGCAGCACGATCGCCTACAGCTTCCTGGTCACCAATACGGGCAACGTGACGTTGAGCGCGCTCACGGTCGTGGACAGCAAGCTGGCCACTGCACCGAGCTGTCCGGTCAACACGCTGCCGCCGGGCGCAAGCACGGTTTGCACGGGAACCTACACGCTTGACCAGGCTGATCTGGACGCGGGCGAAGTGGTCAATACCGCCCATGCTGAAGGGACGCCGCCGTCAACGCCGGGCAACCCCGGTTCGGTCCCGGTGAAGAGTCCGGAAGACACGGTGCGCACGCCGGTGGCGCAAGTGCCGGCGCTCGAATCGACCAAGCAGCTCTCCCGCAACGCCGATGAAGACGGGTCGGGCTCGGTGACGCTCAATGACACCCTCACCTACACCGTCACTGCCAGCAATGTGGGTAATACGACGCTGAAAGATGTTGTTGTGACCGACAGCAAGATCACGCCGGCAAGCATCACCTGCCTCACCCTTGCGCCGGCCGCACGCTGCGTTCTGGAAGGCACGTACCGGGTCAGCCAGGCCGATGTGGTTGCAGGCAACGTCCGCAACGTTGCGCTCATCGCCACGGCAGCGCCGGGCCTTTGCGGCACCGGGACGGATAACCCCGCGTGTGCTCCGAGCCTCGATATCCCGGTCCTGGCCTGGGAGATCGACGCAGAAGATGATCGCGACCGCACGCCGCAGAACACGCCGGTGACTACTCCTGTTCTGCAGAATGACCTGCTGGACGGCAAGGCGGCAGATCCGGCAGTGGTCCAGGTCAGTGAGCAAATGCCGCCCACCAATGGTTCGATCGTCGTCAATGACGACGGCACCATCACCTACACGCCGAACCCCGGGTTCTGGGGCGAAGACAGCTACGCGTATCAGATCTGCGAGCGGGGAAACCCGACGAACTGCACGACGGCGCGCGTGGTCATCACGATCGATCCCAATCGCGTGGAAGCGATCGACGATGCCGGTCGCACCGATCCGGGTGTTCCCTTGCAGCTGGTCGTCGTCGGCAATGACCGCAGCCACGGTGCGCCACTGGACCCGGAATCCGTTCTGGTGATGACGCCGCCGTCCAACGGCACCGTCACCTGTGCAGCAGGCATCTGCAGCTATACACCGGCGGCCGGTTTTGTAGGCACCGACACCTACGTCTACCGGGTGTGCGACACCTCCTATCCCACCGCGATGTGTGCTGAAGCAACCGTGACGGTGGAGATTGAAGGCACGGCTGCACTTCGGTTGACCAAGTCGACCACCTCGCGTGACGTCAAGACGGGCGATCTGGTCCGCTACAGTGTCACGATTGAGAACGTCGGCACCGTGGATCTGTCGGGCGGCAGTGTCCTGGACACCCCGCCGGCGGGCTTCACCTATGTCGAAGGCTCACTGCTCGCCAGCGATGGCCGATCCAGCGTTGTTGTGTCCGGCTTCAATCCGGTCCGATTCGACGGCATCGACCTGAAGATCGGCGACCAGATGACCTTGGTCTACCTGATGCGCGTGGGCGCAGGGGTCCAGCGCGGTGTGCAGATCAACCGTGCACAGGCACGCGATGGAACGGGTCAGCTGGCGTCCAACGTTGCGACCGCGGAAGTAGTGCTCGATGCCGATCCGTTGCTGGACGAGAGCCTGGTGTTCGGAACCGTGTTCGATGACCGGGACGGAGACGGCTGGCAGGACAGCGCGGCGTTGACGGGCTTGAAGGTGCAGGGCGGATTCGCGGCAGACGATTACGTGGCCGGATCGACCCTTGTGGGCCATGGAAGTGGCATGACGCCTGTGTCCGATGCCAGCGCACCGCTGTTGCGTGGCCTTTCCCTGGGCCGGTTGAGCGGGCGCCAGTCGATCGCCGATCCTGCGAACCGCCACGCGGTGGTGATCCGTCAGCGGCTGCGCAAGGGCACGTTCACCGACGACTTCGTGCTCGAAAACGACCAGGGCATGCGCGTTCATATGGCAGCCGATGGCACCACCCGCGTTGAGAAACGTGGAGATGCTGCGAAGGGGCTGACGGCCGCCGCGCCCGTGGTCGAGCGCCGCATCGTCGTCGAGGGCGACGAGATGGTGGTGGATTACATCATCCGCAACGAGGGCATCGATGAACGCGGCATTCCCGGCGTCCGTCTGGCGTCGGTGGAAGGGCTGCTGATTGAGACCGATCAGTTTGGCCGGTACCACCTCACCGGCGTGGATGGCGGGGCGTGGACTCACGGGCGGAACTTCATCCTGAAGGTTGACCCGTCCACGCTGCCTGCGGGCGCCGAGTTCACGACATCCAACCCGTTGCTGCGTCGGGTAACCCCCGGCGTGCCGGTCCGCTTCGACTTCGGGGTGCGTATGCCCGAGCCGGTTCGCAGCGAAGCGCACGTGGCCGAGGTGCAGCTGGGCGAGGTGCTCTTCGCCCCGGACAGCGCTGTAGTACAGCCGCGCTACGGCGCGGTGCTCGGGGAGATGGCCGCCCAGATCAACGCCTACAACGGCGGGGAAGTGGTGATCCGCGGCAATGGCAACCCTGCGCTGGGCTATCAACGCGCGGTTGCCGTAAGGGAGGCGCTGATGGCGGTACTACCGTCGGACGTGGCTCGACGGACGTCCATCAGTGTGCGGGGGGACCTGGGCGATGCCGCCACTCGCTCCCTGACGCTGCAAGGGCCTGACACCCTCCTTGGAACCGTGCTGTTCGATACGGACAAGACCGAGATCAAGCCGGAGTTTGAACCGCTGTTGGCGCAGGTGGCGGCGGCCGCAGCGAAGACAAAGGGGCGCCTGATCCTGACCGGCCATACGGACGTGCGGGGTTCGCACCCTTACAACACGGAACTTGGCCTTCGCCGTGCTCAGGCTGTGCAGCGCGCCATTGCTGCGTATCTGCCACGCGGAATGAGCGAAGCAGTGAAGGTAGAACACAACGAAGACCCGGCAGCCCCTGCCGAGCACGGTCGCTGAGAAGGAACAGGGGACACGCCATGAAAATTCAAATGAAGGTGCTGGATTGCGCGCTCATCAGCCTGCTTGCCAGCGGCATGGGACTCGGAACGGCCCAGGCTCAGGATCCGGGCACCGCGTGCACGGACAGCGGGTGCCGCTCCGAAGAAGGAGTGCTTTTCCAGCTCCAGACCCGAAGCTACGACGAGCCGGTGACGCGGGGCACGGCCCCGGGGTCCACGGCTCAAGCGCTGGCGCCGGATCGGCGCGTGCAGGTGGCGCTTGCGCAGCCGGGGCGAGCAGTGGCCAGTGGAACGTTCTCCATCGACCTGCCGAACGGTGGCGCGGTCTGGGCGACCGAAGACCCGACGCTGGGCGAGCCGACGCTGTCCATTTCAGCGCCGTCGATCATCGCGTTCGATGGGACCCGGGTCACCAAGCCGGTGCAGTTCTACGTTCGCAGCAACTACTCGCGCTTTATCGAGCGCTATGAGTTGAGCATCCATCGGGCGGAAGATGTTGATCTGATCGAGCCGCTGGCTCGGTTGCCCATTGACGTGGCTGCGGTCTCCACCATGGAGTGGAATGGCGAACTGCCCAACCGTTTCCGTTATCGGGCCGGAGACGCGCTGGTCTATGTGCTGCGTGCCTACGATGCGGACGGACGCTTTGATGAAACCCAGCCGCGTCAACTGCAGCTGGTGCGGCCTGAAGAGGCCGATCGGGGCGCGGTTGCCCTGCGTCAGAGCGTGGAGAAGAACATGGGCACCGCGCTCACCACGGAGCAGGCGCAGGAGCAGCGTCTGCTGGACGAGGTCTTTGCCATTGATGGTCTGCGCCAGCAGAACATCCCGATCCGCGGGTCCCGCATTCGGATCCATGGCCGAAACCTGCCCGAAGGTGTGAGCCTGAAGATCAACGGCGACGCCTACCCGATCGACATGGAGCGCAAGTTCGTCGCCGAGTATCTGTCCCCGATCGGCCTGAGCTCCTTCCTGATCGAACTGGACGGCAAAGGCGAGCCCATCCGCAGCAACCTGGATGTCAACGTCACCGGCCGCTACCTGTTCGGCGTGGGCCTTGCAGACGTGACGGTGTATCAGAACAAGGTCAGCGGATCCGTCGACGCATCTGCCCTGAACGAGCGCTATGCGGACGACGTCATCAGCGACGGCCGCCTTGCGTTCTACCTGAAGGCCAAAGCGCAGGGTCGCTACCTCATCACCGCGCAGGCCGATACCACCGAACGGGATCTGGAGGCGCTGTTCACCGGCTTCACCCGGGCCGATGCGACGGACGTGTTCCGTCGTCTGGACCCGGATCTGTACTACCCGGTGTATGGCGACGACTCCAGCGTCTATCGCGATGTGGACACGATGGGCCGGTTCTACGTGCGCATGGATTGGGACAAGAACCAGGCCCTTTGGGGCAACTTCGCCACGGGAATCACCGGCACGGAGTACGCCCAATACGTTCGGTCGCTGTACGGCGCGGCCCTGGACTGGCGGTCCCGCGCGAGCAACGCGTGGGGTGACCCGGCAACGCAGTTGCGTGCGTTTGCGTCCGAGGCCCAGACCGCACCGGGCCATAGCGAGTTCCTGGGCACCGGCGGCAGCCTTTACTACCTGCGCCATGCCGATGTCCTGCCGGGCTCGGAGCAGGTGGTGTTGGAGATCCGTGATTTGACCACGGGCCGCGTGGAGAGCACGGTCGCATTGAAGCGGGGGGCAGACTACGAGATCGACGAGCTGCAGGGGCGAATCCTGCTGACGCGGCCGCTTGCGCAGGTCACGCGCGAGCATATGCCCTCCATCACACGCGACACGCCGCTGGATGGCTATCAGCAGCGCCTGGTCGTGGATTACGAGTGGGTGCCCTCCGACTTCGACGCAGACGACATGACGGCAGGCGTGCGGGCCAAGCATTGGTTCGGCAACCATGTGGGCGTGGGTGTCACGCAGGTCGAGGAGAACCGCGCAGGCGAGGATTACCAGCTTTCCGGAGCGGACCTGACCCTGCAGGCCGGCAAGGGAACCTTCCTGAAGATCGAACACAGCCGCACGGAATCGAGCAGCGCACCGCTGTTTTTCTCGGATAATGGTGGCTTCACCTTCCGACGCATCGATGGTGCGGGTCCGCAGAGTGGCGAGGCCTCCGCCGTCGAAGGACGCGTGAACCTCAAGGAGCTCGGCTGGACGGCCCAGGACTGGAGTGCTGCTGCATGGTGGCGGGACGTGGGCGCCGGCTATTCCATCAGCCGCTACGACACCGGGGCCGATGTCACCGAGTATGGCGCCGAGGTGCTGGGCCAGGTGCATCGCGATCTGTCGCTGTACGGTCGTGTCAGCCGTGCCGAGAGGGGGGGCGAGGCGCTGGAGCAGGCACAGGTGACTGCACAGTGGCGAATCGGTGATTTCGACGGGTTGACCACTGAGCTGCGTCGGACCGATGAGAAGCGCGCAAGCGGGAATGCGGCCGGCACCCTGGGCGCCGTCAAGTACACCCGCCGCGTGGGCACCGCCCTGGACCTGTACGGCGTTGCGCAGATCACGCTGGATGACGACCATGGCAAGTACGCCGACAACGGCGCGTACACACTGGGAGGCAAGTACCTCTTCGGTGACAGCTCGACCATCGGCGTGGAAACCACCCGTGGGGACCGGGGAGACGCCACGCAGATCGATGCCGAGTATCGCGTCAACGCCCAGCAGAGCATCTACGGCAGTTACACCTTGTCCACGGACAGCACGAGCTACGATTCTCTGTTCAACCCCGAGCGCCAGTCCGGCTGGACGGCCGGCCAACGCTGGCGCCTGTCCAACCAGGTCAACGTGTTCAATGAGAGCCAGTATCTGAAGAATCCGGATGAATCCGGCCTGGCGCATACCTTTGGCATGGATTTCTATCCCGCGCAGGGCTGGAATCTCGGTTTCACGCTCCAGGACGGCGAGCTGGTCAACAACGATGGGGGCAATGTTGATCGTCGCGCGGTCAGTGTGTCCGGTGGACGCACCTCGGTGGTGACCGATTGGCAGAGCAAGCTGGAATGGCGACGCGACACCGGTGCTGAACGCCGTGAGCAGTGGGTCGTGACCAACCGCCTGACCCACCGCTTCAACGACAGCTGGCGCATGGCGGCCCGGCTGAACTGGTCGGACACCGATGATGAGATCGACCCCACCCAGGGGGCGCGCTTCATCGAGGGCAACATCGGCTTTGCCTGGCGCCCGTGGGAAAGCACGCGATGGGGAGTCTTTGGGCGTTATACGTATTTGTATGACCTGTCCACGCTGGGTCAGATCAACGGCACCAACGTGGATCAGAAGACCCAGGTGCTCTCCTTCGAGGGCGTGTATCGGATCGATCAACGGTGGGAAGTGGCAGCAAAAGTGGCCCAGCGCGAGGGCGAGGTCCGGATGGGGCGGGGCGCTGGCCCGTGGTTCGACTCGTCAACAACCTTCCTGGCGGGGCAGTTGAGGTACGACCTGTTCCAGGCGTGGCACGGCCTGGCCGAATACCGCACCCTTCAGGTGAAGGATGGCGGTACGCGCCAGGGCTGGCTGGTCGGGCTGGATCGAGACGTGGGCAAGAACTTCCGGATCGGTGCGGGCTACAACTTCACCGATTTCAGCGATAAGCTCACCGACTTCGACTACGACCACCGCGGCTGGTATCTCAACGTGGTAGGCAGCTACTGAGGTTTATGGGAACGTCTCCGCCCGGATATCACGCCACTACTGCCGGCCGTAATGCCGACCGGCGATCTGCTGGCGGACGGGCGCGTGCCTTGTTGACGCTGCCCGTGCGTTGGCTCAGAAACGTGCCCGTGGCAGATCCGGTGGATCTGCGTAACGCGCCGATGCTGCAGCTGGTGCTGTTGCTTCTCGGCGGGCTTCCGCCCCTGGCGTGGGCATACCGGGCTTTTGCGGTGGATGTCCCCTGGCGCGAGGGGGAGCTGGGCAGCATGGCACTGAGCCTGCTGCTGAGTGCCGTCGCCCTGGGCGGCTTCGCGTTGGTCCGGCTGGGGCATTTCCGCTGGGCGGCGTATCAACTGCTGGCGGTGTTTTCGGTGTCGGTCTGCCTGTCCTATGCAGGCAGCGGGTTCACCGCCCAGCGCTTCGAGCAGCCGGTGCTGACGGTCTGCATGGTCATCGCGGCCCTGGTGGTTGGCCGCGGCGCCTTGTGGGGCGTCACTGCCGCCATCTGGGGCGCGTTCGGTCTGGGGCTCTGGACGGAATGGGCGTCCAATGGGTCGGCAGCGCTGGCCGTCGACGGGGTCATCAGCGCGTCGATTTTCCTGCTGATCGCCGTAGTGCTGGACCGTGCCAGCTCTGCGCTGCGCCATAGTCTGGCCGAAGCGAGGGCGAAGGGCCGCGACGCCAGCGAGGCTTATGTGCGGCTTCAAGGAGAGGTGGAGCAGCGCCGCAACGTGGAGCAGCAACTTGTTCATGCCAGAAAAATCGAAGCAGTGGCACGGCTGGCCGCAGGGCTGAACCACGATTTCAACCACCTGCTGTCGCTGATCCTGGGATACGTCCAACAGGCCAAGCGTGGCCAGACGCCTGAGAAAGTCGCGGCATCCCTGGCGGGTGCCGAGAGCGCCGTTCGCAAGGCGGATACGCTGAGTCGCCGCCTTCTGACGTTCAGCCGGCAGAACGACGCCGTGATTGAGCGTCACGAGTTGCGTGGCGTGATCGATGAGCTGACACCGCTGCTCCGACAGACCATTTCTCCAGGCGTTCGGCTGCATACGGAAATTCCGGCAGGTCTTTTCGTCGATTTCGACCGGGATCAGCTCGGTCTTATCGTGCTGAACCTGTTGAGCAACGCGGACGACGCCATGGCGGGGCAGGGCACCATCCGCTTGATCGCCCAGGACGCCGGTGATGGCATCTGCCTTTCATGCGCAGACTCCGGTCCCGGGATCGACGACGAGCTGAAAAGCCGCATTTTTGAGCCTTTCGTGACGACCAAGCCGCACGGTCAGGGAACGGGCCTTGGGCTGGCAATGGCCAAGGATCTGATGCTCGGCCAGGGGGGTGATATCGCGCTGGAAAGCACACCAGGGCAAGGGGCGATCTTCCACCTGAACTTCCCCAGGTCTGGCACCACTTCCCATGCGCCCGTCACGGCATTACCGATCAACCCATAGCCGTTGATCGGAGCTGGGCGGTCAGCAGGCGCGTCAGGCTGCGTCGCGCGAAATACCCCTGCAGTTGCCTGGCCTTGATGGTCGTTGCCCTCAGTTGAGGGAGGCAATCGGTACGGTGGTCGATCCGGTAGCAGCGCGACGCCCCGCACAGCTCTGCCTGGCTCGCGGTGACCGTCACCACGGTCACCTCCAGACTGGTGAAGTCTGCATCAGACGCGATCTCCGGATTCTCCTTGCTGGCGCGCTCGATAAGCGTACGGAACCGGCCCAGGTCTCGTTCGCCCCCGCTGGTGAGCGAGCCGACGTTGGTCGCACGGCGGACATCGTCGTCGTCGCCGGGAACATCCTGGCTCCAGCGCTCCGTGCGTTCGGGTATGACCGCGCGAACGACCTTGCCATCCGGCTCAATCAGGTCGATGACCACGTCAAGCAGATACACCGGTTCCAATCCCAGATTGGTCACGAAGCAATGCGCGTCCAGGTCCTTGCCGGCGCCGGATGTGATCAGAATGGACGGTCGCTGCTGACGTCGGTAGCTGCGCAGGAAAAAACTGAGGTAAACCACCCAGATCAACGCCGTCACGCAGGTCATGGCGGCGGTTATCAGCGGGGCGAAATGAAGCAGGTTCTGAAGCACGATGGGCTGGATTCCGTAGGGCCGACGCAGGGATACGCGTTCGCTGCCATGATCGCCATTGAACCGCTTGCACCCTGTGAAACGCCCGGCGCCGATCGCGCAGGGGAACGGCGCGCGGCTTCAGAATGGGGATCGCCCGCAACGCAGGCGGCCCACGGGCAGTGGCAGGCCAGTGGCCAGGCGGCAGTTAAGGGACCGCGAGACAGTCGCCTTGATTCAACGTCCCGAACACGTGTCAGCCGCTGAGGCCTGGATCACTGCGGCGGTGCATCCGGAGACGCAGGGCCCGCAGCCGACCGTTGCGAAAACTCCACGAAACGCGCCGCCGAGATCGCCTGACGGCTGCCGCACGCTGGGCACTCCAGCACCGCGCCTCCGCCCGGAATGTTCGCAAGGCTCGGCGGGGCAGCGGCAGTGGTGACGTGATGGCAGGAAAGACATTCGGCCTGGACACTGAGCACTTTGGGCTCCTCGCCCGAGTCCGGCCGACCTGGCTGCACGTTCACTTCAAACAAATAGAACCGCCCTGTATTTGGCATGCTCACGCGTTCGCATTGAGGGCCCCTGGGGTGACGACGCGGGCCTGGGTCTGGATTTCATCATAGGCCGCCGCGACGGCCGGAGCCAGAGCGCCCGTGTCCCCGCCTGGCTTTGCCGGGGCCGGAGGGGCAGGGAAGGGCGTGAGAAGAGAGCCGCGATCGCCGGTCCTCCTGACCGGCATCTCCGGGCTGGATGGCACGTGCAGCGGGGGGCAATCGAACTACGGCAGTTCCACTACCACTTTCCCCTTCGCCCGCCCGCTCTCCACATGGGCCAGCGCGCCTTGGGTGTCCTCGAACGGGAACACCCGATCAATGACCGGGACGATTGCGCCGGACTCGACAAGCGATGCGATGGCGCTCAGTTGCGCCCCATCGGCCCGCATGAAGACGAAGGAATACGTCACCCCCTTCCTCTTGGCCTTGCTCCGGATGCCACGGCTGAGCAGGCGCATGACCTGCTTGAGCGGCCAGGCCAACCCGCGCGCGGTCGCAAAGGTGGGCGTGGGCGGGCCCGAGATGGAGATGAGATGGCCACCCGGCTTGAGGATCTGCAGCGAGCGCTCCAGTTCATCCTTGCCCAGGCTGTTGAGCACCACATCGTAGTCGCGCAGTGCCGTGGCGAAATCCTGCTGCCTGTAATCGATGACCACGTCCGCGCCCAGGTCCTTTACCCACGCCACGTTGGCGGTGCTCGTGGTGGTGGCAACGAACGCGCCAAGGTGTTTGGCCAGCTGGATCGCCACGGTGCCGACGCCGCCGGAGCCCGCCTGGATGAAGACCTTCTGACCCGGTTTCAGCTGGGCGGTTTCGACCAGGGCCTGCCACGCAGTCAGCGCGACCAGCGGCAGCGAGGCGGCCTCCACCATGGTGAGGTTGTGGGGCTTGAGTGCCACGGATGCGGCGCTGACGGCGATGAACTCGGCGAACGTCCCGATGCGATCATCGTCGGGGCGTGCGTATACCTCGTCGCCCGGTTTGAACTGGGAAACCCCGGCGCCAACACGCTCCACCGTGCCGGCCAGGTCGTTGCCCAGAATCAGCGGCAGGCGATACGGCAGGATCACCTTGAACTCGCCCCGCCGGATCTTCGTGTCCAGCGCGTTGACGCTGGCCGCATGCACGCGGATGAGCACATCGTCGTCGCGCAGCGCCGGCGTTGGCACGTCATCGATATGGCCGGTTTCCTTCTTGCCGTACCGGTCGATGAGGAAGGCTTTCATGGGCGATAGCGCTCTGCAGCCTGCGCCTGCCGGACGTCCGAGAGCAGGCCCTGGCGCGATGCCTCCAGCGTGTCCCAGCGTGCGGCCACATGCAGCGGCGGAATGGTCACGGTTTCGCGACGATCAAAGCCGACCAGGGCGGCATCCACCAGCTCGCCGACATCCATCACCTCCGGCAACGTGTTGATGTCGATGCCGGCACGCTCCCAGATCTCGGTGCGCGTGGCGGCAGGCAGCACGGCCTGCACATAGACGCCCTTGGGCGACAGCTCCAGGCTGAGCCCCTGCGACAGGAACAGCACAAAGGCTTTGGTCGCACCGTAGACGGACATGCCGAACTCGGGCGCCAGGCCCACCACCGAGCCGATGTTGACGATGGCGCCTTCGCCGGCGTTGGCCAGGCGGGGTGCAACGGCCGCGGCCAGGCGCGTCAGGGCGAGCGTGTTCAGCGTCACCAGCTGATCGATGCTGTCGGCCGATTGCGCGGTGAAGCCACCGGACTGGGCGATGCCCGCGTTGTTGATCAGGATGCCGATACGCGCATCGTCGCGCAGGCGGGTTTCGACGTTGGCCAGATCGGTGGGCTGGGTGAGGTCGGCCGGCAGGACGTCTACGGCGACCCCGGTGTCCTGGCGCAGGCGGGCGGCCAGCGTGTCCAGGCGCGTCTTGTCGCGCGCGACCAGTACCAGGTCGTGGCCGCGGCGTGCGAAGCGTTCGGCGTAAACGGTGCCGATGCCGCTGGAGGCGCCGGTGATGAGGACGGTGGGAAGCAGGCTCATGGTGTGTCTCTTGGAATTGGGTGGGCGAGAAGGGGGGCAGCGCGGTGCTATCGAACGGATTACTGCGGCGTCGTAGCGGTCAATGCGGGGTAGTCGGTGTAGCCCTCCGCGCCGCCGCCGTACAACGTGGCGGGGTTCAATGCGTTCAAGGGCGCGCCGGTCTTCAGGCGTTCCACCAGATCGGGATTGCTGATGAAGGCACGGCCAAATGCAACGAGGTCCGCCTTGCCTTCGGCGAGGTGTGCGCTGGCCAGGTCCAGGTCGTAGCCGTTGTTGGCCAGGTAGGTGCCCTTGAAGCGGGCGCGCAGCCCATCGAAGTCGAAGGGGGCCACGTCGCGCGGGCCGCCGGTTGCGCCTTCAACCACGTGCAGGTAGACGATGCCCAGCGCGCTGAGCTGGTCGACGATGTAGTCGTACTGCGGCTGCGGGTCGCTGACCGTGGCGATGGCATTGGCCGGCGAGACCGGGGAAATGCGCACGCCGGTGCGATCCTCGCCGATCTCCTGCGCCACGGCGGCAGTGACCTCCAGCAGCAGGCGCGCGCGGTTCTCGATGGAGCCGCCGTAGGCGTCGGTGCGCTGGTTGGCGCCGTCCTTGATGAACTGTTCCAGCAGGTAGCCGTTGGCACCGTGGATTTCCACGCCGTCAAAACCGGCGGCGATGGCATTGGCGGCGGCCTGGCGGAAGTCGTTGACGATGGCCGGCAGCTCGTCGATCGCCAATGCGCGCGGTTCGGACACATCGACAAAGCCGTTGTGGACGAAGGTCTTGGTCTGCGCGCGGATGGCCGAGGCGGAGACCGGCGCGGCGTTACCTGGTTGAAGGTCCACGTGCGAGATGCGGCCCACGTGCCACAACTGCACGAAGATGCGCCCGCCGCGGGCATGCACGGCATCGGTGACCGCGCGCCAGCCGTCGATCTGGTCCTGGGTGTATAGCCCCGGCGTGTCCTGGTAGCCCTGGGCCTGGGCCGAGATCTGGGTGGCCTCGGTGATGATCAGGCCGGCCGAGGCGCGCTGGGCGTAGTAGGTGGCGGCCAGCGGGCTGGGCACCAGACCGGTGCCGGCGCGGTTGCGCGTCAGCGGGGCCATCACGATGCGGTTGGCCAGCGTCAGCGGGCCAAGGGATTGGGGCTGGAAGAGCGTCGGGGTCGTCATGGGGTGTGGAGTCGTGATCGTTGAGGGGGCGTTGCGGAGGGGCGGAAGCCCGCTCCGGGGTAGGGGTGGCGCAATGATGATGACCGTAATCTTAGATGTCAATGGTTTGATGATGCACGTAATCTAAGTGTGGTAAAGTGCCGTACTTCCGCAGCACAGCGTTGCAGGGCATCGTTCATGAAGGTCACCAAGGCACAGGCGCAGGCCAACCGGGCGCACATCGTCGAAACCGCCTCCACCCTGTTCCGGGAGCGGGGATACGACGGCGTGGGCGTGGCAGACCTGATGGGGGCCGCGGGCTTTACGCACGGCGGCTTCTATAAGCACTTCGGGTCGAAGGCCGACCTGATGGCGGAAGCGGCCGCCTGTGGCTTTGCGACATCCGCCGAGGCATTGGCCGGGACCGATCTGCGCGCCTTCCTGACCTACTACCTGTCCCGCGAACACCGGGATGCACCGGGGCAAGGCTGCACGATGGCGGCACTGTGCACGGATGCCGCGCGTCAGCCGGCGTCGGTCAAGGCTGCGTTTGCAACCGGTATCGACGCGCAGCTGGAAGACGGCTCAGGTCGCGATGGCCAGATTGATGCGGCCGCCGCCGAGCGCAGCCGTGCGCGGCGGATCGCGCTGATTGCGCAGGCGGTGGGCGCGGTGGTGTTGTCGCGGTCCTGCCCGGACGATGCGGCACTGGCCGACGAGATTCTGGACGCCTGTCGGAACGACATACTGGCGCGGCTGCCGGACGCACCTGCGGCTTGAGGCCGTGCTTCAGGGATGAGCTGCGCAGGTAAGCGCGCGGCCCCTGTGGGGATGGCGACTTGAGAAGCCGCACGGGAATCAACAACGGCCGTGGGTAAACCCATACCCGATTGGTCACTATTTGCCCGCGTCACCGCGCAGCGCTACGCTTCCCCGATGTCTACTTCATCCTCCGCAGCGCTCGATGCCGGGCGTGGCCCCGCTGAGCACGACGTGCGCACGCAGATCATCGAGGCGGCCACCGCGCACTTCAGTCACTACGGCTACGACAAGACCACGGTGTCTGACCTGGCCAAGGCCATCGGCTTCTCCAAGGCGTACATCTACAAGTTTTTTGCCTCCAAGCAGGCCATCGGGGAGGTCATCTGCACCAATTGCCTGGCGCAGATCGAAGGCGAGGTGCATGCGGCCCTGGAGGGGGTTCAAACCCCGCCTGACAGGCTGCGGGTGCTGTTTACCGTGATCGTGGAGGCCAGTCTTCGCCTGTTCCTCCAGGATCGCCGCCTCTATGAAATCGCCGTGGCGGCCGCGACGGATCAATGGCCCTCGACCCAGGCCTACAAAGGCCGCATCCGGCAACTGGTGGAAGAGATCCTGAAAGAGGGGCGCGCGTCCGGCGTCTTTGAGCGCGCGACGCCGCTCGAAGCGACCAGCCAGGCGGTCTATCAGGTCCTGGTTCCCTATCTGCACCCAGTGACGCTTCCACACCTGGCGGCTCTGCATGCGGAAGCGCCCACGGCCTTGCAGGACCTGGTGCTCAGGAGTCTTGCCCCGCAACGAAAGTGACTATTGACGGAATCGGTCACTAGGAACAGAATGCCTCCGGATACCCCACTCCGGAAGACCGTATGCGGCGCCGTTTTGTACTCACAGCCATCTCCTGTGTTGTTCCGTTGTTCCTTGCGGCCTGCGGAACGTCGGATGACATCGACCCCCGGACCGCGCCGCCCATCGTCCGGGTTGCCCATGTGCAGCCGGGCGCGGGAAACGCACGCACGTTTACGGGCACCATCGCCGCAAAGGTGCAGAGCGATCTGGCCTTCCGGGTCGGCGGCAAGGTCACTGAGCGCCTCGTGGAGACCGGGCAGACGGTCAAGCGCGGGGATGTGCTCTACCGGATCGATCCCAACGACCTGAACCTGGCCGCGGCCTCTCAGCAACAGGCCGTCATCGCGGCCCGTGCGCAAAGCGTGCAGGCCACGGCGGATGAAGCGCGGTATCGCGATCTGGCGGCCAAGGGCGTGGTGTCACGGTCGTCCTACGACCAGATCAAAGCGGCGGCCGACGCGGCGGCTGCGACACTCAAAGCGGCCGAATCCCAGGCCCGGGTTGCGCGCAATGCCAGCCACTACACCGCGCTCGTTGCCGATGCCGACGGGGTGGTCATGACCATCTCTGCGGAGCCCGGTCAGGTTGTGGCGGCGGGGCAGGTGGTTGCCCGGCTTGCCCGTGCGGGCAGCCGAGAGGCGGTCGTCCAGTTGCCCGAGACGCTTCGTCCCCAGATCGGTTCGGTCGCCCTGGCGTCGTCGTTCGGGGGAAGCGGCACGATCCCCGCGCGGTTGCGCGTGCTCTCTGAATCGGCCGACCCCGCAACCCGTACGTTTGAAGCCCGCTACACCCTGGAAGAGGGCAGCACGGCGCTGCCGCTGGGTTCAACGGTGACGGTTGAACTTGGCGGTGCAGCAGCTACCGGTGCGTCGGCAGGCGTGGAGGTTCCGTTGGGCGCCCTGTTCGATCCTGGCACCGGACCCGGTGTCTGGGTGATCGGAGGTGAGCCGCTCAAGGCCACGTGGACGCCGGTAGCCGTCAAGCAACTGGGCGATGACAAGGCGTTGGTTGAGGGGGCTTTCAAGGCATCGGATCGCGTGGCGGCTCTAGGCGCTCACCTGCTCCGCGAAGGGCAGGTGGTTCGCCTGGCCGACACGGCCAAGCGCGCAGTGGCAACCGGAGCCCAGCGGTGAGTGGGTTCAATCTGTCGGCGCTTGCGGTGCGCGAGCGCGCCATCACCGTCTTCCTGATCTTCCTGATCTCGGTTGCCGGCATCGTGTCGTTCTTCCAGCTTGGACGGGCAGAGGACCCCGCGTTCACCGTCAAAGTCATGACCATCGTGACGGCGTGGCCTGGCGCTACGCCCACGGAAATGCAGGACCAGGTCGCCGAGAAGCTGGAAAAGCGCCTGCAGGAGCTGCGCTGGTATGACCGCAGCGAAACCTACACCCGGCCTGGCTTGTCCTTCACCACGCTGACGTTGCAGGACGGCACGCCGCCTTCGCAGGTGCAGGAAGAGTTTTACCAGGCGCGCAAGAAGATGGCGGACGAGGCGGCAAACCTGCCCGCAGGCGTGATCGGCCCGATGGTCAACGACGAATACGCGGATGTCACGTTTGCGCTGTTTGCGTTGAAAGCTAAGGGCGAACCCTTCCGCGCATTGGCGCGCGATGCCGAAACCCTGCGCCAGCGCCTGCTGCACGTGCCTGGGGTAAAGAAGGTCAACATCATCGGTGAGCAGTCCGAGCGCATCTATGTGGAGCTGTCACACGAACGGCTGTCGAACCTGGGCATAACACCGCAGGACGTGTTCGGGGCGCTGAACGGACAGAACGCCCTGACCCCTGCAGGCTCGGTCGAGGCCAAGGGCCCGCAGATTTTCATTCGGCTGGATGGCGCGCTGGATCAGCTGGAAAAGATCCGTGATACGCCCATCGTCGCGCAGGGCAAGACCCTGAAACTGCAGGACATCGCCACCGTGAAGCGTGGCTATGAAGACCCTTCGACCTTCATGATCCGCAACGGTGGCGAGCCTGCCATGCTGCTCGGCATCGTCATGCGGGACGGCTGGAACGGCCTGGATCTGGGTGCCTCACTCGATGCAGAGGTCAAGAAGATCAATCAGGGGCTGCCGGTCGGGATGGCGCTGGACAAGGTGACCGATCAGGCGGTGAACATCAGCGCGTCGGTCGACGAGTTCATGATGAAGTTCTTCGCCGCGCTGCTGGTGGTGATGCTGGTGTGCTTTGTCAGCATGGGCTGGCGCGTGGGGGTGGTGGTGGCGGCCGCGGTGCCACTGACGCTGGCTGCTGTATTCATGGTGATGGCCGCAACCGGTAAGAACTTTGACCGCATCACACTCGGCTCGCTGATCCTGGCGCTCGGCCTGTTGGTGGACGATGCGATCATCGCCATCGAAATGATGGTGGTGAAGATGGAAGAGGGCTATAGCCGGGTCAAGGCATCGGCCTACGCATGGAGCCATACGGCGGCGCCCATGCTGGCCGGCACCCTGGTGACTGCGGTGGGCTTCATGCCCAATGGCTTTGCCCGGTCCACCGCCGGCGAATACACCAGCAACATGTTCTGGATCGTGGGCATCGCGCTGATCGTGTCGTGGGTGGTCGCGGTGTTCTTTACGCCGTACCTGGGGGTGAAGCTTCTCCCTGAACTCAAGACTGTGGAAGGCGGGCACAGCAGCCTTTACGACACGCCGCGTTACAACCGCTTCCGGTCGATCCTGGCGCGGGTGATTGCACGCAAGTGGCTTGCGGCGGGGTCGGTGATCGGCCTGTTCGTGCTTGCTGTGGTGGGCATGGGGCTGGTGAAAAAGCAGTTCTTCCCCATTTCCGATCGCCCGGAGGTGCTGGTCGAAGTGCAGATGCCCTACGGCACGGCCATCGAACAGACCAACCTGGCCACCAGGAAGGTGGAGCAGTGGCTCGCTGGGCAGGAAGAAGCGAAGATCGTCACGGCCTACATCGGTCAGGGCGCACCCCGGTTCTACCTCGCCATTTCCCCGGAACTGCCCGATCCGGCGTTCGCCAAGATCGTGGTGCGTACCGACAGCCAGGCACAGCGCGATGCCCTGAAAGCACGACTGCGTCAGGCGGTGGCGGAGGGCTTGGCGCCCGAGGCGCGGGTGCGCGTGACCCAGCTGGTGTTTGGGCCTTACTCACCTTACCCGGTCGCGTATCGGGTCAGTGGTCCGGATCCGGATGTCATCCGTGGCATTGCGGCCAAGGTCGAGCAGACCCTGCACGCCAGCCCGATGATGCGGACGGTCAACACCGATTGGGGCGTGCGCACGCCAACGCTGCACTTCACGCTGGATCAGGACCGCCTGCAAGCCATGGGAATGACGTCTGCGTCTGTATCGCAGCAGTTGCAGTTCTTCCTGAGCGGGGTGCCGGTCACTGCCGTGCGCGAGGACATTCGCACCGTCGAGGTTGTCGCTCGGTCAGGCGGCGACACACGCCTGGATCCGGCGCGGATTGCGGACTTCACGTTGGTTGGTGCTGCTGGCCAGCGCGTGCCGCTGTCCCAGATCGGCTCGGTCGAGGTCCGGATGGAAGAGCCGGTGCTGCGCCGTCGCGATCGGGTACCCACCATCACCGTGCGCGGTGATATTGACGACGCATTGCAGCCACCGGATGTATCCGCCGCGATCAGCAAGCAGCTTGAGCCCCTCATTGCCGCGCTGCCCGAGGGCTACGCCATTGCCCAGGCCGGTTCCATCGAGGAATCGGGCAAGGCAATGAGTGCGATGTTGCCGCTGTTCCCGATCATGTTGGCGGTGACCCTGCTGATCATCATCCTGCAGGTGCGGTCCATCTCCGCGATGATCATGGTCTTCATGACCAGTCCGTTGGGGCTGATCGGTGTGGTGCCCACGCTGCTGCTGTTCCAGCAGCCGTTCGGCATCAACGCGCTGGTGGGATTGATTGCGTTGTCGGGCATCCTGATGCGCAACACGCTCATCCTCATCGGTCAGATTCACGAGAACGAAGAAGCCGGCATGGAGACCTTCCACGCCATCATCGAGGCCACGGTTCACCGGGCCCGCCCGGTGATCCTGACCTCGCTGGCAGCGGTGCTGGCCTTCATTCCGCTGACCCATTCGGTGTTCTGGGGAACGCTGGCCTACACGCTGATCGGCGGCACCATTGCCGGCACCGTGATGACGCTGGTGTTCCTGCCGGCGATGTATGCCATCTGGTTCAAGGTCCGAGCGGAAAAGACCCCCGTTGCCTGACATTGGCGCGGACCTCTTTTATATGGGAAGTGATGTATGAGCAGTGCCGACAAAGATCGCATCGTGGTGACCGGAATGGGCGTGGTCAGTCCTCTCGGCTGCGGTGTGGAGACCGTCTGGTCGCGCCTCCTTGCCGGGCGCTCCGGCATCGGATCGCTGGGGGCCGAGCTTGCGGCGGGAACCGGCTGTGAAGTGGGTGGCCGCGTGCCTGACCGCATTCAAGATCCCGAGGCCGGCTTCGATTCGACCGGCATCATCGCGCCGAAAGATCTCAAGAAGATGGATCGGTTCGTGGAGTTCGCGTTGGTCGCCGCCCACGAAGCGCTTGAGCAGGCGGGGTGGCAGGACGCCAATGCCCGCGGGCTGCTGCGAACGGCGACCGTGATTGCCACCGGGATCGGCGGGTTTGGATCCATCGTCAATGCGGTCCACACCACCGACAGCCGCGGGCCTGGCCGGCTGTCGCCGTTCACTGCGCCGACCTTCCTGGCCAACATGGCGGCGGGGCAGGCGTCGATCCGTTACGGGTTCAAGGGCCCGCAGGGCGCGCCCGTCACGGCGTGCGCGGCGGGTGTCCAGGCCATTGGTGATGCGGCGCGTCTCATCCGGTCCGGTGAGGCGGACATCGCGCTGTGCGGTGGGGCGGAGGCGGCAATGCACCGGGTCAGCTTGGGCGGATTCGCAGCGGCCAAGGCGCTCAGCACGTCGTTCAATGACACACCGCACGCAGCCTCTCGCCCGTTTGATGAGCAGCGGGACGGGTTCGTCATGTCCGAAGGGGCAGGGTTGCTGGTGATCGAGCGGCTGGACCACGCCTTGGCGCGTGGCGCCACGCCGCTGGCCGAACTGGTTGGCTACGGCACGACCTCCGATGCCTACCATCTGACGGCCGGACCCGAGGACGGCAGCGGGGCGCGCCGGGCAATGGAGATCGCGCTGGCGCAGGCAGGCATTGCGCCGGCGCAGGTCGATCACATCAATGCGCACGCCACCTCCACCCAGGTGGGCGACCGGGCAGAGCTTGCGGCGATGCGCGCGCTGTTTGGTACCCGACCCGATCTTCTGATCTCTGCCACCAAATCCAGCACCGGGCATCTGCTCGGGGCAGCAGGTGGCATCGAAGCCATCTTCACCGTGCTCGCTCTGCGTGATCAGATCGCGCCGGCGACGCTCAATCTGATGCGTCCGGATCCGCTGGCCGAAGGACTGTCGATCGTAGGCGGCGTGCCGCGGAAGGCGGACATGGCGTTCGCCCTGACCAACGGGTTCGGGTTTGGCGGCGTGAATGCCAGCGCGCTGTTCCGGCGCCTATGAACACCGCGGCCTCCACTCGTTGCGCAAGCAAAACCAGCCTCCGCTGGGAGAGGGCGAGGGAGAGCGCCAGGCGGTGCATCCGTGAAGGAGCCGCCACGGTATTTGCGGGGGAGGGGTTTGAGCGGGCAACGATGAGGCGCATCGCGGCGGTCTGTGGCGTCACGAAGGTCACCCTCTACGCGCACTATCGTGACAAGGAGCGGCTTTACAGGGCGGTCATGGACGGCCACCTGGCATCGATGCCGTCAGGCGTGCTCGACATGCACGGGGTTGCCGATCTCGGCGACGCGCTGAGGCGTATCACTGACGGCATCGGGCGATTGGCGGCAGATAGTTCGTGCCAGGCGTTCTGCCGGGCGTTGTCGCACTCTGGCCCGGCCCATGATGTCTACAGGGAACACTGGAACGCGATGCTTGCACCGTATTTCAAGCTTGCAGAAGACGCATTCACGAAGGCGTCCAGCCGCCCGACCCACGCCCCAGACAGCGAGAAGTTCCTGAGGCTGCTCCTCACAGAACATGGCTTACCCCAAGGGGACAGGCTGGTATCTGGACCCGATGCAACCGTCGCGCTTTTCCTGCGGGCCTACGCGACGCCGCTGCCAGGCGCCCGCGAATTTTGACGCGGTCTTGGCGCGTGCTGCGGATACTTCTCCGTCATTGTTCCAGAGGAGAAGGGCAATGGCCGCCAGACAAAAGACCCCGTCAAGCCCCAAGGTGGTGAGGATCGAAGCAATGCCGCTGGACTTCGGCGAAGCCGCCGTCGTGATCGAGCTGGACGCCGAGCCGCCCAAGCGCTGGTTCAAGGCGCTCAAACGCGAGATGACCTATTCAGAGGGCCTGGAGACGGCGTCGGCGAAGTTCGACGGCTGCTTCGTCTACCTCGTGGGGCTGGATCCGGCCCTGGGGAGCGCGGTCCGCTGTGCCAGCCGGCTGCTTGCAGCGGTGCAGGAGGGTCTTGAACAGACCGGCATCGGGTCTCCGGAAGCGCCCCATCTGGCCGCTGACGGCGCACCGCATACAACGGCTTCGATGCAGACGCCACCACGTCCACCTATGGGGAGTCGCCTCCTTATGTAACAGGGGACGGCTGAGACGGCGGCAGAGGACGTATTCATTCGACGCCTCAGCGGCGCAGGTAGCTGGCCAGTTTGAGGACGGTGGCTGCCTTGGACGCTTCGAGCAGTCGTAATGCAGTGGTCTTTCGGGCGCCGATGCCGGCAACCGCTTCCCGAATCACGATCGTTTCATACTCCCTGGCATTGCCATCGAAACATGTGGCCGTGATGCATGACTCCGCCGTCATCCCGGCAACCACGAGTTCCCTCACGCCGAGCTTGGCAAGCAGCACGGCGAGCGGGGTAGCGAGGAACGCCGAGTGTTTGGGCTTGAGCACGAAGTAGTCGCCATGCTCCGGCTGGAGGATCTTGGCGATCCCCGATGACGCACCCTCCGTGGCCAAACAGAGCCTCACCAGCTCTTTGAAATCCATCTGCCAGTTGGCGAAGTTGTCGTTAGCGTAGATGACCGGATGGCCGCGATCCCGGAAATGCTGCGCGAGCCTTGCGATGTGCCGCGCGGCTTCCAAAGCCTTGGGCTTTACTTGGTCGGCGTCCGGGAAATCGAACAACGTGAACATGTCGATGATCAGGAGCGCAGGGCTGGGCATACGCATAGCTGTTCTGGCGCCTTAATCGCCCGTTTGGCCGTGAGGCTCTATCAGAGGCTGGAGTGAAGGAGCGGCGGTCCATGCCGCTCCGTGGATCACTGCTGAATCCGAGCCATGGGCCTCAGGCGGCCTTTGCCGCCTTGGCGTTGCCGCCGGACTTGGCCAGGATCGTCAGCTTCTCATCGGTTGCCTTTTCTTCTTCCAGGGTTTCCAGCAGAAGCGGAAGCGCGTCCTTGTAACCCAGCTGCTTGGCGAGGGCAGCGATGGTGCCGTAGGACGCGATCTCGTAGTGTTCAACCTTCTGGGCGCCGCCGATAAGCGCGGCATCGCGCACGGGGCCTTCCTCGATGCTGTCGATGGCTTCTTTCCCCTCCTCAACCAGCCCTTCCATGGCGGCGCACTTGATGCGCTTGAGCCGAATGCCCAGCAGCTCGACGACCTGGTCGATGCGCTCGATCTGGCCCTGGGTCTCTTCAAGATGGGTTTCGAAGGCGGCGGCCAGGTCCGGGTCGGTGGCGGCGCGCGCCAGGCGGGGCAGCGCCTTGGCCATCTGCTTCTCCGCGCTGTAAATGTCCGACAGTTCGTGGATGAACAGGTCTTCTGCGGTCTTGATCGCCATGAGGATTCTCCGGGTTGGTGGTGGGTGGAGCGCTGAAGCTAGGCGCACTCTCGTTAGGCGCGTGCGCAGATCCGTGAAGGTCTGCTACACGCACGCCATGTCGCGCTTGTCGCACGGCATGCACACCGCTTTCCTTGCGTCGTTCAGGCGTTGATAACCGCCTCGCACGGGTCGTTGAACCCGCTCGCGCGCTTGGCCCAAGGGCCGCAATTCAGGATGGAACGTGTGAAGGGGCATGCAATGCATGTTCACCGGCGCCCCACAGTTGGGGGGCTAGAAAGAGGTCCAGTAGTGGACCAAGGCCTTGGGCGTGACCGCTGCTCGACTCAAGGACGCGATCAAGGCCGTAGGCCCGACCTCGGTAGCGGTTCGCAGGCATCTGGACAAGTGACGGTCGGTGGGGACGTTCCGCACTGAACATGGCCGCACGTCCAGCGTCTGGAACGCAAAGTCGGATCGGTTGGGATGTTCAGGAGGAGCCGCAATGCATCGAGCCGTCGTATGTGCCGCTGTCATCTTCACCTTGTCCGGGTGCGGAGGCGGCAACACAGCGTCCAGCGTCCAAGCGCCCGGGGCCGAAGAAACCGCGAAAACCAAAGCGCTCGAGACCGGGGCAGCCGTGCTGCAGAACCGACCGCCGGTCGATGCCATCAACGCCTATCTGGACGGATTCCATTTCTACAACGGTCAGATGAAGGTCCAGATGGAAGCCCATCACTACTGCGCCCTCCTCAACGAGGATGTCATCCAGTGCACGATCTACGACGGCAACGTGAAAGACGCCAAGTTGATGGGGGTGGAATACATCATCAGTGAGACGCTCTTTGCAGGCCTTCCTGAGCAGGAAAAGGCGCTATGGCACAGCCACGTTCAAGAGGTGAAATCCGGTCAGCTCATCGCGCCGGGGATTCCCGAGGTGGCCGAGCACGCGCTGATGGAGAAGCTCATCCATACGTATGGCAAGACCTGGCACACCTGGCACACAGACCTGGACAAGGACCTGCCCCGAGGCATGCCGCAGCTGATGATGGGATTCACCGCAGACGGCCAGGCGGACCCGGCCATGGTCGCTGCCCGTGACGCCCGGCTCGGGGTCAGTAGTGAGGACAAGCGAAAGCGCCGTGCCGACATTGCCGCGCCCTCAATCGATGCAGGCGCCGATGCGTGGCAGAAGGGGAAGGTCATCCAGATCGAAGACCCGACGGGTGGACATGCTCACGCCGGGAAGGAAGACCCCGATGCGCCGTCCGACGATGCCAAGAATGCGACGTCCAAGGGCAGCTCAGGACGGTGAGAGTGGACGTCGAGGCCAATGCCAGGACGTCCGGCGGCTACTATCTCGTTTCGATGGCCAGAGCCAAAGGGGCCACTGGCAGCATTGGGTTGAGCTGTATTTCCCGTGCCAACGCGTGCTCCGCAGAACGCCTGGAAGGCTCACCAATAGCCGAGAGCCGCGCGTTGCTGACGGCGTGATGCGAGCCGCACTGCCCACAGCGAAAAAGCGCACCACCTGGAAGCTCCATCAGGGAGCCAAGGGTTGAGGCAGTGGTTGTGCTGCAATGGCCGCACTCCACGGTCAGCGCCAGGATTCGCTCGACTTCGCCGGAAGAGGCATAGCTCGCTTCAAAGGAGCGAATGACAAAAGATGCTGAGGTGGGCATCGTTGCTCCTGAACAGGGGGAATGAGCAGAGCATCTCCGGAAACCCGTGACGGGATTGTCGTGATGGGCCGCAGTGTTGTTCTGTCACCACTGCCGCGCCGATTGATACCCACGCAGGTGGCCGGCGGGGATCGGCCAGGCCGCGTGTTGCGTCGTCCTCTCATGGGTGGCTTCCACATCAACGCCCAACCGTCCGGGTAGAGCCACCCCATGGGTGGCTGACGCCCCAATGATCCCGGTCGCACGGCAGCCACCCATGGGGTGGCTCTACCGCCCGATGCCGGTCGCACGGTGTAGCTGGCGTCTACCTGTCCACGTCCATGGCGCAGGTGATCGCCCGGTTCGCCTCCAGCTCTGCCAGCCGTTCGCGCAACGCCGCATGCACCCGCGTATACGCACTGCTTCCGAGCAACAGCCGCCGCGGCGCAACTGCGGCGTCGGCGCACGCGATGATCGCGGCCACCATTTTCTCCACCTCCCCATCGATCGAGAACGCGCCCGCGTTCTCGCCAAACAACGCGCTGCGGATGGCACCGCTGGGGGTATCGGCGTAGGCGGGCAGGGCGTCGGCCTGGTCCAGCGCACCGCCAAAGCCCGTGGCCGTAGGGCCCGGCTCGATCAACGTCATCTGGATGCCAAAAGGCGCCACTTCCTGCGCCACTGCTTCCACGAACACTCTGCTTGCACTGATTCGTGGAAGGCAGTAAGCCCGTGCCGCTTACCCACGTCGGCTTGCGATCATGCGCGCCGCATCCTGCGAGGGCGGCAAACCGAAGGCACGCGCGTATTCGCGGGTGAACTGGGTGGGACTCTCATAGCCGACATCGAGCGCGGCCGCAGTAACGCTTGTTCCCCGCGTCGACAGAATTTGGCGGGCCTGCAGCAGGCGCAGCTGTTTCTGATATTGAAGCGGACTCAGTGCGGTGGCGGACTTGAAGTGCCGGTGGAAGGCCGACTCGCTCATTGCCACCTGTTCGGCCAAGGCGGCGATTCGAAGCGGTTTGGCGTAGTCGCTACGGATGCGCTGGATCGCGCTGCTGATACGCGCCAGCGCCGAATCCGGTGTGGCCAACTGCCGCAGCATGCACCCATGTGGTCCCTGCAGCACGCGGTATAGGATCTCGCGCTCGTACGCCGGCGCCAGCGCAGGTATCTCGCCGGGGCGCTCCATCAGGCGCAACATGCGCACCCACGCATCCATCAGCTCCGGGGTGACGGCAGCGACGTTGAAGGCCTCGGTCTGGGTGGAGGGCTCGCCGCGCCCGGTGGCGGCATCGGTGGTGTCGCACAAAAGCGCTGCGATGATGCCAAGGTCCAGCGTGAGGCTCACCGCCAGGTACGGCTCGCCGGTGCTGGCCGGGTGCACCGCACCTACCGCCGGCAGGTCCACGGACATGATGAAGTACGTGGCCGGGTCGTATTCGAGGGTCTTCTCACCCACCGTCATGGATTTGCTTCCCTGCAGGATCAGGTTGATCATCGGCTCGTATACGGCCGCCAGGACATGCTCCGGGATCTCGCCTTGCACCATGGCAACGCGGGGAATGCCCGTATCGGTACGGCGATTTTCGGCATGCGCCGCGAGGCGGCGCAGTTCTTCCAGTGCGTTGTCCATGACAACATTGGACACCCGCCGCAGGGGCCTGGCAAGGCGGAAAGCAGGAATAGGCAGGAATTGGCGAGGATCAGGTCGGCGCGCCGCAGTCGGCGACCCTAGCCTGTGCATCTCCCCCCAACTGCACAGGACCACCTGCATGAAACACGTACTGATCACCGGCGGCAGCCGCGGCATTGGTGCCAGCGCCGCGTTGCACTGCGCGCAGCGCGGCATGGGCGTCATCCTCACCTACAACGCCCAGCCCCATGCTGCCCAGCTGGTGGTGGGGCGCATCCAGGCAGAAGGCGGCACGGCAGTGGCCCTGCAGCTGGATGTGGGCAACACCGGCAGCTTTGCGGCATTTGCAGCGAAGGTGAAGGACACCTTGCAGGGTACCTGGGGCGCCTCCGCGCTGGGTGGGCTGGTGAACAATGCCGGCTTCGGGCTGTTCAATCCGATCGAGACCGTGACCGAGGAACAGTTCGATGGTCTGTTCAACGTGCACCTGAAGGGGCCGTTCTTCCTCACACAGGCACTGCTGCCGCTGCTGGGTACTGGCGCAAGCATCGTCAATATCACCAGTGCCACCTCGCGTGTGGCCACCGCCGGGGTGGCGCCATACGCTGCCTTCAAGGGTGGGCTGGAGGTGCTTACCCGCTACATGGCCAAGGAGTTCGGCGAGCGCCGCATCCGCGTCAATGCCGTCGCACCTGGGGCGATCCGTACCGAACTGGGCGGCGGCCTCAACGATGAATTCGAAGCCCTGCTGGCCGCGCAGACGGCACTGGGTCGGGTAGGTGAGCCGGACGACGTGGGCCGCGTCATTGCCGGGCTGCTCGGTGATGAGCAGGCGTGGGTCAATGCGCAGACCATTGAAGTTGCAGGCGGCTACAACATCTAGTTCGCAACGGGAGTACGACATGCTCGACCACATTTTCCTCACTGTCACCGACACCACCCGCTCGGTCGCGTTCTACACGGCCGCGCTGGCCCCGCTGGGCATCGTCAACCGGCTCGACTACGACGGTCGGCAGGGGCCCCCCGGCCACCCGGACCTGAAAGGCTTCGGCGCAGGCGGCCGGGTCTTCTTCTGGCTGCGGCAGGGCTTGGCGGCGGCGCAGGCGGCACACGTTGGCTTCGTGGCAGATTCCAGCGCGATGGTCGATGCAGCGCATGCCGCCGCGATGGCCGCCGGCGCCAGCGAGATCCACCCGCCTGGCCCGCAGTTGCACTACGACCCGCGCTACTACGCCGCGCAGGTGCGCGACCCGGATGGCTACAGCCTGGAGTTCGTCTACAAAAGCTGGCAGCACGGCCATGAATGACGCCGCCGCATCGCACCCCGTGCAGGCCACGGTGGTTGACTTCATCAACGCCACGAACGCCTTCGATATCGAACGGGCCTTGGCCTTGTTCAGCACGACGGCAGTGATCGATGACCCGTCCACCGGATGCACCTTCAACGAGCACGCCGGTGTGCGTGACTATCTGGAAAAGTACTTCCTGGGTTACCACACGGTTACCCGGCTGCTGTCGCTGGAAGGTCTTGGCGATGTACGTGCAAGAGCCCGGGTCGATTTCACTGGCGATTTCGGTCACGAGATCGGATTGCTTCTAGTGGCCTTGGATCCCGCAGGCCTTATTTCCCGCATTGACGCCGCACTCGAGTAGGGTGGCGAGGAACACATCATGAAGACATTGATGATCTACGGTGCATCCGGCTACACCGGGCGCATGGCTGCAGCGCACGCGGAAGAAGCTGGGCTGAAGCTGGTACTTGCGGGACGCGACGAAGCTCCGCTGCAGGCGCTGGCCAAGCGCCTTGGCGTGGAGTACCGCGTGTTCGCGCTGGTAAACGCTGGCGATGTGGACTACGGGCTGCAGGACGTCGCGGTGCTGCTCAACTGCGCTGGGCCGTTCGCGCATACCGCAGGAGCACTGATGGAGGCTTGCCTGCGTGGCGGCGTCCACTACCTGGATATCGCCGCCGAGCTGGACAGCTACCAGCTGGCCGAGCGCCATGACCTGAGCGCCGCCAAGGCAGGGGTGATGCTGATGCCGGGTAGCGGGGGCAGCGTGGCGATGCTTGGCAGCCTGGCCGCGCGTGCGGTTGAGCGTGTGCCGTCCCCGGTGTCCATCCGTATCGCCCTGCATGTAGCGGGTTCGATGTCGCGCGGATCGGCGCTCAGTGCCAGCCAGCACGTAACTGTACAGTGTCTGATGCGCAGGGATGATGTGCTCACGGCGCATGCGCCGGACGTGCTGCAGGACCTCGATTTCGGCAATGGGCTGGTGAGTTGTTTCCCGGTGACGCTGCCTGACCTGATCACCATCGCCAGGCAGACCGGGGTTGGCGATATCGAAACCTACGTGCATGTGTCTGGCAGCGCGTTCCCCGAAGGCGGCATCGATGCACTGCCGGATGGACCCACCGCGCAGGAGCGCGCCGACAATCGGTACCAGGCAGCGGTAGAGGTGGTAGGCGCCGACGGTGCCATCACCCGCGCGGTGCTGGATACCGTGAACGGCTACAGCTTCACGCCCCTGGCCGCGGTCGTGGCTGCGCGCCGTGTGCTGGCAGGGGAAGCGCGTCCAGGCTTCCACACGCCTGTAGGTGTATTCGGCAGCGACTTCGCAGAGACCATCGCCGACACCCGTATCACCTTCATTGACCCAGCCACTCCCACGCCTCGCTAAGGAATCCAGCCCATGTCACTGCACGTCAACTCCGCCGATACCCTTCATGACACACATGCCGTGGTCGAAACGCTGTACCGCTTCGCCGCGGGTATCGACCTGCGCGACCACGCGCTACTCTCTTCGGCCTTTACAGAGGATGCCATCTCCGATTTCCGTCCCGCCGGTGCAAAAGCGGGCTTCGAGTACCCGGTGCTGCAGGGGCGGGATGCCATCGTCGAGGCCCTGTCCACGTCGCTCAGCGGGCTCGATACCTCCCACTCGTTCAGCAACCCGAGGGTGGTGGTGGACGGTGATACGGCGCGGGTGGATGTGCTGGTCGAAGCGCAGCACGTATCGAGCGTCGACGGTGCACGCCAGTATCTGATGAAGAACCGCTATGACGTTGTGTTGTCACGCCGTGACGCGGGGTGGGAGATCAAGCGCGTGGTAGTGGACAACGTCTGGAGGACGGGTGATCCGAGCGTGCTCGCCGGAATCTGAGCAGATTGGGCGGTCAATGGCCCGCTTGTGGCCGGAAGCGGACCTTGGGACCGCCATGGCAGCGCTCAAGCCAAGGCAGATGCCTGAAGACGATGGCGACCCCGGAAAGCAGAAGCGCGAGTCCCGTGGCTGACGCGCCCTGGCTAGACTTGGGTGGGTGCATGGCAGAGTGGGGGCGTTGAGATCGAGATCGCGTCGGCGCCCCAGGCGCAGTGATTTGCTATGTTGACCACGCCCAATCCAGGGAAAACAAGAGGTGTGGCGTTTCAGTGATCGAGACCCGCCTGCTCCAACAGTTCGTTGCCGTTGCCGAAGAGCTGCATTTCAATCGTGCCGCTGAGCGGCTGCACATGGCCCAGCCCCCGCTGAGCCAGGCGATCCGCAAGCTTGAGAGCGCCGTCGGTGCGCCGCTGTTCGTCCGCACCAACCGCAGTGTGGCGCTGACCCCGGCCGGGGTGGCATTCCTTGTCACTGCGCGCAGCACCTTGCGCGCGTTGGAGGAGGGCATGGCGCAGACGCGGCGGGTGGCGGAAGGTATTGAGGGCCACCTCACGCTGACCTTCATCAACATCGCGCCCTACGCCGCTCTGCTACGCGCGCTTCGCGGTTTCCGACATGCTTCCCCCGGCATTTCGTTCACCATGGTGGAAGCCACTACCCAGGAGCAGGTGATCGCGCTGGAGGAGGGCAGGGCGGATATTGGGTTCATGCGGACACCCGGAACGTCTGTCCCGCACCTGCGCCTGGCCACCGTATCCAGCGAACCGATTGTCGTCGCGCTGCCTGCCGGCCATCGGCTGGAAGCGGCCCCGACCATCGCGCTGGAGCTGCTCAAGGACGACGCGTTCGTCGCCTCACCGCGGACGCTCGGCAAGGGGTTCCATGACCAGCTCCTCAGCCTGTGCCACGCAGCGGGGTTTGTTCCCGACATCGTGCAGCACGGCCGACAGATGCAGACGCTGATCGCCCTGGTGGCCGCTGGGTTCGGCGTAGCGCTGCTGCCTGCGTCCCTGGCGACGAATGCGCGGACGGACGTGGTGTTCCGCCCGCTCCAGGCGGACGCTTCCGATGCGCTGTCCCGCCTGGACCTGTTCATGGCGTGGAACGAGACCCGGGCATCGGCGATCCGCGACCGGTTGATACAGGCGGTCCTGGAGACATTGCCATCGCCCTGATCGGATGAGACGCGCCGCGTCTTGGTGCGGTATGCAGACAGTCCTTCACCCGCATCAGGCGAGCCACTAGTCTTCGGCAGCCCCGCTGTTGAGGATCCGCAATGCCCGCCGCCATCTATGTATTTTCGCTGTGCGCATTCGCGTTCGGTCTCTCCGAGTTCGTCGTCGCGGGGCTGTTGACCGCCATTGCCGACGATCTGGATGCGCCGATTTCCCTGGTCGGTACGGCCATTGCCGCTTACGCACTGGGTGCCGCCATCGGGGCGCCGTTCATCACCGCGCTGGTCGCTCACTGGCGGGACAGGCATATCCTGTTGCTGGCTACGGCCTTGCTTGGGGTGGGCAGCCTGCTGATGAGTGCATCGCCCAATCTGGTGGTTCTGCTGGCTGTCCGCTTCGTGGTCGGCCTGGGCCACGGCGTGTTCATGGCGGTGGCCTCCGACGCGGCCACCCGGCTGGTGGATCCACAGCGATCCGGTCGGGCGCTGTCGGTGGTGTGGATCGGGCTGACGCTCGCACTGGCCATCGGCGTTCCGCTCGGCACCTATCTGGGAAGCCTGTGGTCCTGGCGCGTGGTGTTCATGGCTATCGGCGTGCTCAGTGTGGGGGGCATGCTTGGGCTGGTGCTGTGCATGCCGCGCGGCGTGGCCGAGGTGGAGTCAACCGGCGCTGGCGCATGGAAGGGCATCAAGGCCATCACCCACCCCCAGCTGCTGATCACCGCCGGTATCGGCGCGCTTGTCAGTATTGCCACGTTCTCGTTCTTTACGTTCGTCTCGCCCTACCTGCAGCAGGTTACTGCGGTGGGCGTGCAGTGGCTGAGTATGGGGATGCTGCTGTTCGGCATCTGTGCGATCGCCGGCAATCTCCTGGGAGGCTTCCTTGCCGACGCGATGGACGTGGATCGCAGCATTCGGCTGGCGTTGGTCGCCCTGGCGCTGAATCTGCTCGGTCTGTACGGCGTGGCAAGCATGCCGGTGCTGATGATGGTCCTGATCGGCACGCTGGGCATCTGCTTCTTCGCCATCGTGACCCTGCTGACGCTGCGACTGCTCAGGCAGGCCCAGCGCTTCATTCCCGCCTACAGTTCGGTGGCGGCGGGGTTGAACATTGCCTCTTTCAATCTGGGGACTGCGCTGGGCGGTGCATTGGGCGGCCTCACGATCAGTTATGCGTCATTGGCGTCCATCCCGCTGACGGGCGCGTCGGCCGCGGTGCTGGCGGTGATGGTGTTGTCCCTGCATAGGCGGCGCATGAAGGAGCTGGGATCGTCGCTCTCCTGATCGGTAGCGACTCGCTGGATGGCACCTGCTCTGATTGACTGACGCGCGGTGGGGGCGCCGCCCGGATGAACGGGACATCGACGCCCGCACCCTGCTGCTGCGGGTGCTGGTGGAGGGCCTGGCGATGCGCGCCGTGCGCGACCCCGGGCTGGCGAAGGAAACCTTGGGGAGACTGCTGACGGCTGCGATCGCGCGCGTGCTGGGGGAGTGAGTCATCTGACGCCTTCCGCAGTGATCGGCGATATCGAGACCGCGGGGGAGTAAAATGCCCCTTCCGCCGATGCGTGGCCGAGGCTCATCGCAATGCCCTATACCAACAGCGACACACTCCTGCGGCTGCGCGATCAGATCCCTTCCTTCCGGTGCATCGTCGGGTGCCACGACTGCTGTGGCCCGGTCACGGTGTCGAGCGAGGAGATGGCGCGTCTACCTGTGAAAAGCGAGGCCGAGCACGATGCTGCCCTGGCCGAGCTCAGTTGCCCCTACCTGGGCGAGCAGGGGTGCGAGATCTACGCGGAGCGCCCGCTGATCTGTCGGTTGTTCGGGACCACCCCGCGCCTGCGCTGTCCGAATGGCCAGCGGCCGGTCTATATGATCGAGGAAGCAGTGGAAGAGGAGATCCATCGCTATCTTGGCAGCACGCGCCAGGTGCTGCTCTAGCCGAGCGGGCTGCTGGCAATTGGTTCAATCGGCACGCTGGGGGCGAAGTGGCCACCGCGACCAATCCGCCATGGCACAAGGTGGCTACAGCAGCCAGAGCGCGGCAAGCAAGGCCGGCGGCATCACCAGGAGGCCTAGGCGCAGGAAGGCAAGCGCGCTGACGTGCTCGCCTTCGCGGCGCAGCGCCACCAGCCAGAGCATGGTCGCCAGCGAGCCGGTTACCGACAGGTTGGGACCGAGATCCACGCCGATGAGCAGCGCGGCGCGGGTCTGTGTGGGCAGGTCGGCCATCTGGCCCGCCGAGCCGGCCACCAGGCCGATCGGCAGGTTGTTGGCCAGGTTGCTCAGCACGGCAGCCGCGCCACCGGCCAGCCAGCTGGCTTCGCCGGGCGATGTGCGTGCAAAGGCCTCCAGTGCATCGGCGGCGATGCGAATCACCCCGGTGTGTGCCACGGCCTCGACCAGTACAAACAGCCCAGCAACCAACGGCAGCACGCCCCAGGACACATGCCGCAGGATCGGCAGCGGGCTGCGGCGTTGGCGCAGACGGATGGCGGCCAGGGTGGCAGCACCGGCGCAGAAGGTGGTCAGACCCAGCGGCCCGTTCATGGCCGAGGTGACCAGCAGCACGCTGCCGGTGACACCGACGCCGATCGCGCACAGGCGTCCGCCCTCGGACAGTGGCTGCTGTTCGGCCAGCGCCACCAGCGGCTGTGCGATCTGGCGGCGATGCGCCAGTCGCAGTACCAGGTAGGTCATGCCGATGGCGGCCAGCGAAGGCAGAGTGAACTGCTGGAGCCATTCGGGCAGCGAGGGCATGTGATCGCCGAAGACCACCAGGTTGGCCGGATTGGAAATGGGCAGGACGAAACTGGCGGCGTTGGCCACGAACGCACAGACGAACAGATACGGCAGCGGGTTGGCCCGGGCGGCCTTGCAGGCCGCGTAGACCGCCGGCGTGAGCACGACGGCCGTGGCGTCGTTGGACAGGAAGATCGTGACCAGCGTGCCCACCAGGAACACCAGGTCAAACAGGCGTTTCCCCGAGCCCTTGGCGTGCTGCACCGCGTACGCGGCCAGCCAGTCGAACAGCCCTTCCTGCCGTGCCAGTTCGGCCAGCACCATCATGCCGATCAGGAACAGGTAGACATCGCCCCCTTCGGCCACGGCGGCCATGGCCGTGTTCAACGGCAGCAGCCCGGTGACGGCCAGCAGCGCGGCCGCGCCCAGTGCCCAGGCGTACTCGGGAATGCGCCAGGGGCGAAAGATGACACCGCAGGTGGCGACGGCGGTTACCGTCCAGATGATCAGGGACGTGGTGGGGATCTGCATCGATTGCTCGGGGAAACTCAAAGGCGGGTGTCGGACGGCGGTGTCGCGGATTCGGTGGCATTGCTGGCCTGGGGGCGGGTCTCCGGCATGGCCATGGCCAGCACGAAGGCAAGGGCAGCAACCGCTGCCAGGGTCAGGAACGCGACATCATACCCAGCGAACTGGACGATCATCCCGGCCAGCCCCGGACTGAAGGCGGCGCCCAGCCCGAATGCGGTGGACACCGCGCCCAGCGTGACGTTGAAGCGACCGGTTCCCTGGGTGAGGTCACTGACGATGACCGGGAGCAGGGCGCCAAAAATGCCGGCCCCAATACCATCGAGCAGCTGTACGCCGAGCAGCCAGGCGGGCGCGTCGGACAGCGGATACAGCACGCCACGGATCGGCAGGATGAGAAACGCCGCCAGCAGCAGCGGCCTGCGCCCCCAGGCGTCGGCCCGGGAACCCACCAGCAGCGCGGCCGGCACCATCACCAGCTGGGCCGCGACAATGCATGCGGCAGTGAGCGTGGTGGCCAGCGCGGGGCTGGTCTGGGACAGCTTCTGGCCCACCAGCGGAAGCATCGCCGCGTTGGCCAGGTGGAACAGTGCGCAGCAGGCGGCCAGGATCACCAACGTTCTGTTCTGTAGCAGCAGGCGGACCGAGGCCGGCGCGGGCGCGTCCTGCCCGGGCGACGGCAACCCGCGTGCACGCTCGTGGTCGATGGCCGCGGAGGGAATCATCAGCACGGCGGCGATGCTGGCCACTGTCATGGCCGCCATCAGGTAGAACACCACCACGGGCCCGCCCACATAGGCCAGCCCGCCGGCCAGCACCGCCGCGAGGGCATTGCCGGCATGATTGAACGTTTCGTTACGGCCCATGCGCCGCGCGAACACCCGCGGCCCGCCGATACCCAGCGATATGGCCGCGATGGCCGGGGCGAAGACCGTACCGGCGATGGCGCCCAGCGCCTGGGTGAGCGCCACGAGCGTGAACGAGGCGGTCCAGGGCAGCACCAGACAGCTCACGGTGACCAGAATCGCGGCGATCACGATCGTCGCCCGCTTGCCGTTCACCCGATCGATCAAGGCGCCGGCCGGCGTCTGCGCGACCAGGGCGGCGAGCCCGGCCACGGTCATCACCGCGCCGATGCTGGCCGGTTCCCACTTGTGGACGGCCAGCAGGTAGATGGCGAGGTAGGGCCCCAGTCCGTCCCGCACATCGGCCAGGAAGAAGTTGACCGCGTCGAGCGCGCGATCGGGCGAGCGGGACGGCTGCAGGACGGGGGGCGATGGATTCACGTGCACAGGCTCGAAGGTCGGGACGATCTGCCCCGACGCTCGCGGGGGTTGGCACGTTATGCGCGTGCGTTCGTGACGGCGGCGTGGCGCCGGGAAATGTCGCCGTTGGCTGCCTTCAGCCCGAACAGGGGGCGGATCCAGCGCACGCGACGAATCAGGTATTCGTGCAGCAGCAGGCAGCCGGCCACCGTTGCCAACAACACCAGCAGGGGTTCGAGCACGGGGCCAAGGTGCAGTGGCTTCAGCCAGAACAGGGCGGCGATGAGAACGCTCTGGTGCAGGATGTACCACGGGTACACGGCCTCGGTGCAGTACGGCAGCCAGGCGAAGGGCCGGTCGAGATGGCGCTTGGCCCAGCCCAGCAGGCTCAGCATCACGCCCCACACATAGAGCATCTCGCAGAACCGGGATTGCAGGCTCCAGAACCCTTCCGGCCAGGTGCGCAATACCGAGTCTGCCGGCAGCCATCGGCCCAGCGCTTCCAGCAGGAAGTACCAGCAGACCGCCAGGCACACGGCAACAAGGCTGGCCCAGCGCAAGGCGACAGCGCGCTGCCAGAACGCGGTCTCCCGCCCGAGTGCATAGCCGATCAGGAACACCGTGAAGTACTTGGCATGCTGGTAGGTGTCGTTCACCAGGGTGTTGGTTGCCGGATGCGCCGGGGCGAGCCAGACCAGCCACAGCAGCAACACCGCGGCCGGCCCGAGAAGGAGGAACAGGCCATGGGACCGTGCCATGCGCCCGGTAAGCCGACGAACCGGGGCCGAATCCAGCAGCGGCTTCAGCAGAACCAGCACCATGCTGTAGCACCACAGGTAGGCCAGATACCACAGGTGATTCCAGGTGATGCCGAACGGGGCGCCAGCGAAACTGCCCTCCGGCCAGGGGCGGACCTGCCAGTAGCGCAGGAGGAACGCACCGAACCCGGGCGACGCATGGCCGTTGCTGACGGCTTCGCAGTAGGGCTGGATCGGGACAACCACGAACATGCCAAATACCAGCGGCAGCAGCAGTCGCCAGGTGCGCAGCAGGGCAAAGCGCCCGGCCGCCAGGCGCGGCCCGAGCAGCGCAATGGCCACCCCGGAAATCAGGAACAGCAGGGACATGCGCCAGCCGTTGACCAGGCGCATCGGCCACTGCAGGTCCGGCGTGGTGTGGGTGCTCTTGAGGTGGAAGCCCCAGCCGTCCACGTAGGCCATGCCCAGGTGATAGAGGATGAGCAGCGCGAAGGCCAGTACGCGCAGGGCGTCGATATCGTGTCGTCGGGTCATACGAAGGGACGGGATGGGGGAGCCGCAGCATGCGGGGCAGGCGGATCGGTTACAGGCCGGAAGGGACCGCCGCACAAGGGAAAGGGACCAGTGGCGGGGCCTGAGGGGCGAGTGGGACGGGCCGTGGAGGTGCACCGGACCCGGCACCGCGCGGGTGGGTTGGATGGGACGCCCGGTGCCCGTGTCAGTGGGTCATCCCCGGCGTCATAGCGGCCGCAGCGGGACGACAGCCCGCGAACAGGTCCAGCTCCTTCCGATAAACGCGGGACTGCACATCGAACAGCCCCAGCAGGGAGTGGTAGAGGTTGTCGTGGCTGTAGCGCCCGAGCTCGGCGCTGTCGCGCAGGCATGCAAGGCTGAGGTTGGCCTGTTCCGCAAAGCGCGGCGAGAACCACATGAGCAGGGGCACGTGCGTCTGCTCCGGGGGCGCAATGAGGTACGGCGTGCCGTGCAGGTACATGCCGCGCTCGCCCAACGACTCGCCATGGTCGGACACATAGATCATCGCCACGTCGCGCTGGTCCGCGTAGCCCTCCAGCAGGGTGATGGCCTTGCCCAGCATCCGGTCGGTGTAGACCAGGGTGTTGTCGTAGGTGTTGGTCAGCGCCTCGTTGGTACAGGTCTGGATCTGGTTGCTGTCACAGGTGGGGCTGAACACCCTGCCGTCTGGCGGGTAGCGCTCGAAGTAGGTGGGGCCATGGCTGCCCAGCTGGTGAAGCACGATCAGCGCGTCGCCCTGCAGGGCATCGATGCGGGCCCCGAGCTGGTGCAGCAGGACCTCGTCGTAGCAGGTGCCGTCCTTGTTGACGCACTGCCCGGCCACCTTGAGCGCCGGCATGTGCTCGGTAGGCACGCGCGCGCACACCCCCTTGCAGCCGCCGTTGTTGTTGTTGCGCCAGAGGATGCCCACGCCCGTGCGCTGCAGGATGTCCAGCAGGTTCTCCTCGGTGGCTGCGCGGACCTCGTCATACTGCGTTCGTGCCATGCGGGAGAACAGGCAGGGCACGGAAATGGCGGTGGCGGTGCCGCACGAGGCGACATGCTTGAAGGCGATGACGTCCCCGCGCTTGGCCAGCACCGGATTGGTGGCGCGGGGGTAGCCGTTGAGCTGCATGTTCTGGGCCCGCGCGGTTTCACCCACGACGGCAATGACGAGCCGGGGCCGCCGGCCTTCCACCGGCGTCGGCCGCCGGGCATCTTCGGCGACGGTCTGCAAGGGCCTCGAGACGGCGATGTACTTGCGCTTGAGGTAGCCATTGGCGTTGCGCACGACGGTGACGGGCAGCAGCTGGTCCTTGAGCTGGCGGTTGTTGCGAAGCAGGGAAGCGTAGTCCTTGTAGAACGCCAGGGACACGACGGTGAGGATCACCAGTGCCGCCACCATGTTGATGACCCACCAGGACACGGTGTGCAGGGCGCCGCCGAAACGCCGAGTGGGCAAGGACACCATGGCAGCAGCCGGCAGAACGCCCAGCGCCAGCACGGTGAGCAGCAGGGGGGCGGAGAAGTAGGAGGCAAGCTCGGCCTGGTTGGTCTCCAGTGCGTTCTGCACCATGCTGCGATCGATCAGCACGCCGTAATGCAGCATGAAGTACGTACAGGCCGCGCTGACCAGCACCAGAAGCGCCAGCAGCGGTTTGCGCAGATAAGGCAGCGCAAGTACCGGCGTAAGCAGCACGTTGAACGCGCAGAACAGGAACATGGGCAGGCTGATGAAGAACAGCGCGCTGCGCAGGCTGTTGATCTCCACGTGGGTCCAGAGCGTTTGCCACAGTGCCATGTTGCCCACAGTGGCAAAGAACAGTGCGGCTATCCAGGTGAGGTGCACCGGGTTGAGCCGCACAGAAACAAGACGTTGAATCACGCGCATTCTTCCGGGGAGCGAAAAGTGCGCGAAGTATCAGAAGGCGAGTATCAGGAAGTTGTCAGGTTTGCTTGCAACCAGACGCGCGCATTGCGTGGTGACCTACGCCAGCAGCACCACGGCCCATACCGCGCCGACCATGAGCAGTGCCACGGTCTGGGCGGCACTGCCCATGTCCTTGGCGTTCTTGGAGAGCGGGTGGCGCTCCAGCGAAATGCGGTCGACCACCGCCTCGATGGCGGAGTTGAGCAGCTCCACCAACAAACTGATGAAACTCACGGCCAGCATCACGGCACGTTCTATGGGGCTGAGGTTCAGTACGAAGGTCACGGCCATCAGCACGCCATGCAGGACCAGCAGCTGCCTGAAGGCGGCCTCGCCCCGGACGGTGGCCATGAAGCCATCGCGGGAGTAAATCAGGGTGTGCAGGATCCGGTTAAGCCCGGTTTTGCCGTGGCGATATTTGCCGGTTCCAGGGGGATTTTGGGGATGCATGTGCAGCTCACGGGGAATGGATCGCTGCAGAGCATTGGGAAGGCGGCGTCAGAAACCTGTCAGGATTCGCCCTGTTGCAGGGTGTGGCCGCGCCAGGTGGTTAGGCTGCCGACATGTCCAAGGTGAAGCGGCAGCCATGCTCCGAACTCTCGACGGCCATGTGCCACCCCAGGTGTTCCACGATGCGCTGCACGATGGACAGGCCAAGCCCTTCGCCACTCTGGCGCGCGCTGGGGGTGAAGCGCTGAAACTGCTGGGGATCGATGCTGGAGGGCAGCCCTGGGCCGGTGTCGGCGATGACCAGGGTGGTGTGCTGCACGCTGATGTGTATCTGACCTTCGTCGGTGTACTGGCATGCATTGCGCAGCAGGTTCCAGACCACGCTGCGCGCCAGTTCGGCGTTGGTGGGGACGCGCGGATCCTGCGGCGCGTCCAGCACCACCACCACCGGCTTGTTGGCCAGCCAGGGCGGGCAACGCGAAATGCATTCTTCGATCAAGGGGCGCAGCGCGACGTCTTCCTTCTCAAGCCGCTGCGGGTCGCGCGACAGCAACAGCAGGCAGGTCAGCTGGCGCTGCATCTCCTGGGTGGTGCGCATGATGCGCTCGGCGCTGGAGTGCAGGTGACTGTCGTCGGGCAGCTGGTGCACGATGGTTTCGGCCGCGCCGGCGATGATGGCCAGGGGCGTGCGCAGCTCATGGCTGGCATCGCCGACGAAGCACCGTTCGCGTTGCAGGAACTGCTGTGCCTCGTAGCTGTGCTGCGCGAAAGCGCGTGCCAGCACGCCTATCTCGTCCCGGGCGTCCTGGAACGGAAACGGCATTTCCTTGCGCTCCACCGCATCGGCCAGGCGCGTGATGGGCGCGATGACGCGCGCGGCCGTCAGCCGGCCGATCCAGAACGCGCACAGAATGCACGACAGGATGACCACCAACGCGTACGCGTCGATGACGTGCTCGAGGTACTGGTAGCGTTTGGCGTCCTGGCGCAGGTAGTAGCGCTGTCCGTCGCGGTCGAACACCAGCATGTGCCAGACGTCGGGATGTTTGGCGCTGTAGTAGCCGGGCGTATAGCTGCGCAACGCCTCGGGTACGGTAGTGGCGTCATAGAGCTGGCTGCCATCGGGCAGGGTGGGGAGGGTGCCGTTGGCCATCTCCGCTTCCAGCCGATGCATCTCGTTGTGCAGGCTCTTTGAGATGACGTAGGCCCGCAGCTCGTCATAGTCGAGCTGCTCTGCGGCCACGATGAAGCCCATCACGGCCACCATCAGCAGCACGAAGGAAATGATGATGCGCGTGCGCAGGGTAAGTTGGCGGTAGATCGATCGCATGGCCTCAACGCTGCTCCCGTATCATTGCGCGGTCGCCTTCTGCGGCTTGCTCAAGCGCCAGCCGACGCCGTGAACCGTCTCGATCAGCGTGGACGGGAAGTTCCGGTCGGCGTGCTGGCGAAGTTCATGGATGTGCGTGCGCAGTGCGCCGCTGTCGGGCGGATCGTCGCCCCAGAGCAGGTATTCCATCTCCTGCTTCCTGACCACGGCAGGTGCGGCGCGCATCAGGCACAGCAGCAGCTTGTGGGTACTGGGGGTCAGGCTGATGGCCTGGCCCTGCCGCCATGCCTGGGGAGCACGCGTGTCCACCTGCAGGTCTTCCCATGCCAGGGTGCCTTGCACCTGCCGACCCTGGGCGCGACGCACCAGCGCCTGGATGCGCGCATCCAGTTCCCGGAGCGAGAAAGGCTTGATCAGGTAGTCGTCGGCCCCCAGCGCCAGCCCCTGTACCCGGTCGTCGACCGGATCACGTGCGGTCAGCATGATGATCGGTACGGAATTCTGGAATTCCTGACGCAGCTTCTGGCACAGCGTCATGCCATCCAGCCGCGGCAGCATCAGGTCCAGCAGGATGGCGTCGTAATCATTCTGCGTGGCCAGGCGCAACCCGGTGGCACCATCACGCGCGTCGTCGAGCACATAGCCGAGTGGCTCGAAGAAGCTGTACAGGTTGGCGACCAACTCCGGGTTGTCTTCAATGATGAGCAGGCGTGTCATGACTCAAGGGCAGGTGGTGCGTGCCGGGAACTCTGCGCGATCTTGGCCGCGTTGCCAAGCGCCGTTGGTCCCGGGGGCGGGGCCGTTGGCACGACCCAACGCGCCATTGGCTGACGCCGTCATCCTTACGGAGTTGGGGACGTCCGGTTACGATAGCGCGACCTCGGACCGGTCGCGTGTCGTTCTGGCAGAGAACGTTCGCGTCAATTCCTGCAGCTGAGCACTTATAGGGACGTTGAATGAAGACGAAGCTCGGTACCCCCGCGTTTTTCTGCATCGTTGCATTGCTCAGTGGATGTACTCCGGGTGACGTGCCGGCACCGCACGCCAAGGAGCCCGCTGAGGAAGTGGACCCCGGGCGCCCTGCTCAAACAGCCGTGCCTCCGTCGGCGCAGCACGCACTCGGTCGAGCCGACACGGACATCGCTGCCACTACCTCCTGGGACGCGGAAGTACGCCGCATGCCCAAGGAGGACGCGGCGTACTTGCAAGCCATCAAGGAACGCTACTTCGGTGCCGTTGCCTATGAGAATGAGCGGGAGCGGCGCTACCTGGAGGACGCCGGTTTCCCCAGCATGGAAGAGTGGCGGCAAACCCGCATGATGAGCGACAGCGAACTGCAGCGGTGGGCGGAGACCGGCGATGGAATGGCGATGGCCTTCTACGTGGACAGAATGATGGAGCGTGCTGCTCCCCATCTTCATCTACGAGGTGCCGATGACGCCGCCTTCAACGCAGGCCCCGGCGCAGGTTACGTACTGAAGGCCTATGCGTATTCCACCCAAGTCCAGTTTGCCCACAGGAGCCCGTTCACAGGCTATCTCCTCGGCGCGGTGTTTTCGACGTTGGCGTACCCGCAATCGCCCGAATCCGCCGCTGCAGGCATGATGGCTGCGCGCGACGCGGGCGACCCCCGAGCGGAAGCGCTACTGGCTGCCTATGGCGCAAGGCATCCAGACATGAACCAGGAGACAGTACTTGCCGCCCATCGCGCAATGAAGATTCCCGAGTGATCTGAAGCGACGCTGCTTGCCGGGCGCACTTCGGTGTACAGGGGAGCGCGTGACTACCTGCTGGAGGACACCCTTGGCACGCGCGATGGTTTTCCTGTTGCGTTCGATTCGCTGGACAAGCAGGTCATGGGCGAGGTGGAAGGCGTGCGCTGCGCCCCGCAGGGATAGTCTGCGTGAAGGAATGGGCAGCGCCTGTAGCACTGCGGGGACTGCGGTCGTGGTTTGAGCGGTGCTTCAGTTCCGTGATGGGCCCGGTGTACGCCATCCACCACTGGCAACAAAATCCAACACGCCCACCACCAGCAGCGACACCCCCACCAACGGGAACAGCACCCCGCCCACGCACAGCAGTGCGAACACGATGGCGACCGTGCGCCGTTCCTTGGGCAGTGGCGGCACCCCGATGCCGCCCAGCGGCCGGCGCTTCCACCACATCACCGCGCCGCTGACGCACAACATCACGATGGCAGCGCAGGCCACCAGCAGGAACAGCCGATTGAACGTGCCGTATTCCTGGCCCAGGTGCACGTTGATGCCCCATTCCAGCCCGCGCCCCAGCGCGCCGTAGTCGGCGTAGCCCATGTCCAGCAGCACCCGACCGCTGTACTGGTTCAGGTGGACCACGCGCTGGCCCGCAACGTCTTCCGGGTACACCGAGGCGGTGTACACGCCCATCGGCCCGCGCGGCAGGGCCACGCTGTAGCCGGGCGCCAGCCCAAGGCGGTTGAACCGCTGCACGGCCGCGTCGATTCCGATGGCGCCCGGTTGCGCTGACAGGTCGCCCAGCGTGCCACCGCCGTGGCCTTCGTGCCCGTCGTGCTTTTCGGCAGCGGCGTGGTGCGCATGGGGCAGGGCCGACGCCGGCAGCCGCGCCTGTTCCATCGACCAGGTGGGCGAGGTGGCATCGGCGAGCCGTTGCTGCGACATCGGCACCTGCACGCGCACACCGGCGGGGTAGCCGTAGTCCTGGCCGTTGGCCCAGGCGTTCACCTGCTTGCCCCACACCACTGACCACGGCATGCCGGTGACGGCCAGGAACAGCAGCACCAATCCGACCCAGACGCCGGTGACAGCATGCAGGTCGCGCCAGAACAGGCGCTGGCGCGGCTGTCCGCGCACGGTCGTGATGCCGCCTTTCTGACCGCGTGGCCACCACAGGTAGAGACCGGTGAGCACCAGCAGGATCGCCCAGCCGGCGGCAATCTCGATGAGTGCGCTGGCGTAGTCGCCCAGCAGGTCCAGGCTGTGCAGGCGGCGCACGACGCCGGAGAACGTGCCTTTGTCGGGCAGGTGCCCGAGCACCTGCGCGGTGGTGGGGTCAACGTAGTAGACCTCGCGCTGCCTGTTGGGCCGCAGCACGCCGATTTCCACGCTGCCATCGGCGCGTTCGGGCGTGGTGTAGCGGAACACGTCGCCGGGGGAGAGGGTGGTGACTGCGGCAATCTGGGCGCTGGGCAGCGCAGGCGCCTGCGGCGAGGGTGCCACCACTTTCAGGTCATGATGCACCCAGCGGTCGATCGGCTTCTGGTAGAGATAGGCGGCACCGGTCAGCGCCAGCCAGGCGATGAAGGGCAGCACGAACAGGCCGGCATAGAAATGCCACCGCCACACCGCGCGGTAGAAGCGCCAGCGGCCTGGGGTGCGCGGGGCGGGGATGGTGTCCATCTCAGAGCTCCCGGGTCCAGCTCAGGTAGAGCGCGCGGCCATCGCCCGGCGAGTAGCCCGACGAGCCAGTGTCATACCAGGCATACACGTAGAAGCGGTCCGTCGCGTTTTTCAGCTGCAGGGCCAGCTGGGTGCGCGCATCCAGCCGGTAGCTGGCGCTGAGGTTCAACAGCGCGTAGCCCCCGTAACGGCCGAGTGTGTTGGTGCGCTCCACGAAGTAGTCGCCCTGGCCATTGCCCCAGGCACTGAAGGTCCAGTCCGTGGTGGGGGCGTATTCCATGCCGGCGCTGGCCAGCCAGTTCGGTACGTTTTCGATCTGCCGCCCACGGGTGCTCGGCGCGGTGGGGTCGGGTACCTGGATCACGGCTTTCTGCCGCGAGTACGCGGCCCACGCGCGCCAGTGCGGGTTGGCCTGCCAGGTCAGTTGCGCGTCCCAGCCACGGCGCAGGGTCTTGCCCACGTTGCCCACTTCGTTGCTGCCCACGCTGCCGTTGACGCCAAGGATGGTGGCCACTTCATCGGACGCGCGTTGTTCCCAGTAGGCCACCCGGGTCTGCAGGCCGTGGGTGGGCGCCCACTTGAGGCCGGTCTCCCAGCCCTCGTTGATGGAGGGCAGGAGGTTGCCGGCCTGGGTGCGGTAGGCACCGTTGCCGCTGCCGATCTGGAAGGTGCGGCCCCAGTTGGCGTAGGCCACCGTGGTGCTGGCCAGGTCGTAGGACACGCTGAGCTTGGGCTGCTTGATCAGGCCGTAGTCGTACACGGGCGCGCGGGTGGTGGCGGCCACGTTGTGGAAGTCACCCCCGATGTGGTCCACGCGGTAGGCGGGCACGATCTTCAGCGCCGGGGTGGGGCGGATCACGGCCTGCACGTAGGCGCCGCGGGTGTCCAGGTCGAAATCCCAGTCGCGCAGGGTGGCCTGGCGCTCGCGCGCCACGGTGCGGAAGCGGCGCGCGGTGTTGTCCTGCCATTGCCCGTCCACGCCGGCATCCAGCACGAACTCGGTCAGGGCCGAGGTGGGGCGCCAGGTGGTGTTGAGCATCAGCCCACGGTGGGTTTCGTCGTTGAAGCGCTCCTGCTGCGCGCCGCCGGCGGTGAACGTTACCCAGCGCTGGTTGCGGTAGTCATTCTGGTAAGCCGTGGCGTTCCAGCTCCAGTCGGTGCCCAGCGCGCCATCGAGGTGCAGGGCGGTCTGAAGGGTTTCGCGCTCGCTGCGGTCATCGCGGGCGTAGTCGGGTGACTGGTTGGGGTTGGCCCGGACGTCGGCGTAGCTCAGGTAGCCAGCTTCCAGTGCGGCGTTTTTGTAGTAACGGCTGGTCAGGCCCGCCCGCCAGCGGCCATCGGGATCGGTATAGAACCATTTGCCGGCAAAGCTGCGCTGCGTGCCATCGGCATGGTCGCGCTCGCCATCGGCGCCGCGCCAGCCGATGAAATAGTTCTGCGACCACGCGCCGTTCTCGAACCCCTTGGCCAACTGGATGTCCCGGGTGCCGAAGCTGCCCACGGTGACGCTGAGCTGGCCGTCGTTGCCGCCCTGACGGGTGAGCACGTTCACATCGCCGGCGATGGCGTGCAGGCCGTAGCGCGCATCGTTGGTGCCGCGCACGATCTCGATCGCGCTGATGTCGAGCGGGAACACGGCGTCGAGATAGGGCATGCCGCCGGCGTTGTCGTTGCTGGGGATGCCGTCGATCAGCAGCTTGACCGCATTGATGCGGCCTTCGCCGTTGAAGCCGCGGAAAGAGAAGCGGCCGGCATCGGTGCCCATCTTGAACTGGGTGACCTGCACGCCGGGGGCGTTCATCAGCAGCTCCCAGCTGTGGTCCACCTTCTGCTGCTGCAGCAGGTCGCCACCGATGATGTCCACTGAGCTGAAGACCGAGCGCGCCGGGAGCGCGCGTTCGGCGGTGGCGCGGGCCTGCACTGTGCCCAGGGTGAGCACGGTGCCGTCCTGTGCGGCGGCGACCGATGGGACCGTGGCCGCGCAGGCGAGGGCGGCCAGGAGGGCGTGGGAAAGCCGGTGTGGAGCGGGAGGTGGGTTCATTGTGCACAACATCGAAATGCCGCGACCCTCGTGGGGTCGAGGCAGGCAAAGGCGCCGGCGTGTGAGCCGGTGGTTGGAGGAGACGGGCTGGATCCAGCGCCACGCGCATGCACCCGGGCAAGGGCCGGCGTGTCTAGCGGAGCAATGACGGCGTGGCGCGATGCGCGCCTTGAGGCCTACGCTGGATCAGTAGGCGAGGGCGTGCGGTGGACCGCGTGCGCCAAGGGTTCCCGGTGAGGGAGATTGCCGCGTAGCCACGAGGCCAGCCAAGGCGCGGAAGTGCACCGGCCCGACGGTCATCAGCAGGAGCAGAGCGACCAGCAGGCTGATCATCCGCGCGGCGATCACGCAGTAGTCGCAGTCCACGCCCATGTCGTGCCGTGCATGGGGATCGGCAGGCGTGGGTGCGGCAGCGGGTGCGGATTCGGCGCGTCCCGGCGGATGCATCATGGCGTGATCCATGCCATGGGCCGAATCGTGATGCATGGGGTGCGCGTGCGGTGCGGCGGTTTCGACCGGCTGCGAATGTGCGGCATGGGCGTGCAGGGGCTGCACGGCAGCGGCCGGCGGATGCGCCAGCGCCCGGCTTACCAGCGGCGCGAGCACCACAAGCAGCATGGCCAGGCAGGCCCAGGCGTGAAGCCAGCGGTGGAGAACAGGGGAGCGCACGGCCCGGATTCTAGGCCATATCGGGGAATCCCCGCGGCGAGGGTGCCCGGTTTCAGCGTGATTGCGACGGTTTGTCGCACCTGCGGCCAGCCCCCGACGGGGGCGGATGGCCATTCATCAGATGGGTCGCTACTGCTCCCTCGCCACAGCTCAGGAGCAGCGCGCTCACGTCAGTGACGGGCGTTGTCTTTGGCCTTGCCCACTTCACTCTGCACCTTGCCAACGGTTTTCTGGGCCTTGCCTTCAAGCTCCTGGGCCTTGTCGCCGGTGACCTTGCCAGCCACTTCCTTCACGGTGCCCTTGACCTGGTTCTTTGCACCTTCGGTACGATTCTTGTCCATGTTCAATGCCTCGCTATGTCGCCCCGGAGTGGGCGTGGCCATGCTGCTTGCACGGGGGGTGTGGCGCGAGTGAAATTCTGCCGTGCGATACCAAACGGTTCAGCGATGCAACGGTGGCGCGATGGCGCCCGGTACGCATCGCGGTCGCTGCATGATCTCTGCACTCGCGCTCCACATCTGGCCGCTTACAGTTTTGCCCATCCCCTCCATGGCGCGCGCTCGTGAACCTGCAGACCTCCGTTCCCCATCCGCTTCCCCGGCGCGCGATGCCCGATAGCTGCCAGTTCGATCTGCTGGATGTGAACGCGTTGCAGGACCCGAGCAGTGGACGCATCGTCCACCTGTATTCGATGGTGGCGCGCTGCATGTCGTGCGAGGTGATCTTCAAGGCGCAGGAGGGGCAGGGTTTCGTCAGCACGTCAGCGGCGCGCGTCCTTCGTTGCCCTACCGGGTGCGGCGAGCAGGCGCTGCGAGGCGCGGCCCTGCGGCAGTGGCAGCTGCAATCGACCTAGCAACTGAAGCGCCCGGGAAGACTCCGGGGCGCCGTTGGTGCGTGGTGCGGGCAGGTCAGGCGGGCACGTTCCACTTTTCGTGGTCGGCGTTCTGCTTGCCTGCTGTGCTGGATGTGGCTGGTAGGGTCGAACCTTGGTCGAATGCCGTGGAACGGCCCGCGTTCGGTGGCGACATGACGCTGGAACGGCGAGGTTGGTTGCGATCAACGGCCCGTCTCCGTTGGAGGTCATGCGTGCAATGGCGTGGACTGTGTATCGGCGGTCGTTTGGGAACCGACCCTACCGGGGCGGCGGCGCGGCTGTTTGCGGCAACGGAGGCCGTGACTGAGACGCCACGCGGGCGGGGCATTCCTGCTGCGCTGGACGTGGCTGGTAGGGTCGAACCTTGGTCGACTGCCGTGGAACGGCCCGCGTTCGGTGGCGACATGACGCTGGAACGGCGAGGTTGGTTGCGATCAACGGCCCGTCTCCGTTGGAGGTCATGCGTGCAATGGCGTGGACTGTGTATCGGCGGTCGTTTGGGAACCGACCCTACCGGGGCGGCGGCGCGGCTGTTTGCGGCAACGGAGGCCGTGACTGAGACGCCACGCGGGCGGGGCATTCCTGCTGCGCTGGACGTGGCTGGTAGGGTCGAACCTTGGTCGACTGCCGTGGAACGGCCCGCGTTCGGTGGCGACATGACGCGGGAACGGCGAGGTTGGTTGCGATCAACGGCGCGTCTCCGTTGATGGTCATGCGTGCAATGGCGTGGACCGTGTATCGGCGGTCGTTTGGGAACCGACCCTACCAAAGCAAGCGGACCTGGCCGTTTGCAGTATGGGCAACCGCAGGACGTCGAAGTGCTTGGGCTTGCGTTCGGGCTTGCCCGTGACGGTCCAGCCTGCCTTTTTCACCGCCGCCAGTACGATGCCCGCGTCTGCTGGCGGGAATCCTGCAAGGTGGAGAGTGTTGCGAGACTGGGGTTCACTCCCCCAGCGTAGCAAACCGCAGCCGGTTGTGATCCGGATCCACCACCATCATCTCGCGACCGCCCCACGGCACATCGGCCGGCGCGCGGAACACGGCCGCTCCGGCGGCCACAAACGCGGCATGCAGGGCATCCACGTCCGGCACATGGAAGTACACCGCACCGCCGGGTTCGCAGTCACCGGCATGTTCGGTCAGGAACAGCAGCTGGCCTTCGCGGCGGATCTGCACGAACAGCGGCATGTCGGGCGCAAAGCGGTGCTCCCAGTCGATGGTGAAACCCAGCTGCTGGTAGAACGGCACGCTGACGGTTGCATCGGTCATGCGCAGCTGGGGAATGACGGTCTGTTGCATGGGGCGCTCCGTGGGTGGCGTCAAATGTCTGATGTTACGGGTGCGGCGTAGCGCCGCCAGCCTCAGCCGCCTTGCGCGCCTTGGTAAAGGCCGCCTCGGCCTTGGCCAGGCTCTGGAACCTGTCAATGCGTACCTTGCCGGCCTGGCCGCGCTTGCCCTTGCGTACCGCCAGGATGGCGGCGTCGCGGTCCAGCCGCAATTGCGTGACATGGGAGGCGCTGGCCAACTGCAGGAACTGCACGTCGGCGTCACCACGTTGGCCGTACCAGAGCAGGTCTGCGTTGGGTACGGCGTGCTCCATGATGTCCAACACTGTGTCGATCAATGCGCTGCGCAAGGCCTCATCGGCCGGGGCGTCGAAGTCGGCGTCGTGGTCGGCCGGGATCACCTGGCGGTCGCTGTCGTCGGTGTCGTCCAGCACCCAGCGTGTCGTACCGCGTGCGTCCACCAGCAGGGGGCGGCGACCGTCCATCGCAGTGATGGCAAGCAACTCGCCTGGCGGCAACAGGCGCATACCCTGGTCGGCAAATTGCCAGCCAATGCTGGCATGGTGCTGCCAGCAGGCCACCAGCACGTCCGGCAGCGGATGGGTTTGGTCGGCGGCCAGTGCGTCGATGTCGGCCTGTGCCGCGGGTGCCTCGCGGTGCGTGTGCAGGGCGGTACCGGGTGGCAACAGGGCATGCGCAGCCAGGTAGCGCTGCAGCGGTTCGGTGGTCTGTTCAAGCGCCTGCGGCACGTTGCTGGCGTGCCGCCGCCCCAGGTCCACAAACCACTCCAGCAGGGGCTGGTCCTGCGGTCGCTTGTGATTGTCCAGGCATTCGATGCTGTAGGTGAAACCGCCGGCGCGGCGGGCCGCCGCTTCCAGCGAGTCGAAGGTGGCCAGCGCTACATCGGCGGGCACGGGGGTGCGGTCGCGGTCGAGCCAGGTGCCGTTGCTGACGAAGAGCTTGAGCCCACCGCCGTGCTCGGGGTGGTAAAGGGTGCGGGCAATCTCGCCGCTCCCGGCGAGGTACCAGGGGTCGCAGGCAACGTACCCGGCGAGCGGATGGGCCCGGATGCCTGCCAGCACGTCTGCGGCGTCCTGCGCGGTGGCACAGCGCAGTGCCAGGTGGACCTGGTTGTGTCCATTGCTCGCGCCGTGGACGACATTGATGGCGGCGCCAAGGCGGGCCCAGTCGTAGAACGTGTCGCCCTTCCAGCACATCCAGCGCTCGGATACCTCGGTGGCGTCGTCAAAGAGGGCCGGACCGGTGTCGGCCAGGGTGTAGCCTTGCAACTGGAAGGGCGGCGCGACGATGGCATGGCCGTCGAAGTAATGCGTGTTGCCCAGCGCGTCCTGGAACAGGGTGGCACCGGTGACGGGATGGCGGAACCAGGCGAACGTGGCTGTTCCCCCGGCCAGCTGGCCCAGCGCCGCCAAGGGGATGCCGGTATCGGGGACGCCCTTGGCGCGCGCCTTGTGCAGGCGTGCGTGCAGCGCCGCCCGTTGCTTCTCTGCCTTGCCATCCAGCGCATCCTGCAGCTGCGCGCGAAGCGCTCCATCGCGGTAGGGGTCAAACACGGCGGTGCTGCTGCCGATTTCACGCGCGGGAACGTCGATATCGGCGGCGCGCTGGTACAACGCGCGGGCGAGGGCCGGTTGCTGGCAGGTCAGGGCAGCGGTGCTGCCCAGCAGCAGGATGTAGTTGAGATAGCCACGTTCGTCGCCGTTGTCCGGCAACGGCCACGCGAGCGCATGCTCGGCCACCTCCAATACCTGTTCGGGGTATCTGTCCCAGCTGTGGATGCTGGGGCAGTAGGTGGCGGCGGCGGTCACCGACGGCCGCGCCCGCAGCGCCTGCATGACCTGCGCATGCACGGCGGGCGAGCGGCAGATGTACAGCGCCCAGTACAGGCCGCGCGGGTAGGCGTGTTCCTGCCACAGCCGCTGAACCAGGTAGCTGGCAACGTCGGGCTGGTGCTTGGCGATCTCGCCCAGGTTGTCGTACATCGCTTTGAGCACGGTTTCGCTGGCGGGCTGACCGGCGGCCAGTGCGTTTGATTCGGCTTCCAGCACCGCACACAGGGCCGGGGCGAGGTCGGGCGATTCCAGCCGGGACAGGATGCGTGGCGTCCAGTGGTCGTCCTCGTGCGCCTGCACCCGCGGCACCGCCCAGTGCAGCAGGCGCTGTCGCTGGTCGGTGTCGAGCACGGGCAGCACCACGCCGATGGCGTTGCCCAGCCGGTCCACCAGCACGCTCTTCAGCGGCGCCCGCTCGAGCATGGCAATCAGCGGGTCGAACAGGCGGGGGTCGCCCCAGAACGGCTGCAGGCCAGCGATGATGGCGTCGGCGCGGGCGTCAGCATCCAGCTCGGCGGCGATGTCACCGGGCAACGGCTGTTGGCCGGCCAGCGTCACCAGCATTGGCACCAGCGGGTCACCGGCGTCGGTGACGGTCTTGCAGATGGCGGGCACTGCCTGCCGCTGCAGCGGTGGGCTCAATTGCGGCAGGGCGCGTTGCAACAGAGCGCAGCGCCCGGGCAGGGCGCTGTCGAGCAGGTAATGCAGTGCCCAGGCGCGGTCTGCGTCGGTGTCAGCCAGGCTTGGAGTGCGGGCCAGACGGATGGCCATCGCCTCGCGCGCGGCAGGCGTGGCGGCGGCCACGCCTTCGGCAAAGCTGGGCGCGTCCCAGATGGCCAGCACGTCCTCGGCTAGGCCACGTTGCTGGGCCAGTGCATCGGCTGGCATGACCTGTTCGCCACACAAGTGCTGCGCGTGCTCGAGCAGGTCCAGCACGCGGGTCATCAGGTCGTCCCAGGCCAGCAGCGGGGTAACCACGTCCAACAAGGCGCGGCCATCGCCGATGCACTCGCGGATGGGGTGCAGGGCCAGCACGGTCTCCAGCGGCGCATGTGGGCTGGCAGCGAGCAGGCGGGTGGCCTGGTCGGCGGCCGCCTGGGCCGGCAGCCCCTGCTTTGCCTGCAGGAACGCACGCAGTGCCCAGACGGCGGGGGCGTCGCGGTCCGGGATACGGTCCAGCAGTTGCAAGGCCACCGCCGCATCGATGGCCGCAGGATCCTGCTCGAGCGCGAGGGCGATCTTGTCCACCATGTCCAGGCCCACCGTGCGCGGGGACATCGCGAGCGCACGCAGCAGCAGCTGCACCGGGCCGTCGGTATCAGCCTGGGCCAGGATCAGCAGTCTGGCGCGGCGGTGGGCAAAGTCGTCCACGACAGTGAGGGGGGCGTTCGGCAGGTGACCGAACGTGGCCACGAATGCCTGCAGCAGCGGAATTTCGGTACGGCCGACGGCGGCCAGCACCTGGGCCAGGCGGTCGTCCTGACCCAGCAGGCTGGCGTGCAACAGCCAGTACAGGGCCACGTGGGTGTCCTGGCCCAGGCGCGGCAGTTCGCTGTCGAAGCAACGCTGCTCACTGCCATCTTCCGGGAACGTACCGATGTAACGCTGGAAGGCATCCACCACCAGGGTGTCCGCACTCAGCAGCACCTGGTCATCACGGCGCGCTGACAGCGCCAGCGCATGCATCACCCACTGGTAGCGGTCCAGCAGCGCGGCGGTGCCGGTATCGCGGTCGTTCGGGGTGAAGGCATACTCCTGCAGCAGCGACGCTTCGTCATCCGGGTCCCGGGAGAGCCGGGCGCGAAACGCCACGTACTCGTCCAGGCTGGCGAAGCGCGGTTCCACCTGACGGGTCTCATGGTCCTGCCACCACACCTGGCCGCCACCGCGCACATCGATCAGGGTGTAATTGTCGCCAGCGTCATCCAGCACCACGAATCCGGACAGGGTCTTGTCGATACCGCCGAAGTACAGCGGGTTGCGTGACAGGTGCGCGTGGACCAGGTCGCTGGTCTGGGTATCGGCGAAATCCGTATCGACTGCTGCAGCAATGGCGGCGGTGACAGGCAGCGCGTAGAAGCGCGACAGTGAGGCGTTGAAATCCATCGTACGTCCGTGTTGGCAGGGCGGCCGCGCGTGGCCGTGCCCGCGCGGGTGCATGCGGCTGTACTCCTCTCGCCGCCGGCGCATTCTAGAGGGTGATGGAAGGGGCAGGTCAAACCCTCCGATGGGGGCTGACGCAGGTGGCCAGGGCGGATCCGGGCAGCTTGAACAGGCGTTACATGAACGAGTCAGCTATGTGCTCGATTCCTTCACATCAGACACTTCACCGTACGCTCCTCAGCTACCTGAATTGATTTAAGCTCCCGTCCCGGCGCCCATTCAGGTGCGTCGGTCTGGTTCTCAACCTTTCTTTGCAGGAATTCCGTATGGCGGCTTTGCAGCAGCGCACGATCGATCTCATCCGCAGCCATCAGGAGCCTTTGCTGGCCCAGTGGACGGACAGCCTGACCTCCGGCAACCAGACCCAGGATGCGCGCTTGTCACCCCGCGAACTGGACGCCCAGGTGCGCGAGTTCTGGCGCCTGTTCCTGCAGGCGCTGTCGGTGGCCAACGTAGGCAGCCTGTCCGGCGCCGACTGGCAGGAAACCCGCCGGTTCCTGGAAGACCTGTCGCGCGACCGCGTGATCAAGGGCTTCGACTCGGCCGAAACCGCGCGCTTCCTGTTCTCGCTCAAGCGTCCGCTCTTCGATCTTATCCAGCAGGGGTACGCCGACGACCCGGCGCTGCTGGGTGACCAGTTGTGGGCGATCTCCGAACTGTTGGACCTGCTGGGCCTGCACAGCGTCAAGGCGTTCCAGAAGACCCGCGAAGACGTCATCCAGCGCCAGCAGGAAGAAATGCTCGAGCTGTCCACCCCGGTGGTGAAGCTGTGGGAAGGCGTGCTGGCGCTGCCGATGATCGGCACGCTGGATTCGCAGCGCACCCAGGTGGTGATGGAGTCGCTGCTGCAGCGGATCGTCGATACCGGCTCGGAAATCGCCATCATCGACATCACCGGCGTGCCCACCGTGGACACCCTGGTGGCCCAGCATCTGCTCAAGACGGTCACCGCCATCCGCCTGATGGGCGCCGACGCCATCATCAGTGGCGTGCGGCCGCAGATCGCCCAGACCATCGTGCACCTCGGGCTGGACCTGCAGGGCATCGTGACCAAGGCCAACCTGGCCGACGCGCTGGCGTTGGCGCTCAAGCGCACCGGGCAGACGGTGGTTCGGGCAGAGCGCTGACATGGAACGCATTCCGATCCTCCAAATGGGCGATCTGCTGCTGGTGACCATCCAGGTGGACATGCATGACCAGCTGGCGCTGACCCTGCAGGACGACCTGAGCGAGAAGATCCGCCGCACCTCCGCGCGCGGCGTGCTGATCGACATCTCGGCCCTGGACATCGTCGATTCCTTCATCGGACGCATGATTTCCACCATCTCCTCCATTGCCCGGATCATGGATGCCACCACCGTCGTGGTGGGCATGCAGCCGGCAGTGGCGATCACGCTGGTGGAGCTGGGGCTCACCCTCAGCGGCGTGCGTACCGCGCTCAACGTCGAGCGTGGCATGAAGCTGCTGCAGCGCACCGACGAAGAACTGCCATGACCGCGCCGACCGGGGTGTTGCCGATCCGCGTCGAACAGGATGTGGTGCTGGCACGCCAGGCCGCGCGCCAGGCGGCGGTGGCGTGCAAGCTGCGGCTGATCGACCAGACCAAACTGGTGACCGCAGCCAGCGAGCTGGCCCGCAACGCGGTGATCTACGGCGGCGGCGGCACCATGGCATGGGAAATACTGGAAAGCGGCCTGCGCAAGGGCGTGCGCCTGGTCTTCACCGACCAGGGCCCCGGCATTCCCGATCTGGCCCAGGCACTCACCGATGGCTGGTCGTCCGGCTCGGGCATGGGCCTGGGCCTGTCCGGGTCGCGCCGGCTGGTGGACGACTTCGAGCTGGACAGCGCACCCGGCGAGGGCACGCGCATTGCCATCACCAAATGGACCTGAACTTCACCGGCCAGGTGACCCGGGTGGTGGTGGTCGAAGAAGTCTCGCAGGTCGGGCAGGCACGGCGCGAAGCGTTGGCCCTGGCCGACCATGCCGGCTTTGACGAGATGGACGCCGGGCGCGTGGCCCTGGCCGCCACCGAACTGGCCACCAACGTGATCAAGCACGGTCGCGGCGGGCGCATGTACCTGTCGCTGGTCTGCGGCCGCAGGGGGCGTGGCGTGGAACTGTGCACGCAGGATGCCGGCCCCGGTTTCTCGCTGTCCGAGTGCCTTCCCGATGGCGTCTCCACCGGCGGAACGCAGGGGCTGGGTCTGGGCGCCATCCGCCGCCAGGCAACGGTGCTGGATGCCTGGTCCGACGCACGCGGCGCGGTGATCGTGGCGCGCATCTACCCGAGCCGATGCGCGCCGGATATCGATCTTGCCTACGGCGCGTTGCGCATCCCCATGCGCCATGAAGTAGCCTGCGGCGACGGCTGGCACCTGCGCGCCGATGGGCACACCACCGCACTGACCCTGATCGATGGACTGGGCCATGGTCTGCCGGCGGCCGATGCCGCCCAGGCCGGCACGGCGGCCATGGCCACCGCCTCGGCCTTCGATGCTGCCACGCTGATCGGCACGATGCATGCGGGCATGTCCGGCAGCCGCGGGGGCGCCGCCGCCGTGGCCTGTGTCGGGCAGAACGGCCAGACCGTGCAGTTCGCCGGCATCGGCAACATTTCCGCCTCGCTGTGCGAGCCCACCGGCTCGCGCGGGATGGCCTCGCACCCGGGCATCGTCGGGGTGCAGTTCCGCAAGGCACAACCCTTTCACTTTCACACTCACGCAGGCACGCTGCTGGTCATGCACAGTGACGGACTGCAGGCGCGCTGGAGCCTGCGCGACTACCCCGGCCTGGTCCACCGCCACCCGGCATTGATCGTGGCGGTGCTGCAGCGTGATTTCGACCGCGGTCGGGACGATGTCGGCATCGTTGCCCTGCGACTTGGAGAGTTACATTGATGTCCACTGCCAACGATCAGCAGGTGCAGCAGCTGCGCATGGAAGCCGACGCGCTGCGCGCCGAACTGGATGAAACCAACCAGGGCGTGCTGGCGCTGTATGCCGAGCTGGACCAGCAGGCCGAGCAGCTGCGCGAGGTCTCCGAGCTGAAAAGCCGGTTCCTGTCCTACATGAGCCACGAATTCCGCACGCCGCTGGGCTCGATCCTGAGCATGACGCGCCTGCTGGAAGATGGCATGGATGGTCCGCTCACCGACGAACAGCGCCGCCAGGTACGCTTCATCAGCGCCTCCACCAGCGAGCTGCGCGAGATGGTGGACGACCTGCTGGACCTGGCCAAGATCGAGGCCGGCCGCATCACCATCTCGCCGGCCTGGTTCGACCTGATGGATCTGTTCTCGGCGCTGCGCGGCATGTTCCGCCCGTTGGTCGAAGGCGACCAGCTGGACCTCCTGTTCGAGGACCCGCCGGCGTTGCCCATGCTGTACACCGATGACAAGAAGCTGGCGCAGATCCTGCGCAATTTCATTTCCAACGCACTGAAGTTCACCCCCAACGGGCAGGTGGTCGTTTCGGCCCGCATGCAGGGCGATGATTCGGTGCGCTTCAGCGTGCGCGACACCGGCATCGGCATCCCGGCGGACCTGCAGTCCACCCTGTTCGAGGATTTCGTTCAGGTCGATACGCCGCTGCAGAAGCGTCTGCGCGGCACCGGCCTGGGGCTGTCGCTGTGCAAGCGCTTCGCCGAACTGCTGGGCGGCCATGTGGGCGTGGACAGCGTGGTCGGCGAAGGCTCGGACTTTTACGTGGTGCTGCCCTACAAGCTCGCCGAGGAGACGCCCCGTGCCGAACTCTGATCGTATCCTGGTGGTGGATGACAACGCCGCAACCCGCTATGCGGTGCGGCGCGTGCTGGAACATCACGGCTACAAGGTCGAAGAGGCCGGTACCGGTGGGGAGGGCCTGGCACAGCTGGCCCGGCAGGATTTCGGTGCGCTGGTGCTGGACGTCAACCTGCCGGACATGAGCGGGTTCGACGTGGTGCGGCAGTTGCGCGACGACCCGCGCATGCGGCTGTTGCCGGTGGTGCACGTGTCGGCGGCCTCGATCGCCACCGGCGACCTCATCACCGGCTTGAACGCCGGTGCGGATGCCTACCTGATCCACCCGGTCGATCCGGACGTCCTGCTGGCCACGTTGCGCACGCTGTTGCGCGCGCGGCGTTCGGAAGAAGCCCTGCGTGAAGCCGAAGCACGTTTTGGCGAGATCTTCCGCCAGATCAATGCGCCGATCGCGGTACTGGATGCCGAGCTGCGCTATCACGATGCCAACGACGCCTTCGTGCGGCTGCTCGGTGAAGACGGTGCGCCGGGCAGGTTGGAGGCGCTGCTGGCGGACCAGGTGGTCCCGCTGAGCGCGCTGAAGGTTGCGCTGGCCGAGGGCGAGCGCTGGCAGGGCACGTTTACCCTGCGTGCGGGCGCGGCAACGCGCATCACCGAATGGCGCGTCACGCCGTACCGTGCGCCCGGCCAGGGCCTGGTGCTGGTCCAGGACACCACCGAACGCCACGCGCGCGAGACCGAGCAGCGCCAGGAGCTGGAAAGCGCGACCTCGGAACTGGCCTTTCAGATCGCAGAGCGCCAGCGCACCGAGGTCGAGCTGCTGCAGGCGCAGAAGATGGATTCGCTGGGCCAGCTCACCGGCGGTATCGCGCACGACTTCAACAACCTGCTGACCACGATCATCTCCGGCCTGGACATGATCGAGATCGCCGTGGCCCGAGGCGCATGGGACAAGGCCTCGCGCTATGTCGACATCGCCACCGCCTCGGCCCACCGCGCCGCCGCGCTGACCCAGCGCATGCTGGCCTTCGCACGCAAGCAGCCGCTCGATCCGCAGACCTTCGACGTGGTGGCCCGGATCCGCTCGCTGGAAGACATGCTGCGCCGGTCCATTGGCGAGAACATCGAGCTGGAACTGGAGCTGGGTGCGCAGCCCATGGTGGCCGTGGCCGATCCGAACCAGTTCGAGAACGTGATCCTCAATCTGGTGATCAACGCGCGCGATGCGCTGGCCGGCCAAGGGCTCATCCGGATCCGGGCCGGCCGTACCCATGTGGAACGCGACCATGAGCTGGCGCCGGGGCACTACATCAGCGTGAAGGTGCTCGACAACGGCAGCGGCATTCCGCTTGAGCTGCTGACCAAGGTCTTCGAGCCGTTCTTCACCACCAAGCCGCAGGGCGAAGGCACCGGCCTGGGCTTGTCGATGACCTACGGGTTTGCCCGGCAGTCCGGCGGCAGTGCGCGCATCGCCAGCGAGCGCGGGGAAGGGACCGAGATCGAGCTTCTGCTGCCCGAAGGCCAGCTGCTCAGCCCCGAGCAGGCGCCGCAGCCCACCCAGGTGCCGCGAGGACGGTCCGAGCGGATCCTGCTGGTGGACGACACCGACTCGGTGCGCATGATGGTGCGCGAGATGCTGATGGAGTCGGGCTACCAGGTCGTGGAGGCGATCAACGCGCAACAGGCGCTGCTGGAGCTGCACTCCGAGCGCGGCATCGACCTGCTTCTGTCCGACGTGGGCCTGCCCGGTATGAACGGCCGTGAGCTGGGCGACGCTGCCCGCGCATTGCGCCCGCAGTTGCCCGTCCTGTTCATCACCGGCTATACCGAGAGCGCGGTGGTACGTAACGATTTTCTCGGAACCGGGATGGCCTTGTTGCCCAAGCCGTTCAGCGTCAACGAACTGCTGCGCAGCGTGCGCCAGATGCTTCCGCTGGCCTGAGCGGGCCGGTTGTTACGGTGACGGGCGGTGCTCGCCGAGCGCTGCCCGTCGCGCGCGGAACACCTCCGGCGTCTGCGGCTTCACGAACAGCGCCACCAGCTCGGGGTACTCCGCTTTCACCGCTTTCTCGATGCGGGTGATGCACGCCTCGATCTGCGGGGTGGTGCGGTCGTCCTCGAATTCGGCGCTCAGCATTGCCACCACCTGGTCGGGCCCCATCTGCATGGTGGTGACGCCGTTGGCATTGCGCAGGTCCGGGTCGGTGTTGGCCACCGCCAGGATCCGGTTGGCCACGCTGGGGTGGGCCGGCTCGCCCACCAGCAGTCCCTTGGTTTCGCGGGCGAGCAGGAAGGCCGTGACCGCCAGCACCGCGGCAATGCACAGCGAGGCCACGCCATCGAGCACCGGCATGTCCAGCAGTTGTGCAGCCAACAGGCCCACCAGCGCGAATCCAAGACCCAGCAGCGCTGCACTGTCTTCCAGCAGCACGGTGAAGGTGGTGGGGTCCTTGCTGCGGCGGAAGGCCTCGAAGTAGCCCATCGTGCCCTTGCTGGCACGGAACTCGCGCAGCGCGATCCACCACGACGCGCCTTCAAACGCGATGGAGATGCCCAGCACCGAATAGCTGATCAGGTGGTTGGTGGCCGGCTCGGGGTGGCGGATGTGCTGGATGCCTTCATAGGCCGACACGCCCGCACCGGCGGCGAACACCAGCAGCGCCACGATGAAGCTCCAGAAGTACAGCTCGCGCCCGTAGCCGAACGGGTGCACGGTGTCGGGCTTCTTCTCCGAGCGGCGCAGACCGTACAGCAACAACACCTCGTTGATGGTATCCACCAGCGAATGCACACCCTCGCTGAGCATCGCCGAACTGCCCGACAGGCCGGCGGCCACGAACTTGGCGATGGCGATGCACAGATTGCCAGCCAGTGCGGCGTAGATGACCAGGCGGGAACCGGACGGCGCGGCCATAACGGGGGAACTCAGTCTGCGGCGCGGTTGGAAGGTGGACCGTTGCGGCCGCGTTCGACGGCGTCCTCGACGCGTGCCACCAGTTCGTTGATGTTGAAGGGCTTGCCGATGAAGGGAACGCCCTGATGCTGCTTGGGCACCATCTGGATGTAGACCGCCGAAGCGAACAGGAACGGCGTGCCGGTGCGGGCGAGGCGATCGGCTACCGGAAACACCGGCCCGTCACCCAGCTCGATGTCCAGCACGGCAGCGTCAAAGCGCTGGTAAACCAGCGTGCCGAGCGCGTCGGTGACCGAATAGGCCGGTACCACGTCATAACCGGCCTGGCTGAGCACTTCTACGAACAACCGGGACACGTCGATCTCGTCTTCCACGACCAGAACAACACCACGCGAAGGGGGAATGCGCACACTACCGTTCATGGGGTTTTTACTGAGGGGGTATTTGATCCTGTGCCTGCTGATGTCAACGCAGCGCCAAGTTGTGTTACGTCGCCGTTGACAGAGGCATGCGGCCAACGCGTGCGCTAGTCCGCGCCGTCTTCATCGTCCAGACCATCGCCATCCCACGCCGCGGGGCCGCTGTCGGCGCCTTCCGCGGCCGGGTCCACCGGTTCCAGCAGGGTGTAGTCGTCGCGCGCGGGATCACGGAAGGCGCGGCTCACCGGATAGGCCTCCAGCGCTGGCGTATAGGCCTGCGCCTGAAGTGCGGCGGGCGTATGCAGGGCACCGGACAGCCACGCCATCGCCACCGGCGCATCGATGAACACCGGTCCATCGGGCGTGAGCGGGGCAGGGATGCCGGGGTTCGGCGCGGTCAGCACGGTGAAGCTGTCGATCTCCTCGCCATCTTCGCCGGCCCAGTGTTCCCACAGGCCGGCCGCCAGCAGCGCCAGGCCGTCGGTGCGTTGCACGAACAACGGCCACGGCGGGCGACGCTGCCGATCCCATTTGTAATAGCCGGTCAGGGCAACCACGCAGGGTCGCTGCTGCCAGGCCTGGGCGAAGATGCGGCTTTTGGCGGCGCGCTCCAGCCGCGCGGTTACGGTGGTGTAGGGCGTGGACGGTTGTTTGGACCAGCGCGGTACCAGGCCCCAGCGCATGTCCGCCGCCACCAGGCTGCCATCGCCGTCGCGGGCCAGCACGGTGGCGCTGCCGTTCTTGCCGATGTTGTAGCGGTCCGGGGCGGTGGCCAGTGCGTCGGCCAGCGAAGCCGGCAGTCCAACGGGCAGTGAGGCAGGGTCGGCGATGGCTTGGGCGAAGCGGCGCATGCCCGCAGGGTACGGGGGCGGTTGTGAGCCGCCGGTCAGGGTGACGCGCCGATGACATGCACCGGCGTCTAATCGGCGCATGGTCAACGCTTCCTTGTCGCTGTCGCTGCACGCACGCGCACCCGCGCGGTGTCACTGCGCGTCTCCTGCGCTGGCGAGGCCAGGCCGATGACGCGCCGCAAGACCCTCACGCTGGCTACCTACAACGTCAACGGCATCGGCACGCGGTTGCCGCACCTGCTGGCGTGGCTGGCGGCCGAGAAGCCCGACGTGGTGGCGCTGCAGGAGCTGAAGGCAACCGACGCGGCGTTTCCGGCGGCCGAACTGGAACAGGCCGGCTATGGCGCACTATGGCTGGGTGAGGCGCGCTGGAACGGCGTGGCCTTGCTGGGGCGCGGTGTGACGCCGGTTGAAAGCCGCCGACGCTTGCCGGGCGAACCGGCCGACACCCAGAGCCGCTACCTGGAAGCGGCCATCCACGGCATCGTGGTGGCGGGCATCTACCTGCCCAACGGCAATCCGCAACCGGGCCCGAAGTTCGACTACAAGCTGCGCTGGATGGAGCGCCTGGTCAAACACGCCCGCAGCCTGGTGGCGCTGCCGCACCCGGTGGTGATCATGGGCGACTTCAACGTCATTCCCACCGACGCGGACGTGTACGACCCCAAGGCCTGGCGCAAAGATGCCCTGCTGCAGCCGGAGGTGCGCGATGCCTACGCGCGTCTGTTGGCACAGGGCTGGACCGATGCGCTGCGTGCGCGCCACCCCGACGAGGTGATCTACACGTTCTGGGATTACTTCCGCCAGCATGCCGAGCGCGACCGTGGCCTGCGCATCGACCACCTGCTGCTCAATCCCGCGCTGGCCGACCGTCTCAAGGACGCCGGCGTGGACCGCTGGGTGCGTCTGCAGGACAAGGCCAGCGACCATGCGCCCACGTGGGTGGTGGTGAACGCGCCTTGAGGCGATCATCTGTTCCGCCCATGCCCACTTCCACGCCCCACGCCACGCCATCACTGGCCGCCTTCGAGCCGGCCACCCGCGCCTGGTTCACGTCCGCGTTCGACGCTGCCACGCCGGTGCAGGTTGCCGCGTGGGCGGCCATTGGTGCCGGCGACCACACGCTGGTGATCGCCCCGACCGGATCGGGCAAGACCCTGGCCGCGTTCCTGCATGCGATCGACCGCCTGTTCCGGGTGCGTGCGCAGCGGCCGCGCGTGCCCGGTGACGGCACCGGCGTGCTGTACATCTCGCCGATCAAGGCGCTGGGCGCGGACGTGCACCGCAACCTGCAGGTGCCGTTGGAGGGCGTGAACGCGCAGCGCGCACTGCGCGGGGACCCGGCGTTGGCGTTGTCGGTGGCGATCCGCAGTGGCGACACCACCAGCGCCGAACGCGCCCGGCTGCTGCGGCGGCCGCCGGACATCCTGATCACCACGCCCGAATCGCTGTTCCTGATGCTCACCTCCAAGGCGCGCGACAGCCTGCGCGACGTGCATACGGTGATCATCGACGAGATCCACGCGGTGGCCGGCAGCAAACGCGGCACCCACCTGGCGTTGAGCCTGGAGCGCCTCGACGCGCTGGCGCAGCAACCGGTGCAGCGGATCGGCCTGTCGGCCACGGTGCGCCCGGTGGAGCAGGTGGCCGGCTTCCTGGGCGGCGACCGGCCCGTCACCGTGGTCAACCCGCCGTCGGACCGGCAGCTGGACGTGCGCATCGTGGTGCCGGTGGAGGACATGGCCGATATTCCCTCGCCGCTGGGCGAGGGCGGCACTGCGCTGGCGGGCCGGGTCGGGTCGATCTGGCCGCACGTGGAGGCCAGCATCCTGGACCAGGTGCTGGCGCGACGCGCCACCATCGTCTTTGCCAACTCACGCGGCGTGGCCGAAAAACTCACCGCGCGGCTCAACGAGCTGTATGCCGACCGCCTGGCACGCGATCCCGGCGTGCACGCACCGCCAGCCGCCGCGCAGGATACCGTGCCTGCAGAGGGCCATTACGCCTCCTTCAACGGCGGCACCAGCGGGCGGGTGAGCGGGGCGGCGGCGCTGATTGCGCGTTCGCACCATGGGTCGGTGTCCAAGGAACAGCGCCGCGAGATCGAACAGGCGTTGAAATCCGGCGAACTGCGCTGCGTGGTGGCTACCTCGAGCCTGGAGCTGGGCATCGACATGGGGCGCGTCGATCTGGTGATCCAGGTCGCGGCGCCGCCATCGGTGGCCAGCGCGCTGCAACGGGTGGGGCGGGCCAGCCACCAGGTAGGCGGCACATCCACGGGGCTGGTGTACCCGCGCACGCGGCGCGACCTCATCGATGCCACCGTGGCCATCGAGCGCATGCTGGCCGGACGCATCGAAGCGGTGGATCCGCCGCAGAACCCGTTGGACGTCCTGGCCCAGCAGACGGTGGCGGCCGCCGCCATGGATACCCTGGATGTGGACGCCTGGTATGCCCGCGTGCGCCGCGCTGCGCCGTATCGCACGCTGCCTCGCAGTGCGTTCGATGCAACCTTGGACATGCTTACGGGGCGTTATCCGTCCGACGACTTCGCGGGCTTCCGCCCGCGCCTGGTCTGGAACCGGCAGACCGGCACGCTGGAAGCGCGGCCGGGTGCGAAACAGCTGGCCGTGACCAGCGGCGGCACCATCCCCGACCGCGGCATGTTCGGCGTGGTGCTGCCCGAAGGCGAGGAGCGCGCCGGGTCGCGGCGCGTGGGCGAGCTGGACGAAGAAATGGTGCACGAGTCGCGGGTCAACGATGTGATCACGCTGGGCGCCACGTCGTGGCGCATCGAACAGATTACCCATGACCAGGTAGTAGTGACGCCCGCGCCCGGGCGCTCGGCGCGGTTGCCGTTCTGGCGCGGCGAAGGCGTAGGACGGCCGGCGGAACTGGGCGAAGCGGTCGGGGCCTTCATAGCGGCGCTGGAACGCGCTGCCGATGAAGGCGAGCGGCCCGCCGCGATGACCGAACGCCTGCAGGCCTGCGGGCTGGCCAGCAATGCCATCGAAAACATTTACGGGCTGCTGGACGAGCAGCGCCAGGCCACCGGCGTGCTGCCTACCGACCGCAGGCTGGTGGTGGAGCGTTGCCGTGACGAGAACGGCGATTGGCGGCTGATGCTGCATTCGCCTTACGGGCGACGCGTACACGACCCGTGGGCCCTGGCGATGGCCGCGCGCATCCGCGAACGCTGGGGCGTGGACCCGGCGGTGGTGGCCAGCGACGACGGCATCATCGCGCGGATTCCCGATACGGCCGGCCGCCTGCCCGGCGCGGACCTGTTCCTGTTCGACCCGGAACAGGTGCGGCGCGAGGTGGCCCGTGCGGTGGGAACATCGGCGCTGTTCGCGGCCCGTTTCCGCGAATGTGCGGCGCGTGCGCTGTTGCTGCCGCGACGCAGCCCGGGGCGGCGCTCGCCGCTGTGGCAGCAACGCCTGCGGGCGGCCGAACTGCTGGCCATCGCACAGCGCTACCCCGACTTCCCGATCCTGATCGAGGCCGCGCGCGAGTGCCTGCAGGACGTGTACGACCTGCAGGCGCTGGGCGCGCTGATGCAGCGCCTGGCCGAGGGCAGCGTGGCCATCGCCGAGGTCACCACCGAGGTGCCATCGCCGTTCGCGGCGAACCTGTTGTTCGGCTACGTGGCCGAGTTCATGTATGGCACCGACGTGCCGCTGGCCGAGCGACGCGCGTCGGTCCTGTCGCTGGATGACGGCCTGCTGGCCGACCTGCTCGGGCAGGTGGACATGGGCGAGCTGCTGGACGCGGCCGTGGTCGACCAGGTCGGTGCGGAGCTGCAGCGTCTTGCGCCGGCGCGGCGCGCGAAGGGAAGGGAAGGAGTGGCTGACCTGCTGCGCGAGCTGGGCCCGCTGTCGCTGCCGGAGGTGGCGCGGCGGCTGGTGGACGAGGCGGCCATCGAGCACCTGCACGCCCTCGAACGCGACCACCGCGCCCTGCGCATCCGCTTGGCCGGCAGCGAACACTGGGCGGCGGTGGAAGATGCCACACGGCTGCGCGATGCGCTGGGCATCGCCTTGCCAGCGTTGCCACCGCATGCCGTATTGCCGCCATCCACCGATCCGCTTGGGGAACTGCTGGCCCGGTACGCGCGTACCCACGCGCCCTTTACCACCGCGCAAGTGGCAACGGCATTCGGCGTGGGCGTGGTGGTGGCCGACGCAGCGCTGGAACAGCTGCAGGCGCAGGGCAAGGTGCTGCGCGGCAGCTTCGGGGTAGTCCGCCAGGGGCAGGAGGCGGCGGCTGGCGTGCCCGCACCGCTGGCGCTGGCCCATCACGAATGGGTGGCCGACGACGTGCTGCGTCGGCTGCGCACGCGCTCGCTGCAGGCGGCGCGCGCGGCCACCCGGCCGGTCGCGCAGGATGCCTACGCGCTGCTGCTGCTGGAGCGGCAGGGCCTGGTGCCCGACGCGGCGCCGCCGGTGCGCGTGGCCCACGTGTCGACCGCCGCGTTGCACGGCATCGATGGCGTGGCGAGGGTAGTGGAACTGCTGGCCGGCGTGAGCGCGCCCGCATCGGTCTGGGAGAGCCAGATTCTGCCCGCACGGGTGGGCGACTACGCACCGGGCATGCTGGATGAACTGCTCGCCACCGGCAGCGTGCTGTGGGCCGGTCATGCGCGCATCGGCGACGATGATGGGCTGGTCTCACTGCACCTGCAGGAGGTCGCGTTCGAGACCCTGCCGGTACCCACCGTGACCGACCTTTCGCCGTTGCAGCAGGCCATCGTGGCGGCGCTGGGCGAGGGCGGTGCCTATTTTGCGCGCGCCTTGGCGATGGCCGTGCAGGGGCGGTTGGCCGCAACGGCGACGGATCCGGACACGGTGCCGGCGATCACTCTGGACACGCTGCATGCGGCCTTGTGGGACCTGGTCTGGGCCGGCCATGTCACCACCGACATCTGGTCGCCGCTGCGCGGGCTGTCCGGCACGCGCACGCCGCGCCCGCGGGTGGTGCGGCCCACCCGGCGGCAGCGCGATCCGCGCTGGATCGACATGGCCGCGCCACGCGAACACGCCGACACGTCGCCGACCTCGGTCGCGAGTTTTGCCGCACCCAGCCTGGCGGGGCGCTGGTCATTGCTGCCGCGCGAGACCACCAGCGACACCGTGCGTGCGGTGGCGCTCGCCGACGGCCTGCTCGACCGGCATGCCATCGTCACCCGTGGCGCGGCGGTGGCCGAGGGCATCGTGGGCGGATTCCCGGCGCTGCAGCAGGTGTATCGCAGCATGGAAGATGCCGGCCGCGTGCTGCGCGGCCGCTTCGTGACGGGGCTGGGCGGCGCGCAGTTCGCCGAGCGCGCCACGGTGGACCGGCTGCGCGCCATCGCCGACACCCTGCAGGCAGCGCCGTCGCCGGTAGTGGTGGGGCTGTCCGCGCTGGATCCCGCCAACCCCTTCGGCAGCGTGCTGCCGTGGCCAGCGCATGCCGCCACGCTGCGCCCGGTGCGACGCGCCGGCGCGCTGGTGGTCATCGGCGCCGGGCGCCCGCTGATGTATTTGGCACAAGGTGGGCGCCAGTTGCTCACGTGGTTCGATGCGGCGCAGGCAAGCGCGGATCTCACCCGGGCCGCGTGCCAGGCGTTGGCGGCGGCGTTGGGGCGTGGCCGACGGGGGCGCTTCACCCTGGAACTGATCAACGATGCACCGGTCGGTCGCGATGCACTGACCGACGCGCTGCGTGCCGCCGGATTCCGCGGTGCGCCCCGTGGCCTGGACTGGGAAGGGTGATCCAGACGCGGTCTAGCTGACCGCCACCAGTTGCTGCTTCGATACCGGGCGCAGCGCGAGTTTGTAGGTGACATTGGTGATGGTGCGGCGCGGATCGGTGGGGTGTGGGCGGGTCGCGGTGCTGGTCCTGCCCAGCCGCCACAGCCCCAGCATGACCACCTGCGCGCCCACCGGGAACGACTGCAGCCACGCTGCATCGTCATGGCCCACGCTGACCTCGACGAACACACGCTCGTCCACGATGCCGGTGTGCTGGTACTTCGGTGCGCAGTTCAGGAACGTGGTGCTGAAATCCGCGCCGGGTTGCGCGGCCCGGTGCGAACGCACGGTGCCTGACAGGGCCAGGGGAATCTCATTGCTGGCCGCATCCACGCGCTCCCATGCCGCATCGTAGCGGTCCAGTGCGTAGAAGAACGCATCCCACGCCACCCGCTTCTTGCCCAGCCGCAACACCACCCGGGCGTCCAACAGCGCGTCGTCGTCGCACATCGCGCGCAGCACCAGCAGCGCGTTCACGGTGCGCAGGTGGGCATCCAGCGCCGGCCCGCCGCCACGCTTCAGGTCCTGGTGCAGGGGCAGCAGGCGCAGCTCGTGGCGGCCGTCCTCCAGCCGATGCACCAGCGCCGGATCGAGGATGCTGGCCAGCAGCGCGTCCAGGCGACCGGGCACGTTGTAACGGCAGGTGGGCGCGTGCTCGGCGTCCTTTTCCAGCTGGATCCCGGCGGGAATCGTGACGGGCACGCGATCAGCACCGGTGCGGGTGTGCTCGGGCACGAAGCGGACCTGCGCGGTGCAGCCTTCACCGTCGCAGAACAGCGCCGGCAACGTCTGCGCTGCGTCCACGCGCTGCTGAAGACCGGCGATGCCATGCGCGGTGCCATGCGACCCGACGGCGGTGTACATCGTGATTGCGCGACTCATCTGGAACCAACTGCACCGACCGGGGGCCTACATGGTAGCGGTATTGGTGGGGCAGCCCCCGTGCGCGTCAGACCGGCGACCAGTGGCGGCACACCGGAAACGCCGGTCGCCGGCCCGCTCCCAATAACCCGGTAGTGCCGGCCGCTGGCCGGCTCCCGATAACCCGTGGAGCCGGCCAGCGGCCGGCACTACCCGGGGGCATCGCCGAGGCCGCGCGGCCACGTTGCGGTTACAACACCCCGTCAGCGGGCGGCAGCCTGCAGGGCACCTACCACGTCGGTATCGACGAAGCCGCAATGGCCTTCCCCGGTGCGCGGCAGCAAGGTAGGCGGGCGGAGGGCACCGGCGTGGGCGGCCAGGGCGGTGTACACCTCTTCGAAGCGCGCGCTGATGGTGGGGTCGTCGCGGTTGTACTGGATCACCAGCGGGCGTTGCAGCGCGCCGTTCAACCCCAGCTGGCGACGCAGATTGGCCTGTGCGGCGGGGTCGGCATCCACGCGGCGCACCGCAGCGTTGAAGGCGGCGTCATCGCCGAACCCTGCATACACGGTGTCGTGGTTCCCCACCGGAACGCCGCCACTGCGCCTGACCAGGTCGTGCCAGACCAGCGCGTGCAGGCTGATGGTGCCGGCCAACTGGTTGGCCGGCACCTGCAGGCGCGTGGCCAGGGTGGCGGCCAGCGCCGGCTGCGATTGCACGGCGGCGTCGATGGCCGGATACAGCGCCTGTTGTGGCAGCGTGGCCGCGGCCGTCGAGGCCAGCCCGTCCACCGGCAGCCCCGGGGCCGCAGGGAACAGGGTGTCGAACGCGAGCAGGGTGGTCAGCATTTCGCGGGCCAGCACCTCCCCGGGCAGGTTGGCCCCGCACAACGACACACCGCCGGCGTAGTGCTGCGGGTAGCGTTCCAGCGTGGCAATGGCCACGGCACCCCCCATCGAAAAGCCCAGAATCCAACTGCGCTGCGTGCGCGGATGTGCGTCCAGGAAGTGCTGCCGCAGGCGTTCGGTGTCGGCGATGGCATCGCTCACCGCCCAGCCTTGGCTGGCGTACCCGCTCTGCGCCACGGCGTACCCGGCCTTCAACAGGGCGGGGGTGGCATCGTTGGCCGGCCACACCGCGTCGCGCGGGGTGCCGGCCGGCTCGAAGCCGTGCGCAAGCATCACCAGTTCACCGTTCCAGCGCGCCGGCAGGTCGATGCGCCATGGCGCACCCTGCAGCTGGCCACTCTGTGTGGGCGGCGGTGGGTCGCCAGGGATGGCGGTTGCCCAACCCGGCAGCGGTGTGGCCAGGGCGATGACAAGTGGCAGCAAGATCGATCTACGCATCGTGGGTGTCCTGAGGCCAGGGCCGTCTGGCTGGAGCATAACCGCACAACAGGAATCGGGACGACGGTACTGGTGCGCTCCCATGCCAGCGGTCAAGAATGGCCCTACAACGAACACGGCGGAGTGCATTCATGGACGGAAGGCAATGGTGGGGCATGGCGCTGGTGTGCGCGGCAGGGGCGCTGGCCGTAGTGCCCTCGGCCCAGGCGCAGGTCTATAAATGCACCGGCGCCAAGGGTGAAACCGTGTACGCGCAGCAGCCGTGTGGCGCGGGCGCCAAAGAGGTCACCGTCCGCGCGAGCCGGGCGGCAACCCGGACCCCGGGAGAGGCCGCCACGCAGTCGGCGGTGTTCCGCTCCACCGATCTGTCCGATGCGTCCATCGCCGAGCGCAACTGCATGAACGCGGCGCGGTCGAACATCCAGGGGCCGATTGACCGGCGCATCGAGACCTATCAGCGCCAGGTAGCCGCACTGAACCAGCAATTGGGCCGCACCGATGAAGACGCGCTGGCCGCCGCCACGCGCGACGCGGGCGTGCGTGCGCAGATCGCCAGCCTGGAGCAGTCGATCAGCGCCGAGCGCCGCAGCGCGGACAGCGCCCTCACCTCGGCGCAGCAGCGCTGTGCCGAGCAGCGCCGGGATCGTGAAGCCAGCATCGAGCGCACGTACGCCCCGGTGCACGCGCCCTCCGACACCGCAACCGACGGCCTGCGCTAGTTCAGCGAGCCGGCCGCGCGGTGTGGCGGCGCCGCATCCGGCCGGAGGCCCATCAATGCGTGGCGTGCACGGCCGGCTGGCGCGGCTTGTACTGGCACCGCGGGTAGCCCGAGCACGACTGGAAGCTGCCGTAGGCACCACTGCGCTGCACGATCACCCCGCCATCGCAGGCCGGGCAGGGCTGTTCCTGGATGCGCTTGCCATCGAGCGATGTCACCTGCACGGCGCCGTCCTGCACCAGTTCGGTGAGGAACGCCGAGCGCCTGCCACGCACGCTGAACATCGCCACCGTGCGCCGCGCACGGGTCAGCGCCACGTAGAACAGGCGGCGCTCCTCGCCCAGCGGCCAGGTGTCGGCGTGGGGCATGGCCAGCGCCAGCACCGGGTCGTCGGCGCGGGTGTTGGGGAAGCTGCGCTCCAGCATGGCCGGCAGGATCACCACGTCCGCCTCGGCGCCCTTGGCACGGTGCGCGGTCAGGAAGCGCACCTCCAGCTGCGGGCCGAACCGTGCCTGCCAATCGGGCGGCACGAACGCGCGGTCGGCGTTGTACCGGCCCAGCACGAACACCGACAACTTGCCGCTGCGCCCCGGCGCGCGCTCGCCACTGAGCAGCTGGCGCTGCAGCTGCTGCAGGTACTGGCCCACGGCATCGCGCAGCTGGTCGCGGTTGGCCACCTGGAAGGCCAGCAGTGCCGGCCCCTGCGCGGCGGTCTGCGACCGCACCTGCTTGTCGATCTGCGCCGGGTTCCGGCTGATGAAGCGGCTGGACACATCGCACAGCGCCTGCGGGCAGCGGAAGGTCTGCTCCAGCTTCAGCACCTGGCCGTGCCCGAACCAGTCGACGAAACCGGTCATCACCGACACATCGGCGCCGGCGAAGCGGTTGATCGATTGCCAGTCGTCGCCCACCGCGAACAGGTGCCGGCCCGGCGCCTGCACCAGTGCGCGGCACAGGCGCACACGGGCGCGCGAGGCGTCCTGGAATTCATCGGCCATCACCAGCTGGTAGGGCGAGGCATAGCGGCCCTGCTCGAGCAGCTCGGCGGCCTGGTTGAGCATGTCCTCGAAGTCGATCGCGTGCTCGGCGGCCAGCGCGTCGTCCCAGCCCTGCAGGATCGGCGCGGCCAGCGCCAGGAACAGGCGATGGCGGTGCTTGAACTGGTCCTCGGGCAGGGCACGCAGGCGCTGCGCCATGTCCTCCACCGTCAGCCCGTTGCTTTTGGCGTGGCTGATGAAGGTGCGCACCAGCGCGATCAGTTCGGTGTCGGGCATGGGCCGTGCGCCACTCTCGGGCAGTGCGCGGTCGGGGTTGGGGTCAAGCAGTACCCCGTGCCTGGCCAGCGCTTGGCCGAGCAGCTCGAACAGCGCGCCGCTGCGCAAGGCGGCCGAATCGGTATGCAGCGTGTCGGCGCGGTCGCGTGCGGTTGCCTCAGGCGCGCCACTGCGGTGTTCATGCCGCAGCGGGGTGCCGGTGTAGTGGAAGCTCGCGGCACCGGCCACGTGGCGATCGGTGCCGGGGTCGAAGTGGTCGCCGCGCTCGTAGCGGTAGCCGACCCCGTTGTAGAACAGCCAGTCGGCAATCAGGCAGGCCTCAATGTCCTGCACCCGCTCGCCGTTGAGGGTGTGCACATAGCCGCGTCCGTCGGCCTCCCACCCATCGGCGATGGGCGCGCTGCCCTGCGTGACCAGGTCGCGCCCGAACACCAGCCGGAACAGGTCCCACTGGGTCCGGAACGCATGCGAGCGGTCCTTGAGCTGGTCCACCAGGTCGGCGAGCCGCTCCAGCCCTTGGCCGGCGTCCACCGCCCAGTCCGGCACGTTCGGGAAACGCCCGGTGGCCTGGCCGATGATCTGCCGGCCCAGCGCGTGGAACGTGCGCGCCTGCACGCCCTCGGCGTCCATCCCCAGCCGCTGGAAGGCCTGGTCGGCGCGCTGCTGCAGCTCGTTGGCGGCATCCTTGTTGAAGGCCAGCATCACGATCTGCTCGGCGGCCACCAGCCCACGGTCCACCGCATAGGCGGCCTTGGCCACCATCGTGGCGGTCTTGCCCGATCCTGCGGCGGCCACCACCAGCACGCGGCTGTCGAAGCACAGCACCGCCTGCAGCTGCTCGTCGGTCAGCGGGCGCTGCTCCACCCGGTCCAGCAGGGATGCCGCCACCGCGCGCTCGCGTTGCATGTGCGTTGCGTTGCGGGCCTTCCAGGCGGCAGGCCAGTCGCCGCACCAGCGGTTGAGGTCGTCTTCGATCTGCGATGCGTCGCCGGGCAACTGGCTGCGCAGGTCCGGATCATCGAACACCGCCCACAACCCCTCGTCATCCAGCGCCAGCGCCGGGCGTCGCTGCAGCAGCGCGTGTTGGTGTTCGGTGGTGAACCAGCGCTGCTGACGGTCGGCCTGCGCCAACGCGGCATCGGCCTCGTCGAGCCACTCGCCAATCACCACCAGCGCCTCGCGCATGGTCTGCACCGGGTGGTCGGCAGCATCGGGTTCCAGGCGCTGCGCCAACGCGGCCTGCAGCGGGCCCAGCTGCGCATTGGGCAGCCCGTCCACGTGCACCGTTGCATCGTCGGCAAACAGGGTCAGCCCGGTCCAGAACAGGCCGCGCTTGAATGTTATCGACGTGGTACGCAGCGGCGCCCGGTGCAGATGCCCGTCAACCTCCAGCGTGATCTGCGCTGCGCCCAGCTGCAGCCGCCACGCGGGCGACTGTGTGATGCGTTGGCCCTGCGCCGAGGGACCCCAGTACTGCGTCATGCCGCCAACGCCTCAACCCACTACGCGAAGCAGCAGACCATACCCGATCAGCACCACGCCCAGCAGGGGAATGGCGACCAGCGAGGCGATCGACCAGCGCAGTGCCTTGCGCGAGGCGGTGGTGGCCAAGGCCATGTTGCCGGCCAACCGATGCGAGGCCACGCGGTTGGCGTGGATCGTGGCGACGATGCCGAACGGCGGAAATCCGCAGATGATGCTGATCACCGCGAACGCCATGTGGTCCTTGGGCGCGTTGGCCGGTGGCGTAGCCGTGTTCATTGCACCATCCATGTTCGAAGGGCCCGGGAGTTTACCCGGGCGCCTTGCGGTTGCGCAGCCCGGCGCTCACCCCTCGCAGGCCACCGCGCTGCGCGAACGCCGGTCCACCAGCACCGCAACGCCCCACAACAGCAGGCCGCCCAGTGCCGTTGCCGCACCGACGTACCCGGTAGTGGCCGGGCTGAAACCGGCGCCGATGGCCATGCCACCGAACCACGGGCCCAGTGCATTGGCGGTGTTGAACGCGGCATGGTTGGATGCGGCGGCCAGCGTCTGTGCTTCGCCGGCCACGTCCATCAAGCGGGTCTGCAGCACCGCGGCCAGCGCGCCCATGGTGCCCACGGCGATGATCATCGGGAAAATGCTCCACACCGACTGCGCCGCCAACGGGTACGCCAGCAGCACCACGATCGACCACACCAGCACCAGTGCAGCGGCACGGAAGTGGAAGCGGTCCACCAGCCAGCCACCGGCCACGTTGCCGATGATCGCGCCGATGCCGAAGATGCCCACTGCCAGCGGCATCCAGGATTCGGCCAGGCCGGTTACCTGGACCAGCGTGGGCGCCAGGTAGGTGAACACGCAGAACATGCCGGCAAACCCCACCGAACCGATCGCCAGCGCCAGCCACACCTGGGTGCGGTTGAACGCGCGCAGTTCGCGCATCGGCGAGGTGCGCACTTCATCGGGATCGGGCAGCAGGTAGCGCGCAATCATCACCACGGTGGCGATGGCCAGCACGCTGACCAGCGCGAAGGCGGTGCGCCAGCTGAACTGCTGGCCCAGCCAGGTGGTGAGCGGGTTGCCCACCAGGATCGCCACCGACAGGCCCAGCAGCACCTTGGACATGGCTGCGCCGCGCTGTGCGGGCGGGCTGATGGCCGCGGCCACCAGCATCGCCACGCCGAAGTAGGCGCCGTGCGGCAGGCCGGCCACGAACCGGGCCACCAGCATGGTGCTGTAGTTGGGGGCCAGCGCGCTGGCCAGGTTGCCCACCGCGTAGAAGCCCATCAGCCCCAGCAGCAACGTGCGCCGGGCATAGCCGGCGCCGGCGAAAGCCAGCACCGGTGCACCCACCACAACGCCGATGGCGTAGGCGCTGATCAGGTGGCCCACCTGGGTTTCGCTGATCGACAGGCCGCGGCTGATTTCCAGCATCAGGCCCATGCTGGCGAACTCACTGGTGCCGATGGCGAAGCCACCCAGCGACAGGGCCAGCAGGATGAACGTGCGCTCGCGCGGGGACAGGCGCGCGGCCAGGGGGGCAATCGAAAGGCTCATGCGGGTGCGGTGGCGGATGCGTTGCAACGGGGAGCGGGGCATTGTACTGCTGCGGCGCAGCAATACCCCGGTTCTGTCGTGCCGCCGGGTAGGATGCTGTGATGCGCCGCCGGGCAACGCAGGCGCCCGCAGCACAAACGTGAAGCGCCGCACGGGCTGTCTCGCGGGATCGTGCGACAATTCATTCCCTGTACCCCCGATGTGGCGGGTACGCCTGCACGGGGCCCACGCCGCCCCATCGAGGAACGCAATGCACACAGGCTCCGGCTTCCCCAGTGTGGTCGGCTTTGACCTGCCTGGCCGGCAGGACGGGCCGGCCCCGTCGCGGGTGATTGTCAGTGCCTTGCTCGACACCACCCCGGCCGATGACTGGATGCGGGTCCTGGATCGCCTGGCCTGGCCGGCATTGCGGCTGGACCACGGCGTCGAACAGCTGCGCCTGGTGGGGCAGGGCATCCACTTCGTCGGGGATATCCGGGATGGACGCGGGTTGTCGGCCGCCGTGCGCGAACTGTTCGACCTGGTCACGGCCAAGGTGCTCTCTGCGCGCATGGCCGCGCTCGAAAATCCGGTGGACGACCTCGCACTGACGGCCCCGCCGTTGGCGCCCATCCTGGTGTCGCACGATCCGCGCCTCGCCGATGTCGCCGCATTGTTGGAACTACCGGCGCTGCCGGCCCTGCTGGAACTGGCCAGCCGCCTGACCGGCATGCGCTTCGTTGCGGTCGCGCGGGTCACCGCCGAACGCTGGACGGCGTGCGCCGTGCACGACCTGCTGGGCTTCGGGCTGCAACCCGGGCAAGACCTGGTGCTGGAAACCACCATCTGCGACGAGATCCGCCAGCACCATCACACGGTGCAGTTCGACCACGCCAGTGCCGACCCGGTGTTCTCCACCCATCCCACGCCGGCGATGTACGGCTTTGAAAGCTATCTGTCGGTGCCGATGTTCCGGCGTGACGGCAGCCTGTTCGGCACCCTGTGTGCGTTGGACCCCAACCCCTCGCAGCTGGATGCGGTAAGCGTGCGGTGCTTCGAAGTGCTGGCCGCATGGATCGGCGCGCAGCTGGAGCTGGAGGACGCGCAGGGCACCATCGACGGCCAGGCGCCACAGACCGTGCGTGCCGCGTTGGCGGCGGTCGCCGAACAGGCGGCACGGATCGCCGCCAGCGCGGCGCCAACGTCAGCGTTGCACGACACCGCCAAGCGCATCGAAGCGTTGAGCCGGGTGGAGCGCTGAGGCCACGCAGGCTCAGCTGTCGGCGTCGACCCGGGCAAAGCGCAGGCGGCGCACGCCGTCCACCTCCACCTCCGCGCAGAACATGGCGAACGGGCGTACCCACAGGCCCACGTCCGCATCGCGCGGGCGGTACAGCACCAGCGGCTCCAGCGTTTCGCTGTGGCGCACCACGCCCAGCACGTCGTAGTTGCCGCCCTTGAAATGGCGGTAGTGGCCAAGGGGCAGGCTGGGCAGGGGCGCAAGATCGGACATGGTGGCGTGGGCAGGTCAACCGATGGCCGCGAAGTATCGCACCGTGCAGGTTCGCTGACGGTGTCGCGCCGCCAGCCCAGCGCCGCTGCCGTATCACCCCCCAACGCGTAGAATGGCCCCATTGCCGTTGTCGGCCGCCTTGGATCCGCGCGCCCATGCCGCCAGCCTCCCTGTCCAGGAAATCCCCGTTGCTTGCCGCCGAAGCGCATGCGGAGGGCTTCGTGCAGGTGCGCGAAGCGCGCCGCTCGGAGCTGGTGGAAGACTACGTGGAGCTCATCGCCGACCTGATCGCCGACGGCCGCGAGGCCCGCCAGGTGGATATCGCCACCCGCCTGGGCGTGGCGCAGCCGACCGTGGCCAAGGCGCTGAAGCGGTTGGTCAAGGAGGGCTGGGCGGTGCAGCGGCCGTATCGGGGCGTGTTCCTGACCCCGGCCGGCGAGGCGCTGGCGGTGGAGATGCGCGCGCGCCACCAGACCGTGGAGAAGTTTCTGCTGGCACTGGGCGTGGACGCCGATTCGGCGCGACGCGATGCCGAAGGCATCGAGCATCATGTGAGCGAAGCGACCCTGGCCGCGTTCGAGGCGTTCGTGCGCAAGGCCAACGGCCATGGTTGAGTACCTGCCCGCGCCGCCGCCGCTGGGCGTGCCGGTGCACGACCAGGACGAGCACTGGATGCGCCACGCGCTGGCCCTGGCCGAGCGTGCCGAACGCGAGTTCAACGAGATTCCGGTGGGTGCGTTGCTGGTCGGCGCCGACGGCCAACTGCTGGGCGAAGGCTGGAACCTCAACATCGCCGACCACGACCCCAGCGCGCATGCCGAGATCGTGGCAATGCGCAAGGCGGGCAGGGCGATCAGCAACCACCGGCTGGTGGGCAGCACGCTGTATGTGACGTTGGAGCCGTGCGCGATGTGCGCCATGGCGATCGTGCATGCGCGCGTGGCACGCGTGGTGTATGCCGCCAGCGATCCCAAGACCGGCGCCTGCGGCAGCGTGTTCGACCTGCTGGGCGACGCGCGCCACAACCACCGGGTCGAGATTCATGGCGGCGTGCTGGCCAAGGACGCCAGCACCCGGTTGACCAACTACTTCCGCGCCAAACGCGGCAAGCCGCCGCTGCTGCTGGAATAACCGGCACTGTCCGCGACGGGGTGATGACGCGGGGGCGGTATCATATCGGCCATTCTCATCCTGGCCGGCGCTGCGGCGCCGTCCCCTGCACAAGGCGTAGACATGGCTGACAACGGCGCAGAAGGCGAACGATTGATCTGGATCGACCTGGAAATGACCGGTCTGGATACCGACAACGACGCGATCATCGAGATCGCCACCGTGGTCACCGATGCGCAGTTGAACGTCCTTGCCGAAGGCCCCGAGTTCGCCATTCACCATCCGGTCGAGCGCCTGGAAGCGATGGACGAATGGAACCGCACCCAGCACCGCCGCTCCGGCCTGTGGCAGCGCGTGGTCGACAGCCAAGTCACCCTCGGCCAGGCCGAAGCGCAGACGGTGAATTTCCTGGCGCAGTGGATCAAGGCCGGTGCCTCGCCGATGTGCGGCAACTCGATCTGCCAGGACCGCCGCTTCCTGCACCGTGAGATGCCGCGGCTGGAGAAGTACTTCCACTACCGCAACCTGGACGTGTCCACGGTGAAGGAACTGGCCAAGCGCTGGGCGCCGAGCGTGGCGGCCGGGCTGACCAAGACCGCCAGCCATACCGCGCTGAGCGACGTGCACGACTCGATCGCCGAACTGCGCCACTATCGCCAGTTCATGGGCGCGCTGTCGGGCCTGCCGGGCTGACCGCAACGGCCTGACGCGGGACGCACATTCCGTTCAACCGCCCGGCGCTATGATCCGGGCCATGAACGCCATCTCCCGCATGCCACCCCCGCTGGACACGCAGATCCTGCCCACTTCGCAGGATTGGGCCGACCTGCAGCGTGCCGTCACGCTGCTGGAGTCGCCGACGATCACCGCCAAGATGGCCAACCTGATCGGCTCACCGCTGGAGTTCGCGGTGAAGAAGCTGCCGAACGTGGTGTCCAAGCGGATCCACGGGGCGGTCGAGGCCGCCCTGTTCAAATCCGCCCAGGCGGCGTTGTGGAGCATGGACAACACCCCCGGCAAGGCGGCGTCCACGCGTTGGCACAAGCTCGCGGCCGCCACCAGCGGCGCGGTCGGCGGGGCGTTCGGCTTCACCTCGTTGTTCATCGAACTGCCGGTCTCCACCACCATCATGATGCGGTCGGTGGCCGACGTGGCACGCAGCGAAGGCTTCGACCTGCGCGACCTCAGCACCCGGCACGCCTGCCTGGAGGTGTTCGCGCTGGGCGGCAATGCCACTGGCGACGATGCCAGCGAGACCGGCTACTACATCACCCGTGGCTTCACCGCCGAAGTGATGCGGCACCTGTCGGCCGAACTGGCCGGGCGCGCCGCCAGCGGGGGCGGGGTGATGATCGGCCTGACCCCAAAGGAGGCCGGGAAGTGGTTGGCCAAGATCGTGGAGAAGGTGGCCGCGCGCTTTGGCGTGGTGGTCACCGAGAAGTTCGCCGCGCAGGCCGTGCCGATCATCGGCGCGGTCACCGGCGCCACGCTCAACACCATGTTCACCGACTACTACCAGGACATGGCGCGCGGCCACTTCATCGTGCGCCGGCTGGAGCGCACCTACGGGTATGAAACGGTGCGTGCGGCCTATTCGATGCTGGCCGGCCAGCGCGGCTGAGGCCGCCACGCCGGGCCACGGGCGGATCGTTGCGCTGGGGGCACAACTGTTTTGCCGTGGTCGCGCTGTTGCAGCCGCCTGCCAGCCCCCATCCTTCGGGCAGACCTGTTTCGAAGGATGCTGTTCCATGTTGTTCACCCCCTACCGCCTGGGCGCGCTGACGCTGCCCAACCGTATCGTGATGCCGCCGATGACCCGCTCGCGCGCGGCCGATGGCAATGTCGCCACCCCGTTGATGGCCGACTACTACGCGCAGCGTGCGTCGGCTGGCCTGATCGTCAGCGAAGGCACCCAGATCAGCCAGCAGGGCCAGGGCTACGCCTGGACCCCGGGCATCCACGATGATGCGCAGATCGCCGGCTGGCGCGGCGTGACCGATGCGGTGCACGCCGCTGGCGGCCGCATCGTGGCCCAGCTCTGGCACGTCGGCCGCGTGTCGCATACCGCGCTGCAGCCCGACGGCGGCGCGCCGGTGTCCTCCTCGGCGTTGCAGGCCGAGGGCGTCAAGGTGTTCGTCGATCCGCAGGGCAGGGGCCCGCAGGGCGGCGTGGGCGAGATGGTGCAGCACGCGATGCCGCGCGCGCTGGCGATCGAGGAAATCCCCGGCATCGTGCGCGACTACGCGCAGGCAGCACGCAACGCGATCGCCGCCGGGTTCGACGGCATCGAACTGCATGGCGCCAACGGCTACCTGATCAACCAGTTCATCGACTCGCAGGCCAACCAGCGTACCGACGCCTACGGTGGCCCGCTGCAGAACCGGCTGCGCTTCCTGCGCGAGGTGGTCGAGGCGGTGGCCGACGCGATCGGTGCCGAGCGCGTCGGCGTGCGCCTGGCCCCGCTGACCACGCTGCAGGGCGCGGTGGACGACACCCCGCAGGCGACCTACCTGGCCGCCGCACACCTGCTGGACAGTATCGGCGTGGGCTACCTGCACATCGCCGAGGCCGACTGGGAAGACGCACCGGTGATGCCGGTGGCCTTCAAGGAAGCGCTGCGCATGCTCTACCGCGGCACTTTGATCTATGCCGGCAAGTACACCGTTGAACGCGCCGAAGAGGCGCTGACCAAGGGCTGGGCCGACCTGATCGCCTTCGGCCGACCGTTCATCGCCAACCCCGACCTGCCCGAGCGCCTGCGCCAGGGCCTGCCGTTGAACACCCCGGACAAGGCCACGTTCTTCGGCGGCGGCGCCGAAGGCTTCACCGATTACCCGGTGGCAGAAACCGCCGAGGCCTGAAGGCGCGCACCCAACCGGGGGTAGAGCTGACCACCGGGTAGAGCTGACCGTTCGGTAGAGCTGACCGTTGGTCAGCTGCCCTCCGATCCGGCGCCATGCAAATCGGCAGGATCCGCCGCGCGACACGCCGCAGCCGACCAACGGTCGGCTCTACCCGGGATGTGTCCATGCGGCGCGGATGTACACCGCCCACGATCCACTCGGATGGACCAATCAACCGCCGTCCATGGGGGTAAAGCTGACCGTTGGTCAGCTGCCCTCCGATCCGGCGCCATGCATGTCGGCAGGCTCCGCCGCGCGATGCGCGGCAGCCGACCTATGGTCGGCTCTACCGGGGGGTGACCATTCGGAAGGATCCGCCGCGCCGTGCGCGGCATCCGACCAACGGTCGGCTCTACCGGGGGGCGACCATTCGGAAGGATCCGCCGCGCCGTGCGCGGCAGCCGACCAACGGTCGGCTCTACCGGAGGCCACAAAACAAAACCCCGCTTGCGCGGGGTTCTGTTTGCTACCGGTCTGGCTGGATCAGCCCTTGGCTTTCAGCTTGGCCAGGCGCAGCCAGGTGTCGACCACGGTGTCCGGGTTCAGCGACACCGACTCGATGCCTTCCTGCATCAGCCATTCGGCCAGGTCCGGGTGATCGGACGGGCCCTGCCCGCAGATGCCCACGTACTTGCCCTTGGCGCGCGCCGACTTGATCGCCATCGACAGCAGCTTCTTCACCGCCGGGTTCCGCTCGTCGAACAGGTGCGCCACGATCGACGAATCGCGGTCCAGGCCCAGGGTCAGCTGGGTCAGGTCGTTGGAGCCGATCGAGAAGCCGTCGAAGATCTCCAGGAACTCATCGGCGAGCAGTGCGTTGGACGGCACTTCGCACATCATGATGATCTTCAGGCCGTTCTCGCCCTGCTTGAGGCCATTCTGTTCGAGCACCTCGATGACCTTGCGGCCTTCTTCCAGGGTGCGCACGAACGGAATCATGACCCACAGGTTGTCCAGGCCCATCTCGTTGCGCACGCGCAGCACGGCCTGGCATTCCAGCGCGAAGGCGGCCGAGAAGCTCGGGTCGACGTAACGGCTGGCGCCGCGGAAGCCGATCATCGGGTTCTCTTCGTGCGGCTCGTAGTTGCTGCCGCCGATCAGGTTGGCGTACTCGTTGGACTTGAAGTCCGACAGGCGCACGATCACCGGGTTCGGCGCAACCGACGCGGTCAGCGTGGCGATGCCTTCGGCCAGACGGCCGACATAGAAGCTCACCGGATCGGCGTAACCGGCGATCTTCTCGTCGATCTTCTTCTTGGTCGCCGCGTCCTGGCGGTCGTATTCCAGCAGCGCGTTGGGATGGATGCCGATGTGGCTGGCAATGATCATCTCCAGGCGGGCCAGGCCGATGCCGGCGTTCGGCAGCTGGCCGAAGTCGAAGGCACGTTCCGGGTTGGCCACGTTCATCATGATCTTCAGCGGCGCCGGCGGCATGTTGCCCAGGTCTGTGGTGGTGCGCTCGAACGCGAGGATGCCGTCATAGATGAAGCCGGTGTCGCCCTCGGCGCAGCTGACGGTGACCTGCTGGCCATCCTGGATCAGCTGGGTGGCGTTGCCCGAGCCGACCACGGCCGGCACGCCCAGCTCACGAGCGATGATCGCCGCGTGGCAGGTACGGCCACCGCGGTTGGTCACGATGGCCGAGGCACGCTTCATCACCGGCTCCCAATCGGGGTCGGTCATGTCCGCAATCAGCACGTCGCCGGGCTGCACGCGGGCCATGTCTTCCAGCGACTTCACCACGCGGGCGGTACCGGCACCGATCTTGGCGCCCACGGCGCGGCCTTCGGCCAGCACCTTGCCGTCCTTCTGGCTCAGCGCGAAACGCTCGATCTGGGTGGCATGGCCACGCGACTTCACGGTCTCTGGGCGCGCCTGCACGATGAACAGCTTGCCGCTCACGCCGTCCTTGGCCCACTCGATATCCATCGGGCGGCCGTAGTGCTTCTCGATGACCAGCGCCTGCTTGGACAGTTCCTGCACGTCCTCGTCGCTGATCGAGAAGACGTTGCGCTGCTCGGCGGGGGTGTCTTCGATGCGCACGCGCTCACCGGGGACATCCGAATACACCATGCGGATGGCCTTGCTGCCCAGCGAACGGCGCAGGATCGCCGGCTTGCCGGCGCTCAGGGTGGGCTTGTAGACGTAGAACTCGTCGGGGTTGACCGCACCCTGCACGACCATTTCGCCCAGGCCGAACGAGGAGGTGACAAACACCACGTCGCGGAAGCCGGACTCGGTGTCCAGGGTGAACAGCACGCCGGACGAACCCACGCCCGAACGCACCATCAGCTGCACGCCCGAGGACAGGAACACGTCTTCGTGCTTGAAACCGTGGTGGACGCGGTAGGCGATGGCGCGGTCGTTGTACAGCGAGGCGAACACTTCCTTGACCTTGAGCACGACATCGTCGGCGCCGGTGACGTTGAGGAAGGTTTCCTGCTGGCCGGCAAACGACGCATCGGGCAGATCTTCGGCGGTGGCCGAGGAGCGCACTGCCACGGCCACGTCGCCGCCGCCGTTCTCGTCGCACAGCTTCTTGTAGGCGCTGCGGATGTCCTGGTCCAGCTGCGGCTGCAGCGGGGCGTCGATGACCCAGCCGCGGATTTCCTTGCCCGCTACGGTGAGCGCGGCGACATCTTCCACGTCCAGCGTGGCCAGCTTGTCGAAGATGCGCTTGGACAGATCGTTGTGCGCGATGAAGTCCTTGAAGGCTTCAGCGGTGGTTGCATAACCGCCGGGGACAGAAACCCCCAGGCCGGCAAGATTGCCGATCATTTCGCCCAGCGACGAATTCTTGCCGCCTACGCGGGCCAGATCGGCCAAGCGCAGTTCGTGCAACCACAGGATATTCTCGTTCAAGCGCGATGCTCCGTTTGGCCATCGCCCGAGGCGGGCTTGGATGGCCACGTCCGTAGGAAGAAGCCGATATGATGCCGGGCAGACCGCTGTCGGCACAAGCTTGTATCGACAGCCTTTTTAAGCTTCGTAGGGGGTAAAAGCCGTATGTCGACGATCCGTCCGGTGTTCTACGTGTCCGATGGAACCGGTATCACCGCTGAAACCATTGGGCATAGCCTGTTGACCCAGTTCTCCGGGTTCAGCTTCATTACCGACCGGATGTCGTTCATCGATGATCCGGAAAAGGCCCGTGAAGCGTGTGAAAGGATCCGTGCAGCCGGGGAGCGCTACCAGGTCCGGCCGATCGTGGTCAGTTCCTGCGTGGACAGCGGGCTGAGCATCATCCTGGCCGAAAGCGGCGGGTTGATGCTGGACGTGTTCGCCCCCTTCATCGAGCCCCTGGAGCGCGAACTGGCGGTCAACCGCCACTCCCGGGTGGGCCAGGCGCACGGCATGGTGGACTTCGAGACCTACCACCGGCGCATCAATGCGATGAACTTCGCGCTGACCCACGATGACGGCATTGCCATCAACTACGACGACGCCGACGTGATCCTGGTGGCGGTGTCGCGGGCCGGCAAGACCCCCACCTGCATCTACCTGGCCCTGCATTACGGGGTGCGCGCGGCCAATTACCCGCTCACCGACGAAGACCTGGAGCAGGACCGCCTGCCGCCCCGGCTGCGCCCGTACCGCAAGAAGCTGTTCGGCCTGACCATCGACCCGGACCGCCTGCAGCAGATCCGCCAGGAGCGCCGCCCAAACTCGCGCTACGCCAACCTGGAGACCTGCAAGCGCGAGGTGGCTGCGGCCGAGACCATGTTCCGCATGGAGCGCATCCCGACCCTGAGCACCACGCACACCTCGATCGAGGAGATTTCCAGCAAGGTGCTGACCACCCTGGGGCTGCAGCGCGAGTTGTATTGACCCCTTTGGCCGGGGCCTGGCCGCCCCCACGTTGAAGGATCAACGTGTAGGATCGACCCCATGGCCCAGGCAACGCCCCGCATCGAACGCATCCCCAGGCTCAGCCGTCTGAGCTGGCTGATGGGCCTGTACGCGGAAAACTACCAGCACCTGGTGCGGCTGTTCGCACCGGCCGAACTGGTGGCCGGCAGCTATGTGTCGTCGGTGGGCGATGGGCTGGACGTCCGCCTGGACGTCATTGAGTGCCACCGCTACACGGTCGAGCTGCGCCTGACCTACGATTTCGCCGACCCGGTCACCGGGCAGCCGGATCCGTCGGCCTATGTGCGGCTGTACCGTGACGCGCGCCAAGCCGAGACCACCCACTGCTACGTGGGGCGGCGCTGGCAGGACGTGGTGGGCATGTACCCGCCGCCGGCCGAGTTGATCAGCCACCGCATGCGCATGAACACCTTCCTGGGCAAATGGCTGGAATACCTGGCCGAGCGCGGTCACGGCGTGGCCACCCTGCGCCGCGACGGCGATGCGCTGCCGGCCCCGGCCGACACCCAGCGCACCCGCGTGGCCGGCTGAGCCAACCGCGCCGCGCCGATCGCGCATAATCGGGGTTTGTGCCTGTTGAGCCCCTGCCTCATGCCCTATACCCCGATCATGGCCACCCTCGGCTACGTGATTTCGCCCGACGGCAAGCAAGCCCTGATGATCCACCGCAACGCCCGCCCGGGCGATCTGCACCTGGGCAAGTACAACGGCCTGGGCGGCAAGATGGAGCGTGATGAAGACGCTGCGGCCTGCATGCGCCGCGAGATCCGCGAGGAAGCCGGGATCGAATGCGGCACCATGCGCCTGCGCGGCACCATCAGCTGGCCGGGCTTCGGCAAGCACGGCGAAGACTGGTTCGGGTTCGTGTTCGTGATCGACGATTTCACCGGTACGCCGCTGACCTCCAACCCCGAGGGCACCCTGGAGTGGGTGGACCTGGACAAGCTGGACACCCTGCCACTGTGGGAAGGCGACCGCAGCTTCCTGCCGCTGGTGTTCGGCGACGACCCGCGCGCCTTCCACGGGGTGATGCCGTACCGCGACGGCGCCATGCAGTCCTGGACCTACACCCGCCTGTAACCGGGTAGTGCCGGCCGCTGGCCGGCAACCCAACCAAGCCAACACCGCCGCGCCATCACCGCCGCGCCAGCAACAGATGGAAGTGCTTCTCCACCTGGCGCCCGTCATTGCTGGTACCGGTTTCCCGGTGCGCCCGCCAGCCGCAGACCCGCAGCCCACTGCTGCGCATGGCCAGCTCCACGTCGGCCAGCTCATGCAGGTGGAACCCATGCGCGGTAAAGGGCAGGGTGCGCATGAAGGCCGCATCGCCGAAGGCCAGGCACAGCCGGCCGCCGGGGCGCAGGACCCGGGCCAGTTCAGCCAGCGCCAGCGCGGGCTGTTCCCAGAAGTACACGGTGTTCACCGCCAACGCCGCATCGATGCAGGTGTCCTCCAGGTCCAGCGCATGCACATCGCCCAGGCGGACGGCGGCGCGGCCGTGCAGGTCGGCGGCGGTCAGGCGGTCCTGCGCGGCATCCACCATGTCCGCCGACACCTCAACACCCAGGTAGCGGCTGCCGGGCGCGCGCAGCAGGTCAGCAGCGAAGGCCGCGTTGCCTGGGCCGATCTCCAGCACCTGTTCGCGCGCGGCGACGGCCAGCAGGGCGATGGCCGCCTGGTTCAGCGCGCCGTTGCTGCGGTTCATGGACTCGGCTACAGCCAGTGCATGGTCCCCATGCGGGTGGCGCAACTGGGCAGCAAGATGTTCGGGTGAAAGCACGCAGGCAACTCCTGTCGCAAGGGGCGGGCAGGACGTAGCGGCGGCGTGTCCACCCACCAGCATACCCGTGGACGGAGCGCTTCGGACACTGCCCGGTGCCGGCGATGACACCGGCGGCAGCTGTCAACCGGCCATCGGTGATCAATAAATAACCAGCGTCGCGGCGGCTGAGACAGAGTTGTCCACAGGGGGTGTGGATGACTGGTGCGCAAGTTTGTGGATAAGCCATGGCAGCCCCCGCCAGTTCTCGCTGTCAAGATGGGTGGCCAAAAATTCACCGCATGTCGTTGTCCTGTGAAGGCGTCGCCAAGGCATTGACCGTGCCGCTCTGTCACGGTTTGGGCTGCTCGCGGTACTCTCTTGCGATTGCCGTCTACAGATCACCCATGAAACGTCATTTCTCGATGCTGCGCGAGTTCCACCTGGCGGACTGGTTCACCCTGGCCAACGCGTTCTGCGGCACCGGCGCGGTGTTTGCCGCCATGCGCTTCCTGCAGGACGGGCAGCGCAGCTACCTGTTGTTCGGCATGGCGTTGATCCCGCTGGCCTTCATCTTCGACGCGCTCGACGGGCGCATCGCGCGCTGGCGCAAGTCCAGCTCGACGCTGGGCCGGGAGCTGGATTCGCTGTCGGACATCATCTCCTTCGGCGTGGCCCCGGCCGCGCTGGCCTACGCCTGCGGCATGCAGGGCGGCTGGGACTGGCTGGTGCTGAGCTATTTCGTGTGCTGCGGGGTCAGCCGACTGGCGCGCTACAACGTGACCGCCGAGGCATTGGCGGGCGAGGGCGACAAGGTGCCGTACTTCGAAGGCACGCCCATTCCCACCAGCCTGGCGCTGGTGGTGGTGCTGGCGGTGGCCGCCAGCATGGGCGCCATCGGCCACGACCTGTGGCTGGGCCAGTGGCAACTGGGTCCGTGGCAGCTGCACCCGATGGTGCTGTTGTTCGCCCTGTCCGGCTCGCTGATGATCAGCAAGACCCTGCGTATTCCCAAGCCATGAACCTGCCCCTGTCATTGCCCCTGATCCTGTCCGGCCTGCAGCCTGGAGCCCGCCGATGAGCACGGCCGGCAGCGGCGGCAACGCGGGCGACATCGAAGCCCTGGCGCGCCAGTATTTCAGCGCCTGGGGCGATGCCCTGCGCCACGCCGCCGTGCCACCCGGCGCGCCCGGCGCACAAGGCGCGGGGCAGGGCAGTTGGCAGCAGGCCATCGACTGGTGGGCGCAGATGATGCCCAATGCCAACAGCAGCCCGGCCGACGACGCGGTGCACCGCTTCCGCGAACAGGCCGGTGGCTGGTACGGCACGATGCAGCAGGTGGCCGCGCAGTTCGCCGGCCGCGATGCCAGCAGCGCCGATGTGGCCCAGGCCTGGAAACAGGCCGTGGAAGGCCAGGGCGACGGGCTGCTGCAGTGGATGTTGCAGGGCGCGCGGGGCCATACCCAGGCCGGCGGCCCGGACCTGTTGAAACTGCTGGAAACCCTGCAGCGTGACCTGGGCCCGTGGCTGCAGAGCCCGGCGTTCGGCCCCGGTCGCGAGCACCAGGCCCGCTGGCAGGCGCTGCTGCGCGCCCAGCAGGACTATCAGGCGCACTCGCGCGACTACGTGGACCAGATCAAGCAGGCGCTGGACGATGCGTTCAAACTGTTCGAACAGCGCCTGGCCGAGCACGAGCAGCCGGGCAACCAGCTGACCAGCGCGCGGGCGATGTTCGACCTGTGGATCGAGGCCGCCGAAGAGGCGTACGCCAAGGTGGCGATGTCCGAGCCGTTCCAGCAGGTGTATGCCGAACTGGGCAACGCGCAGATGCGCCTGCGCGCGGCGACCCAGCACGAGATCGAACGGGTGTGTGAGGCGATCGGCATGCCCACCCGCACCGAAATGGATGCCGCGCACCGCCGCATCACCGACCTGGAGCGGCTGGTACGGCGCATGGCGGCTGGCGTCGGGCCCCGGCCGGCAGCGGCTGAGGCACCGAAAGCGGCGTCGCGCCCGCGTGCGGCCCGCCGCGATGCAGCGCCCACGCCCGGTCCGGTCAAGAAGGCGGCCAAAGCGGCCAAACCTGCTGCGAAAAAAGCGTCCTCGTCCCCCGTGAAAAAGACCGCCCCCAAGGCGTCGGCGAAACCGGCCGCCGCCAAGCCGCGGAAGCGCACGCCATGAAAGGGCCGTTGGGCTTCAACGCCGAGGATCTGCTGCAGGAGACCCTGGCCATGCAGCGCAAGCTGCTGGACGGGTTGACCCTGCTGCCGTCGGTGGAGGACGTGGACTACGGCGCCACCGCGCGCGAGGAAGTGTGGCGCGACGGCAAGGTCGTCCTGTACCGCTTCGTCGGCGACGATGCGCCGGTCCAGCGCACGCCGCTGCTGATCGTCTACGCGCTGGTCAACCGCCCGTACATGGTGGACCTGCAGGCCGACCGCTCACTGGTGCAGCGCCTGCTCGCGCTCGGCCACGACGTGTACGTGCTGGACTGGGGCTACCCGGACCGCTCCGAGCGCTACCAGACGCTCGAGGACTACCTGCTGCGCTTCGTGGACGGCGCGGTGGACCACCTGCAGGCGCAGTCGGGCGCCCCGATCAACATGCTCGGCATCTGCCAGGGCGGGGTGTTCGCGCTGTGCTACGCCGCGCTGCGCCAGCACAAGCTGGCCAACCTGATCACCATGGTCACCCCGGTCGACTTCCAGACCCCCGACAACATGCTGTCGCACTGGGCGCGGCAGGTGGACGTGGACCTGCTGGTGGACACGCTGGGCAACATCCCGGCCGACCTGATGAATGCCAGCTACCTGATGCTCAAGCCGTTCCGGCTCAACGTGCAGAAGTATGTCGGCCTGCTCGACATCCTGGACGACAAGGCCGCGCTGCAGGACTTCCTGCGCATGGAAAAGTGGATCTTCGATTCGCCCGACCTCGCCGGCGAGACCTTCCGTGATTTCATCAAGCAGTTCTACCAGGGCAACGGCCTGATGCACGACGGCATCAAGATCGGCGAAGACACCGTCCAGCTGTCGCAGGTCACCCTGCCGGTGCTGAACATCTACGCCGAGCAGGACCACCTGGTGCCGCCGGATGCGTCACGCGCGCTGCGCGGCCGGATCGGCAGCACCGACTACACCGAAAGCAGTTTCCGTGGCGGCCACATCGGCATCTACGTGTCCGGCCGCGCCCAGCGCGAGGTTCCCGGTACGATCACGGATTGGTTGAAGGAACGTTCCGCATGACCCATCGCCTCCGCGCAGTGCTTGCACTGGCCCTCATCGCCCCCGGCGTGGCGCTGGCCGCCCCGAGCGACACCGCCCGCCGCGAGATCGCCGGCCTGATCGGCGCGCTGGATGGTTCCAGCTGCCGCTTCCAGCGCAATGGCAGCTGGCATGACGCCGCCGAGGCGCGCGCACACCTGCAGCGCAAGTACGACTACCTGCTCAAGAAGGACAAGGTGGACACCGCCGAGCAGTTCATCGAGCGGGCCGCCAGCCAGAGCAGCATGAGCGGCAAGCCCTACCGCATTGCCTGCCCGGGCCAGCCCGAGCAGACCGCCGCGGTGTGGTTTGGCGCGCGTCTGAAGGCCCTGCGCCAACGCACCTTGTAGACATCGCCCGCGGTACAGTCCGCCCTCCAGTCCCGGAGACCGCTGCCATGAACGCCACGCCGCGCACGCTGTCGCGCTCGCTCAACGACCGCATGATCGCCGGGGTGATGGGCGGCATCGCGCACCGCTTCGGCTGGAGTGCCACCGTGGTGCGGGTGGTGTTCGTGCTGGTCTCGGTGCTGTCGGCGGCCTTCCCGGGCATCCTGGTCTACCTGATCCTGTGGCTGCTGATCCCCAACGAGGCCGATTGAGCCTGCCACCGCTGGCGCTGCGCGTCCTGCAGGGGCTGGGCGCGGTGTGGACCGCGCCCAACACCCTGATTGGTCTGATCGGCGGCCTGGCCGGGATGGTGGCCGGCGCGCGCCCGTCCTGGAACCGCCGCGACCTGGCCATCGTGTTCCGTGACTGGCCGTGGGGGCCGGGCGGGGCGATCACGCTGGGCAACGTCATCCTGCACACCGGCCCGGTGCTGGACGTGGCCTGCCGCACCTACGCCCACCAGGCCGGGCACTGCACCGAACCGGTGATCGGCCTGCACGACCACGAGCGCGCGCACGTGTACCAGTATCTGGTGCTGGGCCCGCTGTATCTGCCGGTGTACCTGGTGTGTGGCGGGGTAAGCGCGCGTAACCCGTTCGAACGCGCGGCCGATGTGTACGCCATGACCGGCCGTGGCTGGTGGCCGGGTGTGCCGTAAGGCGCTGTAGCCGACGTTAGTGCGGCGTTAAATCGGTGTAAATAAAACGTCGCGCAACGCGACGTCATCTGCATGCAAACAAAGGTTATTAGGCTGCATGACGGATCAGTCAGGTTCGGCACGCTAAACTGGCGCCTGTTGTAATTGCACGATGCGTCACAGGAGGAACACATCACATGGCAATCGTTCTTTATGTCGGTGGTAGCAAGGATGGCGACAAAGGATTGGTACCCCACGGTTTCAGCAAGTCCCGGGCCGATACCGACACCGGGCCGGAGATCTATACCGAGCGGTTCATGGAACTGCCGGGCATCGGCAAGATCCGGGTAATGGCGCTGGAATCCCTGCGCGACGAGATCGTCCACCAGCGCACCGCCCAGCATTACCGCTGAAGCGGCCCGTAGAGCCGGGCTCTGCCCGGCGCCCGACCGGTAGTGCCGGCCGCTGGCCGGCTCCACGCACACCCCGAACCCGTAGAGCCGGGCTCTGCCCGGCTCCCGACCACGTGGCCGGCTCCACGCACACCCCGAACCCGTAGAGCCGGGCTCTGCCCGGCTGTCCGAGTACCCCGGCCGTAACGAGGAGCCGGCCAGCGGCCGGCACTACCGTGGGCGATGCGATTGTCATGAGCAGCCGGGCAGAGCCCGGCTCTACGGTGGGTGATCCGATTGTCATGACAAGCCCGGCACCCGCGGGCGACAGGTTCGCCCCCCGCTGTCAACGCCTTCCCCCCGCCGCCGTGCGTTGCCACAATCGGGACTTTCCGTACTGCGGCTCCGGCCGGAAGCAATGCCTGACATCAAGCTCGCCCAGCAGATCGCCCAGACCATCGCCGATGAAATCGGTGCCCAGCCTGCCCAGGCGCGTGCCGCCATCGCCCTGTTGGACGAAGGCGCCAGCGTCCCGTTCATCGCCCGCTACCGCAAGGAAGTCACCGGCGGCCTGGACGACACCCAGCTGCGCAACCTGGAAACCCGCCTGACCTACCTGCGCGAGCTGGAAGACCGCCGCGCCGCCGTGCTGTCCAGCATCGACGAACAGGGCAAGCTCACCGACGACCTCCGCAACGAGATCCTCGGCGCCGATACCAAGTCGCGCCTGGAAGATCTGTACCTGCCGTACAAGCCCAAGCGCCGCACCCGCGCCCAGATCGCGCGCGAAGCCGGGCTGGAACCGCTGGCCGATGGCCTGCTGGCCGATCCAAACCTGGACCCGCAGGTGTTCGGTGCCACCTTCGTGGATGCCGACAAGGGCGTGGCCGACACCAAGGCCGCGCTGGAAGGCGCCCGCGCGATCCTGATGGAACGCTGGGGTGAAGACGCCGCGCTGGTCGGCGAGCTGCGCAGCTGGCTCGGCGAAAACGGGGTCATCCGTGCCCGTGTCGCCGAAGGCAAGGAAGAGCAGGGTGCCAAGTACCGCGACTACTTCGAACACGCCGAATCGCTGGCGAAGATTCCCTCGCACCGGCTGCTGGCGCTGTTCCGCGCGCGCCGCGAGGAAATCCTGTTCCTGGAACTGGACCCCGGCACCGACGCCGAAGCGGGCCACGTGTATGCCGAAGGCCGCGTGGCCTACAAGGCCGGCATCGCCGACGCCGGTCGTCCTGGCGACCGCTGGCTGCTCGACGCCTGCCGCCTGACCTGGCGCGCCAAGCTGCACATGCACCTGCTGCTGGACCTGTTCAACCAGGCCCGCGAGAAGGCCGAAGCCGAGGCGATCGCGGTGTTCGGCGACAACCTCAAGGACCTGCTGCTGGCCGCGCCGGCCGGGCCCAAGAGCGTGCTCGGGCTGGACCCGGGTATCCGCACCGGCTGCAAGATCGCCGTGGTCGATGCCACCGGCAAGCTGGTGGCCACCGACACCATCTACCCGCACGAACCGCGCCGGCAGTGGGACCAGTCGCTGCAGACGATCAAGCAGCTGTGCATGAAGCACAACGTGGAACTGATCGCGATCGGCAACGGCACCGCCAGCCGCGAAACCGACAAGCTGGCCGGGGAGGCCATCAAGGCACTCGGCGACAGCAAACTGCAGAAGATCGTGGTCAGCGAGGCCGGTGCGTCGGTGTACTCGGCCTCCGAATTCGCCGCCAAGGAGTTCCCGGACCTGGACGTGTCGATCCGTGGCGCGGTTTCCATCGCCCGTCGCCTGCAGGATCCGCTGGCCGAGCTGGTCAAGATCGAACCCAAGGCGATCGGCGTGGGCCAGTACCAGCACGACGTGGACCAGTACCGCCTGGCGCGCGCGCTGGATGCGCGGGTGGAGGACTGCGTCAACGCGGTCGGCGTGGAGGTCAACACTGCCTCGGCCGCGCTGCTCTCGCGCGTGTCCGGGTTGTCGGCCACGGTGGCCGAGAACATCGTGCGCCACCGCGACGACAACGGCCCGTTCAAGCGCCGCAAGGACCTGCTCAAGGTGCCGCGCCTGGGCGACAAGACCTTCGAACAGTGCGCCGGCTTCCTGCGCATCGCCGATGGCGACCAGCCGCTGGATGCCTCCTCGGTGCACCCGGAAGCCTACCCCGTGGTGGAGCGCATCGTGGCCGCCACCGCACGCCCGATCAAGGCGTTGATCGGCGATGGCAGCTTCCTGCGTGGGCTGAAGGCCGAACAGTTCACCGACGCCACCTTCGGCGTGCCGACCGTGCGCGACATCCTGAAGGAGCTGGAAAAGCCCGGCCGCGACCCGCGCCCGGAGTTCAAGGCGGCGCGTTTCGCCGAGGGCGTGGAAGAACTCAAGCACCTGCAGCCGGGCATGATCCTGGAAGGCGTGGTCAGCAACGTGGCCGCGTTCGGTGCGTTCGTGGACATCGGCGTGCACCAGGACGGCCTGATCCACATCTCGGCGCTGTCGGACACCTACGTCAAGGACCCGCGTGATGTGGTCAAGGCCGGTGACATCGTCAAGGTGAAGGTGCTGGAGGTGGACGTGGCGCGCAAGCGCATCGCCCTGACCCGGCGCCTGGACGACACCCCGGCGCCTGCCAAGGCCCCGGGCGAGCGCGATGCCCGGCCCGCCGGTGGCGGTCGCCGTGATGCCGGTGGCGGGGGTGGTCAGCGCAATGGCGGCCGTGGCGCCGCCCCGGGCCCGCGCCCGGGCAGTGCCGCGCCGCCGGCCAACAACGCCCTGGCCGACGCCTTCGCCCGCGCCAAACGCGGCGGCTGAACCGGCCTGGATCCACCCGCCAGGGGCCGCCGTGTGCGGCCCTTGGCGTCTCTGGCGGGCACGGCACTTCTGGTTTCACTCCGTGTTGGTCACACTTCCCGTCAAATGCCCGTAGGCTGGGCAGGCGCCGGGGAGGCCATATGACAACGCACCAGGCAGGGCCGGAAGGTCGGGCAGGGCCACGTGCAGTACGGCGCGGCGTCCGCCCGCGTGCGTGGCCGGACGCATGAGCCACGATCCGGCCGGCACCGCGCACGGCACCGACGCGGCGTTGCGTGACATCACCGAGCGCCACCGGCGCCTGCAGATGATCATCGACGGCACCGGTGCCGGCACCTGGGAATGGAATGTCCAGGACGGCCGGATGTGGGTCAACGAACGCTGGGCGCAGATCGTGGGCTACACCCGCGACGAACTGGCGCCGATCACCCCCGACACGTTTTTCCGGCTGGTCCACCCCGACGACCTGGCCCAGTCCAACGCGCGGCTGCGCGAGCACCTGGAAGGACGCTCGCCGCACTACGACAGCCTGTGCCGCATGCGCCACAAGGACGGCCACTGGATCTGGGTGCAGGACCGCGGCCGCGTCTACGAATGGGACGCGCACGGCCAGCCGCAGTGGATGGCCGGGGCACACGCCGACGTCACCGACCTGCAGACTGCGCGGCAGGACGCGGCCAACATGCGCCAGCGCCTGCAGGCGGTGGTGGATGCCTCCGACGAAGTGGCGGTGATCGCCACCGACATCGATGGCGTGGTCAACCTGTTCAACACCGGGGCGCAGAAACTGCTGGGCTACACGCCCGCCGAGGTGATCGGGCGGGTCAACCCGGGCCTGTTCCATGACCCGGATGAAATGATGGAGTACCTGCGCCCGCAGGCCGATGCCGATGGCCGCGTGCCCACCGTCTTTGAAGCGCTCACCGCGCACGCCACGCAGGGCACCTGGTCGCACCAGTGGACGTACGTGCGCAAGGACGGCGAGCGCCGCCAGGTGCGGCTGTCGATCAGCCCGCTGGACGCCAGCGGTGGTCACCGGATCGGCTACGTCGGCATGGCGGTGGACATCACCCCGCTGCTGGAAGTCCGCGAGCAGGCGTACCTGGCGGCCGAAAAATTCGCCGGTGCGTTCTCTTCGGCCGCGCTCGGCATGGCGCTGGTGTCGCTGGAAGGGCGCTGGCTGGATGTCAACGACGCGCTGTGCGGCATCCTCGGCTACACGCGCGCCGAGCTGCTGGCAGTGGACTTCCAGACGCTCACCCATGCAGACGATCTCAACACCGACCTGGCCCTGGTCGCCGACCTGCTCAACGGGCGGCGCGACCACTACCACATGGACAAGCGGTACCTGGGCAAGCGCGGCAACATCGTGTGGGGCCGGCTGTCGGTGTCGCTGGTGCGCTCCGAACACGGCGAGCCGCTGCACTTCGTGTCGCAGATCCAGGACGTCACCGCCCAGCGCCAGAGCAGCCTGCAGCTGCGCGAATCCGAGCAGCGCACGCGCATCACCCTGGATGCGGTGGCCGACATGGTGCTCACCCTGGATCTGCACGGGCTGATCCAGTACGCCAACGCCGCGGCTACCCGCGCGCTGGCCGGGGAGGGCGCCGCGCCCCTTACCGGCGGCCAGATCCAGGACGTGATGGAGCTGACCACCGAATACGCGCCCCGCTCGCCGCTGGACATCGCCGTGCTGCTCGACCCGGAGAGCAACGCGGTGGACCTGCATTCGGACCTGCTGCTGTCGGTGGGCGCGCAGCTGCTGCCGGTGGATCTCACCCGTGCCTGGCTGCGCGCCGAGGACGGCCAGGTCAGTGGCGCGGTCTGGGTGATCCGCGATGTGACCCAGCAACGCGCCCGCCAGCGCGAAGCGCGCCACCTGGCCGAGGTCGACCCGCTGACCGAGCTGAGCAACCGCCGCGGGTTCGAAGCCCATCTGCAGCAGGCCATCACCCGGGTCGCGCGGACCGGGCAGTCGGCCTCGCTGATGTTCATCGACCTGGACAACTTCAAGCCGGTCAACGACAGCCATGGCCACCTGGCCGGCGATGCCATGCTCTGGGCGGTGGCCAATGTGCTGCGCCACGGCGTGCGCGATTCGGACATCGTGGCGCGGCTGGGCGGCGACGAATTCGCCGTGATCCTGGCCGGTTGCTCGCTCAAGCGCGCCCGGCGCATCGCCAGCGACCTGCTGGACGGCGTTCGCACGCTGACCATTCCCTGGGACCTGCAGCGGCTCAGCGTCGGCGCCAGCATCGGCATCGCCGCGATCGGCGGCAGCATGAGCGTGGACGACGCGGTGGCCGCGGCCGATGCGCAGTGCTACCTGGCCAAGGCGGCAGGCAAGAACAATGTGCAGGTGGAGACGCCGACCATGGAAGGGCTGGACCCGCTGGACGCGGGTGAGACCAGTGAGGGCGGGGAAGGCTGAACCTGTTGGCATCCGGCCTTCGGCAGCCCTTCGGGCCGCTAAAGCTTCGGCGGGCCGGGTCGATACCGTCTAAGGCAACGCGACCAAGGCGGGGCCACGTTGGACATTGGCTGCGCTCCCTTTGCGGCCCCGATCGCGTGACTTTGCAACATGCCGTCTGCACGCCGCAGTACCGCCGTTGTATTAGCCGCTGGAGCGACGTCCTGCACTGCGGACGTCTGCGCAAGTCCCCAAGCCAATGATGTGCCGGCGGGTTGCTCCCCGTCGGATCCCAATCGCCAACGGGCACCGAGGATCACGATGATGCTTACTTCAGGTATGCACGCGCATGTGCAAGGACGTACCGACGCCGCTGCCAGCCACTCGTTGTGGCAGGCCCTGAAAGCCAGCGTCACCGCCACGGGCCACGCACGCCAGGCCGCCAACGTGGCCGCGCAGCGCCGCCAGTGCGAGCTGGAAGCCCAGGTGGCTGCATTGCACCGGGTGCAGGCGGTGATCGAATTCGATCTGGACGGCACCATCCTGCAGGCCAACGACAACTTCCTGCAGGCCGTGGGCTACCGGCTCGATGAAATCCAGGGCCGGCACCATGCCATGTTCGTCGAACCGGCCCTTGCCCAAGGCCAGGAGTACCGCGACTTCTGGGCGCGGCTCGGGCGCGGTGAATTCGACGCCGGCCAATACCGGCGGCTGGGCAAGGGCGGCCGCGAGATCTGGATCCAGGCCTCCTACAACCCGGTGCTGGACGGCAACGGGCATCCCTACAAGGTGGTGAAATTCGCCACCGACATCACCGCGCAGATGCAGCAGGCCGCCGATGTGTCCGGCCAGCTGGCGGCGATCAACAAATCGCAGGCGGTCATCGAATTCAGCCTGGACGGCCGCATCCTGTCGGCCAACGACAACTTCCTGGCGACCACCGGCTACACACTGGACGAAGTACGTGGCCAGCACCACGCCATGTTCGTCGAGCCCGAGCACCGCCAGAGCCCGGACTACGCCCGGTTCTGGGAAAAGCTGGGCCGCGGCGAGTACGACGCCGGCCAGTACCGGCGCTTTGGCAAGGGCGGCCGCGAGGTGTGGATCCAGGCGTCGTACAACCCGATCCTGGACATGAACGGCCGCCCGTTCAAAGTGGTCAAGTACGCCACCGACATCACCGCCCAGGTGCGTGACAGCCTGGCCATGCAGCACGCCGTGGCGCAGACCCGCGAGGTGGTGGCCGCGGCCAAGGGCGGTGACCTCACCGGGCATATCGCCACCGAGGACAAGAACGGCCCGATCGCCGAGCTGTGCGAAGGCATCAATGCGCTGGTAGAGGCGATGGCCTCGATCATCGCGCAGATCAAGTTCGCCGCCGACACCATCGCGGTGGGCGCCAGCGAGATCGCCGAAGGCAACAGCGACCTGTCGGTGCGTACCGAGCAGCAGGCCGCATCGCTGGAAGAAACCGCGGTCTCGATGAAGGGCCTCACTGCCACCGTGCAGCAGACCGCCACCAACGCCCGCCAGGCCAGCGAGCTGGCGAGCGGCGCGGTGGACGTGGCCGCGCAGGGCGGCCATGTCGTGCATGAAGTGGTGTGCACGATGGCGCTGATCAACGAATCGTCGCGTCGGATCGTCGACATCATCGGTGTCATCGACGGCATCGCCTTCCAGACCAACATCCTGGCGCTCAACGCGGCGGTGGAAGCCGCGCGCGCCGGTGAGCACGGCCGCGGCTTTGCGGTGGTGGCCTCGGAGATCCGGTCGCTGTCGCAGCGCTCGGCGGGCGCGGCCAAGGAGATCAAGCAGTTGATCGCCGATTCGGTGGAGAAGGTGGGCGCTGGTACCGGCCAGGTCGAGAGTGCCGGCCGCACCATGGATGAGATCGTGGTCAACGTGAAGCGGGTCAGTGCGTTGATCAGCGAGATCAGTGCGGTGGCCCAGCAGCAGAGCGAAAGCATCGGGCAGATCCACCAGGCGGTCGACCACATCGACGAAGGCACCCAGCAGAATGCCGCGCTGGTGGAAGAGGCGTCCGCCGCCGCGCGCAGCATGGAAGAGCAGGCTACCCAATTGCTGCAGACGGTGGCCGCGTTCCGGGTGGAGGCCGGTGCGGGAATCGCGCGGCAGGCCATCGCGGCAGCGGGACATGGCCAACCGGCGCTGCGGCTGGTGTAAGCGTCTGCTGTGCCTGACAACGTATCGGGGCGCTACCTGCGTGCCAATCGTGTTGCGCTTTGGGATACTCGGCCTTCCAACGGAAGGTCGAGACCACCACCATGTCAATGACAGCAGGACGCAGCGCAGTACTTCTGGTCGCACTGGCCGCGGCGGGCGCCGCCAACGCGGCGTCGGCCGTGTTTTACGACACCACTACCGGTGTTTACGGCTATTCGATGAACCAGCGCACCGTCAGCGCGGCAGTGCAGCAGGCGTTGGGCTACTGCGTGCAGCGTTCACCGAACTGTGCGAGCCAGGCAAGTACCACCGCCCCGGGATTCTCCGCGGTGTACACCGGCACCCGCGCCGTGGGTTTTGCGCTGTCTGAAAAAGAGGATGGCGCTGCCCAGCGCAAGGCCGAAGTGATGTGCCGTCGCCAGGCCCGGGATTGCGTTCTGGCGCTGGTGTGGCGCGAGACCCCGCCGCTGACGCCGGACGCGTCGGCGCAGGCCGCCGTGCTGCAACAACGGGCTGCGTCTACCGCTGCGGCGGTGGCTGCGGCCAATGCCGCTGCCGCTGCCGAAACCGCTGCCAAAGCGGCGGCTGCATCGAGATCCACTGAATGAGTCCACGGAAGGGGCTGCCGTTCGGCAGCCCCTGAAATGCAAAAGGCCAGATCCGAAGATCTGGCCTGTGCAATTCCATGGTGCCGAAGGTGGGACTCGAACCCACACGCTTTTAAGGGCGGCGGATTTTGAGTCCGCTGCGTCTACCGATTCCGCCACTTCGGCTGGCTGGCCGCGTAGTGTATACAAATTGTAGAGATCTGTGCAGCCCTGAACGCTTCATGTGATGTTCGATCTTCATTGGGGCAGGACGCTATACTCACCGGGCTGAACCATACAGAGAGCCGGGATGAGCGCATTGCAGGATCTTCGGGTACTCGTGGTCGAGAACGACGAAATGAGTGCGGCCCTGCTGCAGATGCAGCTGCTCCAGGCCGGCGCGGTCGTCGTCGGTCCGGCGGCATCGGTTGCCGATTCGCTGCGCCTGCTCGGCCAGAGCGAGCCCCAGGTGGCGCTGCTGGATTACCGGCTGGCCAACAATGAAACCAGTGAACCGGTCGCGGCCGCCTTGAGCGCCCGGGGCATTCCGTTCGTGCTGGCTACCGGCATGGCGCCGGATCACCTGCCGGCGGTGTTCCGCACCGGCGTGATGCTGACCAAGCCGTACCTCACCGCGGAACTGAACGCGGCGTTGGAACGCGCGCTGCAGGCCGCATCGGTCGCCAGCTGATCCCTGCGCTCACGCCGCTTCGGTGTGGGCGTAACTGACCGGCTCACGGTCATCCAGGATGCGATACAGCGCATCCAGATCGTTGGGGTCCGGGTTCAGCCAGGCATCCAGGTTGTCCGGCCGGATCGGGATGATGCAGCGGTCATGGCCGGCCGCGGCGATATCGCGCGGCGGTTCGTCAGTGATGGCCGCAAAGGACAGCAGCCGCCCCTCCGGTCCTTCCCACTCCGACCACAGGCAGGCGATGAGCAGGTCGCGCGGTGGCTGCGGACGGAATTCCAGCACCACGTTGCTGGCCTTCTCGCCGGGCGAGAGGGCGCGTTGCTCCAGCGCATGCCGCGGCACGTGTTCGTAGAACGACTGCACCACCACCACGCCATGGCAATGCCCGAACGCGGGCTTCCAGTATCCGCCCAGGCTGTCGCGGCGCGCGTTGTAGGTGCCGGGGTACAGCGTGTCGTGGCGGGCCGGCGTGTCCGGCAGACGGCACTGATAGCGCATCGGCTTGATCACGCGTTGGCCGCGCTCGGACACGATCACCGGTGCATACACGCCAGGAAAGATGCGACTGTCGCGCGGCAGCAGCCCGGTGCGCCGCAGGTCATCCAGCCGCGCCTGCGCGCGTTCGACCCGGTTGCCAGCGATACGCGCCTCATTGCGTGCCTTCTGTGTGGGGCGCGTGGCCAGGCTGGCGTGAGCGGCGTCGCGGCGTTCGCCCTGCACGCGGATCTCCGTGTCCAGCGCCTGCATTTCCTCGGCATGCCACTGCTGGATCTTTGCCACGATGTCCTGGCCCTGCGCGGTGCGCGCGCCAGCAAAGCCGTCGTCCATTGCTTTGGGCGTTTTCGGGCGCTGCTTGCCGGCATCGTGGGCGTAGAGCTGGGCGAATTCGTCCAGCGACATCATGGCGCCGTATTCCCGCACCAGCTTGGTGTAATCGGCGCGGATCTGGGCGGAATAGCACATGGGGCAGGGACGGGCGAAAGGGGTAGGGGACAGCATAGGCTGGTTGGTATCACCGGATGAGAAACCGATGCGGCATGCTGGCAACCTGTTCACGTGTGCGAGCCGTCCCATGACCCTAGCTGCTGGTCTGAAGTGCATTCCCCATCCGCCCAGCGTGGCCGAGTACCGCGATCTGCGGGTGCGCGCGGGGCTGAGCCCGAAAACATTGGAGGCGGCCACGCTGGGCCTGCCCCATACGGTGTTCGGGGTCAGCATCCGCGAGGGCGATCAGCTGCTGGCGATGGGCCGCCTGGTGGGCGACCGCGGCTGCTTCCTGCAGGTGGTGGACATCGCGGTGGTGCCCGAGCGGCAGGGCCAAGGGTTGGGCAAGGCGGTGATGCGTGAACTGGACGCGTGGCTGCAGGCCCATGCGGTAGGTGCGTACGTGAGCCTTATCGCCGATGGCGACGCGCACCGCCTGTATGCGCAGTTCGGCTTTGCGTTGACCGCGCCGCGATCGGTGGGCATGGCCAAGGTGGTGCGGTAGATACCGACCGTTGGTCGGTACGTATGTTGAGGGCGCACAAACAAAAACCCCCGGCAATGCCGGGGGCTGTTGTTTGTAGCTGGCGTCCCCACGGGGATTCGAACCCCGGTCGCCACCGTGAAAGGGTGATGTCCTAGGCCTCTAGACGATGGGGACGCGTTAAACCGAATTTTGTCTTCTATCGGACGGCCTGTGTCCGGAGAAGTGGTGGAGCCAGGCGGGATCGAACCGCCGACCTCCTGCATGCCATGCAGGCGCTCTCCCAGCTGAGCTATGGCCCCACGTTGATGCTGCGAGCCGCCTATCATAGCGATGGTTGTGCTGGATGGGAAGCTTTTTATTTCGTTCCGGTGCATGCCGATTGTGGGTCGGCGCGCCGGGGGTGTCCTGCATGCGCCATGCCGACCAACGGTCGGCATCTACCGGTATGTGCCGTTTCGGCCAATGGCCGACATTTACCGGGGCACACAAACAAAAACCCCCGGCAATGCCGGGGGCTGTTGTTTGTAGCTGGCGTCCCCACGGGGATTCGAACCCCGGTCGCCACCGTGAAAGGGTGATGTCCTAGGCCTCTAGACGATGGGGACGCGTTAAACCGACAAGTCTTCTATCGGACGGCCTGTGTCCGGAGAAGTGGTGGAGCCAGGCGGGATCGAACCGCCGACCTCCTGCATGCCATGCAGGCGCTCTCCCAGCTGAGCTATGGCCCCACGTTGTACCGCGAGCCGCCTAGTATACCTGCCTGTTCACGTTTGTGGAAGACCACGACGAAAAACTGCAGAAGGCGGTGACAAAAAGACCCGGCGAACCGGGCCTGATGTCGTTGATGAGTGGCGTCCCCACGGGGATTCGAACCCCGGTCGCCACCGTGAAAGGGTGATGTCCTAGGCCTCTAGACGATGGGGACGCATAAACTCATCAATGTTTTCAGCACCTCCGAACGGCCTAAGGTCCGGAGTGGTGGAGCCAGGCGGGATCGAACCGCCGACCTCCTGCATGCCATGCAGGCGCTCTCCCAGCTGAGCTATGGCCCCACGATGCTGGAGGCCGAATTCTACGCGGGTGTGAAGCGTTCGCCAAGTCTTTTGTGTGACATCGCGATGAATTTCTTCGGCCGCGATCGATGGCCGCACGCGACACGGCAAAAACAAAAAGCCCCGACCGGGGTCAGGGCTTTCTGCTTCTTGATTGGCGTCCCCACGGGGATTCGAACCCCGGTCGCCACCGTGAAAGGGTGATGTCCTAGGCCTCTAGACGATGGGGACGCACGAAACTTCAAATTTTGCCACTGCACTTTCAATCGGCCTAATGATTGAAGTGGTGGAGCCAGGCGGGATCGAACCGCCGACCTCCTGCATGCCATGCAGGCGCTCTCCCAGCTGAGCTATGGCCCCACGTCGTGAGGAGCGAAATCATAGCGACGACGTTTTCGATTGGCAAGCAAAAACTGCACGAAATGCGTCATTTGTTGGCCGCGCGTTGATGACGCAGGCGCGCTGCACCGCACGTAGGTTGTGGATGCCGCCAAACCGGCATTCGCACACCGGCCATGCGCGCGATGATGGTCACTACGTTGCACCTGCCACGGCGATGCAACGGCACCACGCGTGGTCGCATGGCGCACGGCCGTTTGCCGGCGCGCTTATTGCCGCGACCCGGTCAGCGCGCTCAGGATCGGGCAGTGCACCAGCTCGCCGTGACCGGGGCAGGCATCCACCAATGTCTTGAGCGCGCCATGCATGGATTGCAGTTCGGTGATGCGACGTTCGATGTCGGTCAGTTTTTCTACCGCCGTGTCACGTACCCGTGCCATGTCAGGGCCGCGCTGGTCGCTGAGGCTGAGCAGCGCGGCAATCTCGTCCAGGGTGAAGCCGAGTGCCTTGGCGCGGCGGATGAACTGCAGCCGTGTCAGGTCGGTATCGCCGAACACGCGGTAGCCGCCGGCACTGCGTCGTGCGGTGGGCAGCAACTGCTGGCGTTCGTAATACCGCACGGTGTCGACCGGAACGCCAGCTTGGCGTGCGAGCTGTCCGATGTTCATGCCCACCTCGATGAAGACCTGGCCGCGAGGGTAAACCCTGGAGTCTGGTCGAGGGTCAAGGGTTGCTGAAGGCCGGTCGACCGATGTCGTTACCGGGCCAAAAGATACAACTAGTTTCATAGCTACTGCGCTTTTGCCTCCGTAGGCTCGGATGGGTTCGCTGCAAGCCCTTGCGCTGCATGGGTTTGCTGGCCCCAGACGTCGCTTGAGGAGCTGTCCCATGGATGCACCGTTCACCCCCTTGTCCCCCTTGCCGCGGCCGGCATCGTCGGCGCTGATGGAAGTTGCCGTGCTGGAATACCCGGGCAGCCTTCGGGCCGCAGCGCCGGTGCTGTCCGAATTGGCACAGCGCTGCAACCGCACTGCGGCGGCGGGAAAGCGCCAGGGCGCGCGGATGCTGGTAACGCGCTGGACCTTGTCCCCGCGCGGCGTGCAGCGGGTGGCGGGTGCGGAGTTGTTCGGCGACGCGCTGCCGGCCCTCATCGTGGTGCCGGGCAATGAACCCAGCTGGCCGCTGCCGCCGCCCGACGAGCGTCTGCTTGCCTGGCTGCGTGACAGCCACGAAGGTGGCAGCGTGCTGGCCGGCTGTGACGAAGGCGGCCTGATGCTGGCCGGCAGTGGCGTGCTGGCCGGGCGCACGGTGAGCTTGCCCGACCTGGCGCGCTGCCCGTCGCTGGCTACCGTGGTGCCCAGCTGGAACCTGGGCGAGCGTGCGCTGGTGGACGACGGCGACCTGCTCACCGCGTCCGGGCCGGATGCCTGGAAGTATCTGAGCCTGCGCCTGCTCGCCCGCGTGTACGGCCAGACCGTGATGACCGCCGCCATCCAGCAGTTGCAGTTGACGATCCCGCGCGCGGTGCAGGACGACCTGGAGCGGTTCAGCCCCAACTTCGCCCACGGCGACCGCGGCATCCTCAAGGCGCAGCGCTGGCTGCATACCATTGCCGCACGCGGGGTGACCCTGCAGGACATCTGCGACTCTGCCGGGCTGGAGCCGCGTACCTTGCAACGGCGCTTCCTCAAGGCAACCGGGCTGCGTCCGATCGAATACTGCCAGCGCCTGCGCATCGCCAAGGCGCAGCTGATGCTGCAGGCCGGTGGTGAAATCGATGAAGTGTCCTGGGCGGTGGGCTACTCGGACCAGAGCGCGTTCCGGCGCTTGTTCCTGCGCATTGTCGGGCTCACGCCGTCGCGCTATCGGCGGCAGCTGGCCGCGCAGCGTCGCGAACGCGCGCGCATTTCCGTCGCCGACGTGGCAGCAGAGCCGATGCGCTCGGCTGCGTAACCGAACCGGCCGCCGCTACCTCTGGGATGAGCAACGGCAGGCATGCGCACGCGGCCTGCCGTTGGCGCATGTGCGGTTGCGGCTTGCCGGATGCGCGATGGGCTGTGACCATGCCGCCGGGGTTGTAGCAGAACAATCGCGGATGCGTTGCACGCAGCCGCGGTGGAGATGGATGGATGATGAGCAGTGTTGGCCCGGTACCGCTGGGCGTCGTGTGGGTATTGCTGGGATGGCTGCTGGCCATCGGCGTGGCGCGGTGGTGGCAGCCGCCGCCGAAGGAGGGGCAGCCCAAGCCTGCAGCGATGCTGCTGGACATGGTGTTCCTGGGTTTGCTTGGCGGGCGGGTGGGGTTCGTGGTGCTGCATTGGCGCGCGTACGCCGCCGACCCGTGGGCGCTGCTGCGCCTGGGCGATGGCGGTTTCCTGCCGGTGGTGGCGGTGCTGGTCGGCATGGGCTGGGCGGCATGGCGGCTGCGCCGCTGGCCGGCGCTCCGCAGGCCGGTATGGGCCGGGGCAGTGGCGGGCATCCTGTGCTGGGCGGGGTTGTCGCTGGGCATGGCCCACCTGCAGCAGTCGCGCATCGCCTTGCCGGCCGTGACCCTGCAATCGCTGCAGGGGCAGCCGGTCGCACTGGCAGACACCGAAGGCAAGCCGGTGGTGGTCAACCTGTGGGCCACCTGGTGCGCCCCTTGCCGGCGCGAGATGCCGATCTTCTCTGCGGCACAGCAGCGCGAACCCAACGTGCGTTTCGTGTTCGTCAACCAGGGCGAAAGCGCGGAAGACGTGCAGCAGTTCCTGTCCAGCCAGAACCTGGTGCTACAGCATGTGCTGCTCGACCCGGACAGCCTCACCGCCGAACGGCTGCAGGTGCACGCATATCCGACTACCCTGTTCTTTGATTCACGTGGCCGGTTGCAGGGCCTGCACATGGGGGAACTCAGTGCAGCCGGTCTGCAGGCCCGGCTCGATGCGCTGCGCTGAACGCGCGGCACCTTACATTTTGTTGCTTCCAGGAGTTGCCATGCTGTTGAAATCGCCGCCCGCACTGGGCTCGCTGCTTGCCGCTGCGCTGTTGATGGGCCTGGCCGGTTGCAGCCAGGCCCAGTCGCCCAGCGCCCCCGACGCGGCCAAGGCCGCCAAGCCGGTTGCCGCCGCCAAGGCCGGTGAATACCCGGCAGTGCTCAAGGGCATCCAGAAGCACGGCTTCGAGGTGGTGGGCGAGTTTGATGCGCCGGGCGGCCTGCGTGGCTTCGCCGGCGTGGTGGGCGGCCAGCAGCCGGCCGCGGCCTACGTGACCCCCGATGGCAAGCACGTTCTGGTGGGCAGCCTGTTCGACGCCAATGGCGAGGATGTCAGCGAGGCACCACTGGACAAGCTGGCGGCCAAGCCGATGTCGGAAAAGATGTGGAACAAGCTGGATGCCAGCGCCTGGGTGCGCGACGGCCGCGCCGATGCGCCGCGCGTGGTGTACACCTTCAGCGATGCCAACTGCCCGTACTGCCACCGCTTCTGGGAAGCCGCGCGGCCGTGGGTGGACAGCGGCAAGGTGCAGCTGCGGCACATCATGGTGGGTGTGATCCGCGAAGACAGCCCGGCCAAGGCCGCTGCCATCCTGACCGCACCGAACCCGAGCGCGGCACTGCTCGAGAACGAGCACAACTTCGACAAGGGCGGGATCAAGCCGGTGGCGAAGCTGAGCCCGGAGGTGGCCAACAAGCTCGATGCCAACCAGGAGCTGATGATCGAAATGGGCTTCCAGGGCACCCCGGGCATCCTGTTCAAGGATGACAAGGGCATGCTGCAGCGCCGTTCCGGCATGCCGCAGGGCCAGGACATGGACCTGGTGATGGGCAAGCGCTGAGCCGCTGTGTGATCGAATGAAACGCGCGCCGGTGCAACGCCGGCGCGCGCGCCTGCAGACCTGCCGATGTAGGGAGGATGTAGGCGCCCGAGGCGTGCTTCGCCGGGACCTGCACATGCGCGACGCGGTGCACTTGATCTGAATCAAGGCCGGAAACGACACGCACATTAGCCTGTGCGCATGACTTCCTTCGTCTCAACCCCTCGCCATGGCTCGCGTGTGCATGCGCCGTTGTCATCGCAACGACCGGCAGACTTCACAACGTGCTCACCCAGCCATTGTTACTCAGGGCGCTGGCAGGCGGGTTGTTTCCGTCATGCCTCCCGGGATGAGGAGGGAATCCCACGCGGGTGTGTCCACCACGCTGTGCATGCGATCGGTTCGCCGGCGCATGCCGCGCGTGTGCTGCGCCTGCATTGCAGTACCGGGTTGCCGACCAGGGCCGCGCGCGCAGGCGCAGCGGAGCTGGTTGGCAAGGCTGTTCGCGGTTCATGGAGAACGTGATGCGCCTGGCTGTACTGACGTTTGCGTGTGCTGCGGTGGTGGTGGCTGCGCCTGCCCGTGCGCAGGATTCGGCCGATGCGTTGCGGCAGGAGATCCGTACCCTGCGGCAGACCCTGGAGGCGATGGAAAAGCGCCTGGATGCGTTGGAGTCCGTCCCAGCCACGGCTAAGGCAACACCCGCGCCTGCAGCCATCGCGCAGGCCAGCCCATCCGCCTTGCCACCGCCCGCAGCGGTCCAGGTGCCAGGCGGGGGACAGGCCATCCTGCCGCCGCGCGATTCGGTCTCCGACCCGTCTTCGGCGGCGTCGCGCCCGGACAGTGCCGCCGGTCCGACCGATCCCGAACTCAAAGGGTTCTTCGCCATTCCCGGCACCGATACGCTGATCCGCATCGGCGGGTACGCCAAGCTGGATGCCATCGCCGATGCACGCGCGGCCGGTGACGAGGACCAGTTCATTCCGTCATCGATCCCGGTGGGCAGCGCGCACCGCGATGTGTCCAACTTCAACATGCACGCCAAGCAGACCCGTTTCAGCTTCGAAGCGCGCCGCCCCACTACCCACGGCAACCTGCGCTTCTACCTGGAGAACGACTTCTTCGGCAGCAGCGACAGTTATCAGTTCCGCCTGCGCCACGCGTATGGGCAGCTGGGCAATACCTACGCCGGTTACGGCTATTCCAGTTTCATGGACGCCGACAGCCTGCCCGACACGCTGGACTTCGCCGGCCCCGGCGCGGCCGGCTACCTGTTGGTGGCCGGCATCCACCACAGTTTTTCGCTCGGCAAGGGCAACACCCTGACCCTGGCCGCCGAAGACCCGGACACGCAGCTGAGCGCACCGGCCGACGGCATCCGCGCGGTGGACCAGGCCCCGGACGTGTCCCTCACCGCGCGCATGGAGCGCGACTGGGGGCACCTGCAGATCGGCATGGTGGCGCGCAGCCTCGCCTACGACGGCGACGCCGGTGATGATCGCCGCATCGGCGGTGGCCTGCAGCTCAGCGGCTCGGCCGCGGTCGGCGAGCAGGACCTGCTGCTGTTTGGCGCGCTGGGCGGCAAGGGCATTGCCCGCTATACCGCCGACCTCACCGGCTCGGGCATGGATGCGGTGGTGGCCGATGATGGGCGCCTGGCGCTGCTGCGGCTGCACGGCGGTTTCGTCGGCTACACCCACTACTGGACGCCGATGTGGCGCTCCAACCTGATCTACGGCCAGCTCAGTGGCGAGCGCAACGCCGCGCTCGCCGACGACGCCTTCCGCCGCAGCCGTTACGGCGTGTTCAACCTGCTGTGGAGCCCGGCGCCGTCCTGGACCATGGGCATGGAACTGCTGTACGGGCAACTGGAGCAACAGCGCGGGCAGCGCAGCGACACGGTGCGGCTGCAGGGCAGCCTGCAATACAACTTCATCAAGTAGACCCTACCGCCCGGCGCGACCGGGCCCATGCCTGGCAAAGGAGAAACCGTCATGGCAGAAGCAAAGAAAATCGGGGTGGTCGGTGCCACCTTCCTGGTGGCCGGCAACATGATGGGTTCGGGGGTGTTCCTGCTGCCCTCCAGCCTGGCCAAGATCGGCACGGCGTCGATCTGGGGGTGGCTGATCACCACGGCCGGCGCGCTGCTGCTGGCCTTCGTGTTCGCCAAGCTGGGCAAGCTGGCGCCCAAGGCCGGTGGCCCGTACGCCTATGCGCGCGACTGGTTCGGCCCGTACATGGGCTTCCAGACCAACACCATCTACTGGTTCGCCAACTGGATCGGCAACGTGGCCATTCCGATCGCGGCGGTGGGCTACTTCAGCTACTTCTTCCCGATCCTGTCCGAGCCGCTGCCGCGCTGCCTGGCCGTGCTGGCACTGGTCTGGGCACTGAGTTTCGCCAACGTGATCGGCCCCTCATTCGTGAGCAAACTGCAGACGGTGACCACCAGCTTCGCGCTGGTGCCGATTCTGGGCATCGCCATCTTCGGTTGGTTCTTCTTCGACCCGACGATCTTCAAGGGCGCCTACAACGTGTCCGGTGAATCCAACTTCGGCGCGATCTCCAGCGCCGCCGCGCTCACCTTGTGGGCCTTCATCGGCGTGGAGTCGGCATCGGTCACCGCTGGCGTGGTGGAAAACCCGGAAAAGAACGTGGCCCGCGCCACGCTGGCCGGCGTGTTCCTTGCCGCCATTGCCTACATCGCCAGCTCCTCGGTGATCATGGGCATGGTGCCCAACGGCGACCTGCAGGTGTCCGATGCGCCGTTCGCGCTGGCCGCCGCCAATGCGGTGGGCGGGTGGGGTGGGGCGCTGGTCAGCCTGTGCGCCTTCGTCGGCGCGGCCGGTTCGCTGGGTGGCTGGATCCTGCTGACCGCGCAAAGCGCCAAGGCCGCCTCCGATGACGGCCTGTTCCCCAGCATCTTCAGCAAGACCAACAAGGACGACGTGCCGGTCAAGGGCGTGCTGATCGTGGCGGTGCTGATGACCTTGGCGGTGCTGGTCACCTCGACGTCGGCAACCGCGTCGGCGCAGTTCGACGTGATTACCTCCGCCGCCGTGGTGCTGACCCTGTTGCCCTACATCTATTCGTGCGTGGCCTGCTACTTCGTGGTCGAGCGCTCGCACACGCTGGTGCATACCGGTGCGTTCTGGCTGCTCACCAGCGTCACGGTGGTGTACTGCCTGTGGGCGATCTTCGGGTCGTCGGGCAGCATCGTCCAGTACGCCTTCCTGTTCGTGCTGTTCATTACGGTGTTCTACCCGTTCTTCAGCGAGGAGCGCCGCCGCCAGCGTGGCCAGCTGCCCGCGCTGGACGCTGCCGTCCGCACGACGCTTTCGTGATCTTCCCCCAGGAGAATGCCTGTGTATTTCAAGTCGCTTGATTACCCCATCATCGTCATCGATGACGATTACGAGTCCCCGCGCATCGGGGGCATCCTGATCCGTGCGCTGGTCGAGGAGCTGCGCAAGAACGACCAGCGCGTGCTGTGCGGCCTGACCCTGGCTGACGCCCAGGCCGGCGCGCGGACCTATGTGGCGGCCTCGGCGGTGCTGATCTCCATCGACGGCACCGAGGACAAGCCCGAACAGTTCCAGCGCCTGCTCGGCTTCCTGCGCGAGCAGAGCGCGCGCCGCGGCAACCTGCCGGTGTTCCTGTATGGCGAGCGGCGCACGATCGAGAAGGTGCCCAGCAAGCTGCTCAAGTACGTGCACGGCTACATTTTCCTGTTCGAAGACACCAAGAGCTTCATCTCGCGCCAGGTGATGCGGGCGGCCGAAGACTACATGGCCAACCTGCTGCCGCCGTTCTTCAAGGCGCTGATCCACCACACGGCCGAGTCCAACTACTCCTGGCATACGCCCGGGCATGCCGGCGGCGTGGCGTTCACCAAGTCACCGGTGGGGCGCGCGTTCCACCAGTTCTATGGCGAGAACACCCTGCGCAGCGATCTGTCGATTTCGGTGCCGGAGCTGGGGTCGCTGCTGGACCATACCGGCCCGATCAAGGCGGCCGAGGACGAGGCGGCGCGCAACTTCGGCGCGGACCACACCTTCTTCGTCACCAACGGCACCTCCACGGCCAACAAGATCGTCTGGCACGGCACGGTGGGTCGCGGCGATGTGGTGTTCGTGGATCGCAACTGCCACAAGTCGCTGCTGCACTCGCTGATCATGACCGGCGGCATCCCGGTGTACTTCACCCCCAGCCGCAACGCGCATGGGATCATCGGCCCGATCAGCCTGGACCAGTTCACGCCCGAGTCGCTGCACCAGGCCATCGCCGCCAATCCGCTGGCCAGCAAGGCGTTCAAGGCCGGCTCCAAGCCGCGCATCGCGGTGGTCACCAATTCCACCTATGACGGCCTGTGCTACAACGCGGAAAAGATCGCCGAGGAGATCGGCAGCGCGGTCGATTTCCTGCACTTCGACGAGGCCTGGTACGCCTATGCGGCGTTCCATCCGTTCTACGAAAATCACTACGGCATGGCCAAGGGCAAGCCGCGTGAGCAGGACGCGATCATCTTCACCACCCACTCCACGCACAAGCTGCTGGCCGCCTTCTCGCAGGCCTCGATGATCCACGTGCGCAATGCGGCCTCGCGCGAGCTGGATGCCGAGCGCTTCAACGAAGCGTTCATGATGCACACCACCACCAGCCCGCATTACGGGGTGATCGCGGCCTGCGATGTGGCCTCGAAGATGATGGAGGGCGCGGCCGGCGAATCGCTGGTGCAGGAAATGCACGACGAGGCGATCGCGTTCCGCCGCGCGATGCTGCATGTACGCGAGGACCTGGGCCGCGACGACTGGTGGTTCAGCGTCTGGCAGCCGGACAAGCTGGAGCGTTCGCTGGCCAAGGGCGATGCACCGGCGCCGATGGTGGCCAAGCGCAGCGAGTGGTACCTGCAGCCCGATGCGCACTGGCATGGCTTTGACGGGCTGGTCGAAGACTACGTGCTGATCGACCCGATCAAGGTGACCCTGCTGACGCCGGGGCTGTCGATCGACGGCGAGATCGGTCAACGCGGCATTCCCGCCGCGGTGCTGAGCAAGTTCCTGTGGACGCGCGGCATCACCGTGGAAAAGACCAACCTGTACTCGGTGCTGTTCCTGTTCTCGATGGGCATCACCAAGGGCAAGTGGAGCACGCTGGTGACCGAGCTGATGGCGTTCAAGGAGCTCTACGACGCCAATGCGCCGCTGAGCCGGGCGCTGCCGGGGTTGGCCGCCGACTACCCGGTGGCCTATGCCGGCTGGGGCCTGCGCGACCTGTGCCAGGCGCTGCATGAATTCAACCGTGAGTTCGCCGTGCCCAAGGTGATGCGCGAGATGTACGTGGACCTGCCCGAGCCGGTGATGACCCCGGCCGAGGCATACGACCACCTGGTGCGCGGGCAGATCGAACGGGTCGACATCGAGGCGATCAGCGGCCGCATCGCCGGCACCATGCTGGTGCCGTACCCGCCGGGCATCCCGACCATCATGCCGGGCGAGCGCTTCGGGGCCAGCGACGAGCCGATCATCCAGTCGCTGCGCATTGCCCGCGAGCAGAACGCCCGCTTCCCGGGCTTCGAGTCGGACGTGCATGGGCTTATCATCGACCGCGACGGCGCTACGCCAACCTACAAGGTGGAGGTGCTGAAGGTCTGAGTCCGGTCAGGCCCTCGGCAAGCGATGGATACAGCACGCGAGCAGCGGGTCCTGACATTCTCGATCGCGGTGACCCTGGCCGTCAGTGCCACCGGCTTTGCCGGTGGCCTGCTGGTGGGTTCGCAGGCCATCCTGTTCGACGGCGTGTACAGCCTGGTCGACGTGGCCCTGACCCTGGTGGCGCTGTCGGTGCTGCGGCTGGTGGCGCGGGAGGAAAGCCCGCGCTTCCAGTACGGCTACTGGCACCTGGAGCCGATGGTGGAGGCACTGGGCGGGGCGATCCTGTCGCTGGCCTGCATCTACGCGCTGGCCAATTCGATCATCGGGCTGACCACCGGCGGCCATGAGGTCAAGGCCGGGCCCGCGCTGGGGTGGGCGACCGTGCTGTGTGTGAGCAACCTGGCGATGGCCGCGTTCGTGCGGACCCGTGCGCTGCGGCTGCAGTCGGCGTTGCTGTGGCTGGACGTGCGGGCCTGGCTGTTGAGCGGCCTGATGAGCCTGGCGGTGGTGCTGGCCTTCGGCATCGCATTGGTGCTGCGCGACGGCGCGCATGCGCACTGGATCCCCTATCTGGACCCGTTGGTGCTGGCGGCCATCAGCGTTGCAGTGCTGCCGGTCCCGTTGCGCAGTGCCTGGAAGGCCATGCGCGAGGTGCTGCAGGTGGCACCGGATACGCTGGACGCACGCGTGCAGGCGGTGATGAGTGCCTTCGTGGCCGAGCACGGCTATCTGGACTTCACCAGCCATGTGGCCAAGATGGGGCGCATGCGGTTCGTCGAGATCCACATCCTGACCCACCCGGACACCGTGATCGGCACCATCGGCAACGTGGATGCATTGCGTGACGAGATCGCCGAGCGATTGGACGCGCGCGGCAGCGAGTTCTGGCTGACCATCGATTTCACCGCCGATCCGGCCTGGACCTAGGCGGCATCGAACTACCCGCTCGGCGTGGACCGCAGCATTCCAACGATTGTCGTTGACCTCAACTTCAGTTGAGGTCGGACACTGCGCGCTCCCTCCCTGGATGCACGCCCCATGTTCAGTGACACCCCCGTTGCACCGGCCGGTCTGTTCGGCTTCATCAATCCCGCCGGTCTGTATGACCCCAGTGCCAACGGCTACTCGCACGTGGCGGTGGTGCGCTTGCCGGCGCGGGTGATCCACGTGGCCGGGCAGGGCGGGGAAACCGCCGACGGCGCGCTCTCGCCGCGCTTCGAGGTGCAGGTGGCGCAAGCCCTGGACAACCTGGTGGTGGCGTTGGCCTCCGCCGGTGCCGGCCTGGCCGACGTGGCCAAGCTGACGGTGCTGGTAGTGGACCATGACCAGGACCGGTTGGGCATGCTGTCCGCGCAGATCGGCCAACGCTGGCCGCTGGGCCGGGCACCGACCTGCACCTTGATTCCCGTGCCGCGGTTGGCATTGGACGGGATGCTGTTCGAGATCGAGGCGACCGCGTATTGCTGATCAGTCGCCCAGCCAGACGGCGCGCGCGACCGATACGCGGGTGATGCGCCCCCCACTGGCCTGGAAGGTGACATCCAGCCCATGCGCCAACAAAAGCGAGGTGTGCACCGGGATGCGGCAGACCATCCGCTCGGGGGTGGTCTGTTGGCAGTAGTCGTCTCCAAGGGCGCTGCGCTGCGGCGCGAGCGGCATGCCGTGCAGCGTCTTGTTCAGACCGGCTTCCAGCGCCGCCGGACTCAGCAGGATACCGGGCGCACTGTAGCCGGCCGCGAAGGACAGCAGGTTGACCGGGCTGATACAGCTGCAGCCCGCAGGGGAGAAGCCCAGCAACGCCACGCCGGTGATCACGGCAATCGCACCTGTGGTGCCTATGGCGATCTTTCCCATCTGCTGCTTCCTTGTTGGCATGGTGGGTCAAGCACGCGGATGTTCTCATGCCTGCAGCGGTCAATGGCGCAGGACGCGGTTGGCGTGGATATACGGAACATATATGATGTGTATATCAATCATCTGGACGCCAGCCCATGGGCATCGTCAACATCGACGACGAACTGCACGACAACCTGCGCCGCGCCAGCGGCGTCTCCGGCCGCTCGATCAACGCCCAGGCCGGCTTCTGGATCAAGATCGGCATGCTGTGCGAGATGAACCCCGGCATGAGCTACCAGGAGATCGTCAGCCGCGAACTGCGTGCGGCCGGGGTTGCGCCCGGCGCGTTGCGGGTGGCCGAGGCATGATCAAGACGCTGGAAGAACAGGCCTTGATGCGCGCCTCCGGCCGTTTGCTGGCGCAGGTGTTCGAGGCACTGGACCAGCTGCCGCTGGAGGGCATGAGCACGCTGCAGGTCAACGACTGGGTGGAGCGCTTCATCGTCGATCACCTGCAGGCGCGGCCGGCCAGCAAGGGCCAGTACGGCTTTGCCTACGTGCTCAACAGCTCGATCGACACCGTGGTCTGCCACGGCGTGCCCTCGGCCGATGCGGTGCTGCGCAGCGGCAGCATCGTCAACCTGGACATCACCCTGGAAAAGGGCGGCTACATCGCCGATTCCAGCAAGACCTACCTGATCGGCGAAGTCGACTACGCGGCCAAGCGGCTGGTACGGGTGACCCGCGAGGCGATGTGGAAAGGCATTGGCGTGGTGCGGCCGGGCGCCACGCTGGGCGACATCGGCTTTGCGATCCAGCAGCATGCCAAGGCGCACGGCTACAGCGTGGTCAAGGAATTCTGCGGCCACGGCATCGGCCAGGAAATGCACGAAGAGCCGCAGGTGCTGCACTACGGCCGGCGCGGTGACGGGCTGGTGCTGGAGCAGGGCATGACCTTCACCATCGAGCCGATGATCAACCAGGGCCGCGCGGCCATCGACATGAGCGACGATGGCTGGACCGTGACCACGCGCGACGGGAAGCTGTCGGCGCAGGCCGAGCATACGGTGCTGGTGACCGCCGACGGGGTGGAGGTGCTGACCCTGCGCGCCGAGGAGCGCGGGTTGGTTGCGTGATGGATGCTGTGCGTGGCCGAACGGGCGCGGTGGTTCCGCAGCCGGGCAGAGCCCGGCTCTACGGGGCTCGGCTGTCTCGCAGCCGGGCAGAGCCCGGCGCTACGGGGTTCGCGTGGAGACGAGCTTGAGGAACGCCTCGTTCTGGTAGCGGCTCATGCGCAGTTGCTGGCCGGTATCCAGGGTCACCACATGGTGGCCGTTGAACCACGGATGGATCGCCTTGACCCGGCGCACGTTGACGATGGCCGAGCGGTGCACGCGGGCGAAGTGGCGTGGATCCAGGCGCGCGGCGAGGCTGGCCATGGTGTCGCGCAGCGCGTGCATGCGGTCGGCCAGGTGGATTTCCACGTTGTTGCCGGCCGCCTTGATCCAGACAATGTCATCCACCGCCACCAGCACCACGTGCTCATCCACGCGCACCGGGAGCCGCTGCAGGTAGTCGTCGCGCTGGCGCAGCGAATCCAGCGCCTGCAGGATCTGCGCCGACGCCTGCGCGCCCACCCCGGCCGCGGCCGACAGCCGGGCCTTGGCCCGCTGCAGCGTGGCGGCGAAGCGCTCGCGACTGAACGGTTTGACCAGGTAGTCCACCGCGTTGGCTTCGAACGCCTTCACCGCGTACTGCTCGTAGGCGGTCACGAAGACCGTGGCCGGCATGCGTTCGGCACCGATGGTGGCCACCACGTCCATGCCGTTGATGGCGGGCATCTGGATGTCCAGGAACACCAGGTCCGGCGACTGGTTGCGGATGGCCGCCACCGCAGACACGCCGTCGCCGCACTCGCCGACGATCTCGATGTCGGCATCGTCGCGCAGCAGGCGAACGATGGCATGGCGGGCGATCGGTTCGTCGTCGACCACCAGTACGGTCAGGGTCATGCCGGCGCCACCCCGGGGGTGAACTCGGGCGCGTCGTCAGCGCTCTCCAGCACCCGGAACGGCACCCGGATGCGGCACGCCACGCCTTCGGGCCAGAGCATGTCCAGCCGCACCTCGCCGGCATCGCCATACAGCTCCTTCAGGCGCAGCCGGGTGTTGGACATGCCGATGCCATGCCCGGCCGACACCGGCGGCTCGGTCGACAACGTGCTGTTGCGGTTGCGCACCTCGATGCACAGCGCGTCGCCGTCGCGCCGCGCCTCGATTTCGATGGTGTCACTGCCCACGCGCTGGCCGATGCCGTGGCGCAATGCGTTCTCCACCAGCGGCTGCAGGATCAGGCTGGGCACGGCGCAGTCCAGCGTATCCGGGGCGATATAGGTGCGGGTGGTCAGCCGGTCCTTGAAGCGGATGCGCTGGATGCCCAGGTACAGCTCGATCAGGTCCAGTTCCTGGCGCAGGCTGATCTCCTGGCCGTCATAGTCTTCCAGGAAGGCCCGCAGCAGCTCGCTCAGGCGCAGCAGCATGTCTTCGGCCGACAGCGTGTCTTCGTCCAGCAGGGTGATGATCGCGTGCAGCGTGTTGAACAGGAAGTGCGGCTGCAGTTGCGCCTTCAGCGACAGCAGGCGCGACTGCGCCAGCTCGGTGGCCAGCTGGCTGGCTTCCAGTTCGCGCCGGGCCTTTTCAGCGTGGAAATGCAGGGCCTGTTGGATCGCAAACAGCGTCCAGTAGGTCAGCAGGCCAATGGCGAAGTGCTGCTCCAGGAAGTACCCCAGCTGCTCGGCAAACCCGCTGGGTTCGAACAGGGTGGAGACCAGCGCGCCCAGAATCATCGCGGCGAACGTGACGCACAGACTGGCCAGCACCTGCGCGCCCAGCCCATGGAAGCGCCCGGTGCCGCGCATCGGGAAACGTTCGGCGAGACGGAACACCGTTGGTGCCAGCGCCGCCCACGTGTACCACTGGATCAGCGACCAGCGGGCCAGGTCCCAGAAAGGCCAGTCGGTGCGGGGCATGCCCACGTTGATGGCGTTCTGCACGGCGAACACCAGGGCCACCATCGTCCACAGGGCGATGTAGCGGGACAGGCGGATCTGGGTACTGCCAAGGCGGATGAGCATCGTCGGTCCTGCGCCGCGCGTGTGCGGTAGGCTCATCTTAGGCGTGGGGGCAGGGGGCGGGAAGCGCCATGGCGGCCCATTACGATTGGCCCGCGCGTGGCGACGATTGGTCCCGGATCGGTTGGCGGCGGCCGGTGGGAAGCGCCTGATGCGGGTGTCCTTCACCGCCACGGAGATGCCGCCATGAACCTGATACGCACCGTCCTGATCTGCCCGCTGCTGGCTGTTTCACTCGGCGCCGCCGCCCACGCCCACGCTGGCGAGGCCCGTTACCTGGGCCTGCTCAACCGCGCGCATGACAGCGTGGTGGCGCTGGAGGTGGCACCGGCCGGCAGCGATGCGTTCGTCGCGCGCCCGATCGAGGTGCTGCCCGGTGGCGGTGGCAGCAGCGTGGTGCGGCTGGGCGAGCAGGGTTGCCGCTTCGACCTGCGCATGACCTTCGGCAACGGCCGCCGCGCGGTGTATCACGCGGTGGATGTCTGCCGTGGCGATACGCTGGCCATCCACCCGTTGCCGCGGTCGCGCGCGCAGACCGCAGTGGCCGGGCGCTGACATCCATCCGGCAAGCGCAGCCCTGGGCTATCATCGCGCCAGCGCCATCGGGGATGGCCGCGCGTAATACGCTCGGGGGAGCAGGTATGGAAGAAATCCTGGGGCGGCTGCTGCTGATCGCGTTTCTGTTGATCATCGCCAGCCTGCCATTCAATGTGGTGATGCTGCTGTGGCTGCGCCGGGATCACCCCGACGTGTTCACCGCGCTCGGGCAGCCGCACACCTTCGGGCTGGGCCGGCACCATCATGGCAATGCAGACTATGCACGTTTCCTGTTCCTGCGCCGCCACCGGCAGCTGGGCGATGCACGCATTTCGCGGATGGCCGATATCCAGCTTGGCCTGTTGGGCATCGGCGCGGGCGCCATGCTGCTGATGGTGGTGTTGATTCTGATGTGGCGCTCGTAGCGCCACGCGTCGACCCGGCATGCGGCCATACAGGCCGTTACTGCAGTCCTTCGGCGGCCAGTGCCTGCTGCACCGATGGCCGCGCACGCACGCGGGCATACCACGCCTGCAGATGCTGCAGGCCGTCGAAGTGGATATCTGCCTTGTAGTACGAGGTGAGCCACGCCGCCTGTCCCCAGCCGAGCAAGGCGAACAGGTAGGCATCGGCCACGCTGAAATGATCCCCCATGAGGTAGTCGCGGTCGGCCAGCTGCTGGTCGATCCAGGCGAAGCGCTGTTCGAGTTTCGGGCGTGCCGTGTCCACGTACTTGCCGGCGGCCACCGCGTACAGCAGTGGAATGAAGCCCTTGTGGATCTCGGTGCCAAGGAAGCTGAGCCATTCCTGCAGCCGGTAGCGATCAGGGCTGCCGACGGCCGGGGCCAGACCGCGTTCGGGTTTCTGGTCGGCCAGGTACTGCAGGATCGCAGCGCCTTCGCGCAGCACGCTGCCGTCATCCAGGGCCAGCGCCGGCACATAGCCCAGCGGGTTGATCTGCAGGTAGTCCTCACCGTGTTCGGTGCGATGGTTGCGGTGGTCGACCTTGACCAGGGTGGCATCCAGGCCGAGTTCGTTGAGCACGATGTGCGGGGCGAGCGAGCAGGCGGCAGGCAGGTAGTAGAGCTTCATCGCGGTATCCAGGTGCAGGGCGGGGGCCTCGATGGGAGGCGTCCCGGCGCATTCTAGGGGCGCGGTATAAAAACGGAAGAAGGCACTATTTCGTGGTGTAGGTACATAATGTATACCTGTTGGCACACGCGAGGCCCCACCATGAAAGACAACGTATCGGGCTGCTCGGTGGAAGAGGCGATGCGTCTGCTGGGCGGACGCTGGCGGTTGTTGATCGCCTCGTATCTGCTGGATGGTGCGAAGCGCTTCAACGACTTGCGCCGCGACATCCCGGCGATCTCGCAGCGCATGCTCACCCTGGACCTGCGCGCGTTGGAAGAGGCCGGGCTGATCAGGCGCACCGTGTATCCCACCGTGCCGGTGAAGGTGGAGTACGCCCTCACCGACGACGGCCGACGGCTGCAGCCGGTGGTGGAGGTGATGAAGGCGTTCGGGTTGTGGGTGAAGGCGCGCGCCAACTCAGGGTGCGTCGCTGGCAGCGCGGAACTGGAGGACCTTGTCGATGGTGAAGCCGGGCAGCATGGCGCGCAGTTCGTCGAGCATGCCGATGCGTGACGCCTCCGCGCTGTCTGCCGGCAACCCGGCATCCAGCGCGCGCAGATAGGTGCCAAGCCCGGCCGCCTGCAAGGCCGGTTCGCAGTACGAGGCGGCCGCCGTAGCGATTTCGGTGGCGCTGGCAGTGCTGCGGAAGTGCTGCTGGGCGTAGCCGAAGTGGCAGTCGAACAAGGCGGTCAGCGCCGGGTCCTGTGTGGTCGGGGGCGCAGGGGTCTGCGCCACCGCCGGTCCACCGAAGGCCAGGGCGACAAGCAGGGCGGCACGGAAGCGACGGGGCATGGCGGTCTCGGTCAAGCGGGTCAGTGACAGCAGGGTCAGCGCGGGCGCAGCGTCTGGACCGGGGCGACCGTTTCCAGCAGCGCCGCGACCCAGTCGATGAACACGCGCAGCTTGGCGCTGACGTGGCGGTTCGGCGGAAACGCAACATACAGCGGCATGGGCGCCACCTGCCAGTCCGGCAGCACGCGCACCAGCTCGCCGTTGGCCACGTGCGCGGCGGCCATGTACTCGGGCAGCCACAACACGCCCAGCCCGGACACGCCCGCAGCCAGATAGGCGTTGCCATCATCCACCGCCAGCAGATACCGCCCGTGCACGTCGCGCTGCTGGTCGTCGCGGCGCAGGGCATAGGGCAACACCGTGTCGGTGCGCGCGCGCAGGTAGCCGACGATGTGGTGGGGGCTGTTTTCCAGGTCGTGCGGGTCCACCGGTGTGCCGGCCTGCGCCAGGTAGGCCGGCGCGGCGTACAGGCCAGCGGGCAGGTCGCCGATGCGACGGGCCACCAGTGACGGCGTGGTGATCTCGCCGCCGCGGATTACCGCGTCCACGCGCTCGTCGATCAGGTCGACATTGCGGTCGCTGACACCCAGGTGCAGCTGGATCTCCGGGTAACGCGCATGGAAGCCGGGCAGTGCCGGCGCCAGGATCAGGCGCGCCAGGGGCGCGGGCGCATCCACGCGCAGGCGCCCGCGCGGCGCGGCGGCTGCGCCGGACAGGCTGGTTTCGGCATCGTCGATGTCGGCCAGCAGGCGCAACACGCGCTCGTAGTAGGCCGCGCCGTCGGCGCTGAGGTTGACCTGCCGCGTCGTGCGATTGAGCAGGCGCACGCGCAACCGCGCCTCCAGCTGTTGCACCAGCTGGGTAACCGTGGTCCTGCTCAGGTGCAGGCTCTGCGCGGCCTTGGTGAAGCTGCCGGTTTCCACCACCCGGGCGAAGGCCTGCATTGCGTCGAACCGGTCCATGCGGGGCATCCGGGAGGAATTGTTTGGATTCTACAAACAGTGATGGTCGGTGTGGGGCGTTTATCACGGGGCCGCGTCGGCCTACCGTGGCGGCAGTGCACTGGATCGGCCTGATGGCCCTTGGAGAAAACGATGGCAACCCGTGACGTGGTCTTCCCGCCGGGCCGGCAGGCCCTGTACGAACGCAACCGCTATTCGCCGGCGGTACGCGCTAATGGCTTCCTGTTCGTATCCGGACAGGTCGGCAGCCGCGAGGACGGCTCGCCCGAACCGGTGCTTGAGGACCAGGTACGGCGCGCATTCGAGAACCTCAACGCGGTGCTGGGCGCGGCCGGCTGCACGTTCGACGATGTGGTCGACGTGACCGTGTTCCTGGTCGATCCCGAGGCGATCTTCGAACGCGTCTGGGCGATCGTGCCCGAGTACTGGGGCCAGGCGCCGTATCCGACCCTGACCGGCATCGGGGTGACTTGGTTGTATGGGTTCGACGTGGAAATCAAGGTGATCGCCACGCTGCCGGACGCGGCGGCGCACTGAACGGCATTCGCCCGCTAGGCGCCTGTGCTGTCTGGGGATGGCTGGGGGACAGGCAGGACGTGCAGGCCCAGTCGGGCGCAGATGACCGGCCAGCGCCTGGCCAGCAACAGCATGACCACCCAGGTCACGCCGGGCAGCGCCGGGATGAAGGCCGAAAACACCGGCACCACGACATCGGCATGCAGCGCGCTCACCCAGCGGCCGGCGGGTGAGCCCATCTCGAGCAGTTGCGGGCCGATGAATATGGCCAGCACCTCTGCCGGCAGCATCACCAGCGCCACGCAGGCGGCGAAGGCGCCGTAGACCAGCGCCGCAACCGTCAGGGTGAACCTGCCGGCGCAGGGAAGGCGACGCCAGGGCAGGCAGGCGCGCAGGGCCGGCGCCCACAACGGTACTGACACCCAGAGCAGCACCAGACCATGGAGGATAGCGTCTTCACGGATCATGTTGCGGGCCGCGCATCAAGGGGCGGCGGCAGGAGCCGCGCCCAGCGTGCGCCGAGAAAGCGCGCAGCCCATCCGGTAAACACCAGCAGGGGCAGGCCGTACACGAGTGCGGCAAGCAGCGTCGCGGCCATGCCGGGGTGTGATGCCAGCTGATCCAGCGCGGCGGACACGGGCGGTGCCGCGAGGATCAGAAGGCGCAGTGCGACCAGGAACGCCAGGTACGCCGCATAGGCCATGCACCCGGCGCAGGTACTGAACAGCAGCGGGCGCGGAAGCCGGCGACGGCCGCCGAACGCCCGCATCGCGGGCCACCAGAACGGCGCGGACGCCCACGCCAGATACCCCGCTGCCACGCCCCCCATCCAGGCCATCAGTTCTAGGCCGAAGGTCTCCACGACTTGCATCATGCCGGCACGCTCCTTGCTGTCTTCGGTCCGGCAGCGATCGATGCCGGCGCGATTGCACAGTAGCGGCAAGCCGTGCGCCGCCGCAACGGCGTCCGCAGCCCGCGTGGAACAGCCGGCCCGTCGCCGTCGTGCTTCGTCTTCACGCGGCTGCGCCAGCCGTCTGCCGATAGTGTGGGGGTCATTCTGCTTCCGCGCGCGTATCTACATGCCCCTGATTCCCGAGCGCGTCCGGCGCTGGCCCCGGCCATGGCGCGTGGCGTTGCTCTCGCTGTTGGCGCTGTATGCGCTGTACCTGATCGCCGGCAACGTGTTCCTCAATACGCCGTTGTTCGACGCGGTCACCAACCGCAAACCTGAAAAGTTCAGCATGCAGACCGGGCCGGCGCTGACCCTGCTGCCTGGGCACGCCGTGGTCTGGAACGTGCGCATGCGCGGGCAGGCCGGGCACACGGTTTACATTTTCCGTGCCGACCGCGCGGGCGCCTGGATCGACCTGCCGGCGCTGTTCCGCCGTGAGGTGCGCATACCGCGGATCGAGGCCACGGGCGTGGAGGCCGAGGTCGAGCGCGTGGACAAGGGCATTCCGCCGCCGCCGCGCGGCGACCGCGGCTGGACGCTGCGCTTCGACGCGATCCACAGCGACAGCATCCGCAGCGGTCGTTTCGGCACGCTGTTCATTGCCGGGCAGGGGCACGGCACCGTCGGCTTCCTCAAGCAGTTGAAGGGCGGGCCGTCTGAATTGTTCGACTCCACGGCCGGGTTCGAGAAGGCCGAGGTGACCGTGGGCGGGGTACGGGTGCTCGATGACGCCCACCTTGCGGCGCGGTTCCATTTCCCGCGCCACTACCGCGACGAAGCGCCGGGCCTGCGCAAGCTGGACATCACCTGGGCACAACTGCAGGTGGATGCGCGCAGCCGCGCCGTGGAAATCGACACCGGCGGACCGCACGTCAGCGTCGGCAGCGCGCCGTCGAACGCCCGTCTTACCGGCGACGTGGTACTGGACCGGGGCGCGCTGCAACCCGGCAGCCGGGTGGTGTGGCGGGTGCCGGTGCATGCCGGGGTCAACGCCGACGATCGCGGGCTGCTGGCGCTGCAGCTGGATGTGGCGCAGGACATGCGCGTGCAGGCACGGTTGCCCCGTGACACGGAAACCGGCAGCGAACTGCATGCCGACCTGCGTATAACGGGCCGTAAAATCCCGTTCCGCGCCCCGGCCGAACTGCTGCCGCGGCTGACCGGGCAGGTGCAGGGCGCATGGAAGTTCGAGTCGCTGAACTGGATCTCCGATCTGTTCGTGCGCAAGCCGTGGTTCCACCTCGATGGCGGCGGCCTGCTGGAAGGCGACCTGAAGATTGCCGATGGCCAGCTGGCGGCGGGCAGTACGCTGGACATCCCGCAGGTGGCGGCCGTGGCCGAGGTGGCCGGGGTGCGGCTGCTTGGGCAGGCCAATGCGCACGGCAGCATCGTGGCCGGCGAGCCGGCGCAGGCGCAGCTGGACGTCAAGATTCCCGAGTTCCGCGCCGCACCGACCGGGGCACCCAAGGCGCTGCTGTTCGATGGCCGTGCGATGGCGCTGACCCTGCGCGGCGACGCGCGCCTGCAGCAGTTGCGTGACGGCATGCGTGCGCACCTGCGCTTCAACGACGCGCGGGTGCCCGACCTGACCGCCTACAACCGCTACCTGGGCGGCGGCACCGGCAATGTGCGCCTGCTCGGTGGCACCGGCCTGCTCAGTGGCGATGTGGAACTGGATTCGTCCGGCCGCGTGGGTACCGGCCGGGCCGACCTGCGCGGCCGTGGTGCACAGTTGCAGGTGGCCGGCATCGCGCTGCGTGGCGATGCGCAGCTGCAGGCGCGCGTCAAGCGGGCCGATTTCGATGCGAAGCAGTTCGACCTGGGCGGCACCACCGTGGCGCTGCGCAACATCCAGGTCGGCGACACTGGCGGACAGGCCAACTGGTGGGGCACGGTGGCACTGCGCCAGGGCCACATCGATGCAGCCGCACCGTTTGAGGTCACCGCCCAGGCCGATCTGCGCCTGCGCGATGCGGGGCCGCTGCTGGGCGTGTTCGCCGAGCGCAGCGCGTACCCGCGCTGGGTGCTGGGCATGCTCGATTCCGGCGAGGTGCAGGCCAGCGGGCAGTTGCGCTGGCGCAGTGGCGAAATGTGGGTGGATGACCTGCAGGCCGAAAACGAGCGGCTGTCGCTACGCGCGCGGCTGGACCTGGCCGAGGCGCGGCGCCGCGGCAACCTGTACCTGCGCTGGGGCGTTCTGGGCGCGGGAATCGAACTGGACGGCCAGGAGCGCAAGTGGCACCTGGCCGGCGCACGCGAGTGGTACGACCAGCAGCCACGCGTGCTGCCGGCCCCCCGGTAGAGCCACGCCATGCGTGGCTGCAGACGCGCGTCCGCACACTCAGGCATCGGCGCACGCGTCCCGTTGCCGTGGCGCACCCGGACGCGCCTCATCGCCGTTCCCTGCTGCACCGCATGCCGCCTCCCGCTTATCCGAGGGCGAGGGCGCCCTGGGCGCCGTTTCCCCACCCGCCAGCTGGCGCGCCAGATCGACGTGGGTGATGTGCCCCTGCAGGAACAACAGGCCGCTGTAGATGTTCATGGTCGACGCTCCACTTGAGTAGCGTTGACGATAGGTGCAGGATGCGGGGCGAAAAAGCGACATTTCCGCAACCTGGTCTTGAGCAGGATTCAAGTCGACATGTCCCGCATGCCCCTGCAGTCCCTGCAGAATTTCGTGACCGCCGCGCGCCTGGGCAACCTCACCCGGGCGGCGGAGTCGTTGAACCTGACGGTCAGCGCGCTCAGCCACCAGATGCGCCAGCTGGAGCAGCGGCTGGGCTACCCGCTGCTGCTGCGGCAACCGCGCGGGGTGGGCGTCACGCCTGAAGGCCAGCGTCTGCTCGAGCAGGTGGGGCCGCATCTGGATGCGATCCAGCAGGTGTTCCAGCCGTTCGGTGCACGCCATGACCGCGTGCTCACGGTCAGCGCGCTGCCCTCGATGGCCTCCAACTGGCTGGTGCCCCGCCTGGGATCGTTCGTGGCCGTGCATCCGGAGATCGAGTTCAACCTGGAGTCCAGCGAACGCCTGACCGATTTCGACCGCAACGTGCAGTGCGATGCCGCGCTGCGCGTGGGTGCCGGGCAGTGGGCGGGAGTGCATGCCGAGCCGTTGTTCGATGAGTGGTTGATGCCGATGGCCAGCCCCGTGCTGGTGGAACGCATGGGGGGCGTGGACGCGCGTCCGCTCTCGGAATGGCCGCTGTTGGGGGATCCCGATGGCGAATGGCAGCGCTGGTTCGCCTTGGCGGGCCTGGACCCGCCGCGTCGCTACGTGGCGATGCTCAACGAGTCGGAGTCACACCATCGCGCGGCGCTGGACGGCTTCGGCGTGGCGCTGGGGCGGGTGACACGGGCGCGGCTGCTGCTCGACTCGGGCCAGTTGGTTGCCTTGTCGCCGCACCGTTTGAAGACGCGCTGGTCGCATTGGCTGGTGTATCCGCCGCGCTCATCAACGCACCAGGGGTTCCTGTCCTTCCGGTCGTGGCTGCATGCACAGGCGGGCGAGCATGCCCGGCACATGCAGACACTGGCACGCCCCGTGGACCTCTGACGCCGCTGTTGTTACGGGTGCAGTGACGAAGCGGGTACCGTGGCCGGCAGTGGCGGGCCGGCCTGCTGTGCTTCGAGCAGGGCCAGCCGGGCCTTTACGCGCGCGTTGTCCTCGACCAGCCCGCGATAGGCACGGAACAGCAGCACCGTGCCGGTGATCCCCAGCAGCGTGGCCGCTATGCCGATCACGCCCCCCACCGTGATCAGGGACAGGACATGCGGCATGGCACTGGCGGTGAAATACGGCAGGCCGATCACCGCTCCATAGGCCAGTCCGATGATGCTGGCCAAGCTGAGCACCAGGAAGCTTGCATGACGGTGCCGACGGTAGGCGGCCAGTTGCAGGCCAAGCAGGACCAGTTGGGCCAGCAGCGCGAAGAGGCTGAGATAGCGCGCGATGGTCATGTAGCGTTCCATTGCGTCATAGCTGTCCATGAGGTGCTCCGCCCGGCGGTGGGCCCACCACCGCGGCAGGCCTCTGGCGGGATGGTAGGCGCGGTGGCGCGGGCGGAACAAGCCGGCAGCGTGTCCTTATGCTGCGGGGGTGGCGATGTCCTGGTAGACCATCTCGCTGCCCAGCACCTTCAGGCCCGCGGGGCCGCTGCTCAACAGCCGCTGTTCGCCGATGGCCTGCTGCCATTGCAGCTGGAATCCGTCGGTGCCCGGCAGCTGCGCGGCCAGGGTATGCAGGTGACGGCGGGCCTGCGGGCCTTCGCTGTCGAAGCGGCCAAGCAGCACGCCGTGCTGGTGCACGATCAGGCGATAGCTGTTCATGCGGGCACCGCCGTGGCAATGGGCGCGGCGGCAACCGGCGTTGGCGGCGGCAGTGCATCCAGCCAGGCCGCGAAGAGGTCGCGTGCGGCAGCCGCCAAGGGCGCGGCGTAGCGGTGGGCCTGTTCGCGCAGCGCGCGGGGATCAATACCGGCGCGCTGCAGTTCGTCGGCATGGCCGATCAGCCAAGTGTCGATGCGGGTGGCGTCGACCTCGGGATGGCACTGCAGGGCCAGCAGGTGGTGGCCGATGGCGAACGCCTGCTGCGCGCAGGCCGGCGTGGCGGCCAGGCGCAGCGCACCGTCGGGAAGGGTGAAGGTCTCGCCATGCCAGTGCAGCACCGGGATGCCCACCAGTGCCCGCAGCGGCGAGGCCAGGCCGGCATCGGTCAGCGACAACGGCGCGAAGCCGATTTCCTTCGCGCCCATCGGTGTCACGCTGGCGCCGAGTGCGCGTGCCACCAGCTGCGCGCCCAGGCAGATGCCCAGCGTCGGGCGGTGCGCGGCCAGGCGTGAGCGGAGCAGGGCATGCAGCACGCGCAGATGCGGGTAGGCGTGGACATCGTTGGCGCTGATCGGGCCGCCCAGCACGATCAGCAGGTCGGCGGTCTCGGCGTCGTCCAGGCGGTCGATGCCGGCCTGCAGTGTCTGCAGCTGCCAACCGCGTGCGGTCAGCAACGGGGCGAGTATCCCCGCGTCTTCAAACGCGACGTGCTGGATCACCACCGCCTTCATGGGGTGCCCTCGGCGGCGGCGGTGGGCCAGTAGAAGCTGTCCGGGGTAGCGCGCGCGCCGAAGATGGCCTGGCCGACCCGCACTACGGTGGCGCCTTCTTCGATGGCCAGGTCGAAGTCGCCGGACATGCCCATCGACAGGTCGTCCAGGACGATCCCCGCCGGCAGGCCGGGCCGCAGGCGGTCGCGCAATTCGCGCAGACGCACGAAGCACGGGCGCACCTGGTCCGGGTCCGGCGAGAACACCGCCAGCGTCATCAGCCCGCGCACGCGCAGCTGGGGAAACGCCGGCAACTGCTGCACGAAGTCGGCAACCGCGATCGGGTCCAGGCCGTACTTGCTGGCCTCACCGGAGGTGTTGACCTGCACGAACACGTCCAACGTGCGCTGCTCCAGCGCCAGGCGTCGGTCCAGTGCCTCGGCCACGCGGAGGCTGTCCAGCGCCTGGAACTCACTGGCGAAGCGCGCCACGTCGCGGGCCTTGTTGGTCTGCAGGTGGCCGATCACCGACCAGCGGATCGGCAGGTCGGCCATGCCGTCGGCCTTGGCCTGCGCCTCCTGCACCTTGTTTTCCCCCAGTTCGTGGCAGCCCGCCGCCCAGGCCAGGCGCAGCCGCGCCTGGTCGACGGTCTTGCTGACCGGCAGCAGGCGCACGCTGGCCGGATCGCGGCCGGCACGTTCGCAGGCGCGCGCGATGCGCTGGCGCACCACCGCCAGGTTGTGGGCGATGGCGTCGACGGTGGTGGCCTGTGGCCAGTCGGGGCGTGCGATGGGCATGGGGGAGCTCCTGAAGCGAGGGCGGCTGCACGGGCGGTCCGGCACGTGCAACACTGTCCCGGGACGATTCACATATTGGCATAGGACAAAATGAAAATCACCGGCCAGACCGCCAGCGCCGTGTTCGACAGCATCCGCCAGCAGATCCTCAGTGGCGCATTGGAGCCGGGGCAGCTGCTGCCGCCGGTCCGCGACCTGGCCCTGCAGCTGCAGATCAACCGCAATACCGTGGCGGCCGCCTACAAGCGGCTGGACGCGGCTGGGCTGGCGCAGACCCAGGGCCGGCGCGGCACGGTGGTGACCGCGCCGCCGGCGGTCGGCGCCCAGGAGGGCAGCACGGGCGGTTCGGCGTTGCACGACCTGTCCAGTGGCAACCCCGACCCGCAGTGGCTGCCGGACCTGCGGGGGTTGTTGCCGGAACGGGCGCCGCGCCTGTACGGCACCCCCACCATCGACCCGCAGCTGGAGCGGTTGGCACGGGCGCAGCTGGACCCGGATTGCCCGCCTGGGTACGCACTGGAACTCAGCCACGGCGCGGTCGATGCGATCGAGCGGGTGCTGGGCAGCTGGCTGGTGCCCGGCGACCGCGTGGCGGTGGAGAATCCGTGTTTTCTCGGCAGCCTCAACACCCTGCGCGCGGGCGGGCACGCCACGCTGGCGGTGGCCATCGATGAACACGGCATGGTGCCGGCGGCGCTGGCGGCGGCGCTGGAGGCAGGCGCACGTGCGGTGCTGCTGACCCCGCGTGCGCACAACCCGACCGGCGCCAGCCTCAGCCAGCGCCGCGCGCGCGAACTGCGCCAGGTGCTGGACCGGCATCCGCAGGTGCTGGTGCTGGTGGACGATCATTTCGCAGTGTTGTCGCAGCAGCCGTACCACTCGGTGATCGCCCCGCGCACGCGGCGCTGGGTGCTGGTGCGTTCGCTGTCCAAGGCGCTCGGGCCGGACCTGCGCCTGGCGGTGCTGGGCTGTGACGCCGACACCGCCGCACGCCTGCGCCTGCGCATGGCCCCCGGCACCGGCTGGGTCAGCCACCTGCTGCAGGATGCGGCAGCCGCGGCGCTGGGCTCGGCGCGGGTGATGGCGCGCGTGGCCAAGGCCGGGCGCGATTATGCGCAGCGTTGCCAGGTGTTGCAGCAGGCGCTGGGCGAGCAGGGCATCCACACCCCGGCGGTAATGGATGGGTTGAACCTGTGGGTGCCGCTGGCCGCCGACAGCCAGCCGCTGGTGCTGGCCATGGCCCAGCGCGGGTGGCAACTGCGCGGCGGCGAAGTGTTTGCCGTGCAGCCCGGCGTGCACGGCCTGCGCATCACCACGGCCATGCTGACGGCCGGCGATGCGCGGCGCGTTGCGCTTGACCTGCGCCAGGCGCTGGAGGATCAGGGCGCGCTGGGGGTACTCGGGCGCACGTAGTGCGACTGGCCGTTGTCGCCGACGAAGATCAATTCCGGCTTGCCCTGCCAGGACGTGAGCATGGCACCGGTGCTGTTCTGGTGCTTGATCACCAGGGTGGCGCCGCGATCCGGGTTGGCGGTGACCTTGAATACTTCGGTGGTGCCGCTGGCATCGTCCAGGGTGAGCATGGCTTCATCCCCCACATCGGCAGTGCCGTAGCCGCCGCGTTCGGAACCGTCGGCGCCGAGCAGGATCAGCCCGGACAACGGCGATGCGCGCGGCCCCTGCGAGATGCCCTTGCTGAGCGGGTCGGGCACCGGTGCGCCCAGGATCACCCGGGCCTGGCCGGTGCTGTCCTGGATGACCAGCCCGCGTGCGGTGATCACCCGGTCGTGGGCCTGGCTCTGGTGCAGGCGGATGCCGGTCCAGGCGGAAACGACAAGCGCAAGGCTGGAGACAACCAGCGTGGTAAGAGTGAGTGCGCGTGACATTGGCGGCTCCAGATCCTTGGAAGCTCGCGACAATACCCCAATGGTCGATTGCGACACCAGTCGGGAAAGTCTGTATTTGCAGTGATCGTGAAGCTGGTCACGTGTTGCTGCGCGGCATCAATGGAAATCCCGACTGTGCGTGCGCACCCCTTCGATCAGCGAATCGATGTTGTACATCTGCCGCACGATCAGGTGCTGCACGCCGTCCACGCGCTCCAGGCGACCATCGATCTGCATCATCCGTGCTTCCACCAGCACCCGGTGCTGGCGGTCGGCGGTCTTGCGCCAGACCACGGCGTTGACCATGCCGCATTCGTCTTCCAGGGTCAGGAAGGTGACCCCGCTGGCGGTCTGCGGGCGTTGGCGCATCCGCACCAGCCCGGCAAACCGCACGGTGCGCCCATGCGGCAGGGCGGCCAGTTCGTCCGAGCGCTGGCAGCGGCGCTGGCGCAGCTGCGCGCGGATGAAGGCCACCATGTGCCGGCCCAGGGTGGTGCCGGTGCTGTTGTAGTCGGCCTGCATGTCCTCCAGCGCACTGGGCGGCGGCAACGGCACGCTGGCTTCCACGGTGGCCCGCGCGGTGTCGAACAGCGGCAACGGCTTTTCCACACCGGACACTTCCCAGCGCGCACGATGGCGATGGCCGCTCAATCCCTTCAACGCCCCCGCATCGGCGAGCAGGCCCTGGTGGCGGCGATCCAGCCGCGCGCGCTGGCTGAGGTCGGCCACGCTGTCGAACGGCTGCCGGGCGCGTGCCTGTACCAGCGCGGTGGCGACATCTTCGCTGAAGCCGTCGATCAGGCGCAGGCCCAGGCGGATGCCGAACGGGCGGTCGGGCGCGGTGGGCGGCAGCAGCGTGCAGTCCCAGTCGCTGTGGCGCACATCCACCGGCAGTACCGGCACGCCATGGCGGCGCGCGTCCTGCAGGATCTGGTCGGGGGTGTAGAACCCCAGCGGCTGGCTGTTGATCAGGCTGGCGGCGAACGCCGACGGGTGGTGGCACTTGAGCCAGCAACTGACATAGGTGATCAGCGCGAAGCTGGCCGCGTGGCTTTCCGGGAAGCCATAACTGCCGAAGCCCTTGATCTGCTCGAACAGGCGTTCGCCGTATTCGCGGCTGTGGCCACGGGCGGCCATGCCGGTGAGCAGGCGGTCGCGATGCGGCTCCAACCCCCCATGGCGTTTCCAGGCCGCCATCGAACGGCGCAGCGCGTCGGCCTCGCCTGCGGTAAAGCCGGCCGCGGCCACCGCCAGCTGCATCACCTGTTCCTGGAACAGCGGCACGCCGAGGGTGCGCTTGAAGACCTTCTCCAGCGCCGGCGGGTAGTCGATTTCCTCGATGCCTTCTTCCTTGAGCTTCTTGCGGCGGTTGAGATACGGATGCACCATGTCGCCCTGGATCGGACCGGGGCGCACGATTGCCACTTCGATCACCAGGTCGTAGAAGCAGCGGGGCTGCATGCGCGGCAGCATCGCCATCTGCGCCCGCGACTCGATCTGGAACACCCCCAGGGTGTCGGCGCGGCAGATCATGTCGTAGGTTTTCGTGTCGCCGGCGGGAATATCGGCCATGCCCATCAAGGGCGCGCCGTGCGCGTGCAGCATGGCCAGGCATTTGCGCACCGCGGTGAGCATGCCCAGTGCCAGGCAGTCCACCTTCATCAGCCCGGTGGCGTCCAGGTCGTCCTTGTCCCACTGGATCACGGTGCGGTCGGCCATGGCCGCGTTCTCCACCGGCACCAGGGTGGACAGCGGATGTTCGGAGATCACGAAACCGCCCGGGTGCTGGGACAGGTGGCGCGGGAAGTCGACCAGTTCGCTGGTGAGCGCCACTACCCGCCGCATCAGCGGCGTGTCCGGGTCGAAACCGCGCTCGCGCAGCGCCTCGGGCAGCGGCTCGTGGCTGCTCCAGCGGTCCAGGCAGGCGGCCAGCTCGTTGACCTGGTCCGGCGGCAGGCCCAGCACCCGCGCCACATCGCGCACCGCACTGCGGCCACGGTAGCTGATCGCCACCGCGGTCAATGCAGCGCGTTCGCGACCGTAGCGGTTGAACACGTACTGCAGCACTTCCTCGCGGCGCTCGTGTTCGAAATCGATGTCGATGTCCGGCGGCTCGTCGCGTTCGGCGGAGATGAAGCGCTCGAACAGCAGCTCCATCTCGCTGGGGTCGATCTCGGTCACGCCCAGCACGTAGCACACCGACGAATTGGCGGCCGAGCCGCGCCCCTGGCACAGGATCTGCTGGCTGCGCGCGAAGCGCACTATGTCGTGCACGGTCAGGAAGTAGGACTCGTACTGTTTCGTGTGGATCAGGTCGAGTTCGTGTTCGATCTGCGTGCGCTGTTTTGCCGTGGCGCCTGTCTTCCAGCGCCATCGCATGCCGTCCTCCACCAGCGTGCGCAGCCAGCTGGCCGGGTCGTGTCCGGCCGGGATCAGTTCGCGCGGGTAGGTGTACTGCAGCTGCTTGAGGTCGAAGTGGCAGCGGTTGGCGATACGCACGGTTTCGGCCAGCAAGGCCGGCGGGTACAGCGCAGCCAGCGCCTGGCGGGTGCGCACATGCCGTTCGCCGTTGGCAAACAGCCGCCAGCCGGCATCGGCGATGGTGCAGTGGTGGCGGATCGCGGTGAGGGTGTCCTGCAGGGCGCGGCGGCGGCGCACGTGCATGTGCACATCGCCGCTGGCCACCAGCGGGATGGCGTGTTCGCGACCGAAGCGTTGCAGCGCGGCCAGGCGCTGCCTGTCATCGGCCTCCCGATGCAGTTCCACCGCCAGCCACAGCCGCTGCGCGAAGCGGGCCTGCAGCCAGGCGGCGTCATCGGCGTTGGGCACGCGGTCCAGCCACAGGCACAGCAGGCTGTCGGGCAGCGTATCCAGATCCTCGCGCAGGCAGCGGTACTCGCCCTTGGGCGCGCGCCGGCGGCAGGTGGTGATCAGCTGGCACAGGCCGGCATAGGCGGCCAGGTCGGTGCACAGCAGCACCAGCCTGGGGCCGTCTTCCAACTGGAACTCCGCGCCGGTGATCAGCGCCAGGTCATGCTTTTTCGCTGCCTGCCAGGCCCGCACGATGCCGGCCAGCGAGCATTCGTCGGTGATCGCCAGCGCGCGGTAGCCCTGGCCCTTGGCGCGTGCGAACAGTTCCTCGGCGATCGACGCGCCGCGCTGGAAGCTGAAGGCCGACAGGCAATGCAGTTCGGCGTAGTCGGGCAGGGTGGCGCTCATGAAAACCAGCCGTGCAGCATCCACGGCCCGCCGCGCCCATCGGCGCTGGTGTAGGCCCAGCCGCGCTGGCCCTGGCCGGTTTCGATGACGTAGTAGTCGCGGCGGATATCGCCTTCATCCCACCAGCCCGATTCGATCCGCTCCGGCCCGGACACGATGCGCAGGTGCGGGTCGAGCAGCGGCTGCGGGCGTGGCAGCAACCAGCCCGGTCGCACGGGCAGGACGGGCGGTGGGCCTTTGGGCGCACCGTGGGCATCGCCGCTGGCACGTTCGGGGCGGTGTTCGGCACGCAGCCCCAGGCCTTGCACGGCGTCATCGCCGAGCCGGGCACGCAGCCGCTCGCGCACCTGTTCCCAGGGCATCGCCTGTTGCGGCCGGGGATCGAACAGGTCGCGTGCGGCCGGTACGAACGGTGGCAGGTGCTCGGCCTGCAGGCGCAGGCCACGACTGCCGGCAGGCAGGCGCAGGTGGTCGACGCGGTTGCGCGCCAGTTCGAACAACATGGCCGCATCGCGTTCGGGCGCGAGCAGGCCGATGTCCAGGCCGGTGTCCGGGTGCTGGTCGTGTTCGAACCACAACGTGAAGCGCTGCACGCCGCCATCGCGCGAACACAGGAAGGCCGCCAGGTCACCGGTGAGCCGGCGCAGCGGGAACAGCAGGGCCTGGGTGGATTCGATTTCGTACTCGAACTCGATGCGTGCGTCGAAGCGGTCCGGCGGTTGGTAGTAGCGCAGCGGCGGCGTGCTGATCCCGCGCAGCGCATCCAGGTGGGCCAGCACGGCCGGCGCGAAGCGTCGCGCCAGGCTGTCGCGCGGTAGCTGGAAGGCCGCGCCCAGCGTGCGCAGACCCGAGCGCGCCAGCACCGTGGCCGCCTCGGCCGGCAGCCCGCTGTGTTCGATTGGCACCTGGGCCAGGGTGGCGTCCAGCTGCTGGGCCTCCACCCCCAACCGCGCATGCACGCGGGTCAGCACCCAGGCCGCATGCGGATTGGGCGCGGCCACCAGGCGATGGCGGAAGCCGAGCTCCTTGAGGCCGTCGCACAGGCGTTTTTCAATCGTGGGCCAGTCACCGAACAGCGCGCGGCTGGCGCCGATTTCCAGCGCCAGCGCATGCGGGAAGGCCAGGCTGACCTGCGAGCTGATGCCATACAGCCAACTGGCCAGCAGCTGCCGGGTGGCCTGTTCGGCGCGCGGGTCGTGTTCGACGGTGAGCATGTCGCGGGTAAGCACCTGGGCGGCCGACAGCAGCATGCCGCGGCGCAGCCCCCGTTGGCGCGCCGCCGGGCTCACCGCATGCAGCACGCGGCGCTGCGCGGGGCCGCTGAGCAGCACCAGCGGCACCGACGGATCGGGTTGCTGGCGCAGGGCGGCATCCAGCGCCAGCTGTGGCAGCAACAGGCAGGCCCAGTGCACGGCGGCCGCTCAATGCGCCAGGGCCAGCGGCAACGGCTGCGCCGGGGCCATGCCGCCGCGGCACTTGAGGACGCGCACCTGGCCGTGCTCAAGCTGCAACCGCAGCGGTGCCGGCGAAGCATTGCGCGCCTGGCGCAGGTCGCGGAAGGCAAACCCCAGGCACTGGCCGGTTTCGGCGGCCACCTGCAGCCGGCGCAGGGCCCGGTCGTCGGCCTGCTGCGGCCAGCACAGCACGGCGGCACAGGCCGCAGAACGCAGGCACTGTTCGGCGGCCCACAGGGCATCGCGCGGGGCTGCCCGCACCACCTGCACCTGGTTCAAGGCCAGCCCGGCACCGGCCCAGCCGGGCGCATGCGGCAGGTAGGGCGGGGCAATCAGCACGATGGTCTGCTGCTGCTGGCTCAGCCGCGCCAGAGTGGGCCAGACCAGCGCCAGCTCGCCGTGCCCCGGCGCGGCCAGCAGCACCTCCGACAGCGCCGCCGGCGGCCAGCCACCGCCGGGCAGGCGGGCGTCCAGCGCCGGGTGGCCGGTAGGGTGCGGGGCCGTGGCCGGCGGCGTGACCTGCGGCCTGCCGCGCCAGACCTGCCGGCTTTCCAGCAACTGGTCCAGGGCCAGAACCGCGCCCATCAGCGCACCTCCCGAAGGGGCTGGCGCAGGCAGGCAGGGGCGGCAAGGCGGGGCATGGCGGGCAGTATCGGCAGGGTCGGTGTCAGGGGCTGAGACCGACAATCCTACCGGCAATTAGTAAAAATGCTAACGGTTCGCGCACCGGCAGTTTGAACGCAGCCGGGGTGATGAATGCTTCAGCCAGTGGCCTGCCCGCTGCTTCCGCTTCCGCTTCCGCGGCCGTGGGGGTCGGGTCGGGTCGGGTCGGGTCGATATGGATGGCATGAAGGGCTGCACCGGCGGCCGCGGCGGGATGCGCGGTTTGTTCAAGCCCGGCCGCGCCGTTGTCGCGAGCATGGCCGCTCCTTTGTATGGAGCAGGTCGATGAAGCGATGGTGGTTGGCGGTGTATGCGCCGGGAATGCTGCTTGGATGCGTGGGGATGGCCACGTGGTGGGTGGGGTATGCAGCGGGGTCGGCCCTGTGGCTGCTGCCGGGGTTGGTGCTGGCCATCGCGCTGTCGTGGCTGGCCGAGCGCTGCTGGCCCTATGACCCGGCCTTCAACGCCCCCCAGGGCGATGCGGGCCGCGATGCGGTCCATGCGCTGGTGAATGAAGGATTGAACCTGCTGGCGATCGGTGCGATTCCGCTGGTGGCCGCGTGGGTGCCGTGGCAGCTGTGGCCGACGCACTGGAGTGTTGTGGCGCAGGTGGTGCTGGCAATCGTCGCCGCGGACCTGGGCATCACCCTGGTGCATTACGCCAGCCATCGCTGGGCCTGGCTGTGGCGGTTGCATGCCGTCCACCACAGCGTGACCCGCATGTATGGGTTCAACGGATTGATGAAGCACCCGCTGCACCAGACGGCCGAAGCCTTGGGCGGGGTGCTGCCGCTGCTGTTGCTGGGCATGCCGTACCCGGTGGCGGCGGTGCTGGCTTTCGCCATTGCCATCCAGTTGCTGCTGCAGCACTCCAACGTGGACATGCGGCCGGGCTGGCTGGGCAAGGTGATGGCATGGGCCCCGCTGCATCGGTTCCACCACATGCGCTATGGCAAGGCCGGCGACGTCAACTTCGGATTGTTCCTGACCGTCTGGGACCATCTGCTGGGGACGGCCTTCGATGCCGACTACCGGATGCGCGTGGACGACCTGGGGATTGGCAGCCAGCCGGCCTATCCACGGGACTACCTGGGGCAACTGCTGGCGCCGTTCCGCGCGCTGCCGCACGTGCCGGAACCGCCGCCGCCCCCGGGGCTGGATCAGTCGCCGCGATAATGCTGCAGGTGCAGGCCGGCCAGGTGCCCGGCCTGCACGCCGAACATGCGCCGCAGGCTGCGTGAGAAGTGCGCCAGGTCGGCGAAGCCGGCGGCATGTGCGCTGGTGGTCAGGCTGTGTCCCTCGATCACCTGGACCAGTGCCTGGCGCAACCGGCGCCACAGCACCAGGCCACGCAGCGACACGGCCAGGTCCTGCTGGAAGCGGCGGTGCAACTGGCTTTCGGACAGGTGCGCGGCCGCTGCGATGGCCGGGGCCGCAATGCGCTCGGGCAACCGCGCGTCCAGTGCGGACAGTGCGGCCTGCAGCCGGCGGTCCAGCGGCGCCCGCGCGACCAGGGCCGACAGGCAGGGCAACACCGCCTGCGGATCGCACGGAAGCAAGGGCAGCTGTGCCTGCAGCGTCTGCAGGTCGACATGGCTGGGTTCAATCCATACCGTGCAGCCGCGTAGCGGCACGCCGCGCACCGCATGCGACTGGAACGAGGGGAGCAACAGGCGCGTGCCGCACTGCAGCCCGTCGTCGTTCTCCACGGTCCAGTGGCCGGCATCGGCCAGCAGCACCTGGTGGGCGTAGTGGGCATGCGCACCGGTGGCACCGGCATGGCCCTGCAGCACGGCGAAATGCGGGCCCAGCAGCAGTGCGCCAGACCACTGCCCGTTCACTGCCGTGGACGCATTCACCGCACGCTCCGCATCGTTCACCCCTTGCACCTGCTGCGCAGGGTAGCGGAAACCGTCCACCACGCGCCCAGCGCAAGCAATGAAACCAGCGCGCCGGCAATGCAGACACCGTTCCAGCCATACGCGGCATACAGGCTGCTGCCCAGCAGCGCGCCGATCCCGCTGCCGGCCGCATAGAACAGCATGTAGGCGGCGATCACCTGCGCCTGCGCGTTGGGCGCGGCGGCCAGGATCAGGCTCTGGTTGGTCACGTGCAGTGCCTGTACCGCCAGATCCAGCAACAGCACGCCCAGTACCAGCCAGCCCATGTGCAGCGGCAGCGCAGCCAGCGGGGCCCAGCTCAACAGCAACAGCAGCAGCGCAGCAAAGGAAACACGGTCGGCATGGCCGCGATCGCTCCAGTGCCCGCTGCGCGCGGCGGCCAACGCGCCGAGCAGGCCGACCAGTGCGAACGCACCGATGGCGGTATGGCTGAGCGCATGCGGCGGTGCGCTCAATGGCAGCGCCATGCTGCTCCAGAACAGCCCGAACGCGGTGAACAGCAGCAGTCCGAGCACGCCGCGTTGGCGCAGCACAGGTTGCTGACGCAGCAGAGTGATCAACCCGATCCGGGGCGCGGCATCGGCCACCGGCAGCCGTGGCAGGCGCAGCCACAGGACCGCGCCGCTGACCACCATCAGCACCGCCGACAGCACATACACCGCACGCCAGCCCCCCAGGTCGGCCACGCCACCAGCCACCACCCGGGCCAGCAACAGGCCGATCACCACGCCGGCCTGGGCCGCCCCCACCACGCGGCCACGCTCATGCGGGCCCGCTGCAGCGGCGGCATAGGCAATCAGCCCCTGGGTCATCGCGGTGCCGAGCAGGCCCACCGCCAACATGCCCAGCAGCAGCGCGGTGGCGTTGCCGGCCAGGGCAACGCCCAACAGGGCCACGACCAGCGCCACGCTCTGCGCCGCCATCAGGCGCCTGCGTTCCAACCGGTCGCCCAGCGGCACCAGCCACAGCAGCGCGATCACCGAGCCCAGCTGAGTAGCGGCAATGACCGCGCCGATCCGGGCGGTGCCGATGTGCAGGTCGGCGGCCAGCGCATCCAGCAGCGGTTGGGCGTAGTAGACGTTGGCCACGCTGAGCCCGGCGGCGCAGGCGAACAACAACAGCAGGGGCGTGGCGGTACGGGGCAGTGGTGCGGCAATGGACATCTGATGGTCTCAAAATAGAACCAGTTGATTCTGGATGATCTGGTTCTAAAATAAAACCACTTATGGAGGTGCCCCATGCACGACGATCCCAACGCCACCTGCCCGGTGGCCCGTGCGCTGGACCTGATCGGTGACCGCTGGTCGCTGCTGATCGTGCGCGACGCCTTCGATGGGGTACATCGGTTCAGTGATTTCCAACGCAGCCTGGGCATGTCGCGCAGCATGCTCAGCCAGCGCCTGCAGGCGCTGCAGGAGTCCGGCGTGCTCGCCCAGCAGCCGGCGGCCGATGGCAGCCGGTACCACGACTACGTCCTGACGCCAAAAGGGCAGGCGCTGTTCACGCTGGTGGTGGCGCTGCGGCAGTGGGGCGAAGCGTTCCTGTTCGCCGAACATGAACCACGCTCGCAGCTGCTCACCCTGGCCGATGGCCAGCCGCTGGCGCCGCTGCTGCCGCAGGACAGGGAAGGGCGCGTGCTGGCGTCCGCGGCAACGCACGTGGTCAAGCCCGCCACGCCGTGATCGACGGGGCGGCCCTACGCCGCCGAAACTGAACACGCTGTTGACAGGGATGAACAGGGTGAACGACTCTTCACCGGATGGGTGCCGCCTGCGGCGCCCACCGGGCAGGGCGGTTGTATCGACGGGCGGAGGGGCCTGGTCGTAGCTGCATTGCCTGGTAGTACCCGATACCGGCCTGCAAGGCGCCGGCATCCGCCATCTTGGCGCTGCACCCTTCTGCGGCACGACTCCCTGGATTTTTTGCGCAAGCAAAGGTGTTTCGCCCGCTTATGAAAACGATTACAAAGCCACTGGCCCTGACGGCCGCCATCACGCTCTCGCTGGCCGCCTCGGCCTGGGCCGCGCCCACCGCCACCACCGGCGGAGCCGACGCCTTCACCGTGCTCAGCCTGGAACAGGCGCCGAAATGGCTCAATGCGGCCGACGTTGCGGCCCAGTTGCAGGCCATGAACGTGGACGCGCTGACCATCGGCAACGTGCACCGTGAAGCGGACACCAGCGGCACCAGCCACGCGCCGGATCCGCTGGAAGCGCTGGCCGACCAGCTGGGTTACACCTACCGCTTCGTCAGTGCCGACCCGGCGTCGGCCGAGCGCCGTGGCAGCATCGTGATCTCGCGCCTGCCGGTGGAAGCCGAGTCGGGCATCGAAGCGCCGGGCATGAACTACCTGCGCTTGAATGACGGCCGCCACGTGGTGGCGCTGTACACGCAGACCGCCGCTGCCGATGGCGCACGCTTCAAGCAGCTCATCGAGGCCTCGCGCGTGGGCGCGCCGTCCGTGCTGCTGGGTGCCAACGATGCCGCCGTGACCGGCTTCGACGCCAACGGCGACGTGGCCCGTTCCAACGGGTTCCAGTCGGCCACCAGCACCGCGGTCAAGCTGCGCATCGATGCCGACAGCCCGGCCATCGCCGGCAAGCTGCTGACCCTGGGCTACACCGCGCCGGTCGGCGGCGACACGCCGTGGATGGACACCTCGCTCAACGCCGATGCACGCGCCCGGCTGATCGTGGCGAAGATGACCGACGACGAGAAGTTCCAGATGCTGCACAGCTACTTCGGGCTGGGCAAGGATGGCGGCCCGCTGCCGGAAGGCGCGGTCGGTTCGGCCGGTTTCGTGCCGGGCGTGGCGCGGCTGGGCATTCCGTCGCAGCAGTCGGCCGACGCCGGCGTGGGCGTGACCAACCCGGGCGGCATCCGCAAGGGTGACCACGCCACGGCGATGCCGTCCGGCCCGTCCACCGCGTCCAGCTGGAACCCGGAAGTCGCCTTTGCCGGTGGCGCCACCATGGGCCGCGAGGCCTGGCAGCAGCGCTTCAACATCCTGCTGGCTGGCAGCGTCAACCTGCAGCGCGATCCGCGCAACGGCCGCAACTTCGAGTACGCCGGTGAAGACCCGTTGCTGGCCGGTCGCCTGGTTGGCGAGTCGATCCGCGGCGTGCAGAGCCAGCACGTGGTGTCGACGATGAAGCACTTCGCGCTCAACGACATGGAAACCTCGCGCAATTTCCACAGCGCCGAGATCGGCGAGCAGGCCATGCGCGAATCGGACCTGCTGGCGTTCGAGATCGCCCTGGACATCGGCAAGCCCGGTTCGGTGATGTGCTCCTACAACCGCATCAACGGTATCTACGGTTGCGAGCACGATTACCTGATGAACCAGGTGCTCAAGCAGGAATGGAAGTTCCCCGGTTTCGTGATGTCCGACTGGGGCGGCGTGCACAGCGGCTCCAAGGCGGCGCTGGCCGGTCTGGACCAGCAGTCGGCCGGTGAAGTGTTCGACAAGGCCGTGTACTTCGACGCACCGCTGCGCCTGGCCGTCAATGGCGGCGTGGTGCCGCGTGCGCGCCTGGACGACATGGTGTCGCGGATCCTGCGCGCGATGTTCGCCAACGGCAATTTCGACCTGCCGCCGCAGCACCAGCCGATCGATGACGCCGCCGGTTTCGCCGCCGCGCAGCGCACCGTGGAAGAAGGCAGCGTGCTGCTGCGCAATGCCAACAACGTGCTGCCGCTGGGCCCGGAGGTCAAGCGCATCGTGATCATCGGTGGGCACGCCGACAAGGGCGTGATCGGCGGCGGTGGTTCGTCGATGGTGGGCTGGACCGCCAAGGGCACCAACGCGGTGCCGGGCGTGCTGCCGACCACCTGGCCGGGTCCGGTGATCTTCCATCCGTCCTCGCCGCTGGAGGCCCTGCGCGCCGAGCGCCCGGACGCCAGCATCGAGTACGTGGATGGCCGCAACGTGGCCGCCGCCGCGCGCGCTGCCGCCGCGGCCGACGTAGCGATCGTGTTTGCCACGCAGTGGTCGGCCGAATCGGTCGACCTGCCGCACATGAAGCTGCCCGACAACCAGGACGCGCTGATCGCCGGGGTGGCCAAGGCCAACCCGAAGACCGTGGTGGTGCTGGAAACCAACGGCCCGGTCGAGCTGCCGTGGCTGCAGCAGGTGCCGGCGGTGCTGCAGGCGTGGTACCCGGGCATCCGTGGCGGCGAAGGCATTGCCGCGCTGCTGACCGGCAAGGTCAATCCGTCCGGCCGCCTGCCGGTGACCTGGCCGGTGGATGCCAGCCAGCTGCCGCGTCCGGAAGTGAACGGGCTGGGCTTCAACCCGAAGCACAAGCCGGACGACACCATCGATTACGACATCGAAGGCGCCAACGTCGGCTACAAGTGGTTCGCCGCCAAGGGCCTGACCCCGCAGTTCGCGTTCGGCCATGGCCTGTCCTACACCAGCTTCACCTATGAAAACCTGAGCGCCATCTCGATGGGCCAGCGTCTGGTCGCCACCGTGGACATCCGCAACACCGGCAAGGTGGCCGGCGCGGACGTGGCCCAGCTGTACCTGAAGATGCCCGAAGGCAGCGCCACCCCGATCCGCCTGATCGGCTTCCAGAAGGTCACGCTGCAGCCGGGCGAATCGCGCCGGATCCGCATCGAGGCCGAACCGAAGACGCTGGCCAGCTTCGACACCGCCGACAAGCAGTGGAAGATCGCCGAGGGCCGCTACGAACTGCAGCTGTCGCGCTCGGCCAACGAGCCGGTGGAAACCATCGCGTTCGTGCTCGGTGATGAAGTAGTGCGTTAAGCGACGGCGGGTACCGACCGACGGTCGGTACCTACCCCGGCACGCAACCCGGTAGGGCACGACCGTTGGTCGTGCCTGCCGCGGCTCAACCGGGCAGATGCTGGCGCAGGTGCGCCAGCAACAGCTGCACCCGACGCGAAGGATGTGCGGTGTTGGGAAACACCGCATACACCCCCTGGCGCGGAAAGCGGTGCCCGCGCAGGATCGGCAGCAGCCGACCTGCCGCCAGGTCCTCGGCAATCAACCACTGCGGCAGCACCGTGGCGCCGGCCCCGGCCAGCGCGAAGGCACGCAACGTGGACGCATTGTCCACCGTGACCACCGCATCGGCGGGGTTGCTGGCAAACATCTGATCGCTGCCATCAGGGGCGATCAACGGCAGGTCCGCCAAACGCGGATAGCCCAGCCGTGGCAGCGTACGCACCCAGTCCGGGTCGTCACGCGCGGCATCATCGGGCAAGCCCGATAACACCGACGGCGCGGCCACCGCGCACAACGCGTGCTCATCGAGCAGGGTGGCGCGCAGCTCGGAATCGGCCATGCGCCCCAATCGAATGGCCAGGTCGAACCGCTCGGGAATCAGGTCGGCATGCGCCGGTGTGGTCGACAGGTGCAGCCGCAGCTGCGGGTGCAGGGCGCGGAACCCCTCCAGCAGCGGCACCACCTTGGCGGCGGCATATTCGGGCGTGGTGGTCAGGCGCAGCGTGCCGCGCAGCTGCAGCTGCTCGCTGCGGGCCTCTTCGATGGCCCGTTCGGCGGTGGCCAGCATCGCCACGCAGTGCTGGTGGAAGCGCTCGCCGGCCTCGGTCAGCGCCAGGCTGCGGGTATTGCGCACCAGCAGGGTCACGCCCAGTTCCTGCTCCAGCCGCTTCAGATTGAAGCTCACCACCGCCTTGCTCTGGCCCAGGCGCTGCGCGGCTGCGGTGAGGCTGCCGGCATCGACCACGGCCTTGAAGGTCTCGAAGCGGTCCAGGCTGACCATCGCGCACGCCTCTTGTGTCAAAAATGGTTTGACAGTCTTGCATTGGATGTTCGGTTTATCCAGCGTCGCCCAGCGCGCATGCTGCCGCCTCGCAACTGGAGTGCCGCATGACCTATCGCGCCAAAGTGGAGCTGCTGTACCTGCTCGGGTTCTCGCTGGACCTGGTGAACATGTTCATCGGCACGGTGGCCTATCCGGCCGTGGCGGCCGACCTGCACGCCTCGGTGCCGCAGCTGGCGTGGATCGGCAACGCCTACATGCTGGGCCTGACCCTGGTGATCCCGCTGGGCAGCTGGCTGGCCGCGCGGCTGGGCGAGCGGCGGCTGCTGTGCCTGTCACTGGCGGTGTTCGCGCTGGGCGCGATCCTGGCCGGCACTGCGCCCAGCATCGAAGCGCTGGTCGGCTGGCGGCTGCTGCAGGGACTGGGCGGCGGGTTGCTGATTCCGGTCGGGCAGGCGATGGCCTACCGGCATTGCCCACCGGCCGAACGTGGCCGCCTCACCGCGCGCATCATGGCCGTGGCCCTGCTGGTGCCGGCGCTGTCGCCGACCCTGGGCGGCTGGCTGGTCGGGCTGGGGTCATGGCGCTGGGTATTGCTGGCCAGCGTGCCATTGGCCGCGCTCACGCTGCTGCTGGCTGCCGCGTGGATCCGCACCGAGGCGCCGCGGGCGCTGCCGCGGCTGGACCGGCGCGGCCTGGTGCTGGGCTCGCTGGGCCTGAGCCTGCTGCTGGTGGCCCTGAGCCAGATCGCCGAGGCTCAGCAGCGCACGCTGGGCATCGCGCTGCTGGTGGTCGCCGCCGGTGTGCTGGCGGTCTATGCGCGCACCGCCGCCCGCACTGCGCAGCCGGTACTGCACTGGGCGTTGCTGCGACACCCCACGCTGCGCCTGGCCATGGTGGTGTACCTGCTGGTGCCGGGTACCTTCATCGGCACCCAGCTGGTGGCGACGCTGCTGCTGCATCGGCAGGGCTACACCGCGGCGGCCATCGGCGGCTTCATGCTGCCTTGGGCGATGGCCTCGGCCTGCGCGATCGCCACCACGCGGCACTGGCTGCCGCGCATCGGTGCGCGGCCGCTGTTGAGCGCGGGCATGCTGTGCCAGGCCGTGGGCATCGTGCTGTTGATCGGCATCCAGCCTGGCCAGCCAGGGTTGCCAGTGCTGGCATTTGCGCTGATGGGGCTGGGCGGCAGCCTGTGCAGCAGCAGCGCGCAGACGCTCGCGTTCCAGGGCATGCAGGACCAGGACATGCTGCCGGCCAGCGCGCTCTGGAATCTCAACCGCCAACTCAGTTTCTGCCTGGCCGCCGCGCTGCTGGCCTGCGTGCTGGCGGTGCTGTCGTCGCGGATGCCCGACCGCGCTTTCGCGCTCACCCTGTTGCTGGCGGCTGGCATGAGCCTGCTGCCGCTGCTTCTGCTCTGGCGCCTGCCGGCGTCCACCCTGACCTTGAGGACCTCCGCATGACTGACACCTCCGCCTTGCACGAAATCCACGCGCTGCATGTGCTGATCGAAGACTGGTTCAACGCGCGTATCCCGGTATCCGCGCTGGACACGCTGATGGCGCGTTTCACCGATGACTTCTGCATGGTCGGGGTGGCCGGCCAGCGCCTGGATCGAGACGCCGTGCAGGCGTTGTTCGCCGGCAGCCACGGCGCACGCCCCGGGCTGGTGATCGCCATCGAATCGGTGCAGGCCACGGCCCTGCCGTCGCCGCTGGCCATGCTGCGCTATCGCGAAGGCCAGGGCGTGGAGGAGGGCGCGATGCGCTGGCGGGAATCGCTGGCCGTGCTTCGCCAGGAGCACGGGCAATGGCGCTGGTTGGCGCTGCATGAAACAGCCAGCGCCTGAGTCAGCGCACGCGGTAAACGCCGAGCTGGTCCTCGTCGACCAACACCACGCGGTCGGGTCGCGCGCTGAAGCAGGGCGCGATGAGCAGCGGCCGCACATCGCCGGCCTGCATTGCGCCACGCAGGAAGGCGACCACATCGGCCGCCGTGGCACGGAAGGTGCGCCCGCCGAACAGGGCGGTGCGCCCCTTCCAGGTCACCACGTTATGCGCCACGTAGCAGCTGGCATCCTGCAGGATGTCCGCCAGCGCCTCCAGGTCGGCGATGGGCTGGAATGGCGCGCCCGCGGCAACGGCATCGCGCATCTGGAAATAGACGCGCTGCTCTTCCTCCCGTGACGCCAGCTCGGCGCGTACCAGTGCCTGCAGTGTGTAGTGGTTCTTCATCATCAGCCGCCTGGTCCGGTGGCGAGTGCCGCCGTGGACTCCGGGGCCCATTCTGCGGTGGCGCGCATGGCTTTGCACGATACGGTGGTTGATGGCTGAATGCGGGCGAGGGCGTTCCGTCGGGACCATCGGCATCTACCGGCGCGGCGCGGGCGGCGCTAGGCTGCGGTGATTGTCACCCTGCCGGGAGAGAGCCCATGCGTGTCCGTGTCGTGCCTGTCGTGCTGTTGAGCCTCATGGTTGCCGCCAGTGTGTCGGCGCAGACCTCGCCGATGACCCCGGATGTTCCGGCCAAGGGGTTCGTCACGCCCACGGCCAGCAATGACTACGACAAGCGCGTGGTGATGGTGCCGATGCGCGACGGCACAAAGCTCTACACGGTGATCGTGGTGCCCAAGGGCGCGAAGCACGCCCCGATCCTGCTGACCCGCACGCCGTATGACGCGGCCAACCGCGCCAAGCGCATCGACTCGCCGCACATGCGCGACATCCTGCCCCAGGGCGATGAGGTGTTCGTCGACGGCGGCTACATCCGGGTGTTCCAGGACATCCGCGGCAAGTACGGCTCCGAAGGCGATTACGTGATGACCCGACCGCTGCGCGGGCCGCTCAACAGCACCAAGGTGGACCATGCCACCGACGCCTGGGACACGATCGACTGGCTGGTCAAGCACGTGCCCGAAAGCAACGGCAAGGTCGGCATGCTGGGCTCTTCGTATGAAGGCTTCACCGTGGTGATGGCGCTGACCAACCCGCATCCGGCGCTGAAGGTGGCCGCACCGCAGAGTCCGATGATCGACGGCTGGATGGGCGATGACTGGCTCAACTACGGCGCCTTCCGCCAGGTCAACTTCGGCTACTTCACCGGCCAGCTGGCCAAACGCGGCAAGGGGCCGTCGATTCCCAGCGTCGGCTACGACGACTACACCACCTTCCTGCGTGCCGGCTCGGCGGGCGACTACGCGCGCGCCAACGGGCTGGACCAGCTGCCGTGGTGGCACAAGCTGATCGAGCATCCGGCCTATGACGCCTTCTGGCAGGAACAGGCGCTGGATGCGCAGATGGCCAAGACCCCGCTGAAGGTGCCCACCATGTGGCTGCAGGGCCTGTGGGACCAGGAAGACATGTGGGGCGCGGTGCACAGCTATGCGGCGATGGAGCCGCGTGACAGCAGCAACACGCTCAACTACCTGGTGATGGGCCCGTGGCGGCACAGCCAGGTGAACTACGACGGCAGCAATCTGGGCGCGCTGAAGTTCGACGGCGATACCGCACTGCAGTTCCGCCGCGACGTGCTCAAGCCGTTCTTCGACCAGTACCTGGTGGATGGCGCGGCCAAGGCCGATACGCCGCCGGTGCTGATCTACAACACCGGCGAGAACCACTGGGACAAGCTGCAGCAGTGGCCGCGGACGGTGGCACAGAGCAAGCCGCTGTATCTGCGTGCGGGCGGCAAGCTGTCGTTCGAGGCGCCGCAGCCGGGCGAAGCCACCTACGAGGCCTACGTGGCGGACCCGGCCAAGCCGGTGCCGTTCGTGCCGCGCCCGGTACGCTTCGCCGACCGCGACATGTGGACCAGCTGGTTGGTGAAGGACCAGCGTTTCGTGGACGGGCGGCCCGACGTGCTGACCTTCGTCAGCGAACCGCTGACCGAACCGCTGCGCATCGGCGGCGCGCCGCAGGTGAACCTTGCCGCGGCCACCACCGGCAGCGATGCCGACTGGGTGGTGAAGCTGATCGACGTGTACCCCGACCAGACCCCGTCCACGCCGGAGATGGGCGGCTATGAGCTGGCGGTGTCGATTGCGATCTTCCGCGGGCGCTACCGCGAGAGTTTCAGTGCGCCCAAGGCGATCGCGGCCAACCAGGTGCTCGATTACACATTCGGCTTGCCCACGGCCAACCACGTGTTCCAGCCGGGCCACCGGGTGATGGTGCAGGTGCAGTCCAGCCTGTTCCCGCTGTACGACCGCAACCCGCAGACCTTCGTGCCGAACATCTACCTGGCCAAGCCGGGCGATTACCAGAAGGCCACGCAGCAGGTATGGCACGCGCCGCAGCAGGCGAGCTTTATTTCGCTGCCGGTGTATTGATCGCGGACGCACGCTGACGCACGGATAACCATCAACGCCCGGGTAGAGCCGACCGTTGGTCGGCTCCACATGAACCCGGATGGATGCACGAGGAGCCGACCAACGGTCGGCTCTACCGGTTGTAACGCGGCGTGTCGGGGCTCGGGCTGCCGGTGTATTGATCCCCACGTGTCCTGGATCGGGTACAGCCGACCGTTGGTCGGCTCCGCATGAACCCGGATGGATGTGCGAGGAGCCGACCAACGGTCGGCTCTACCGGTTGTCACGCGGCGTGTCCGGCATCAGGCTGCCGGTGTATTGATCCCCACGTGTCCTGGATCGGGTAGAGCCGACCGTTGGTCGGCTCCGCATGAACCCGGATGGATGCACGAGGAGCCGACCAACGGTCGGCTCTACCGGTGTGCGGATGGCGTGCGGATAGCCGACCAATGCAACCGACCAACGGTCGGCTCTACCAGGACGGTCGGCCAGCGGCCGGTACTACCGGGTCAATGCAGGTGCTTATGCGCCGGAGACGCTCGGGTAATCGGTGTAGCCGCGCGAGCCGCCGCCGTACAGCGTGTCCGGGTCCAGGTCGGACAGCGCAACGCCCAGGCGCAGGCGTTCCACCAGGTCGGGGTTGGCGATGAACGGACGGCCGAAGGCGATGACGTCGGCGTAGCCGGAGGCGATGGCGGCTTCGGCGGTGTCCTTGGTGTAGCCGTTGTTGGCGATCCACGCGCCCTTGAACTTCGCGCGCAGCGCCGCGTAGTCGAACGCGATGTTGTCGCGCGGGCCACCGGTGGCGCCTTCGATGACGTGGATGAACGCCAGCGGGCCAATCGCATCCAGGCGTTCCACCGCGCGTTCGAACAACAGCTGCGGCTGCGAATCGTGGGCATCGTTGGCCGGGGTCACCGGGGACAGGCGCACGCCGGTACGCTCGGGGCCGATCTCCGACGCGATCGCACGGACCACCTCGTCGAGCAGGCGGGTGCGGTTTTCGATGCTGCCACCGTACGCGTCGGTGCGCTGGTTGCTGCCGTCGCGCAGGAACTGGTCGATCAGATAGCCGTTGGCGGCGTGCACTTCCACGCCGTCGAAGCCGGCGGTGATCGCGTTGCGCGCGGCCTGGCGATAGTCCTGGATGAGCGCGGGAATCTCGGACAGTTCCAGTGCGCGCGGCACCGAAACGTCTTCAAAGCCCTTGGCGGTGAAGGTCTTGGCCTTGGCCGGCAGCGCGCTCGGGGCCACCGGCACCTCGCCGTCGGGCAGCAGGCTGGTGTGCGAGATGCGGCCCACGTGCCACAGCTGCAGCACGATCTTGCCGCCGCGTGCATGCACCGCATCGGTGACCTTCTTCCACGCGTCGATCTGGCCTTGGCTGTAGATCCCAGGGGTGTCCAGGTAGCCCTGGCCCAGCGGGCTGATCTGGGTGGCCTCGGCAATGATCAGGCCGGCGCTGGCGCGCTGTTCGTAGTACTGGATCGCCAGGGGATTGGGCACGCGCCCTTCGATGGCACGGTTGCGGGTAAGCGGTGCCATCGCGATGCGGTTGGCGACCGCGATCGCGCCGAGGCGGGTAGGGGTGAACAGGGGGCCGTCACTGGAAGAAGTCATGTGCATACCTAGGGAGGAGGGGGCCGCATCACGCAGCGTGTTAATGACCAGATGTGGACGTACGACCGCCAGCATAGGGGGGCGTGCGTTGCACCGATGGGAAGCATTGTTGCGGTCGCCCCTGTGCACGTTCTGTAACGCGTTGCAGGCGTACCGTGAGGGCAGATGCAGGCGCTGCCTGCGACATGTTCCAACCAGAGGTACAACGCGATGATTGATTATCAGCTCAAGGGCAAGGTGGCGATCGTGACCGGTGGCGTGTCCGGCATCGGCCTGGCCGCCGCCGAACTGCTTGCGGCATCCGGTGCAGCGGTGGCGGTGTGGGATCTGAAGGACGAGGCGGTGCAGAAGACGGCCGAAGCGCTGCGCGCCAAGGGCGTCAAGGCGATCGGCGTCGCGCTGGACGTGACCGACGAGAAGGCCGTTGAAGCGGCGGTACAGCGCACCGTGCAGGAACTGGGCGGGCTGCACATCGCCGTCAACAACGCCGGCATCGGCGGGCCGTCGGCGACCAGTGGCGACTACCCGGTGGACGGCTGGAAGCGCGTGATCGACGTCAATCTCACCAGCGTGTTCCTGTGCCAGCGTGCGCAGATCCAGGCCATGCGCAACGGCGGCAAGGGCGGCAGCATCATCAACATGGCGTCCATCCTGGGGCAGGTGGGGTTCAACAATTCCGCTGCCTACGTGGCGGCCAAGCACGGGGTCGTCGGGTTGACCCAGACCGCAGCGTGGGAGCATGCCGGCGACAGGATCCGGGTCAATGCCGTGGGCCCCGGTTTCATTGCCACGCCGCTGCTGGACAAGATGGATCCGACGGTCAAGCAGGCGCTGGAAAGCAAGCACGCACTGGGCCGTCTCGGCCAGCCCGATGAGGTCGCCGCGCTGGTGGCGTGGCTGGCCAGCGACGATGCCTCGTTCGCCACCGGCACCTATTACGCCATCGACGGCGGCTACCTGGCGCAGTAAGGAGCGCCCGCCGGTCATGCGGTACCCCACTGCCGCATGACTGTGCACATCCGCCTCACGCACCCCTTCACGGTGCTGCCACGGCCGCCACGCAAGGCTGGGCCGAACAGGCGAGGACGTACGGATGGGACTGGAACAGGATCTATCGATACTGCTGCGGATTGCCGCAGCCATGGTGTTTGGTGGCTTGATCGGCATCGAGCGCGAGATGGGCAAGCACGCAGCCGGGCTGCGCACGCACATGCTGATTGCCGGCGCGGCCGCCTTGATCGTGGGCCTGGGCGACAGCATCGCCGAACACTTCCAGCAGGAGCGTTATCGCGACCTGCTGCAGGTGGATCCGGTGCGCCTGATCGAAGCGGTGGTGGCCTGCGTTGGCTTCGTTGCCGCCGGCACCATCCTGCGCGGGTCGCGCGATGACCAGGTCAGCGGCCTGACCACGGCCAGCTCGCTGATCATGTCGGCGTCGATCGGCATCGCGGTGGGCATCGGCGAGTACGTCATCGCCATCGGAGTCAGCATTCTGTGTCTGATCGTGCTGGCCGTGTTCAGTCGGATTGCCAAAAAACTGGAGACGTCATGAGCAGCGACCGTCCCTTCCAGATCCAACATATCGACCACATCGTGCTGCGCGTGCAGGACCTGCCGCGCGCCGTGGCGTTCTACCGGGATGTGCTCGGCTGCACGGTGGCGCGCGAACGGCCATCGCTGGGCATGGTGCACCTGCACGCCGGGACCTCGATGATCGACCTGGTGGCCGTGGACGGAAAGCTGGGCGCACCCGGCGGCGCGGCGGCGGGCGCGCAAGGGCGCAACCTGGAGCACCTGTGCCTGCGGGTGGAGCCGTTCGATGTTGAACAGCTGCGGGCGCACCTGCAGATGCACGCGGTGGAACTGCGTGGCAAGCCGGAGAACAACTTCGGCGCCGAAGGCGATGGCCTGTCGGTGTACCTGCACGACCCGGACGGCAACGGGGTGGAGCTGAAGGGCCCGGCCAGCGACTGCGGCTGCAGCTAATGGTCATACCAAAATACGGGGCATAGACCTATGGTCTAATAGGCCTGTCGCGCAATTGGCGTTTCAATGCGGACACTTCCTGACCCTTCTCTGCTTATTGGTCGTACCAATGGCGGCGGGGTGGGAATGCATGCCGGCCCGCACCTCCCGTGCGCGGCCTTCCGTCCGTCCCGTTGAGATCCGCCGATGCAGCCCTGGCAACAACTGTATGACCCCGCTGGCAACCTGTGGCTGTCCAGCCTGATCGCGCTGTTGCCGATCGCGTTCTTCTTCGTCGCCCTGGCCGTGCTGCGCATGAAGGGCTGGCTGGCCGGAACGCTCACCGTGGCCATCGCCCTGGCGGTGGCGCTGCTGTTCTACCGCATGCCGGTGCAGCAGGCGTTCGCGGCCGGGGCGTACGGGTTCATCTACGGGCTGTGGCCGATCGCCTGGATCATCCTGGGCGCGGTGTTCCTGTACAAGGTCTCGGTCAAGACCGGGCAGTTCGACATCATCCGGGCCTCGATCCTGTCGGTCACCGAAGACCAGCGCCTGCAGATGCTGATGGTCGGCTTCGCGTTCGGCGCGTTTCTGGAAGGCGCGGCCGGTTTCGGTGCGCCGGTGGCGATCACCGCCGCGCTGCTGGTCGGGCTGGGCTTCAAGCCGCTGTATGCGGCCGGGCTGTGCCTGATCGTCAACACCGCACCGGTCGCCTTTGGCGCGATGGGCATTCCGATCATCGTGGCGGGGCAGGTCACCGGCCTGGATCCGTTCGAGATCGGGCAGATGGCCGGCCGCCAGCTGCCGTTCCTGACCATCATCGTGCTGTTCTGGATCATGGCAATCATGGACGGCTGGCGCGGCGTCAAGGAAACCTGGCCGGCGGTGCTGGTGGCTGGCGGCTCGTTCGCCATCGCGCAGTACCTGACCTCCAACTTCATCGGCCCGGAACTGCCCGACATCACCGCCTCGCTGGCCTCGCTGGTGTGCCTGACCCTGTTCCTGCGCCGCTGGAAGCCGGTGCGGATCTTCCGCTTCGATACCGAAACCAGTGCGGAGGCCGCAGCGCAGGCGCTGGAGGCCCCGCGTTACCGCACCGGGCAGATCATCAAGGCGTGGTCGCCGTTCCTGATCCTGACCGCGATGGTCACGGTATGGAGCATCAAGCCGTTCAAGGCGTTGTTCGCCGCTGGCGGGCCGCTGGAACACTGGGTGCTCAAACTGCCGGTGCCGGCGCTGGACCAGCTGGTGCAGAAGATGCCGCCCATCGTGCCATCGCCCAGCGCCTACGAGGCGGTGTACAAGTTCGATGCCGTATCGGCCACCGGCACCGCCATCATGCTCGGCGCGGTGCTGGCCATCGTGCTGCTGAAGATGCGTCCGGCCGCAGCGCTGCGCACGTTCGGTGAGACCGCCAACGAGCTGAAGGTGCCCATCTACTCGATCGGCATGGTGCTGGCGTTTGCCTTCATCGCCAACTACTCGGGTCTGTCGGCCACACTGGCGCTGGCCCTGGCACACACCGGCAAGGCGTTCACCTTCTTCTCGCCGTTCCTGGGCTGGCTGGGCGTGTTCCTGACCGGCTCGGACACCTCCTCCAACGCACTGTTCTCGGCGCTGCAGGCCACCACCGCCCAGCAGATCGGCGTGTCCGAGGTGCTGCTGGTGGCGGCCAACACCACCGGTGGGGTGACCGGCAAGATGATCTCGCCGCAGTCCATCGCCATCGCCTGCGCGGCGGTGGGGCTGGCCGGCAAGGAGTCCGACCTGTTCCGCTTCACGGTCAAGCACAGCCTGATCTTCACCGTGATGGTGGGCATCATCACCACGCTGCAGGCCTACTGGCTGACCTGGATGATTCCCTGAGCCATGCGCGGATCCAGCCATGCGGGCGACAATGACGGCATGAAGAACGAACGCCTGTCCGACAAGGTGGCCGCGCAGCTGCGTGGCCTGGTGAGCACGCAGAACCTGCAGCCGGGGGATCGGCTGCCGGCCGAGCGGGCGCTGGCCGTGCAGCTGGGGGTGTCACGCACTGCCCTGCGTGAGGCGATCGCGCAGCTGGCCAGCCAGGGCCTGCTGACCGCGCGGGTGGGCGGTGGCACCTACGTGGCCGAACCCGCCGCGCGCGCCCGGCAGGCCATCGACGAACCGCTGATGCCGTACCTGCCGCTGTTCCAGGGCGACCCGGAATACCGCTTCGACGTGCTGGAGATCCGTCACGCGCTGGAAGGCGCCACCGCCTGGCACGCCGCGTTGCGCGCCACCGATGCGGACCGGGCGAAGATCCGCGATGCCTTCGATACCATGATGGCTGCCCACGGCAAGGACGACCCGGCCGGTGAGGCGCGCGCCGATGCGGCCTTCCACCTGGCCATCGCCGAGGCGTCACACAACCTGGTGCTGCTGCAGGTGATGCGCGGCCTGTTCGAGCTGCTGCAGACCAACATCTCGCAGAGCCGCGAAAAGCTGTACACCTCGCCGCGCACCTTTGAGCCGTTGTCGGTGCAGCACCGGGAAGTGATGGACGGGGTGCTGTCCGGCGATCCCGAACGCGCGCGTGCCGCCGCACACGCCCACCTGGAATTCGTGCACACCTCGCTGCGCACGCTTGACGACAACGAGGCCCGGCGCACGCGCGCCTCGCGGCTTCCTTCTGCCCACGGTTGATTCCCATGATCATCTCCGCCTCCACCGATTACCGCGCGGCCGCCCAGCGCCGGCTGCCGCCGTTCCTGTTCCACTACATCGATGGCGGCGCGTATGCCGAACACACGCTCAAGCGCAACGTGTCCGACCTGGCCGACATCGCGCTGCGCCAGCGCGTACTGCGCAACATGGCCGAGCTGAGTCTGGAAACAACCCTGTTCGGCGAGCGCCTGGCGATGCCGGTGGCGCTGGCGCCGGTCGGGCTGACCGGGATGTATGCGCGACGCGGCGAGGTGCAGGCGGCGCGGGCGGCGGCCAGTCGCGGCATTCCCTTCACCCTGTCGACGGTGTCGGTGTGCCCGATCGAAGAAGTGGCGCCGGCCATCGACCGCCCGATGTGGTTCCAGCTGTACGTGCTGAAGGACCGCGGCTTCATGCGCAATGCGCTGGAGCGGGCCAAGGCCGCCGGGGTCACGACGCTGGTATTCACCGTGGACATGCCCACCCCCGGCGCACGCTACCGCGACGCCCACTCGGGCATGAGCGGCCCCAATGCGCCGCTGCGGCGCATGCTGCAGGCCGCCACCCATCCGCGCTGGGCGTGGGACGTGGGCCTGCGCGGTCGCCCGCACGATCTGGGCAACATCTCCACTTACCGCGGCAGCCCGACCGGACTGGCGGACTACATCGGCTGGCTGGGTGCCAACTTCGACCCCTCCATCTCCTGGAAAGACCTGGAGTGGATCCGCGAATTCTGGACCGGGCCCATGGTGATCAAGGGCATCCTCGACCCCGACGATGCACGTGATGCGGTGCGGTTCGGCGCCGACGGCATCGTGGTCTCCAACCACGGCGGCCGCCAGCTGGATGGCGTGCTGTCCACCGCGCGTGCGCTGCCGGCGATTGCCGACGCGGTGAAGGGCGACCTGAAGATCCTGGCCGATTCGGGCATCCGCAGCGGCCTGGACGTGGTGCGCATGCTCGCACTGGGCGCCGACAGCGTGCTGCTGGGCCGTGCGTTCGTCTATGCGCTGGCCGCGCAGGGCGGCGAGGGCGTGGCCAACCTGCTCGACCTGATGGCCAAAGAGATGCGCGTGGCAATGACCCTGACCGGGGCGAAGACCATCGCCGACATCAGCGGCGACGCGCTGGCCGAGGTGGCCCGGCACGCACAGGTGCGGCCGTGAGCGACCGTGCCGCGCTGCTGGCCGCGCTGCTGGCCATCGTGGGCACCGCGCATGTGCTCAGTGGCGACAAACCGACCCGGCGCTTCCGCAAGGGCTACCGCTTCGGTGACGGCCCGGTGCTGGCCGTGGTGCGCCCGGGCACGCTGGTGGAGCAGTGGCGCGTGCTGCAGGCAGTGGTAGCGGCCGATGCCGTGGTCATCATGCAGGCCGCCAACACCGGCCTGACCGGCGGATCCACCCCCGATGGCGCGGACTACGACCGGCCGGTGGTGATCATCAACACGCTGCGCCTCACCGGCATCCAGCTGGTGAACGACGGCCGCCAGGTGGTGTGCCTGCCCGGCGCCACGCTGGACCGGCTGGAGCAGTTGCTGGCCCCGTTGGATCGCGAGCCGCATTCGGTAATCGGCTCGTCCTGCATCGGTGCGTCGGTGCTGGGCGGCGTATGCAACAACTCCGGTGGCGCCCTGGTGCGGCGTGGCCCGGCGTATACCGAGCTGGCCCTGTACGCCCACGTCGACGCGCACGGGCAGCTGCAGCTGGTCAACCACCTGGGCATCGCGCTGGGCAGCGCACCCGAAGAGATCCTGGACCGCCTGCAGCGGGGCGACTACCGCGCTGCCGACATCGACAACGACAGCGGCCGCGCGGCGACCGACCCGCGCTACGCCGAGCAGGTGCGGCAGGTGGATGCGCCCACCCCGGCGCGCTTCAATGCCGACCCCGCGCGGCACTACGAAGCGGCCGGGTCGGCCGGCAAGCTGGCGGTGTTTGCGGTGCGCCTGGATACCTTCGCGCGCGAGCAGGCCGAGGTGTTCTACATCGGCAGCAACACGATGGACGACCTCACCGCGATCCGCCGCCACCTGCTGACGGCGTTCGAACGCCTGCCGATTTCCGGCGAGTACCTGCATCGCGACGCCTTTGATATCGGCGAGCGCTACGGCAAGGACACCTTCCTGCTCATCGATCGCCTGGGCACTGCGCGTGTACCGGCCGCGTTCGCGCTGAAGAGCCGCATCGACGGCTGGTTCGAGACGCTGGGCCTGCGCGGGGTCACCGACCGCGTCATCCAGGCCATGATGGGCCTGCTGCCGGGGCACCTGCCGCCCCGCATGAAGCAGTTCCGTGACCGTTACGAGCACCACCTGCTGTTGAAGGTATCGGCGGTGGATGCGGCCGCCACCGAGACCTTCCTGCGCACGCACTTCGCCGATGGCGAGGGTGACTCCTTCGCCTGCACCGCCGATGAAGGCCGCAAGGCGTTCCTGCACCGTTTTGCGGTGGCAGGCGCGGCCGTGCGGTATCGCGAAGTCCACCGTGAGGCGGTGCAGGACATCGTCGCGCTGGACGTGGCCTTGCGCCGCGATGACCGCCAGTGGGTGGAACAGCTGCCGGCGGCCATCGACGCCAAGCTGGCCGGCAAGCTGTATTACGGGCACTTCTTCTGCCACGTGTTCCACCAGGACTACATCGTGCGCAAGGGCGAAGATCCGCTGGCGATCGAGCATGCCATGTGGGCGTTGCTGGACGCGCGTGGCGCCGAGTACCCGGCCGAACACAACGTGGGCCACCTGTACCCGGCCAAGCCGGCCCTCGCGGCGTTCTATCAGCAGCTCGATCCCAGCAACACGTTCAACCCGGGCATCGGCCAGACGCCCAAAACCCGCCACTGGAACGGCTGCGACTGCACCTGAACCGGAACCGGGTAGAGCCACCCCGTGGGTGGCTGCACGGAACACCCGCGATCGGATGGCACAGCCACCCATGGGGTGGCTCTACCGGGTGGGGAATCACTCGCAGCGGACGGCGGTGATCACGTTCTGCTTGTCGATGAACACGCGCAGGCGATCCTGGCGAAGGTCACGGGTGGTAATGGTTTCCGGGCCAATCGGGTTGACCAGGCCGGCACCGCTCTGCGCCGACAGCTTGCGCATGGTGGCTTCATCGGCCGGCTGCCCCACGGCCCACTCCAGGCCATCGGCCTTGCACAGGCCCGGACCCTTGACCTGCGGACCGGGGGTGCTGACGCAGGCGCTGAGCGCCAGGCTGGCGACAAGGGCCAGCGTGGCGGCCAGGCGGCCGGAAGTAACGCTGCGCGAATGGAAAGTCATGGGGTCGCTCCTGCGGATTCAGGCGCTGACGATACCACTGCCGCCGCGATCTTCGCGTGGTGGCAACGCTACACTGCACGCCGTCGCAAAAGAGTGGGAGAGCGCAGTGCTGCACGTGTTCATGCTGGGCGGGCGCCATGCGCGTGCGCGCATCGAGGTCCATGACGTGGCCTTCGCCAATGTCGACCGCCCCGAAGATGCCTACCCGCAGTTGCGCCGGGAGTGGTTCGGAGACGCCAAGGGCCTGCACGTGGACGGCTGGCTGGCAGTGGACGGGGTCGACGGCCATCAGGTCCGTTTCGGCGATGTTGCCCCGGGCCCGGCTGCGCCGCGCCTGTTCTTCATCAACCTGGGCGGCTACGTGCCACGCGCGCTGGGCGAGGCGCACGACTACCTGCTGCTGGTCGCCGCTGACGTGGCCGACGCCAGGCAGAAGGCCAAGGGCCTGCGCGACGCCAGTTGGATCATGCCGCATACCGACGCGGTGTTGGACGTGGACGACTGCATCGCCATCGACCAGGTGGGCGGCCGCTACGTGCAGCTGCAACCGGGCGCGCATGCGGAGATCACGCTGGTCAGCGATTACATCGTGATCGGCTGAGCGCGCCCGTACCTCAGCCGGTGGGCGACGACTGCCGGTCCATCGAGGGGCACCTTTCGGCCTGCTCCGCTGCGGCCACCGTGACCGTGGCGCGTTCGCCATCACGCTGGCGCAGGACGATGTCATCCACCCGCGCCCACTGCCCGTCCGCGCTGAAAGCGGTCTCGTAGGGCCCATGCACGAGCGAGAAACGGGCCAGCACCTGCGCCGCCTCCAGGTCCAGCAGGAACACGTTGGCGTAGCGACTGGTGCCGGGGGCCATCTGGTCCCACGGGACGCCCCAGGCGAGCGCGCGGGTGCGGGCGCAGTTCACCTGCCACCCATCCACCGCCGATCCCAGCCGTATCCGGATCGCACGGGTGCCCCGCTTGAACACCACGTCATGGCCGCGGACCGCGACGTCGGTGACCGCGGCAGGAGGGCGGTGGGACGGGAGCGGCCGTTCTGTACTGGCTGCCGCTACGCCACTGCAGGCAAGCAACAGCAGGCAGCCATCGGCGAGCCGGCCACCCCGGAACACGAAGGGGCGTGTGCCCGCGCGACTACGGCGTCGCTTCATCCTGTCCGCCACGCCGCGTGTAGACAGCCTTCCAGACGGCATCCAGGTGCTTCTGGAACAGCGGCGGGGCATCCTTGTAGGACGCGCTGTCCTGGCGCTCGCCGCCGAACGGTGCGTCGCCTTCGATGGTGACCAGCGATTCGCCGTCGATGCGGTAGATATCGTTGTCGCGCCGAAGTTCGATCACGATCTGCTGTGGGTCCACGCCGCCGCCGCAGAAGCTGTGGCTGGCCAGGGTGAGCTCGGCCACGCCATCGCCGTCCAGGTCGCTGGCGCCGCTCTGGTCGAGAAAGTAGCCCGCGTCCAGGTCCAGGCCTTCGCACTCGGTCGGGCTTTCGCTCTGCCAACGCTGCACGAAGGGAGCGTCGGCGGCGGCGCGGCCATACAGGGTGGCGGTCAACGTGGCCACGTCCATGTCCTGGTCGCTGTCGGCGTCGTGCGTGCGCGTATCGGTGCGCGCCAGCACCAGCAGGCCTTCGCCGGCGGTGTCGCGGTAGTGCACCAGCTTCAGCGGGTCACGGATGCCCAGGCCATCGGTTTCGCTGCCGGGCAGGGCGGGCAGGACCGCAAACCCACCGGTCGCCGGCTGCGCGGGCGCTGCTGCAGAAGCGGGGCCTTCAGGGGCGGCATCGGTGGCGACATCGGTGTCCGTCGCCGCCTTGCCGGGCCCGCCGCACGCGGCCAGCGCCAGCGCGCAGGCCACGGCCAGCCAGCCGCTGCGGTCAACGCTCATTGCCGCTGGCCTTGGTGACGACGACGATGCCGAGGGCGTCATTGAGGGTTTTGGCGTGGGTCGCATCGAGTTTCGGGTCCTTCAGTTCTTTGTTGGCGAAGGCCAAGTAGGCCTTGGGCACGTAATAGCGCAGCGACGCAGGATTGTATTTGACGAAGTTGATCTGGTCGCTCTGGTTGCCGCCCAGCAGGATCGGGCTGCTGCCATCGAGCGCGTAGACAAAGCCCACGTGGCTGGTCTTGACCAGCGCGATCGCGCCAAACACCGGTGCATCGATCTGCACGTAGTTGGTGGTGTCGGCGGCGAACGAGCGGGCGCGGTAGGGATGCGGGCTGGAGATGGGGTACCCGGCCTTGCGCATGCAGTAGTTCACGAACGAGGCACACCAGGCGTTGTCTCCGCCGGCCATGGTCTTGAACTGCTTGCCGTAGCCGATTTCGTCGTGGAAGTTGATCGTCTTGGTGATCACTGCTTCCTTCTTGCCCGACCACTTCTTGGCCTGCGCGTAGGCATGCTCGATCCACGGCGCACGTTGCTGCGAGTACGGTACCAACGCGATCGGGTGGGCCTGGTTCTCGGCACTGCGCACCGGCCGGGTGTCCACGGCCGCGGGCGGCTTTACCGCCGGCTGCTTGGGCGGGGCAACCGGCGGCGGCTTGACCAGGCTGGGCGCCGGCCCGCTCGGCTTGCTGGAGGCAGGCGGCTGGCTGGTCTTGGGCTTGGTGACTGCGGTGGAGGCCGGTTCTGCCTTCTTCGCACCGGCCGGCAGGTTGATCGACTGCCCCGGGCTGATCTTGTTGCGGTCCTTGATCGCCGGGTTGGCGGCCATGAGCTGGTCGACCGAAACGCCGTGGCGGTCGGCGATGCCCGACAGCGTGTCGCCGCGCTTGATCGCATAGCTGTTCCGGGCGGCGGCGGGTGCGGCATCGTTGGCGGCCGCGCCGGACGTGCTGCCCTGCGGTGCCGGCCCGTAGATCCAGATCACCTCGCCCGGAAAGACCTTGTTGCGGTCCCGGATCCGGTTGTTGCTGACCAGTTCGTCCACGCTGGTCTTGAACTTGCTGGCCACCGTGCCGAGCGTGTCCTTTGGCTGGATCACATAGCGGATCGGCGCGCGCTTGGCGTCGCGCGGACTGCTGTCGGGGTTGTGCGGCTGCGAGCCGGCCAGCGCGGTGACCAGCGGCCGCGCGAACAGCAACGACGTCGACGCCTGGTCCAGCACGAACTCGCCGATCTTGGTGCCCACCTTGCCGGCCTCCTCGGCGAACAGCTGCACCATCTCACCCGGCTTGCTGGTGATGAACGCCGGCAGCACGCCATAGGCGTTGGTGGTGAGCTTCTTCTCCTTGCCGGTGCTGGTCTTGGCCACCACGGGGAAGGACGGCAGCGGCTTGGCGCCATCGGACAGCGACACCTGGGTGGCGTGCACGATCTTTTCCTTGCGCGTGTCCGAATTGGCGTTGAAACCTTCGTACTGTTCCATCGCCGCGACCATGCCGTTGAACTGCTCGTCGGTCATGTCCTTGATGACCGTCTGGTCGGTCGCGCCGGACTTCTTGCGCACGAACGCCAGGTACTTGGCCGTGTCGTTCTCGCCTTCCGGGGCATAGGTGTGCATCGCGTTGTACAACGTCATGTCGTTGTACTTGCGCCGCAGCAGGGCGCGCTTCTCCTTGCGGCCTTCCTCGGCGCTGGAAAAGATGGCGAACTTGCCGCTGGCCGTGTCGGCCTGGCCGATCATGCTGACGTACTTGCCGCCAGGGCGCAGGTTGCCCGGGTTGTTGAGCAGCCACGCCAACGTACCGCCGGTGCGCAACATCTTGTCGCCGTTCGCAGCGGTGAATTCCACCGTGCGGATGTCCTTGTGAAATACCGCGCTGATGTACGTGGTCATGGGCTCGACGCTCAGGGGGATGGCGGCGCTGCCAGCGCCTGGGTGACGGTTTTCTTGCCAACGTTGCGGGTGCTGCGCAGCACGAACACCCACCGGTCTTCGTCGGGCTGGCGCACCAGCTCATACCGCTTCAGCTCGACGCTGGCGTTGTCGTCGTACGGTGTGTCCTCGTACGTGAGCTGGGCCGTGGTCAGCCAGGTCTTGCCGCCGGCCTGCACCACGCGAGCGTCGCTCAACGGGAAGTCCGCGGTCGCGGTGGTCTTGAACACGAATTCACTGGGCACCGCGTCCGGCTTGGCCAGCAGCGGCACCTGGTTCCACACCGCGTCCTTGCCCTGCGGCTGCCACTGGAAGCTGTAGACGTAGAAGCTGTGCGCGTTGAAATGGTTGACCAGGCCCGAGTTCACCCGCAGCGTGCCTTGCGCGCTGGCGATGGTGGCGGTACCGGGCTTGTACTGCTGGGCCTGCGCCGGGGCGGCGGCGATCGCGGCGGCCAGCAGCAGATACGACAGGGTTTTCATGCGTGATCGTTCTCGTTGCCGAGCAGTTCGAGGATCTGCTCCGGGGTCAGGGCGCCCGTCTGCGCGGCGGCATCGAGCTCGCCGCGGTAGCGGTCGCCATCGGGGTCGTCATCGTTGTCGCCGTCTTCTTCCGGCGGCGCGGCGGTGGCGGCGGTGATCTTTTCCCACTTGTCCTCACCGACCTGCAGGGTGAGCGTCCTGCCCAGCCCCTCGGACATCACGCGCGGCAGGCGGCCATCCTCGCCAACGGTGCCGGCGGCCACTTCCTTGTTGTCCTGGTCGACGATCTTGAAGGGCAGGTTGGTCCAGCCCAAGTCGCCGGCCAGCACGTCCGCGCCTTCCACCGCGAAGCGCAGGCTGTCGGTAAAGGCGAAGGTCTGGTCGGGCAGCGCGGGAACGGCAGCGGCGTCGCTGGCCCCACCCAGGAACGGATGCTGCCCGGCCTTGACGGTAAACGTGCCAGGGCAGCTGAAGGTGATGTCCCCACCTTCCAGCGTGATCGCGCTGTTGCCGGCCTGCAGCACCACTTTCTGCTGGGCCAGCACGTCGATGCGGTCGTCGGTGGCGGTGATGGTGATGGCCTGGTCGGCCAGCAGTTCCAGCTCGCCGGTGTGCGCCTGCAGGCTCACCGGCCCGTTGGCGGCAATCACCTTGATCGGGCCGTCCTGCGCAAACAGTGCGGTGTGCTCGCCGGACACGGTGGAGACGGTTTCGCCGGCGCTGATGTGCAGGTCCTGCTGCACGGTCATCTGCAGGTTCTGCCCGGCGTAGGCCACCGCACTGGCCGGGGTGGTCCAGATGATCTGCTCGGGCGACTCGGCCAGCAGCAGGGCCGCGGCAAAGCGCTCCACCGGGTTGCTGCCCGGGGTACGGCCATCATCGGGTTTCATTGCAGACTGGCCGTTGACCTCGCCGTCGTACTTACCGTCCACCTGCGGATCGATTTTCTCGCGCAGCTGGGTAGTGCTTTTCAGCGCCGCCAGGGTCGGTACGTTCTGCTGCTGCAAGGTGTCGTGCATGCCTTCCAGGCTGCGCTCGGCGCCCTTGAGTTGGGCGACAGCCTCGTTGCTGTCCAGCACCGTGGAGGCGCCATTGCTGCGCGCGGTGGTGGAGATCAGCAGGCCCTTGGCCGCGTGCACGTTGCCCCAGCCCTGGGTGGCCAGCTCGAAGCCCTGGCCGCGCAGTGCGCCGCGGCGGGTGTCGCCGTGTTCGATCAGGTAGCCCAGTTCCAGCCGGCTGTCGGCCAGCGAGGTCTGCAGGCGCGTGCGCAGCTGCCCGGGGGTGTCGTCGATTACCCACTGCTGGGTGCCGCCACCGTCATGGGACTGGGTATGCAGGCCGCTGAGCACGCCAGGGTGCTGGGCCTTCTCGTCGATGCCGCCGCCAAACGGTGGGGCGACTTCACCGTTGTATAGCTGGCCGGTGATGCGTGGCTGGTCGATGTCCCCGTGCAGGAACTCCACCAGCACCTCGCTGCCGATGCGCGGCAGGAAATGCGTGCCCCAGTTCGGGCCGGCGACCCACTCGGCCACCGGCACCCAGCTGCCGCTGGTCTGGTCGCCCGGGGCATGCCCGGTGAGCTTGCTGCCGGTGTCGGTCAGCCCGCCCGGGTTGGGCGCCGTGCCGCGCTGCCAGCCGAACTGGATGCGTACCTGGTGCTCGCGATTGGGCGTGACCACGCTGTCGGACACGCCCACCACGCGGGCGGTCTGCGGGCCGTGCAGAGTCGGGCGGTCCTGCGGCAAGGCGCGGATCGGGGCGTCGCTGGGCGCGGCCAGGAAGCGGTTGCGATAGCTGCCGTTCTCCAGGGCGGATTCGCCAAGCAGTTCGACGATGCCGTGGCCCAGGTTATTGACGGCCACATGCGCCACGGCCAACAGCTGGAAGGTCTGGCCCTGGTGCTGCGGGTGCTGGGTGAGGGTGAAGCGGTTGCCGGCGGCCAGCACGCGCACGCTGCCGCTGCCCTGGAACAGGGTCATCGGTACGCGCAGCGCATCCAGACGGGCCTGGGCCTCATCGTCGGCCGAGGCGCCCTTGCCGAAGCGGCCGGCACGCGGCTGCACATAGACTTCCAGCGCCGGCAGCTCGCCGGCCTCGGCCTGGCTCTGGCCGCTCACCGCCTGCAGCTGCTCGCTGTGCCAACTCGCCACGCTGCTGGCGTTGGGCACCAGCTGGCGCTGCTCGGCAAATGCGGTGATGCCATCGAGGGCTTCGGCCATGTCGGCGCGGTGGAAGCGCTGCGTGCCCAGGTCGGTCAGCTCGGCGCCGGGCTCGAAGACCACCAGCGCGTGTGCGGCGGTATCGCCCTGGGTCTGCTCGATCCGCCACGCCAAGCCGGCCTCGGCCAGCAGCCGGGTCACAAAGCCCCAGTCGCTCTCGCGGTACTGGGTGGTGATGGCGCGGGCGGGCAGGGCGGACTGCACGTCGAAGCGGAACACCGCCTGCGGGTAGTCGCCGAAGATCTGCTCGCAGATGGTGCGGGTGTCCAGTTCCTGGAAGATCACCGCGTTGCGGCGCAGCTCCAGCAGGGCCGTCCACGGCTCCAGGGTAAACCGGTAGCGGGCCAGGCCACCGTCGCTGCCCAGCTGGGCCACCTCGGTGCACAGCCCATGCCACTGACGCAGGCCGCCGTCGGCTTGCCGAAGCTGCAGGGTGAGCGGCTGTTCCAGCCACGGGTCCATGTCCAGGAACGCATCGGTGGACAGGCAGTCGATCTCGAAGCGGGTGCTGCCACAGACCGATTCCTGGCCCTCGAAGCGCTCCACGACCAAGCCAGAGGCAGGGCCCTGCAACTGGATCAGACGTGCCTGCTGCGAGGGGGCGCCCAGCGAAGCCAGCAACTGTGCGGGGGAGACATCCATATCGACAATCCCATGTCAGGAGTGCAACCAAGCATGTGCCCGGCGGCGGTCGCATCAGCGCCCAACACCGCCAGTCCCCACGCCACTTACCCGGGACCATAACAAACCCCGTCCCCGGGCCATTTCACCTACGGTTCCGGTCACGTCCCCAGACGCGCGCCCGGCAACGGCTGGGCAAGGAATGGGGGTAATTCTGGCGCATCCGACGAGATACGCGGCAATCGTGTCAAAGAGTAGGCGTCAAAGTGTGACGAACAGCACCATATGGGGCGTCGTTGCGCCCGGATTCCATCGTGGGTGCCCCCTCTTGTGGCGCTTGGCTTGGTGGCGGGCGTTCCCGGCTTGCAGGGGCCATCTGGCCACTGGCGCTGCCGGGCCATTCCGCCTGGTGGCGGGAACGGGACGAAAGGTAACGGCGACCCGGGGAATGCCTAAGCGCGGCCTGCGTAGCTGCCATCATGGTCCTCGTACTCACCCTCCAGCATTTCGACGAAGTACCACTTGCACGGGCGGCCGTCGAATCCCTGCAGGGCGACGGCAGCCGGTGCAAAATCCACGCGCGCTCGATCACTTTCATCGATCCTTGGTAAGTGTCGATGCCGAGGTTCATTGATCAACGCATGAAGGCCTGATTCGTCGGACCAGAGTCCGGCTCTGCCGACCCGCTCAAAGGCGATCTTTCCGAAGTCGTTCAACGTATACGTATCACCCAGTTCCCCATAGCCGCCTGTCCAGCCGAACTGAAGTGCCCCCATGGGATCATCCTGCGGAACGTAAACGCCCGTGCGTGGCGGAGTTTGGGCGCTCACGCATTCAATATCGGTCCTTACGCGAAAGCAGGGAATACGTGGAAAATCCTGCCTGTTCTGTTCCCACAACAACGAGAAAACGAAGTCATTCCAGGTGGTGGGGCGGCGCATCATACGGCTGATGTTGCCAGCGTACTTGAAGACAGCTTCTGCGCGACCTTGGAACGATGCTTCCTGTTCGCCGGTCGCCCAGATCATCTGGTAGGCGTACTCTTGCAACATTCTGGAGCACTGACGTTCGCCGGCCTCGCTGTAGCGTTCGTAACTGCGAGCTGCAATGGCTCTGATCACTTTCTCTCTGAAGTCTACCAGTGCGGGAAACGCATGGGTTGAGAAGTGCCCAGCCGTATCGGCCGGCTGCCAATGGGCGAGTGAGCGACCCGCAGCGTCCAAGCCGCCACGATCTTCGAGGATGTCGTCGGTGAAGCCGATCAGCTGATTGATCTTCTCCAGCAAACCTTTGAGGTAGGGCAGAGAAGCAAAATGGTAGAGAAGCGTCGCTTGACGTCGGTGCCACGGAGCCAGCTCCGGTTCGTTTGTTCGCATCGCGCCACGTGCCCTCAGCCAAGTTTCGGTGCAGACTGATCCGGTGACCAGATCCAGAAGGTGGTTCCGAACTCGTTTCCGTCCAACTGGGGAAAGCGGTCGTCCTTCTTGAAGTATCGCGTTGAGCCCATCTTTGCCGGTGTATACCACCAGCCGCTCTGGGGAACCAGCTCGCCCCCTGCGACTCGGTGTGGTCTTGTTGAGGTCGCGACGGACGAGCTGCCGGTGTAACTGCCGTCATGATCTTCATATTCATCGTCCAGCATTTCAACAAAATACCATTTGCACGGCCGCGGACTGAATGATTGTCTTGCCACGGCCGCCGGTGCGAGCTCCACGTGTTCGCGTTCACTCGGATCGGTATTGGGCAAGTGGCGGTGTTGAGGCTCGTTGATCAATTCATGGAGGCGCTGAGCGTCAGACCATAGCCCCGATCGCCCAATGCGCTCCAAAACGCGTGCCCCGAAGTCATTCAACGTATACGTATCGCCCAGTTCTCCGTAGCCACCCGTCCATCCGAATTGGAGGGCAGCCATGGGGTCGTCTTGCGGAACGTAAACGCCTGTGCGTGGCGGCGTCTCACCGCTTTTGCAGGCAATATCTGCTCGGACGCGGAAACGGGGGATGCGCCCGAAGAAGGGTTTGTTCTGCTCCCACAACAATGAGAAAACGAAGTCATTCCAAGTGGTGGGGCGTCGCATCATTCGGCTGATGTTGCCTGCGTACTTGAAGACCTCTTCTGTGTGAATCTTGAACGAATTCTCTTGTTCGCCGGTCGCCCAGATCATCTGGTGCGCATACTCTTGCAGCATTCTGGAGCACTGGCGCTCGCCGGCCTCGCTGTAGCGCTCATGGCCGCGTGAGGAAATGGAGTCGATCACATCCTGCCGGAAGTCAACTAGTGCAGGGTATGCATGGCTGGAGAAGTGGCTGCCGGTATTGACAGTCTCCCAACTGGAGAATGCGCGGCCTGCATGGTCCAGGCCAGCGCGATCTTCGAGGATGTCATCGGTGAAGCCGATCAGTTGATTGATCTTCTCCAGCAAACCATTGAGGTAGGGCAGGGAAGCAAAATGGTAGAGAAGCGTCGCTTGACGTCGGTGCCAGGGAGTCAGCTTCTGTTCGTCTGTTCGCATCGCGCCAAGCGCCCTCAGCCAAGCTTCGGCGCAGACTGATCCGGTGACCAGATCCAGAAGGTGGTTCCGAACTCGTTTCCCTCCAGCTGGGGAAAGCGGTCGTCCTTCTTGAAGTATCGCGTTGAGCCCATATTGGCGGGCGTATACCACCAGCCGCTTTGGGGAACCAACTCGCCTCCTGTGACTCTGTGTGGCCGTATGGAGGTTGCAGCAGAGGCGGTGCCCGTGTAGCTCCCATCATGGTCCTCGTACTCGTCGTTCACCATTTCGACGAAATACCATTCGCACGTGCGCGCTTCAAACCCTTGCCTCGAAACGGCAGCGGCCGCAAGCTTCTCATGCTCAAGCTCAATGTCATAGATGTTGGGCAGTTGGCGGTGCTTCGGCTCATTGATCAGCCTGTGCAGTCCTGGCGAATCTGACCATAATCCCGCCCTGCCAACTTGGTGCAAAGCGAGCAATCCAAACTCGTTCAATGTGTAGGTATTACCGAGCTCGCCATAGCCGCCGGTCCAGCCGAACTGAAGCGCAGACATGGGGTCGTCCTGCGGAACGTATACGCCCGTTCGTGGCGGAACCTGCCCGCTCGCGCATACCACATCTGTTCGAATGCGGAAGCGAGGAATCCGCGCGAAGTGTTGCCCATGTTCTTGCCACAGTAGCCAGAAGATGAAGTCATTCCAAGTGGTTGGACGGCTCATCATTCCGCTGATCAGTCCAGCGTACCTGAATGTTGATTCGGCCCTTTCTTTGAATAGCGTCTCTTGCTCTTTGCTGGCCCATAGCATCTTGTATGCATACTCGGTAAGCATCTGCGAGCACTGGCCTTCGCCGACTTCGTCATATGATTCGTATGCGCGGCGAGCGATATTCTTTATGACGCTCTCCCTGAAATCTATGAGGGCAGGGAATGCGTAGGTCGAAAAGTGTCCGGCGGTATCTACGGGCTGCCAGTTGGCGAGTGCTCTGCCTTGGGAGTCCAAGCCGGAGCGTTCGTCGATCAAGGAGTCTGTGAAATCTATCAGTTGATCGATTTGTCCAAGTAAGCCTCTGACGTAAGGCAGCGAAGCGAAGTGATAGAGAAGCGTAGCTTGACGCTTATGCCATGGATTTAGTTCCATGTAATGAATGGACATCGTCTTAGCTCTTGGTGACCTGGCCGGGAATGCTGGGGAGGCCCAGCCTTACGTCATTCAATTGGGTGCCGAAGTCACTCGTTCCCCAGTGGGTATCAAATGGGCCTTGAATGCTGGGTTGATTGATCTTGGTTCTAAGGCTCTGGTACTTCACCTGCTCATGAGATGGCAGATCCTTCCAGATGGGGTATGTCATCTTACTTGGAGTCAGCGCTCCTGTTGTCGGATTTACGTCATAGAACGCTGAGCTGTCGGGAGACTGTCGAATGTTCTTCGCTGAATCCTGAATTGGCCTTCCTTCCAGGTCATAGGACGCGCTTCCATCAAATTTTATTTGTTCGTATCCGCCTTCCAGGTGGTGGTCTGGAAGAATGTCCTTCGTCTTTACCTGAGCTGATGCTTCGCCTCGCCAGACCCTTATCTTCTCGCCGGCTTTTAGTTCATAGATGACGAACTGGCCGTTAGGGTTCCAGTCTGGCCAAACTGCAAGGTTCTTACGCCACGCAGCCTTGGCGTCGGATGATCGCATGATTGTGTTGAAGACATCTTCGGTCATCCAATCTGCTCCCGCAGCGAAATTGGCTGGCGAGACGATCCGGTAGAGTTTCATGGGGCCGTTTAGGATGTCGTCCTTTAAGCGCGTAAAGCTCTCGATCTGGTTATCGGTTAGAAGGGGGTAGCCATCCTTCTCTTTTATTTCAACGCGAGGCCTTTCGGCCTTGGCAGTGAGTCGGATGTTCTTCGTCGGCCTTCCTGCACTCAGCCAGGACGGTTGCGGGTGGACGCGACGCATCAGTGTCGCCGCGTGTGTCTCAGGCAGGGTTCCGGTGAAATGTACGTTGCCGGCATCGAGGACGCTTCGACGTTGAAGGAAGTCCTCGAATTCCAATCGCCGAATGATCTCATCCAGAGTCCTCAGCGCGGGAGCGGTGAACTCGGTGATCTTTCTTCTTGCCAAGCTGCGAACGTTGTTCACCAGCTTGAGCGTCTCCTGTGCAGCGGGACCAACCACAGGGATGTGCTTGGCATAGCCCAGGAGGTTGTCCATCAGCTTGATGGCGCGGTCGAATGCATCGAGCAGGATCTTTGGGCTGACCAGGGCGCGTACCACGCGGGTCTGGTTGGCCAGTTCATGGAACAGGCGATCCCATTTCAGCGCCTTCCAGTATTTCATCACCTCGCGTCGGCGCAGGAAGGTAATTACCCAATCCATCGCCTCGTCGACTGCACGTGCCACGTGATTCAGACCGGCGCGGCGCACGTAGATGAAGAAGATCTTGAGAACGCCCTTGAGGAGCGAACCCACAGTGGGGATCAGACCAACAAGGGTCAGTACCAGTCCAACCCACGCCCAGGTGTTGCTGGTGTCGTCATTGATCTGTTTGCAGTTGGCAACGACATCACGGACGTCACAGACCTGATCAACGCCCGGAATCATGGAGATCGCGGTGTCGAAGGCGATCTGACCTGTAGTGCGCTCCTGGTTGAAGTCGCCCTGGATGGCTTCCCACAGCCATTCGACTACGTTCTTGGAGCCGTCAGTGACGTTCTTGTACTGCTCGGTGACGAAGGCCAGCGCTTCCCGCAACTGCTGAAGGGTAACCGGGGCTGCTTCGTTCGGGCGATCGTGACCTGAATCAGCCATGCGTATTGCCCTGCAGGTTGGCAATCAGCTCCAGGTCGGGCCAGGCAGTGTCCCGTGTCGGATCGCGTGGCTCGTAGATGACTTTCGCGACCTTCTTTTCGGGTATCGGGCCGTGATGCGCCTTGCCCTCTGCGTCCAGCTTGCCCTGAATCGTAGATCCGTCTTCGAAGTGGATCTCGTATGGCGTCCCTGCCAGTGCCTGCATCGTGTCAACGTCCATGTAATTGAGTGCTATCCAGTGCGTGGCTTCCTGCGCGCCGCTGGGAAGCGGGGGGAGGAATGCTTCATCCTTGGCACCGCCCAGGAACGGATGCTGCCCGGCCTTGACGGTAAACGTGCCGGGACAGCTGAAGGTGATGTCCCCACCCTCCAGCGTGATCGCGCTGTTGCCGGCCTGCAGCACCACTTTCTGCTGGGCCAGCACGTCGATGCGGTCGTCGGTGGCGGTGATGGTGATGGCCTGGTCGGCCAGCAGTTCGAGCTCGCCGGTGTGCGCCTGCAGGCTGACCGGCCCGTTGGCCGCGATCACCTTGATCGGGCCGTCCTGCGTAAACAGCGCGGTGTGCTCGCCGGACACCGTCGACACGGTTTCACCGGCGCTGATGTGCAGGTCCTGCTGCACGGTCATCTGCAGGTTCTGCCCGGCGTAGGCCACCGCACTGGCCGGGGTGGTCCAGATGATCTGCTCGGGCGACTCGGCCAGCAGCAGGGCCGCGGCAAAGCGCTCCACCGGGTTGCTGCCCGGGGTGCGGCCATCATCGGGCTTCATTGCAGACTGGCCGTTGACCTCGCCGTCGTACTTGCCGTCCACCTGCGGATCGATCTTCTCGCGCAGCTGGGTGGTGCTTTTCAGCGCCGTCAGGGCCGGTACGTTCTGCTGCTGCAGGGTGTCGTGCATGCCTTCCAGGCTGCGCTCGGCGCCCTTGAGCTGGGCGACAGCCTCGTTGCTGTCCAGCACCGTGGAGGCGCCATTGCTGCGCGCGGTGGTGGAGATCAGCAGGCCCTTGGCCGCGTGCACATTGCCCCAGCCCTGGGTGGCCAGCTCGAAGCCCTGGCCGCGCAGTGCGCCGCGACGGGTGTCGCCATGTTCGATCAGGTAGCCCAGCTCCAGCCGGCTGTCGGCCAGCGAGGTCTGCAGGCGCGTGCGCAGCTGCCCGGGGGTGTCATCGATCACCCACTGCTGGGTGCCGCCACCGTCATGGGACTGCGTATGCAGGCCGCTGAGCACGCCAGGGTGCTGGGCCTTCTCGTCGATGCCGCCGCCAAAGGGTGGGGCGACCTCGCCGTTGTAGAGCTGGCCGGTGATGCGCGGCTGGTCGATGTCCCCATGCAGGAACTCCACCAGCACCTCGCTGCCGATACGCGGCAGGAAATGCGTGCCCCAGTTCGGCCCGGCCACCCACTCGGCCACCGGCACCCAGCTGCCGCTGGTCTGGTCGCCCGGGGCATGCCCGGTGAGTTTGCTGCCGGTGTCGGTCAGCCCGCCCGGGTTGGGCGCGGTGCCGCGCTGCCAGCTAAACTGGATGCGCACCTGGTGCTCGCGATTGGGTGTGACCACGCTGTCGGCCACGCCCACCACGCGGGCGGTCTGCGGGCCGTGCAGGGTCGGGCGGTCCTGCGGCAAGGCGCGGATCGGGGCGTCGCTGGGCGCGGCCAGGAAGCGGTTGCGGTAGCTGCCGTTCTCCAGGGCGGATTCGCCAAGCAGTTCAACGATGCCGTGGCCCAGGTTATTGACGGCCACATGCGCTACCGCCAACAGCTGGAAGGTCTGGCCCTGGTGCTGCGGGTGCTGGGTGAGGGTGAAGCGGTTGCCGGCGGCCAGCACGCGCACGCTGCCGCTGCCCTGGAACAGGGTCATCGGTACGCGCAGCGCATCCAGCCGGGCCTGGGCCTCATCGTCGGCCGAGGCGCCCTTGCCGAAGCGGCCGGCACGCGGCTGCACATAGACTTCCAGCGCCGGCAGCTCGCCGGCCTCGGCCTGGCTCTGGCCGCTCACCGCCTGCAGCTGCTCGCTGTGCCAGCTGGCCACACTGCTGGCGTTGGGCACCAGCTGGCGCTGCTCGGCAAACGCGGTGATGCCATCGAGTGCCTCGGCCATGTCGGCGCGATGGAAGCGCTGTGCGCCCAGATCGGTCAGTTCGGCGCCGGGCTCGAACACCACCAGCGTGTGCGCGGCGGTATCGCCTTGGGTCTGCTCGATCCGCCAGGCCAGGCCGGCCTCGGCCAGCAGCCGGGTCACAAAGCCCCAGTCGCTTTCGCGGTACTGGGTGGTGATGGCGCGGGCGGGCAGGGTGGACTGTACGTCGAAGCGGAACACGGCCTGCGGGTAGTCGCCGAAGATCTGCTCGCAGATGGTGCGGGTGTCCAGTTCCTGGAAGATCACCGCGTTGCGGCGCAGCTCCAGCAGCGCCGTCCACGGCTCCAGGGTAAGCCGGTAGCGGGCCAGGCCACCGTCGCTGCCCAGCTGGGCCACCTCGGTACACAGCCCATGCCACTGACGCAGGCCGCCGTCGGCTTGCCGCAGCTGCAGGGTCAGCGGCTGCTCCAGCCACGGGTCCATGTCCAGGAACGCATCGGTGGACAGGCAGTCGATCTCGAAGCGGGTGCTGCCACAGACCGATTCCTGGCCCTCGAAACGCTCCACGACCAGGCCTGGGGCAGGGCCCTGCAGCTGGATCAGGCGTGCCTGCTGCGAAGGAGAGGCGAGCGCGGCAAGCGCCGTTGAGCGGGAGATGTCCATATCGTCGTCAGGCTTCTTGGAAGATGGGCGAAGATGCGCACGTTCCTGTGCGCATCCGCATGAGGTCGACACGGACCGTCATGCGCTGAAAACTGCTTGCTGCCCCGGTGGAGCAGCGCAAGGTCGCCGGGCCACGGGCCGGCGACCCTGTCCGGCTCAGGGCAGCGTGATGGTGATGTGCGCCGTGCGCTGCGGCATCTGCACCACATCGTTGTATGCCGCCATCCGCTGTTGGGTTTCGTGACCCAGATAGAAGCGCAGGCCGAAGAAGCCGAGCAGGCCGAACCCGGCCACCAGGGCTGCAGGCATCCACAGCGGCACCACACGGCGCAGACTGTGGCGCACGTTGTCCGGCGGCAGTGCATGCGGCGCGAAGCCGTGGCGCTTGCCCTTGAGGTACACGATCTCATCGCCCAGGCGTGCGGTGAGGTAGCCGAGCTTCTCGGTGCCTTCCAGGCGGTACTTGCCCTCGAAGCCCATCAGCAGGCAGAAGTGGTACACCTCCAGCGACGGCAGGCGCGGGGCGCCCTGGCGACGCAATTCTTCAAGCCGGTCGAAGAAGTGCTCACCGGCCAAGTGCTCGCCGAACAGGCGCAGCTGCAGCGGATTGCGCTCCCAGGACTCATGCAGCGACGACGGCTGCGACAGGATCGCTTCGTCCACCGCGGCGCAGAACGCGTACTTGGCTGCGTAGACGTCTTCGGAGGCGATGCCCATGCGGTTGGCGTTGCGCTCGACGCCGTCCAGGAACTTCTGCACGGTGGACACGAACGCTTCGCCGTCGGAGGGCAGCTGCCCACGCTTGAGCAACAGCAGCAGGTAGAAGCCATCGGCCATCAGGTCCTGCAGGCTCTGCGGGTTGGCCGCCTGCGGGGCAGGCGCGGCCAGGCCGCCATGCGAGCTCAGCGAGGGCATCGGGCCCGGGGTAGGGGGCAGGGGCGAATTCATCATGAGGTCACCGCGACAAGTTCCATTTTGAGGTCGGCAATACCGGACGGCACGTACACCATCAGCGACTGCGACTTGAGCATGCGCTCATAGAGTGCGCCGCGCGTATCCAGCTCGAAGTAGTGACTGCCCGGGCGCACCGGGATGGCGGCCGGCACCTGGTTGGCGTGGGTGAGCTTGACGCCGGGCAGCGCCGACAGCACGCACTTTTCCACGTCGTCGGGGGCGCCGATCTTGAAGCGCACCGGCACCGTCTGCACCAGCTCCTGCGCCGGCACGTCGGCCGACACCGCCAGGTAGAACGAGGCATCGCCATCGATGCGCTGCGAGTCCAGCCGGCCCAGATGGTAGGACGGCTTGACCTCGTTGAGCGCGATCTTGAAGTAACGCGCCGAAATCACCGTGTCCAGCAGCGTGCGGATGATCTCGAACAGCTGCCGGAAGCCGGCTTCGGGCTGCGCGTGCAGGTAGCGCGGCAGATCGTTGAGCGCATACGCATTGGAGAACGTCAGCATCGCCCCGGCCATGCGCAGCAGTTCCTGGTGCAGGCGTTCGGGGTGCAGCTGCGGATGGTGGTACAGGTGCGCCAGCGAACTGAACGACGAGTTGATCGTGTGCAGCAGCCAGAACGAGGCGATGTCGCCCGAGCGGAACTCGATGATGTTCTTCGATGGTTCGCGGTGCAGGCCGTACAGCGCGTCCACCTTGGCCTGCAGCGAATCGAGGATGCCGCGCAGTTCCCGATGCAGGGTCGGCGAGGCTTCCAGGTGTGCGCACGGCGGGATGAACTCGTCGTCGAGCTCGAACCCGCCGGTAGAGGTGCGGCGGATGCGCGCCAGTGCCACGGTGGAATACGGATCGCGCGGGTTCTCGTCGGTCAGCAGCTTCACCGCCTTGCCGAGGAAGCCGAGTTCGGCCTCCACCGCGTCGGTGTAGAGGTCGTTGGCGCCGCGATTGATCTGGCGATAGCGGGCCAGCTGGCTCGACTCGGCATCGGCGCAGTTGTCGCCGTCATCGCGCAGCAACGGCAGTGCGAGGTGGATCACCGTGGACTGCACGCCGGGCGGCAGGTCCTTCAGCGAGAGCGCATCGGGCAGTGCGTCGTGCACTGGCGCGTCGTAGCTCTCGCCATCGGGAAACACGGCCGAAATGTCCAGCGGACGCAGCGTGCCGCTGCCGAGTGCCTGCGGATCGAAACGCACGCGACGGCAACCCCAGGCATAGGGGTGCAGCGTGAGTGACAGGTCCTGCAGACGCGCCTCGTGATAAGCATCCTGGCGCTGGAAATGCTGGGGCCTCAGGAACAGGCCTTCACCCCAGAGAACTTTGGACATCCTGCTTACATATGCCACATTTCAATCCTTGGAAATCTCGGGCCAACCCCGCCCGATACACACTAGGTTTCCACACACACTCCCAAGACAGGAATGTGAAAGTGCGAGATGCATCACGTTTTCGATGCCCGGCTACTCAACAATACTACCGCATGCCGGGATTCTGACGTCAGAATGCAGGCATCTTCAACGAGGAGAGACGCAGCGCACGGAAGCGAGACTGCCCGGGTCCCCTGACACACGTGTGACCAGGGCCTGGCTGTCAGTCGTCAGTGCGCAGGCATGGATTCCCACCGTAATACCTTCGTTGGCCAGGTTCTTGTGCTTGCCGTCGAACGCGAACCGCCAGCGGCCTTCGGCCGGTGCGCGGAACAGGGCGACCACACCGAGCACCGCGGTCCCTTCACTCAGCTGTTCCTTGAGCTCCTGGCGATTGCCTGGGGTCAGCACGATCTCGTTGACCGACAACAGGTCTGCACCCAGCGCGGCCTGTTCGCCACTCTGGTCGAGGAACGCATTGAAGGGCGCCTGCTCGAAGCGCTGTGCACTGCGCAGGTGGTAGACCTTCACCACTGCGGCAGTGGCGCGCTTGTCGTTGCCGGCGTTGAGGTTGATGCCAGCCAGCAGCCGCAGGGGAACCACCGGCGGTGCCTCCGGTTGCGCATCACGGATCCCGACCGCCTGCAGTGTCTTGTCCATGGCCTTGCCCAGCCCGCCGCTCGCGCAGCCGGTCAATGACAATGACATCGCCGTGACAAGACATATAAGAGTGTGACGCCCTAAGCAGAAATTTCGGCTCATGAGGGGTTTCATGCATTCTCGGACGGAGGGTTGGGGATGGTGATCAGCGGGACGTTGCGAAGCCGCATGTACGTCAAGATCGCGGAAGACAGTGTGAAAAACGGCAACGTTGCATTGAAACACTCTATGCGCTTCACTATACCCCTGCGTATTTGCAGTTGTACACTTGCGGCGGTAAGGGAAGGGAATCCCGTGTGTTGTATCGGCGGGGACCGGACTCACCTTTAGAAGTTTCCATGAGGGATTGGCATGAAAGTGAAGGTAATGGGGAAGGCTGTCTATCGGCCGTTGTTGGCAATGGCACTGCTGTCTGGTCTGGCGGCCTGTTCGTCGGCGCCGAAGAAGGGCGCGGTGCCTCCGTACGATGCAACGATGACCACGGCGGAGACGCAGGTCACCACGGTGGGTTCGGAAGCCGCCATCAAGAGCTTTGAAGACGCCGCGCGCGCCGATCCGACCCGCAAGGAACCGTGGGTGCGCATCGCGCAGCTGCAGTTCGACCAGGGCCAGTACGCACGTGCCATCGTTGCCGCCGAAGAGGTGCTGCAGCGCGATCCGGATGACCTGGTGGCCGATGGCGTCATCACCGTGGCCGGCTTCCGCATCGCCAACACCTCGCTGACGCGCCTGCAGGGCCGCGGCGCATTGGCATCGGAAACTGCGCGCAAGGAAGCCAAGACCCTGGCCGACACGCTGCGCAAGACCATGGGCGATGCCGTGCTTGAAGATCCCAAGCCGAAGCCGCGCGCGCCGGCCCGTCGGACGCGTCGTACTGCCGCGCCCGCCGCTGCCGCACCTGCTGCCGCGCCCGCTGCACGTCCGGCGTCGTCCAACGGCGGCGATCCCTTCCAGAACCTCGGCGGCAACTGATCCGCACGCAGTAACGCCCCCAGTCAGGAGACACCGATGGCGAAGAAGGACAGTATTCAGAAGCGGCTCCAGAAGATCCGCCCCCCGCGCGTGCAGTTGACCTACGACGTGGAAAAGGGTGATGCGATCGAACAGAAGGAGCTGCCGTTCGTGGTGGGCGTGCTCGGTGACCTGAGCGGCAACCCGGAACAGCCGTTGCCCAAGGTCAAGGACCGCAAGTTCGTCAACGTCGACCTGGACAATTTCGACGAAGTGATGGAAGGCGTCGCCCCGCGCGCGGTCTATCGCGTCGCCAACAAGATCAGTGATGGCGGCGGCGAGTTCGGCGTCGAGTTGAAGTTCAACTCGATCGACGATTTCCGCCCCGAATCGGTGGTCGACCAGATCGAACCGCTGCGCAAGCTGCTGGAATCGCGCACCAAGCTGGCCGACCTGCGCAACAAGCTGGCCGGCAACGAGAAGCTCGAAGACCTGCTGACCGATGTCCTGAACAACACCGAACAGCTCAAGAAGCTGGGCACGGGCAAGGAGCAATAAGCCATGGCAGCAGAAGCTACCGGTGTAGCCGAACAGTCGGCCGCAGCCGTCGAGGAAATCGGCCTGCTCGACCAGATTGTCGAGAAGAGCAAGGTCGCCAAGTCCGAGACCGAGCACCAGCGTGCCAAGGACATCATTTCCGAGCTGGCCAAGGAAGTATTGGAGGGCACCGTGGTGGTGTCCGACAACCTCAACCTGACCCTGGATGCGCGCATCGCCGAGATCGACCGGATCATCTCCGAGCAGCTCAGCGCGGTCATGCATGCCCCGCAGTTCCAGCAGCTGGAAAGCACCTGGCGCGGCCTGCATTACCTGTGCCAGCAGACCTCCACCGGCCCGAACATGAAGATCAAGGTCTTCAACGCGCCGAAGAAGGACCTGGTCAAGGACTTCAAGTCGGCGATCGACTTCGATCAGAGCGCGCTGTTCAAGAAGGTCTACGAAGAAGAATTCGGCACCTTCGGTGGTGCGCCGTTCGGTGCGCTGGTCGGTGACTATTTCATCGGCCGCCAGCCGGAAGACATGTACTTCGTCGAGCAGATGTCGCACGTGGCTGCTGCCGCCCATGCGCCGTTCATTTCGGCTGCGTCCGAGGGCATGTTCGGCCTGGAGACCTTCACCGATCTGGGCAAGCCGCGCGACATGGCGAAGATCTTCGACACGGTCGAATACGCCAAGTGGAAGTCGTTCCGTGAAAGCGAGGACAGCCGCTACGTCGGCCTGACCCTGCCGCGCTTCCTGGGTCGCCTGCCGTACAACCCGAAGGATGGCACCACGGTCGAAGGCTTCAACTTCGTCGAGGAAGTGGACGCCGCCGACCACAGCAAGTTCCTGTGGTGCAACACGGCCTATGCGATGGCCGCGCGTCTCACCCACGCGTTCGAGGATTACGGCTGGTGTGCGGCCATCCGCGGCGTCGAAGGCGGTGGCCTGGTCGAGGACCTGCCCACCCACACCTTCCGCACCGACGACGGTGAAGTGGCACTGAAGTGCCCGACCGAAGTGGCGATCACCGATCGCCGCGAAAAAGAACTCAGTGACCTCGGTTTCATTCCGCTGGTCCACTGCAAGAATACCGACTACGCCGCGTTCTTCGGCGCCCAGTCGGCACAGAAGCCGAAGAAGTACAACACCGATTCGGCCAATGCCAATGCGATCCTGTCTGCCCAGTTGCAGTACATGTTCGCCGTCTCGCGTATCGCCCATTACCTGAAGGCGATGATGCGCGAGAAGATTGGCAGCTTCGCGTCGGCGGGCAACGTCGAGGAGTTCCTGAACCGTTGGATCTCGCAGTACGTACTGCTGGACGACAACGCCTCCCAGGAAGCCAAGGCCCAGTACCCGCTGCGCGAAGCCGCTGTGAACGTTTCGGAAGTACCGGGGAAACCCGGTGTCTACCGCGCTGTGGCCTTCATCAGGCCGCATTTCCAGCTCGATGAGCTGTCTGTTTCGTTGCGATTGGTTGCCGAATTGCCGGCAACTGCAAAAAAGTCGTAACGCATTGATGTTGCTGTAGCGCCAAGGGGCGGATGCCCTGATTGCAGCGACGTTTTTCCAAGAGGGTTAAACCCCCCTGAACCGCCGGGAGCGATCCCGGCACCCAATCTCACGGAAGACCGGAACTTAGGAGACCAGATATGCAGCACGCTTTCCTCTCTATCGACACCATCAAGGGCGAGTCCCACGACGACAAGCACAAGGATTGGATTGAAATCCAGTCCTTCTCGCAGGATCTGCTGCAGCCGCGTTCGGCCACTGCGTCGACCTCGGGTGGCACCACCGCAGCTCGTGTGAATCTGTCGCCGATCGAAATCACCAAGACGATCGATCTCGCCACCACTGCCCTGAACCAGGCGGCCAGCAATGGCACCACCTTCCCGAAGGCTCGCATTGAATTCATGCGCGCTGACAAGGACGGCAACGCGATCAATTACTACACGGTCGAGCTGCTGAACGTCCTGGTTCACCGCGTCACCACCACGGTTGATTCCGAGGGGATGCCGCAGGAAGTGATTCAGTTGAGCTTTGGTGCGATCAAGTGGACCTACCAGCAGCAGAAGCCGGAAGGCGGCGTTGGTGGCAAGGCCGTGGCGCAGTGGAGTGCAACCAAGAACATTCCGAACTACGCCGTTTGATGTAGTGTCGCTGCGATGGCGCCTTGTGCGCCATCGCAGTCTGAAATCACCTGGCAGTACATCGGGAGTGGCCAGGAACGGCCGCAGCGCGTGTTGCCCCTCTGCATGATGCAGGGACGCAGACAGACCGGAATGACCAATGAAGGGACTCGAACCCAGCTTGCTCGAGAAACTGTTTGACGATGCCCCCAAGTCCAATGGGGGAGGGCATGTGTTCAAGTCCATATCGCTGGACCAGTACAAGGAATCGATCGCCCGCGACCTGGAAGGCCTGCTCAATTCCCGTGCAGCGTTCCAGGAAGAAGACATGGCCGAGTTCCCGAACTGCAAGCAGTCGCTGCTGACCTATGGCCTGGCGGATTTTTCCGCGATGAGCCTCGCCAACGCCTATGACCGCGCCGCCATCTGCCGCTCGCTGGAGCAGGCCGTGGCCCGGCACGAGCGCCGTTTGAAGAACGTGGGGGTCAGCCTGGAGGTTGGCTCGCAGTTCGGTGGCGGCCTGCACTTCACCATCAACGCATTGCTCGATCTGGAGCCGGCCCGCGAGCCGGTCAGCTTCGATGCGATGCTGCAGCCGTCGACCCTGCAGTACCAGGTCAGCCGTACGCGTCGCCAGCAGGCGACCAGCTGACATGCAGGATCTGCTGCCCTATTACGAACGCGAACTGGCTTACCTGCGCCGCTACGGCCGCGAGTTCGCCGATCGCTACCCCAAGATTGCCGGTCGCCTTCAGCTCAATGCCGAAGGCAGCCAGGATCCGCATGTCGAGCGCCTGATCGAAGCCTTCGCGCTGCTCAGCGCACGCGTTTCCAAGCGCATCGAAGACGATTACCCCGAATTCACCGACGCCCTGCTGGACGTCCTGTATCCGCACTACCTGCGGCCGTTCCCGTCGTGCTCGATCGCCCATTTCGACATGGACGGGGTGTCGTCCAAGTTGAGCGCGCCGATCACCGTGGCGCGCGGCACGGCCCTGCAGTCGCGCCCGGTGCGCGGCGTGTCCTGCCGTTTCCGTACCGCCTTCGACGTGGTCCTGGCACCGATCGCGGTGCAGTCGGCGGTCTACCGCGGTGTGGCCGAAGCGCCGATGGCCACCAGCCTGCCGGCCGGCAGCGGCGCGCAGGTGTCGCTCAGTTTCCGCCTGATGTCCGACCAGGCCAGCTTCGATACGCTGGGTACCGATGCCCTGCGCCTGTTCCTGGACGGCGAGCCCTCGCTGCGTGCGTCGCTGCGCGATGCCATGGCGCTCGGGGTCAAGGTGGCCTATGTAGAGGCCGACAACAGCGGCCGCTGGCGCCGCCTGGACGAGGTGCCGCTGCGCCAGGTCGGCTTCAGCGAGGACGAATCGCTGGTCGACTTCCCGGCGCGCTCGCACCCGGCCTATCGCCTGCTCACCGAGTTGTTTGCCTACCCGGAAAAATTCGGCTTCGTCGACCTGCTGCTCAAGCCGGTCACCGCCGGCGCCAGCCGCAGCTTCACCCTGCACCTGATCCTGCAGGCCAGCGCCCCCGAGCGCGGCAACCAATTGGTGCTGGAGGATCTGAGCGCCAGCAACGTGCGCCTGGGCTGCACCCCGATCGTCAACCTGTTCACCCAGCCGGGCGAGCCGATCCGCGTGACCCATCGCACGGTCAGCTACGCGGTGCTGGCCGACGCGCGGCGTGCGTTTGCCTACGAGGTGTACTCGATCGACTCGGTGCACCGCATCCGGCAGACGCCACAGGGCGAAGTGATCCAGGCGTTCCGTCCGTTCTATTCGCTGCACCACGGCGAAGACCCGGACCGCACCGGCCAGTACTGGGTGTCGCGTCGCGACGAGGACATCGCGCGGCAAAGCCCGGGCTTTGAAACCGAGATCAGCTTCGTCGACCTGGCCTTCAACCCGACCCTGCCGCAGACCGACACCGTCAGCCTGGAGCTGACCTGCAGCAACCGGGACCTGCCCAGCCACCTTGCCCATGGCGTGGCCGGCGGCGATCTCACCCTGGAAGGCGGCACGCCCGCGCGGGCCATCAGCCTGCTGCGCAAACCGACCCGGCCGTTGCGCTTCCGCCAGGGCAAGAACGCCCAGTGGCGCCTGATTTCGCACCTGTCGTTGAACCAGCTGTCGCTGACCGGCAGCGGGCTGACCGCGCTGAAGGAGATGCTGCGGCTGTACGACTTGTCCGGCAACAACGTGTCGGCCCGGCAGATCGACGGCATCCTGGCGTTGGAGCAGCACCCGGTGACCAGCTGGATGTCCGGCAAGCAGTTTGCCTCGGTCGTACGCGGGCTGGAGATCCGCCTGACCATCAACGAGAACCATTTCGTGGGCGCCGGCATTGCCGCGTTTGCCCAGGTGATGGATCACTTTTTTGCACTGTACGTGCATGCCAACAGTTTCACCCGGCTGGTGCTGGTTTCCAGCGACAGTGGTGAGGAGATCGTCCGATGCCCGGCGCGAAGCGGCGAATCGATCTTGGCGTAGCCCAGCAACTGCTCGCCGAACCGCACCGCTTCGAGTTCTTCCAGGCGGCGCGGTTGTTGGAGCAGGTGTTCCAGCGCCAGGGCGTGAAGGCAGGCCAGGCCGTGCCCATGCGGGTGCGGTTCCGCAACCCGTTGTCGCTGGGTTTCCCGGCCACCGAGTTGAGCTCGGAATGCGTGGCGTACAGCCTCAAGGGTGACAAGCTGGAAGACGCCGCAGCGATCGACCACGCGCTCGAGCACGAGACCCTGGCCGAGGTGCACCTGACCCCGCACTTCATGGGCTTGCTGGGTACCTCTGGTGCCTTGCCGCTGCATTACACCGAAACCCTGCAGATCCGCGAGCTGTACGACCGCGACCGCACCGCACGTGCGTTCCTGGACATCTTCTCCACGCGTGCGGTGTCGCTGCATTACGCGGCGTGGAAGAAGCACCGGTTGGCCCTGCAGTACGAGATCGATCGTCGCGAGCGCTTCCTGCCGTTGATCATGTCGCTGTTCGGCATGGGCATGAACGAACTGCGCGACCGGCTGGTGGATGGGCACGGCGACGTGTTCGACCAGGCCTTTGCCTACTACGCCGGCGCGGTGCGGCAACGCCCGGTGTCGGCGGCGCTGATGCAGCGGGTGCTGGCCGACTACTTCCAGGTGCCGCTGGCGCTGGAGCAGTTCGTCGGTGCCTGGTACCGGGTGCCGGCCGGGCAGTCCACGCGCCTGGGCCAGGCCAACGCCACGCTCGGCGCCAGTGCGCTGGCCGGCGACCGGGTCTGGCAGCGCGACCTGCGCATGCGCCTGAGCATCGGCCCGCTGCGACGGGAGCAGTTCGATGATTTCCTGCCCGGCGGCAGCGCCGAGCAGGCGCTGGCCAAGTGGCTGTCGCTGCTGACTGGCGGCACGCTGGAATACGAAGTGCGGTTGGTGCTGCGTCAGGAAGACGTGCGCGGCGCCGGGCTGGGTGCCGGCGTCGGCGCGCGGCTGGGCTGGGACAGTTACATGTGCTCGCGTGCCGCCGACGGCCCGCGGTCGGACACCACCTACGGCATCCATACACTGCAATGAACAGGTCGGGGCAGGGCTGACCGGCCGCTGCCCTTCATCAACAGGTTTCAGCAAGGAGCGCGTTTTCCCGCATGAGCATCAATCTCAAGACCCTGATCAGCAAGCTGGACGATACCTGCCGTCTGGCCGCCGAGCGTGCCGCCAACCTGTGCATGTCGCGCGGCAACTACGAGGTTGATCTGGAGCACCTGTTCCTGGCGCTGCTGGAGCAGCCGCACAGCGATTTCGTGTTGATTGCCCGCCGCTGCGGCATCTCGCCCGATGCGCTGGAACGCGACCTGTCCGACGAGATCAGCCAGTTCAAGACCGGCAACGGCCGCACCCCGGTGTTTTCCCAGCACATTCCCAAGCTGTTCGAACACGCCTGGCTGATCGCCTCGCTGGATTCGGAAACCAGCCGCATCCGCAGCGGCCACCTGCTGCTGGCGCTGATGACCGAACCGGAGCTGTCGCAGCTGGCCTACCGCGGCTCCAAGCTGTTCGTGCGCTTCAAGCTGGACGAGCTCAAGCACGACTTCGCCAAGCTCACCGAGGGCTCGCAGGAAGCCACCCAGACCGTGCGCAACGCCGATGCCGGCGCAGGCGAGGGTGACCTCGGTGGCGAGACCGCCGCGGCCGTGGACGGGGGCAAGGGCGGGCTGTCCAAGACGCCGGCGCTGGACCAGTTCACCACCAACCTGACCGAGCGTGCCCGCGAAGGTCGCATCGACCCGGTGATCGGTCGCGATGGCGAGATCCGCCAGGTGATCGACATCCTGATGCGTCGCCGTCAGAACAACCCGATCCTCACCGGTGAGGCCGGCGTCGGCAAGACCGCCGTAGTGGAAGGGCTGGCCCGCCGCATCGCCGACAAGGACGTGCCCGACGTGCTGCTGGGCGTGGAACTGCATACCTTGGACATGGGCCTGCTGCAGGCCGGTGCCAGCGTCAAGGGCGAGTTCGAGAACCGCCTGAAGAACGTGATCGACGAGGTCAAGAAGAGCCCGCACCCGATCATCCTGTTCATCGACGAAGCCCACACCATGATCGGTGCCGGTGGCACGGCAGGCCAGAATGACGCCGCCAACCTGCTCAAGCCGGCCCTGGCCCGTGGCGAGCTGCGCACCATCGCGGCCACCACCTGGAGCGAATACAAGAAGTACTTTGAGAAGGACGCCGCGTTGGCGCGTCGCTTCCAGGTGGTCAAGGTGGAAGAACCCACCGAAGCCCTGGCCGCCGCGATGTTGCGCGGCATGGTCGGCCTGATGGAAGCGCACTTCAACATTCGCGTGATGGACGAGGCCGTTACCGAAGCGGTGCGCCTGTCGCACCGCTACATCAGCGGCCGCCAGCTGCCTGACAAGGCGGTCAGCGTGCTCGACACCGCCTGCGCGAAGGTGGCACTCGGCCAGAGCGCCACCCCGGCGATCATCGAAGACACCCGCAAGCACCTGGATCGCCTGGACGCCGAGCTGGCCGCGCTGCAGCGCGAAACCGCCGGCGGCGCCAACCACCATGCCGAGCGTCTGGGCGAACTGCAGCAGCTGCAGGCCGATGCCCGGGCCGTGCTGGCCACCAATGAAGAGCGCCTCTCGCTGGAGCGTGCCCTGGCCGACCAGATCCGCCAGCTGCGCCAGCAGATGGAGAACGGTGGTGTCGAAGCGGCTGGCAGTGAGGCAGCCCCGGCTGACACCGTCGCCGCCGAGAAGCCTGCGGCGCGTGGCAAGAAGGCCGCCGCCGCCGCAGTGTCGCCGCAGCAGGCCGAGCTGGACCGCCTGCTGGCCGAACTGGGCCAGCTGCAGGGCGACACCCCGATGGTGCCGCTGCAGGTGGATGGCGGCGTGGTGGCCGAAATCGTCTCGGCCTGGACCGGCGTCCCGCTGGGCCGGATGGTCAAGGACGAGATCCGCACGGTGCGCACCTTGGGCACCCTGCTGGTCGACCGTGTGATCGGCCAGGACCACGCGCTGGAGGCCATCGCCCAGCGCGTGCGTACCGCCACGGCCAAGCTGGAAGACCCGAACAAGCCGCGCGGTGTGTTCATGTTCGTCGGCCCGTCCGGCGTGGGCAAGACCGAGACCGCACTGGCGCTGGCCGACATCCTGTACGGCGGCGAGCGCAAGCTGATCACCATCAACATGAGCGAGTACCAGGAAGCGCACAGCGTTTCCGGCCTCAAGGGCTCACCCCCGGGGTATGTGGGCTACGGCGAAGGTGGCGTGCTGACCGAAGCGGTCCGCCGCAACCCGTACAGCGTGGTCCTGCTGGATGAAGTGGAAAAGGCCCACCCGGACGTGCTGGAGATGTTCTTCCAGGTGTTCGACAAGGGCCAGATGGACGATGCCGAAGGCCGCGAGATCGACTTCCGCAATACGCTGATCATCCTGACCTCCAACATCGGCTCGTCGCAGATCATGCAGGCCTGCCTGAACAAGCCGGCCGAGGAGATCCCCACTGCCGACGCACTGGGTGAAGCCCTGCGCCCGGTGTTGATGAAGAGTTTCAAGCCCGCGTTCCTGGGCCGCATGAAAGTCGTGCCGTACTTCCCGATCAACGACGACGTGCTGGCCCAGATCATCGCGCTCAAGCTCGGCCGCATCCGCGACCGAGTGGCGGGTAACCACAAGGCCACGTTCTTGTGGGACGACAGCCTGGTCGAGGCCGTGCTGTCGCGTTGCACCGAGGTGGATTCCGGTGCACGCAATGTTGATCACATCCTCAACGGTACGCTGCTGCCGGAGGTCGCGGAAAGCGTCCTGGCGGCGATGGCCGAGGGGAACCGGATCAACACCATCAAGGTGACCGCAGGGAAGAACGGCGCCTTCAAATACAAGCTGTCCTGATTGTCGACTGGAAAGGAGATACGAATATGGATTTCTACGGATTCAACCGCGCCAAGGCCATTGCCAACTGTGGCAGCCTGGAACTGGGCCTGGCCCGCGACACCAACAACGTGCGCGCCTGGAACCGCCTGCGCCCGGAGCACATCGTCGAGCTGCTGCACGGTGCCGCCGCCGATGCCCGCCAGGATGCCCGTAACCTGGCCGCACAGATCAGCCGTGGCGCCTGGCGCATCCAGACCCACGCACCCGCGCAGGGCAAGGCCAACCAGCTGGTCAGCAATGCCCGTGAAGTCTCAATCACCGCTGGCGGCCGCGACTACCGCCTGCTGCTGAACGAAGGTGCCAAGCTGCAGCTGGAACGTATCACGCAGTCGGCCTGATAGAGGCTTTCAGGTGCACCCGCCGCAGAAGCGGCAGGTGCACCGGGCTGCTCTCCGATGCAATGCGCAGAGAGCTATCACCCAGCTGGAAATGTGTGACATGTGACGTGTGCGACGCAATGCCCACCCGGGGTACAGCCCGGGTGAAATATACGGTGCTTGCGCTGATCTATGTTGACGATGGATCGCTCCAGTCGAATTCACTGGGCTAATGAATGCGGGGATGGATCATGGATTCCGTAACCAAGATACTCGCCGCGCTTGCGGCACCGGGGCAGGCCCAACGCCTGCTGCAGCTGCGCACCTCGCTGGGGAGCGACGTGCTGGTGGCCGAGTCGCTCAATGGCGTCGAGCAGATCGATGGCGTGGGTTTCGTGTTCGACGTCATCGCACTGTCGGCCGATGCCAACCTGTCGCTGGACGGCCTGCTGGGCCAACCCGCCGTACTGCAGATGCAGGCCATCGGCAGCCCACGCCCGTTCCACGGCCGGATCACCGCGGCCGAGCGGATCGGCAGCAACGGCGGCCTGGCGCGGTATCGCCTGCGCCTGCAGCCGTGGTTGGCCTTCCTGGGCCAGCGCGTGGACAGTTACGTATTTCATGACGCCAGCGTGGTCGACATCGTCGAGAACGTGTTCGCCGACTACAGCGGGCTGGTACCGGCCTGGCGCTGGGACCTCACCGACCGCAGCCTCTACGCCAAGCGCAGCCTGACCACGCAGTACCAGGAAACCGACCTGGCCTTCGTGCAGCGCCTGCTGGCCGAAGAGGGCATCTATTACTGGTTCGAGCATGGCGCAGACCCGGACAGCGAGTCGTTTGGTGCACACACGCTGGTGCTGGCCGACAACCATCATGGCGCCAAGGATCTCGGCGCGGTGCGCTTCCACCGCGGCGATGTGACCGAGCGCGATGACAGCGTGCAGCAGTGGTCGACCGCGCGCCGCTGGCTCACCACCAAGGTGTCCCGGCATACCTGGGATCACCGCACGCTGGAGCTGCGCCAGGCCAGCGCGGAAGCGCAGACCGCGCACGAGGCGACCGGCGAAGATGCCGACACCTGCGGCCCGTACGGCTGGCAGGACAACGCCCGCGGCCAGCGGCGCGCGCAGCAGCATCTGGATGCGCTGCGTGTGCGCGCGCACACGATTGAAGGGCAGGGCAAGTGGCGGCAGCTCACCCCCGGGGCGCAGTTCCAGCTGGGGCAGCATCCGGGCGTGGACGCGGGCACCGCCTTCCTGTGCCTGTCGGTGCAGCACCAGGCGCGCAACAATTTCGAGGCCGACGTGTTCGACGCGCTGGAGCAGCAGTTGGGGCCGGCCGCGCAGGCGCCGCTCAGCTTGCCGGGCGCCTTGACGGGCTTGTCCGTGACCAACACCGCGCCGGACCTCACCACCACTTTTTACGACAACCGCTTCGTCGCCATTCCGGCCGACGTGGTGTACCGCCCGCAGACCGAGGACGGCCACGGCACGCGCCTGCATCCGCGCCCGTCGATCACCGGCACGCTCAGCGCCATCGTGGTCAGCGACGGCGAGCCGCTGCAGTCCGATCGCGACCACCGCATCAAGGTGCAGTTCCCGTGGCAGCGCGGCGGCAGCTCCAGCACCGGCTTGGCCCATCCCGGCGGCGACGACAACGCCCCGGCCAACAGCGGTGCCTGGACCTGGGTGCGCGTGATGACCCCCTGGGCCGGCGACAACTGGGGCGGCGTGGTGCTGCCCCGTCGCGGCCAGGAAGTGCTGGTGGCCTTCCTTGAGGGCGACATCGACCGCCCGGTCGTGGTCGGCGCGGTCTACAACGGCCGCGGCCAGACCGATGCCGCCCATAACCAGGTCGCCAGCGGCGGCGCCAACGCCACGGGCAATGCGCCGGCGTGGTTCGACGGCAATGAACATGCCGCCGTCTACACCGGCTTCAAAAGTCAGGCGCTGGCCGACAGCCAGGGCGGGCAGGGCGGTTACCAGCAGATGCGCCTGGATGACACGCCGGGCCAAGGACGTGCGCAGCTGTCCACCACGCAACACGCCACTACGCTGACCTTGGGTCACCTGAAGGGGGGCGAAGACAACGTGCGCGAGACCGAGCGCGGCTTCGGCGCAGAGCTTTCCACGCAGGCCTTCGGGTCCCTGCGTGCCGGGCAAGGCCTGCTGCTCAGCACCGAGCCTGGCGAACCGCAGTTGGCTGCCAACCAGGCGCTGACCCAGCTGCAGGAAAGTGCCGAGCTGCTGCAATCGCTCAACGAATCGGCAGTGAACCAGCAGGCCCAACTGCCTGAGGAACCGACCAAGTTGCAGGCCCACGACGCGCTGGAACAGCTGCAGGAAAGCCTGCGCGCTACCCAGAGCGGCAGCGCGGCGGGCAGCATCAGCGGCGGCGACGGCGATGCCCCCGGCTGGGACAAGCCGGTGCTGATGGGCAGCGGCGTGGCCGGCGTGATGAGCCTGACCCCGGCCGACCAGGTCTGGGTCAGCGGCACGCACACCACGCTGGCCTCAGGCGTGGCGCTGAACTGGCTGAGCCAGGGCTCGATCACGATGGCGGTAGCCGGTGGGCTGGTGCTGTACACCGCCGGCGCCGAGCCGAAACCCGAAAGTCCGAATCAGGAACGTGGGATTGCGCTGCACGCCGCGCAGGGCAAGGTCAGTGCGCGCGCGCACAAGAATCAGGCGATCCTGGCAGCCAAGACCAACGTGAAGATCACCAGTACCCAGGCCGATGTGCAGTTGTCGGCGCCGAGCAAGCATTTGCTGGCGACGGCGGCCGGCGCTTACATCCGGATCGAGGGCGACAACATCGAGCTGGGCGCGCCCGGGAAGGTGGAGTTCAAGGGCACGCAGCGGGAGTGGACGGGGGCAAAGGCGTTGAAGCTTGCGGCGCCCACCTTGCCTTCCGCAAGCCACGGGCCGTGCCAGTTCCGCGTGAGAGCAGCCGAGCAGAGTGGTGCGGCTGTTGTGCCGCTGGGGAGCTGATGCATGGAGTTCAGCCACCGCTTCTTCATGTCCCAGGACTTCGCGCTGATCAATCCGATGCAGATCGATGCCGACATCGTGGCGCTTTGGCCAAGTGAGCCGATTGTTCCGGATGCACTGAAGGGACAAGAAAAGCACATGCCGCGTCTGATCGCGTTGGCCGAGCTGGACGAGGATGATCGTCTATATCGGTTGGATCAGACCATGAACTATGGCAACGCGCGCAACAAAGCTCCCTTCTGCGGCTTGCTGCGGAGCCAGGCCTCGCCCAGGCGGGTAGCCAGGCATGTGGCGAGCGCGATGGTGCAGAAGATCGGCGGCGAAGCGATGTGGCTGCGTCTGCACGATCCGCGGGTGTGGCTCAACCTTCGCTGGATCCTGCGACCCCTCCAGGTCGACGCCCTGCTGGGCCCAATCAGTCACTGGTCCTGGCCGGTGCCTGGCAGTGAGCGCTGGACGGCCAGTACAAGTGAGCGGGCGGCCGCGCAACGGCTTGACCTGGATATCGAGCAGATGCGGGCGCTGTCCATGACGGGGTCGGTCAATCGCGTCTTCGCCAGGCTGGCGCGCGACGGCGCCCCGGTGCTGGACACCGACGCATCAAGGAGGACTGCGTTCAACGAGATGATGAGGGCTCAGGCACTTGGCTTGAGCACCGATGAAGATGTGGAGTTCTTCGCCTTCCTCTCGCTTGTCAGGTCTCCCCAGGTGCATGACCAGCCTGTGGAGCGAAGGATGATCGATCTGGCTGTCGCGGGGGAGTGCGGGTACTTGTCGGCATGGATGGATGAGTACGGCCAATCAATGGAAGTGAATGCAGAGGAGCTGGACGAACGTGGCAACAACTGACACCAAACAGCCGGGTGGCCTTGGGGCCTGCGATCCGAGCAAGAAATGCCAGATGTGCGACCAACGCGGTCTGCCCATTCTTCCCTTGCGCTACTCACTTGCGCGTACCGATGTGCGGGCAGGATTCACCATGCCGCCGCTGGAAGGAAAGTTCGGTGCGGGCGTCAAGGACATCGTCCTGCCGGCTGCGCGTGCCCAGTACACCTTGCGACTGGCACGCCAGGGCTATCTTTACGTATTCAACGAGGCGCGGGGCGAATGGAAGGGGTACTTCGTCACGGAAGATGCCTACCTGCTTGAGTTTGATGTGCACGCCGATGCGCCGCCGATGGAGGAGTTCGCGCCCACCTGTGCGCGCATGGCGACCTCGCAGCTGGCGCGCTTCGTCACCATCCCCGACCCTTCGAGGGCCGGCAAGGTTTGGTTTGGTTTCAGCGAGGCACCGTGGGCGCCCGAGGTGCTGAAGCGCAACCGGCTCTCCTCCGAGCGAAAGAAGCACATGCGCGCGGTCGATGTGAAAGCGTGGGTTGGCGGGGCGCGCCCCGATCACACCGGTGAAGTGGGTGACGCCAAGCGTCTGGTGAGTGAGTTTGCGTTCGAAGAGCAGGTTGCAAAGCCTCGAGACCCGAGTCAGCCGACGTCGCAGATGGTGCTGGATCCAAAAACCGGAAAGATGATCAAGCAGGTCAATCTTGAAGGCGTGACGGTCTCCAATAACCCGGCGTATGACTTCACCACCTTCGCTTTCCGCCGCTGCAAGCAGCAGGTCGCGGGCATGGAGGAATGGGTCAAGAAGGCGTCTCCGGAGGTACCGGCAATGATGCTGGCCCTGAACGATCCCGCCGGTCTTACCCAGGACGTGTCGGCCTTGATGCGGGAGTTGGTGAGGGACTTCGAAACCGGCAAGGATCGCAATTGGAAGTTGGCCGCGGCGACGGGCATCAAGGGCATCCGGAAGGCGATCGAAGATCAGGCGGCCGCTACCGAGCTGAGCGAGCGGCGCGCAACGGCGATCACGGGCAAGGCATCGGCAGAGCTCTACGCTGCCGGACTCATCAAGATGCCCGAGTCGTTGACCGCCGAACAGGACCGCAAGGCGCGCGTGTCAGCGTGGAACCGCTACAAGGATGACTACGACGAGTCGGCCGTGTCCAAGTTCGAAGCAGAGCTGGAGCGGGAAACCAAGGAATTCACCAGCAGCCAGCTGACACCGTTGGCGATGTCGTTCGTTCGCTGGTATCAGTCCGATGCGCTTCGTGACTGGTTGTCGTCCAACCATCATGAAGGCCTCGAAGGCGGTGGCGGGGCATTCACCGTCATTGTCCAGCGCTGCGTGGAAGGCATCACCGGTCATGACCAGGTTGCTGCTGCGCTGTTGAAGGATCTCAACGGGCGTTTCGATGAAAAGCGCAATATCACCCTGCGTGCGCTGGTCCTGAACGACACCACGATCGCCAAGTACCTGGAGCTTGCGGCCGGGCCGAGCCTCGAACTGGCCAACAACCCGGGCGCCTGGAGCAACGTGCTGAAGGCGTTCGCACACGTGGACGACAGGAAGAAGAACAATCCGGCGGACATGCAGACCCGCACCGGTATTGTGGCCAACTTCATGCATGAGATTGCCGGGTCATTCATCACCGGGCTTTCAAAGGCAGGGCAGACCATCAAGGTTGGCGCGGCGAATATTGCGCTCAGCATTGCCATGAAGCACCGGATGATGGCCTTGATGGGCGCGGTATCGGGCCGGCAGATCACCCGGCTCCCTGTGAGGGCGTCCGAAGCCGAGCTTGCCCACTTCATCGTGGAGGCGCTGACGGCTGGGCAGTCTCCCGCCGAGAAGGCACGTGCCCGCCAGCAGGTGGATACGCATCTTCGTCAGCAGCTGACAGAACGATCCGGTGCGCGGACCGCCACCGGTGAGCGGAATGCGCGGGGTCGCAAGGTCTTCCAATGGGCGGTCTACTGGGACGATGAAACCATGCGTGCCCTGCGCGGGACGAATATCACGACCCTGGACCGGGCGCTGTTGAGCGAGGACCAGTTGCGGGCCGTGGTCAGAAGCCGCGCAGCCTCCTTTGCATCCGTCAACATCCGGGCAGACGTTGGCTTTGGTGTGGTGGGTCTGCTGCTGGATGGTTGGAATGCCGCGGATGCCTTCACCAAACTTGATGACGAGAAGCAAGGTCCAGAGAATCGCCGCCGCATCAGCCTCGGGTCGGCCCTGTTCGGGCTTGCGGGGACGAGCATTGAGTTGACCGCTATCGGATTGGAACGAACTGCGTATGGGCAGGTGGCGCGATCGGTGCGGATCGCGGCCGTCGAACTGAGGACGACATCGGCCGTCATCGGATGGATGGGCAAGCTTGTAGGAACCGTGGGGGCGTTCCTTGGCGCCGTCGTCGATGGTTGGAAGTTCTATGAAGCCGCCAAGAGTGGCGACATACCGATGGCCATCCTGTTCGGCGCAACGGCTGTGGGCGGCGCTGTGGTTGCCGTGTGCGTGCTGTTCGGCTGGATGACCGCTGGCATAGGCTTCATCATCATGATTGTCCTGGCCATCATCGGGTTTGTTGGCGAGTGGCTGATCAACCTTATTCGCGATGATAAGATCGAAATCTGGATCAACAAGACACCCTTTGGTGCGCATGATCATGGACGTTTCGAGTCACTTGAAGACCAGGAAGCAGCGTATGTCGCATTGCAAGCCAAGTAGGACCTCCCGATGAGCAGTTTTACTGGCTGGCTGGTCAGCCCTTTCAAGCTGGGCCGTGAAGTTTCCGAGAAGGAAGCGCGCGCCAACCTGCGATCTCCCGGGATACCGCGTCCGAAGCCACTGAACAAAGGCGCCATCCATCTCGATTCCACCTGCCTGGAGTATCTGGACCGGTACTTCCTGATGCGCGGCTGGGGGGTGCTTGGGGGTGGGTTTCTTGTTGTCTTCTGCGTGGTCCTTGGCGGCGCAGGCATTTACGGATTCCTGCAAAGCTCACAGGGACAGGTTGCGCCTGTGTTCTGGGCGCTGGTCATCATGGCCGTGATGTTTGGTGTGCCCGCGCTTGTGGCGCTGAAGGTGCTCGTGCTCAAGGATGCGTTTCGGTACACCCACTATCCTGTCCGCTTCAATCGAGCCAACCGTAAGGTCTATGTGTTCACCGGCGGGGCGCGGAAGTACCTTGAGGTGCCGTTCGACGATGCATTCTTCTTCATCAACGAAGATGGCGGTACCGGTGCCAACAACGTCCGCATTTACGACCTGCGGATGCATGTCATCGAAAGTGGCAAGATTGTTCATACGGTGTCGATCGGATCCGATGGTGGCAGTAGCCCGGGGGTCGTCCTTGCGCATTGGGAAATGATTCGCCGCTTCATGGATGAAGGGATGGACGATCTGCCGTTCCCTCCGCTTGGCATCTTTGCGTCCTCGCGTGTTTCGTTGAAGAACGCGTTCATCATTCCGTTTGCAGTGTTCAACGGCGCATTGCGCTGGATACTCGCGCCTTTCCTGTTTCCGATTGGTGTCGCCCGCTACATGGCGCTGGCAAGCAGTAAGCGCCCGGTGTGGCCAAGCTCGGTGGAAGCAGAATGCGCGCCAGCGCGTGGCAGCCGGGTTCTGCGCGAACCGCAGGTTTACGGCGACCTTCCGGGCGGCAGGAGTGGGGAGGCGGCGTTCATGCAGTACTGGAACGAAGCTGAGACGCAGGCAAGGGCGGAGGACCAGGGCCTGGCGTCGCTCTTCAGGTGAGGCGTGGGTGACTGGACGCTGCCTGTCAGCGCGGTCCAGGCCCGATTGAACCCGGTGCGCGGCGCTGGGTGGCTCCGGTTTCTGCTGGTGTCACGCAGCGCAGTCGTACGCAACGCGGGCTGGACGACGTCCAACCCGGCAGCGCCTGGCGCAACGGCCGACTTCAAGGATGTGAGCATGAGTGCATTTGCAGGCTGGTTGGCCCAGCGCTATCGGGTCAACAGACCCTTGTCGGACGCCGAGCGCAACGCAGATGTGCGCAATTTCGATGGCATGGTCAAGGATCCAATCGACCAGGGCATCATCGCGCTCAATCCCACGTTCATCGAATATGTAGACCGGCATTTCCACTATCGCGGCTGGGGGGCGATGTGGGGGCTGCTGGTCATTGCGCTTGCCGTTGCATTCGCCGTTGCGATGGCAATGGCACCAACGGTGACGCCCCAGGGCTTTCCACGGCCGCTGACAACGGGCGAGCGTTTCGTGGTGGGCTGGATCGTCACACTGTCGTCCGGGTTGGCAGCCTTCAGCTACTGGATGCTGTTGGGCCGGGATGTCTTTCGGTATCAGTACTATCCCGTTCGGTTCAACCGCAAGTCGCGCAGGGTGCATGTCTTTACCGGTGGCCGCCGTGGCGCGCTCTCGGCACCGTGGGATGAGGTGCGTTTCATCATCGGAAGCGGCGCGCCGGTGGGCGCGGGCGACAGGGACGCAACCTACGATCTTCGCGGCCACCTGATGCAGGGCGATCAGGTGATTCACACCTTCGCCGTTGGCAGCGACAGTGGGGCCAATCCCGGGCCAACGTTGGCGCACTGGGAGATGATTCGCCGCTACATGGACGGGGGCATGGAGGCGCTTCCATTTCCGCCGCTGCAACTCTACACATCGACCACGCCCAGCCTTCGGAATGCCATCATCATCCATGTGTCGTCTGCCGGCACGGGCCTGGGTCTGCTTGCTTTGCCCATTACGCTGCCGTGGGCCATGTTCAGGTATCTGTCGATGAAGCTGTGCAGACGCCCCAGCTGGCCGCGCGCAGTCGAGGATGATTGCGCCGGCGGTGCGGAGGCTGGGAGCCTGAAGGAGCCGGTCGTGTACGGTCGGGTAGGCGACGGCCGTGGCAGCGAAACCATGCTGGCGTACTGGACGCAAGCCACCCGTGATGCAATGGCGCTCAACGAGACGTTGCGCACACGGATGAAGGGAAACGGCGGGCATTGATCGCCTCGAACAAGCGCCTGCGCAGTGTCACTTGCCGCATCCTTGCTGCTGCACGTCACATTGGCTTGGATAGGCCCGCTGAGTGCGTTGTTCCCGCATGCGAGCGAACACGGGAGTGAGACGAGGATGTACACAGGTTGGTTGAGAAGGTTCAAGGTGGATCGAACGATCGACCCTACCGAGCAGTGTGAGCCATTGAAGCGGGAGCGCACTGGCGTGAGCAACGAACGGCACTGCGTCATCCGCCTGAACTCGACGTACATGGATGTGATTGATCGGCGCTACCGTCTTCGGGGGATGGTGACGACGACCGTGGTAACGCTGGTCAGTACCGCCTTGGCGCTGTTCGGGGTATGGATGCTGGTGACCTGGCTTCCCACCGTGTACGCGGGGCGAGCGGTAGACTGGTTCATGGCGGGCGTTCTGGTGATCGGCTTCGTCGGTCAGTTCGCGCTGATGTATCGATTGGTCATTGGCCGCGATTTCTTCACCTACAAGTACTACCCGATCCGGTTCAACCGTCGCACGCGGATGGTGCACGCCTATACGGATGCGGGCCCTTCCGGCGTCATCAGCGTGCCGTGGGAGCAAGCGTACTTCCATCTTGGGCACGGTCAGGGTGAGACGTTCCTGCGCGATATTCGTTGCCACGTCATGGAGGGGGATACGGTCAGGCATACCTTTGCCGTCGGTCACTATTTCGACGATGCGGACAAAATTCGCGAGATCTGGGAGTTCATCCGACGCTACATGGACGAAGGACCGGAGCACGTGGTTGACGCGCCGTCGTCGCGGCGTGTGCACCTGTCTGTGGCGGACACCTGGAAGAATTGCTACCTGACGGTGATCATCAGCCTCGGTGAGGCGTTGCTACCGTATCGCACGGTGCTGATGCCGTTGCTGGGGCCATTGGTCGTATGCCGATGGCTGGTGTTGAAGAGCAGCAGAGCGCCGGAGTGGCCGGCCCATGTGGTGACGGAATCCGTCGTCGACGTGGCCGATCCGCATCAGTGGCCGGAGCCGGAGTATGTCGGGCAGTTCTATGCGGGACGCGGTGTCTGACTGCTTAGCGCTCTCAGAGGAGAATGCCAGTGCGGCGGTGCCACTTCATCGTGACTTGGCGACGCGCATGCTGTGCCTGTGTTCTCGTCTGCATCCGGTGACATGCGGCAGGCTGCACACGCGCGCCCGATTGAGGGGCTGTCGATGTGAAGATGCACCGAATAGGGCATTTTCCCAGCGTGCTACTCGACTGACTTGCCTGTGTTCCCTATTCTAGGTGGCATGTCCGAGTTTCCGGGTTAGCCTGGAACAAGAGCGCGGCGTCGCTCGGCGCTCTTGATCGGTGCACATTGTGACCTGGGTCACACTGTGCACTGTATAGGTTCCGATGGTTGGTTGATTTTCCGTCGCGAATGAATCGTGCGGCGTCTCGACTGATGTTCTGCTGATGATGGGTCGCCCCAGTTGAATCTGCGGGGCTAATGAATGGAAGCATTATGAAATCCACAAGCACGATACTGGCCGCGCTTGCGGCACCGGGGCAGGCACAGCGCCTGCTGCAGCTGCGCACCTCGCTGGGGAGCGACGTGCTGGTGGCCGAGTCGCTCAATGGCGTCGAGCAGATCGATGGCGTGGGTTTCGTATTCGACGTCATCGCACTGTCGTCCGATGCCAACCTGTCGCTGGACAGTCTGCTTGGGCAGCCGGCATTGCTGCAGATGCACGCCATCGGCAACGAGCGCCCGTTCCACGGCCGGATCACCGCCGCCGAACGGATTGGCAGCAACGGCGGCCTGGCGCGGTATCGCCTGCGCCTGCAGCCCTGGCTGGCCTTCCTGGGCCAGCGCGTGGACAGCTACGTGTTCCATGACGCCAGCGTGGTCGACATCGTCGAAAACGTCTTCGCCGACTACAGCGGCCTTGTTCCGGCATGGCGCTGGGACCTGACCGATCGCAGCCTCTACGCCAAGCGCAGCCTGACCACGCAGTACCAGGAAACCGACCTGGCCTTCGTGCAGCGCCTGCTGGCCGAAGAGGGCATCTATTACTGGTTCGAGCATGCGGACGACCCGGGCAGCGAGTCGTTTGGGGCCCATACCCTGGTGCTGGCCGACAACCACCACGGTGCCAGGGACCTGGGCACGGTGCGTTTCCACCGGGGCGATGTGACCGAGCGCGATGACAGCGTGCAGCAGTGGTCGACCGCGCGCCGCTGGCGTACCACCAAGGTGTCCCGGCACACTTGGGACCACCGCACGTTGGAGCTGCGGCAGGCCAGCGCCGAAGCGCAGATGACACAGAATTCCATGGGTGAGGACGCCGACACCTGCGGCCCGTACGGCTGGCAGGACAACGCGCGTGGCCAGCGTAGCGCGCAGCAGCACCTGGATGCGCTGCGCGTGCGCGCGCATACGATTGAAGGGCAGGGCAAATGGCGCCAGCTCACGCCCGGGGCGCAGTTCCAGCTGGGGCAGCATCCGGGCGTGGACGCGGGTACCGCCTTCCTGTGCCTGTCGGTACAGCACCAGGCGCGCAACAACTTCGAGGCCGATGTGTTCGATGTGCTGGAGCAGCAGCTAGGGCCGGCCGCGCAGGCGCCGCTCAGCCTCCCGGGTGCCTTGAGTGGCTTGTCCGTTGCGAATGCATCGCCGGACCTCACTACGACCTTCTACGACAACCGCTTCGTCGCCATCCCGGCCGAGGTGGTGTACCGCCCGCAGACCGAGGACGGCCACGGCACGCGTTTGCATCCGCGCCCGTCGATTACCGGCACGCTCAGCGCCATCGTGGTCAGCGACGGCGAGCCCTTGCAGTCCGATCGTGACCACCGCATCAAGGTGCAGTTCCCGTGGCAGCGCGGTGGCAGTTCCAGCACCGGTTTGGTCCATCCCGGCGGTGACGACAACGCCCCGGCCAACGGTGGAGCGTGGACCTGGGTGCGAGTGATGACCCCGTGGGCCGGCGACAACTGGGGCGGCGTGGTGCTGCCCCGTCGTGGTCAGGAAGTGCTGGTGGCGTTCCTCGAGGGCGACATCGACCGGCCGGTCGTGGTCGGCGCGGTCTACAACGGCCGCGGCCAGACCGATGCCGCCCATAACCAGGTCGCCAGCGGCGGCGCCAACGCCACCGGCAATGCGCCGGCGTGGTTCGACGGCAATGAGCACGCTGCTGTCTACACCGGCTTCAAGAGCCAAGCGCTGGCCGACAGCCAAGGCGGGCAGGGCGGCTATCAGCAGATGCGCCTGGATGACACGCCGGGCCAAGGACGTGCGCAGCTGTCCACCACGCAACACGCCACCACGCTGACCCTGGGCCACCTGAAGGGTGGCGAAGACAACGTGCGCGAAACCGAGCGCGGCTTCGGCGCGGAGCTGTCTACGCAGGCCTTCGGGTCACTGCGTGCCGGGCAGGGGTTGCTGCTGAGCACCGAGTCTGGCGAACCGCAGCTGGCCGCCAACCAGGCACTGACCCAGCTGCAGGAAAGCGCCGAACTGCTGCATTCGCTCAACGAATCGGCAGTGAACCAGCAAGCACAACTGCCCGATGAGCCATCCACGCTGCAGGCCCACGACGCGCTGGAACACCTGCAGGAAAGCCTGCGCGCCACCCAAAGCGGCAGCGCGGCGGGCAGCATCAGTGGCGGAGACGGGGATGCCCCTGGTTGGGACAAGCCGGTCTTGATGGGCAGCGGCGTGGCCGGTGTGATGAGCCTGACCCCGGCTGATCAGGTCTGGGTCAGCGGCACGCACACCACGCTGGCCTCGGGCGTGGCGCTGAACTGGCTGAGCCAGGGCTCGATCACGATGGCAGTGGCCGGCGGGCTGGTGCTGTACACCGCCGGTGCTGAGCCGAAACCCGAAAGTCCGAACCAGGAACGCGGGATTGCGCTGCACGCCGCGCAGGGCAAGGTCAGTGCGCGCGCGCACAAGAACCAGGCGATCCTGGCGGCCAAGACCAACGTGAAGATCACCAGTACCCAGGCCGACGTGCAGTTGTCGGCGCCAAGCAAGCATTTGCTGGCGACTGCGGCCGGTGCTTACATCCGGATCGAGGGCGACAACATCGAGCTGGGCGCGCCCGGCAAGGTGGAGTTCAAGGGCACGCAGCGGGAGTGGACGGGGGCGAAGTCGATGACCTCCGACGTCACAGCGCAGGCGGGAAAGAACGATCGATGCAACGAGGCAAGTGTAGATGCGGCCAGCGCAGGAGCAGCACATGTTGCGCTATGACGCCCGATATGACGTCTTCGTTGGACTGAAAGAGCGGATACAGAGCTCGTCGGGCGCCGTGTACATCCTTATGGACCCAATGTCGCGCTGTGATCTCAGCATGCTGAACGGCTTCAAGAGGAAGAGATACACCGTCGACCTAGAGCGATTCGGAATGCGCAGCGAACTGTGCCCATACGTCCTAGAGGTTGAGAGCATGAACGATGACGTGTTGAAGGAGAGCGTCAACGTCGCTTGGGAGCATCGCGAGGATTGGCAAAAGCCACAGCCGGTTTGTGGTTGGATTTCCAGCCCACTTTCTGCGTCGGCATTGGCGTCGGCGATACTTGTGCAGGCTGTAACCACTGCTGCAGACCGGACCAGGCATCTCAATAGGTTCTACGACCCGCGAGTAGCTCGGCATGCAACTTTCGCACTAACCGTGTCCGAGGATTTTCCAGGTGCCTTGGCGTGGTACCAGCTTGGCTGGGATGGGGAACTACAAGAACTGCCCTGCAATGTTCGCGTTGCGTGTCAGCCGACGTACATGCTGCACTCGCAGGATCCGCATGCAGAATGGTGCATACCTATCAACGCCGCTATCTCGCAATTGCAGCGAATGGGTGTCGCTTCCGTTCATCACGAGGAGGAGCTGCAGCGCGCAGTTCGCACGGGCATGTCGCTTGGTCTCCCAGCCAGCGAAGTTGCGGATGCGACTACCTTCCTGCTTCACAAGGTGTTAGTTCATCCGCAGATCGAGAAACATCCGGTGATTGCTGGCTGGCTGCGGGAGGTCGCAGGGAGGAGGGCCTCTTACGCCGATCTTTGCTCCCAAGCCGATTCTGAGTGGTGGTGCGGAGTCGAAAAAGGCGCTTGGATCAACGATGTGAAGGGAATCAAATTGGAGGTTGGACATGGCTGATGGTGCGAGTATTGCGAGTGGTGTGAAGCGATCAGTGCAAAACCCAGCGCCGTTCGGTGACTGCAAACGCTGTGACAAGGCGGGCTTCCCGATACTGCCGATGCGCTTTGCATACACACCGCGATCAGCCGCGTCCGAAGTCGGATCTGCAAGCCTGAGCAATCAGGACTACAGCTTCCGAGCTGGCGTATTGGGTATGCGGCTGTTGAGCCAAGGCTTCCTCTATGTACTGGACGAGCGAGGCGGTGGCACGTGGCGTGCCTTCCAGGCATCCATCGAAGGGTCGCTGTCTGAATTCCCGGTAGCTAGCAAGCCTGAGACCGCGGAGCCTCAATGCGGGCGCTCCGACCATGCCGTTCGTTCCGCTACGTTCTCGGTCCCCGAACCCAAGAGCGCTAAGCGCATTTGGGTGGCCTACTTCTCAGTCTGGCAAACCGAGCACCAACTGCAGATGTTCGAAGCCGCGCTGCTTGGTAAGGCGATGCCCGCGCGTTTGGAGGACGACCCTGATGTTGAACTCAAGGACCTGAAAGCACGATTCCAAGAGTTCTCCGTCCCTGACCTGGTGGCCGGCGCCAAGGCCGGTGAAGTGCAGCATCAACAGGCAGATGCGTTTGGGTTGAGTCTGGCAAGGGTGAAGGACTATGCCCCGGAGTTCGGTGGTCGCCACGCCCTGTATGCCGAGAGTGTCACGCCTGGTGTTGATCGGTCAGGACTAGCGGCCTCGGTGGCGCAGCGCATGGCGGGCATGCACGAGGCCGGGGGAGTCGCGCTGTATCTCCATGATCCGATCGGGATCGCCATGGAGATCCGACACCTTTCCAATCTCAAGCGTTTGCAAATTGAGGAGATCAATCAAAAGTATCGGAGGCAGATCGCCGTCAAGCAGCTCATCGAGCAGATCGGCAAGTCTTGGAAAGCCCACGGTGCCGAGAAAGAACGCGAGTGGCTAGAGGAGTACATCAACAAGATCGATGCGACTAAGCTGGGTGCCTTCGAGCGCGAATTCGCCGCGGACATGGGGCAGCGCCCCATGATACTAAATGGGTTCTGCGATGATATTGGTGAGTTTCAAAAAAGCTGGGCGCTGAGACACGCTTGTAAACACGACTTTGATATTGCAGATGCAGATTCAACCATTGAGATGGTCTGCCAGATGGCGACTATCATGGGCGGTGGTCCTCATGGTGAAATTGATCGACAGCATGCGCTGCAGGAGTTTGAACGGCCCGTTGAGGATAACCTATGGTATTGGGCGATCACCGCTGGTCAGAAGAGCCTCCTGAGCAGTATCGTTGAGGACAAGCAGGCGGATGCTCAAGGAATAGTCAAGTCCGCATATAGTGTTCTTGACGCTTGGAATGTGGAGAAGGGCAACTATCTTTCGCAACTTCAGGCGCATTTGGCGGGGGCTGGCGATCCGCCAAAGGCGATTTCCTCCGGCGCAATGCGAAGGACGGTTTTTCGAGCGTGCTTGGGCATTGAAGCGGCCCTGCGGAACCTCATGACCTTTGGTCAAGGTCTGCTAAGCGACATTAACCTCGCTGCATTCAAGCATGTCCGAGTGTTTGCAATGGCTGGCGCACTTTGGTTCCGCACCGCAGTGCAGCCCTTGGTTGAAGAGGTGACGCATGCAGACTTTATACGCGACAACAAGCAGAGCGCTTGGGGTCATTCCCTTGAATCTCGGTTGCAGCATACGGTCGATGGTGAAGGTGCCAAGCGTTCGGCGATCAACGTAGCAGACGTTACGGATGAGCTGGGTGAAGCTGGGCGCAAGAAGATCCCTCTGCTGAGAATCCATTGGGGAGAGATGATTGAGATTGACTCGTTGAGTGGTGAGCAGGCTCGCAGGGTCGGGCAGGAGTTGAATCGTAGGCAGCGTCGCGCAGCAGCTAAGTCCGGCAGAGGTTCAGATGCAGGAAGGGCGCCTGGTAAATCCGCAAAGGCGCCGCTGAGTGCTGCGATGGAAAAAGTCTATGAGCAGTTGCGCCGGCAGGCACTGATTGAGCAGGTTTCAACGAAGGTCAGGCAGGAGGTTGCCGCAGACGCCGCAAGGATCAATCGTGCCCGCGTACAGACGGCCTCAGGACCGCTAGCGGCAAGCCCTGCGCTGGCAGGCGTTCCTCGGGCGACAACGGGTGGCTGGAGCAGCAGAACGATGGCAGCCCTCAAGCAGGGGGGGGCATCTGGAACGCTGGCGGTCTGGGCTATGGCCTTTCAGGGGGTCGCGATCGCGGCATCCTGCAAAGAAGCTCTCGACAAGCCGTCAGGAGCCGCTTTGGCCAAGATCACGGCTTCAATACTTGGATTTCTCGGCGCCGGATTTGAGGCCACTGGCGCGGCAATGACGTTGCGCTCCTATTTTTCCAAAAGAGCGGTAACTATATTCTCCCTGTCCGGTGAAGCTGTTGCAGCGGCCGGGGGCGTTATTGGTGGCTTCGCCGGGATAATCATGGGTGCACTTACCATGATGGAAGGGCGAGCTCTGAGTAAAGAAGGCGACGAAGATGCTGGCGGATTAATGGTGGTCGCCGGGGTGCTCTTGACCGTTAGTGGAGTTGCAACCGGTTTGGGTGGCCTGTCAATTCTGGGCGCGATCGGCGGTGGTCCCGTTGTCTGGACGATAATAGCTGTTGGAGCGGCTATTTTGGGGCTCTACGTATTGGTATCAGCTGAGGAAAAGCGCGACAACGCGGTTCAGGTCTGGCTTCGATCCTGCATCTTCGGAAAGATGCCGAAGTATTTGAGCGAGGAAGAAGAGCGGCGTGCCCTGGAGGCGTTGTATGTTGTTCCGTTCGCGGTTACCGCGGTCTGGAGAAGTGGGCGTTCTATAGCCGGATTCAGCTTCGGCGGGACTGTCGATATTATTATCGATGCGCCTGACGTGAGGACTGGCAAGGGGTGGCTTGAGCACAGTATTTCATTGGAAATGAAGGATGGTCGTAAGCTGGCAGCGCGCTCCGCTCGCCTCGTTGAATCTGGTATTAGGACCGGCCTCACCGATCCGAATCGCCTGTCCGAAGGCCTTGAGCATCATAATAGAGGATTGTCTGCACCGACGTCCGGGGGGGCGAATCTACGGGTGTCTCCATCAGGAGGGGTGATGTGGCGAATATGCTATGTGACTGACGCATTACGCAGTGTAGAGGTTGTCGCGCGCTTCTGGCCTGACAAGGTTGATAATGCTGGTCTTGTCTTGCCCAATGGGAATGGTATATCGCATATGTTGACGGCAGGGAATTGATATTATGGTCGAGGAGTGCTCGGGTTCTCGTGGGGATGTAGATGTTGTGGATTTTTCGTCCCCTGTCCAGGGCGTAGGTGGTGTCATGTATCCGCTGCTGCATTGGCGTGTTGAAGATGTCGATGCTGATTTTGTGATGGACATTAACGATGAGGAACTCGTCGTGGCCTCTGACGTTACTCTGCTTTCAGGTGGGAAGGGCGGAGTTCTTTGGATGATGTGCGTCGTCTTGCTCATGGATTTGTTTTTCATTCATCTTCTTATTGAGATGATTAGTTTTGGTGGTTTTGGGTTTGTAGAGTTTTTCGTCGCTGCGGTCGGTCTTTCCAGTATCCCCCTGTGCATTTGGATGTATAAGTCTGTCAGGTACAGGGGTCGTATTGAGCCAATAGTATTTAATAGCGTGCATAGAACCGTTAGTCATTACGGAGAGGATCGCGTTCGGACCATCGACTGGAATCGCGTCAAGCCATTCATTCGTATCGTTCGCGCAGTCGGTGCAGCCGGTGGGGCACAGGTGCAGCTCCTCGTTCTGGCGGACGTGGATGAAGTTTCTGGTAGGGTCAAGGCGGAGATCGTTGCTGGCCGGGGAGGGGTGATCACAGCAGGCGCTTTGAGATATGGATTCTTCAAGACATTCATGGACGGTACGCTAGAGGAACTGCCCCGATTCCGCCTGATATCGGTAAATCTGGATTGGATGCAACGCATGGCGATCAGTCTCTGGACGGTTCCTGCTTTGCGTTGGCGCTGGTTGGGTGAGAGACGTTGGTCCCCATGGGTAGGGCTGGCAAGCTTTTGCAACACGCTTGCGGCGTTCCCCCTATTGATGGCGGAGTTGATTGCATCGCGAATCACCCTCGGACCCCGCGGCGAGTCTTCCTTGGGGCCTTGGCACAAACGATTCGATGCGCTTGCGCCGGATTCTCTGCTTCGTGAACGTGCACGCCATCATGGGGATGTAGTCGTGGAAGCCAAGCGCTGCTTGCTAGCTTCAATTGCGATTGGCTGTGTATTCTGGTTGGCCGCACTTATTTTCTTTGGAGTGGTTTTGACGTCATGACGCCGCCCGGCTCCCAATGTGGTCGGCCCCTTGGAGATTCAGCGCGCCTTCGCGACGCAGCGGAAGCCGTTGCCAAGGTTGGGGTTGGGATTCTCTTCGACCACCTCCCCATCAGCAAAGGTGACCGGGCCAGGCTCGGGCACCTGATGGCTGCGGGTGAACGTCATCGACGTGACCGAAAGTTGATCGGCGTCCCGGTCGGTGCTGCTGCGCTGGACGCGCTCGGTACCCGATGCTGGTCCGGTCGGGTTGCGGATTTGTTTAACATCGTACTCGGTTGCGTACCAGTCGCTCACCCATTCCCTGCCATGGTCGATCATGTCGTATAGCCCCAGTGCGTTGGGCGGAAAGGCGCCCAGAGAGCTAACATCCGTGCGCTGACGATGCTTACTGGCAAATGCGTCGTACTGCGCAATGCTGGATACGTTGCGGCCGTTGTCCAGCTCGCCATTGTCGGTTTGCCAAGGCACTGACGCCTTTTAGGACATCTAGGAACGCAAGATGATTACCGGGTGGCTCAAGCCGTTTCCCACGCAACGACCTTTGACGAAAGAGGAGGCGCAGGCGCGGCTCAATCCTGACGCGCATCAGGGGCATGTGCGGCCAGACGCGAGGCTCAGCCTGATCGGCCTGGATGAGTATTCGGCGGAGTTCGTGGATAGAAGCTTCCGCATGCGCGGCTCCTCGATCACACTGTTTGCATTGGTCTGTTTTCTGGTGATTGTCGCCACGTTGCTCTACGTGGTCCTGGGGCTGGCATGGCCGAGCTATGCGCAGGAAAAGTTCGGCGCAGGAGATCTGCTGCTCGCCATCCTGCCGGTGGTCCTGGTTGCCGGCGCTGCCAGTACGATGATCGGGCGGCGAACGCTTCGCCGCGAGCTCTTCACCTATACGCACTATCCGGTTCGGTTCGACCGTGAGCGCGGTTTCGTCCATGTGTTTCGGCATAACGGGCCGGACGGCGTGCTGAGTGTTCCCTGGAAGGACGTCCATTGGTTCGTTGGCCGTGGTGAGCGTCAGGAGTATCTTCTTGATGTCCGTGGTGCGCTGCTCGACCGCGGCCTGGTTCAGGACATGTTCTCGGTAGGCCACTATTTTGATGACGGCGCGCAGGAAAGCGTCCAGGCATTGTGGGAGTTCATTCGCACATACATGGCCGGTGGCCCCGCTGCGTTGGCGGCTGCCGGTGTGCCGCCGCTGATCGATCTCTCCGTTCGACCCACTTGGCGCAACGCATGGCGATGGGAGATGCTCCGATTGGGCGAGCGTTTCGCGCGTATGCGCTACCTGCTTTTCATGATTTACTACCCGATCATGCTGGTCATGACGTCGTGGCGTTGGATGGTGTTGAGTTCCTGCAAGGCGCCCGCCTGGCCGTCATCGGTGCTGATGAGCAACGCTCCGGTGCGTCCCTGGCCGCAACCCCGTTGGGTTGGAGAGATATCGGATCACGTATCGCGGCCGTCGTTGTAGCGGCTGGTCTGCACCGTGACCGAGTTCAATGAATCACCCCGGGGAGTTGAAAACGCAATGCGGGTAAACGATGTAGCGACCCCGGCCGGCTCTGCCATCATGGACATGGCCTCTCCAGTGCAGGGGCCGGGTGGGGTGATGTACCCCCTTACCCATCACCGCGCAGAAGATGTGGATATCGACTTCGTGCTTGATGTCGACGAATCCGAGCTTGTGGTGGCGCCTGACGTGACCCTCCTGTCCGGTGCCAAGGGCGGGCTGCTGTGGCTGGTCGGGATGATCATGCTGGTGGATATCGTGATCCTGGCCGGCCTTCCTGGCATGCTCGCCGACTGGAAGGACATGGTGGCCTCCACCATTGTTACCCTGCTGTTTCTGGTGCTGAGCGCAGCCTTCTGCGTGGGCATGGTCCGTTCGGTCAGGCGGGGGAACCGGGTGGAGCCCGTGCTGTTCAACCGGGTAGCCTGCACGGTTACACATTTCGGTAGCCAAGGTGTTCGCACCTACCCTTGGGAGCGGCTTCGGCCCTTTGTCCGGATCGTCCGCGTAGTGAATACGGTGGGCGGCGGCCAGGCCTACCAGCTCGTGTTGGCCGATGTGGATCCGATCACTGGCCGGGTTGACGCCGAGTTCGTCGCGGGTAAAGGGGACCTGATCGGCGCCGGGGTGCTCCGCTATGGATTCTTCAAGACGTATATGGGCCAGCCCCTTGAGCGCTTGCCGAGCTTCGGCCTCGTATCGGCCAGCCCCGATTGGATGCAGCGCCTTGCACTGAGCATCTGGACCTTTCCAGGTCTCGCACAGCGATGGCTTGGCGAGCGACCGTGGTCGTCGCTGGTTGGCCTCGGCAGTGTGCTTAACACTGCCTTGGCAATGCCGCTGCAGACGCCGGAACTGCTTGCGGCCCGGATTTCACTGGGGCCGTACGGCGAGGGCGCTTTGGCGCCGTGGTTGAAGCGCTTCAACGCGCTGCCAGCCGGCACCACGCTACGGCGCTTGGCGCGTAGCCATGCGGCTGTCGTTGCGCCTGCGCGCAGATGCATCCCGGTTGCGTTGGCCATCGGGACGGTGTTCTGGGCGGGCGTGTTGTGGTTGCTGGCGGATGCCGCGCTTGGCTGAATGCTTGCCGGAAAGCGGGGATAATGAACTGATATCGCACAATGGAATGAGTGATCTTGGAATCGGACGAGCAAGCCGGAGCATTTCCGGATGATTTGAACCCGCCAAACGGACAGGCCGTGGGCCTGCTGCCCGCGGCTAGCGTGCAGAGCAGTCATCACGCCAATACGGGGGGCGGGGTAGTGCGTGTTTACCCGGACGGCCTGGCGTTCGTGGATCAGCTGGGCGCCATGCGGGGCTACCTGAGCTCTTTCGGTCTATTGGCCCTTCCGCTGGCGATCGCGATGCTCATCATGGGGATCAGCAACGGCTGGTGGCTGCCCTTGATCATGGTCGTGATCTTGCTATGGCTGGCGTTGCTGTTCATCCAGGTGGACTGGGTGGGGTTCCGCTACGAGCCGGTGCTGCTCAACCGTGCCTTGGGAAAGGTGCATGTGTTCAAGGCCATGGGTCTGCCATGGTGGCAGTGGGGATGGAAGTTGTGGGGTAATAGCCGATACGAGATAGACACGTACGACTGGTCATGCGTCCGCGCGGAGGTCGTGGAGTTCACCATTTTCACCGGTCAGATTTCACGACGGGAGTCTGGCCTGGTGTTTGCGATTACCGACGTACCGGGTGGGCGTGACGTGGTGCAGCGCTTTGGGGTGGGTCCCAGCTTCGGCTACGGCGATCTTGAATTCCCGGTTCAGCGCTGGGAGCATATTCGACGCTTCATGCGTTATGAGGGGGCTGCCTGGACGCTGATGGACAGCCTTTACGAGGACTGGGGCGTCGCGTTCTGGCCCTCGTTCTGGTTGCTTCAACCCCTGTTCGACGATCGCGCAGTCGCGTGGCGGCGAAAAGGGATCCTGGCCTGGATGGCTGGCGTAGGCATGTTGTTCTTCCTGCCGTTCACCGCCTACATGGGGCTGGTACGCTATCTCAGCTACCGCCTGAAACGGGAGCCCGCGTGGAGCAGGGACATTCTTGCCAGTCTCGGTGGCCCTGCGCTGACCCATGAACAGTTGAGCGCTTTGGCCCTGACAGATGCGAAGGTGAAGCCGAGCAAGGGATCCAAGCATCGGCGGCGCCGCCAAAAAAGCCATTGAGTGCTGGAGCGTGAGCGATGTACACCGGCTGGTTGAGGAAGTTCAAGGTAGACAGGCTGCTCGCGCCCCAAGAGCGCTATGAGGCACTGCCGCGGAATCGCAGTGGGCGTAGCAACGAACACCACTGTGTGATCCGCCTGAATTCCACCTACATGGACGTCGTTGATCGTCGATACCGCCTGCGCGGCATGGTGGCAACAACGGTGGGGACACTGGTGTGCACCATGATGGCGTTGTTCGGCATATGGCTGCTGGCGACGTGGGTTCCGAACGCTCGACCGGACGGGCGGATCGACGGGTGGCTGGTCGCGATCATACTGACGCTGTTCATTGGCCAGTTTCCCGTCATGTGGCGTTGCACGTTTGGGCGTGATTTCTTCACCTATAAGCACTATCCGATTCGTTTCAATCGGCGCACCCGGATGGTGCACGCCTACACCGACGCCGGCCCATCCGGTGTCATCAGCGTTCCGTGGGAGCAGGCGTACTTCCATCTGGGACACGGTGAGGGCGAGACGTTCCTGCGGGATATTCGCTGCCACGTCATGGACGGGGAGATGGTCCGGAAAACGTTCGCCGTCGGCCACTATTTCGACGATCCCGCCACGATCCGCGAGATATGGGAGTTCATCCGGCGCTACATGGATGAAGGCCCGGAGCACGTGGTTGACGTGCCTGCGTCGGCGCAGTTGCACCTGTCCGTGGCGGATACCTGGAAGAACTGCTACCTCACGGTGATCATCAGCCTGGGTGAGGGGTTGCTTCCCTATCGCGCGGTGCTGATGCCGTTGTTGGTGCCGTTGGCAGCTTGCCGCTGGTTGGTTTTGAAGAGCAGCAAAGCGCCGCAATGGCCGGCGTACGTGGTGGCAGAATCCAGCGTCGACGTGGCAGATCCGCACCAGTTGCCAGAGCCGGCGTATGTCGGACAGTTCTATGAGTTCACGGCATCTGGTGGCTGTGCACGCCGAGAGAGGTAAGGGGCGATATGAAGAAGGCAGTGCGTGATCTCGTCCTTGGGATGAAAGATTTACCTGAGAAGGGAGGGTATTGGGGGCTTCTACTCAGTAAGAAGGGGGTGCCCGCAGATCTGGAGCCAGCTTCGGCGAGCGCGATTCAGTCTGTGAATGATAGATACATTTTGTTTGCTCCAAGTCTTCAGGCGTCGAACAGGGGTTTCGGGTTCGTCTTTGGATCTGTCATTGGGCTTGCTTTTCTTAGCATGTTTGTTTCTGTGCTGACAATATATGGGCTATACAATGATGCTGGTTTTGTCGTTGATAGGCTGATTGTTTTGCTCATACTCGCCATTCTAGGGTCTGGCTTCTTTGGCTGGGCGCATGTGTCGCTTCGCACTAAGGTGTCACCGCCTGTTGTGCTTAGTAAGAGGCTGCGCCGTTTTTACTACTGGATGAACAGCAAGGATGGCTGGATTTCCCTGCCCTATGACGATGTCCAACCCGTCAATATGGTGGCCAGGATGTACAGCACGGCAGGTGGATCGACGGCATACGTGTTGGCGATGGTCGACCTCGTGCCGGGTAGCCGCCGTATCCGCTGGTACCTGCCTCTCGCGGTCCCGCACCGGAGCATCGAGACGCCGGAACGCATCTGGGCGTTCATTCGCTGCTATATGGACGGTGCGCCGGAGTACCTTCCGCCCGTGGAGGCGCAACCTGCGATCGACGATCCCAGGGCTGATCTGGCGCGCATGGACCGCTTTCTCTTTGGCAGTTTGGTTGATGAGAACCATCGTGTGGTCCCCGGAGTATTCTCGAAGCTCTATGTTGGCTTTGTCGGGGGCACCATGTACTGGTTCGAGCGCGCCGGTTTATGGATATCCCGGACGGCGCCTCGGCCTCAGTGGCCCGAAGAGATTGCGGAAGAAATGGCGCTGCCGGTTGATTCCAGCGCCTACAAGGTTCGTGCACCAACACCCGCACAACGCCTGGCCAACGAGAACGCGCTGCCGCACATGCGACGGCGTTGGATGGTGCTCGGTGGCATCTCCACGATATTTGTCCTAACGATGTTTGCAGTTTTAGGTATCCCGCCGTGGTTCTAGGGTTCTGACGATGTCTGCTCGAGGGCAGCATGGCTCGCGCGAGCGCGTAGACTGGGCTTTACGCAGCCAGCCCCGATGGCGCCCGGTTGATGCCGGTCTTGACGGGCAACGCGCAATCCAGTGTGAGGATAGCGGGCACTCACGAAAGTTCCGGGGTAATTGTGGGTGGCGGTCGCTGACTCTCCTCCCGAGTGTGCGGCCAGAGAACCGCTGTGCATAGCGCTGCGCAGAGAGAGGGGCGGCAAGGGGACTTGAGGGATTGAAATGGATTACGCGGATATCGATGCACGAAATCTCAGGTTCCCGGTCAATCGCCCCTTGACCGATGCAGAGAGGATGGCGCAGTTGGATCCGACCCGATCTACGGGTGTCGCACCTCGGATCGGGTTGTCCATTGTCAAACTCAACTCGACCTGCATTGAGCTCGTGGACCGTTGGTATCCGGTCAAGGGATTCAATGTCTGGCTGTCTGTCATGGAGGCGCTCGCACTGCGCGGGTAATGCCTTCGTACGGCAACGTCGTCAGCCGCCAGGCCTCGGGCTGGCGGCTCCAGCGTCGCCGTCTCCAGGGAATCAGCGGAGCCCGACCAACAGGAAACCAGACAGCGCGAAGAGCATGGCGAGCAGGACGGGGCTGATGGCCAGCAGTCGCTTCAGCGGTGATTGCCAGCCGGCGAATCGGCCCAGATAGCGGTAAACCGCTCGCACAAAGCCACAGCAGATCGCCATGACCAGCACGAAGTACACGATGTAAGTCCAGGTCCAGTTCACTCGATGCATCCAGCTTCAGAGGGCGGCTAGAGTAAGCCGGACCGGTGCGAGCGTCGAGTGGACATGCAGGCCAAATGCGGGTGTTCCAGCCGCGTGGCCGCCTCAGCCAAACACCGCGTGCAGCATTTGCCGTGCCACCACTGACCAGGCGGCAACGCTGATCAGCGTGCACGCCCCACAGACAATGGCGACGGTGAGGGCGGCTTTTCGCCTGCCGCGCAGCTCGCCCGCCGACGCTGGCGTGATGGCGTAGGGCGACGCCCCGCTGCCGTGGCCAGTGGACACCCCCGCAAGCGATGCCGGCAGCGGCACCCGGGGCCTGAAGCGTGCGTACACCATTCGGAATACCTGGTCTGGCCAGAACGCGACCCAGACCAGTACCGCCAGGAGATGCTCTCCACTCCAGAAGGGCTGCCAGTTGTGATCCCGCAACCCTTGGATGAACCCATGTGCGTCGCCACCCCCGGACAAGGGGCCAAATTCCAGCAGCGCTGACGTCCATGATCGCGGATTCACCACCGTCTGCATGGGGAGCGCTGCAGGCGCCTCATCCATGTAGCGGCGGATCAGCTCCCAGCTCTGCTGGCATGCCTCACGCCCCGGCATGGGTGCCTCCACAACGAATCGGGCGCGCCAGGTCTGCGGGTCGTTCTTGAGGTACTCCACCAGTTCCAGCGCCACAAAGGGGCGTGAGCCCAGTTGTGGCGGACCGAAGCCAAGTCGCACGTTCGGACGGACGTTGTCCCAATCAAGAACGAACTCCGTCTTGTTGGTGTAGTGGAAGATCTTGCGCTGCTTCCTGAGGAAGTAGACGTCGCTATGCTTGCTTCCAAAGCTGATGCGCCAGGCGAAGTAGGCGCCCGTAGCGCCACCGACGGCCAACAGTGCAGCCAGCGATACACTCAGTGCGCGCATGCCGAAACTGTCCATCGAGTCGCTCAGCACCGAAACACCTGCGCCGATGCCCCCAAGCGAGATGATCACGCCCGCAATGGCGAAGAAGGGCATGATCGATTCGATGACCGCTGCTGCGCCATCGTCGGACCACACCATCATTTCCTCGTCCAGGCGGATGATGTCCCGCATGCTGCCGGGCTCGGCGTTGCTGCGAAACGGCAGCTCCCCTTCGTGGATCTCCGGTGGCGGCGGTGTACTCACGGGTTGGGCCTCATTGCACGCACCGTCCTGGGCGCGCCGCGTCCGCAGCTGGATCAAGCGCTGCGGCGACCGCCGCAGCGCGACCTCACATCGCCGGGCAGGCCGGATCCTTGCCTGCAGCCGCGGCGCAGATCTTCTTGCGGCAGTTCAGGCCGGCCGTCGTGGTGGCGCTGCCGCAGCTGCGCAGCTTGGCCTGAATATTGGACTTGGTGGACGCGGTGGCGTTGCGGCCGCTGATGTTGTCGAACACGTTGTCGGCATCGGCAGCCTGCTTGCGTTCGTCGGCCTGGATCTGCGCGATCAGTGCGTCCATGGAATCCGGGGCGGCCTTGGCCTTCGGCTTGGGCTTGGCCTTTTCGTCTTCCTTGATGATGCCCATCAGCGTCCCAAGCAGGTTCTCGTCACCCTTGGGCTTGTCACGGGTGGTGCGTGCAGCCGCGGTGCCGGCGGCCGGTTTGCGCGCGGCAGTTGCAGCTGCAGGCACAGCCGCAACTGCAGCAGTGGTAGCCGCAGCGTGCGCGCCCGGTGCGGGCTCTGCCGCAGCGCCGATACCTTCCAGCGGATCTGCCGCGGGCGCTGTGCCGCTGGCATCCACCGGTGCGTCGACAATGGTGGCGCCGCCGGGTGTGGACGCTGCCTCCGGCGCAGGCGCCGCAGGTGCGCTCGCTTCGGGTGGCAACGAGTACCCCATGGGTTCTTCGCTGCTGCCGGCAGACAGGCGCCATGCCGCGAACGCACCCAGCACCACGACTGCCGTTGCCAGCAGTGCCAGCCACAGCCATCGACGTGATCGGGTGCCTGGCGATGCGGCGGCGCGTGCAGCGCCGGCGACCGGGCGTCCTTCCATGTCTGCCAGGATGCGGCCCGTTGCCGGTGCCGCGTTCTTCGTCTGCGCTCCCCCTGAGAGCAGACTTGGTCGATTTATTCCGCCATTATTCAAGTGCATCCAGCCCTTGTTGGGTCGGCATCTGCCGAAAGCGAACCGCCCCATTCTAGTGACTGGGGCAGGACCGTCAACAACGAACAATACATGGAGGATCGGTGGTCGTCATTATCGGGGGAGCGGTGCTGCTGGTGCTGGTCATGGCCGCAGTCGGTTGGGTGCTGATGTTTCCGGAGTCGTTCGAACGCATCCAGGCCGCGCTGGGGCGCGTGTTCGGGCGGGTAGGGAATGCCGCCGGTCGTGCCGGGCGGCGGGTCTCGCAGCGCACCGACCGCCTGCAGGGTGGCGTGCGTGAAGAGCTGGGCGCGGCGCAGGGCGCGCTGCGCCGGCATTGGATGGTGCTCGCCGCGGCCGGCTTCCTGTTGCTGGTGCCGCCGGCGGTCATTCTGCTGACGCGGCAGAACGTGGTGCTTGATGAGTTTCGGGGCGATGACCTGTCCGAATCCGGCTCGATGGTCGCCCAGCTGCTCCGCGGTGAACGCCTGACCCCGCCCGCGCCGCCGCCGCCGGAAGTCTTCACGACCGAAGAGATCCGCAAGACGCGACCCGAAATTGTGACGGCCGACAGAAAATGGGGCCAGATCGACCCCGATCTGCAGCAGCGCGTACTGGCCATCTATGAAGTAATGCGCCGACAATATGGCTATGAGATGGTGCTGGTGGAGGGCTACCGCAGCCCGGAACGCCAGGCCGAGCTGATGAGCGGCGGCAAGGCCACGCGCGCCGGTGCCTGGCAGAGCTGCCATCAGTACGGGCTGGGCGTGGACAGTGCGCCGATCCGTGACGGCAAGCTGCAATGGGACATGGGCGACCCATGGACCCGGCGCGGCTACTTCCTGTACGGCGAACTGGCCGAGCAGGCGGGGCTGGAGTGGGGTGGCAACTGGCGCAGCATCAAGGACTACGTGCACGTGGAGATGTCGCAGCAGTGCCGTGCGGCGCGTGCGGCGAAGAAAGCTGAATTGGCGAAAGGGTGATACTTTCATCAGTCAGCTGATATCGTTGGCAGACGATCCGGATCAGCCCCGGGTAGCGGGGGCGATGGAGTCGCCGGATGCGGAAGCAATCAAGGAGCATGATTGATGTCACGACCATTCGTAGTTGTCGGGGATAAATTGAGTCACGGCGGTAGCGTGGTCACTGGATCGGGACAGACCGATATCGGTGGCAAGCCGGTGGCCCGCATCGGCGACAACGCCGTGTGCGTGGCACATGGGCCGACCACGATCGTCAGTGGCGATGCCACCGTGGTGGTCGACGGCAACCCGGTGGCGCGTGATGGGGACCGCACCGCATGCGGCGCCACCTTGATCGCGTCACAGGGCACGACCGGCATCGGTTGACGGGCAGCGCAGGTTTGAATCAGCAGGATGGCTTGATGACTCAGGGAGCAGGACGCTAGATGTCCGGGATACTTGGGAAGGCGTTCTCGGTAATCGCGATCTTCGCGGTGGCATGGGGTGGCGCAATCTTCTATTGGCGCAGCACTGGCACGGTTCCGTCGGGCATGGAAATGCTCGCCTACCTGGGCCTGGTGCCCGTTGGCGTGAGCGGTGCCGGCTTCATGCTGCGCAACGCCGGGCGCAGCATGCTGGACAAGGCCGTGGATGCGGCCAGCAGCAGCGGCGACGCGAGTGCGACCAGCGCGCAGGCCGAGGCAATCACGACGCGGGCGGTGCCGTCGGTGGCGGTGCTGGGCGCAGACATGCGCCTGGGCGTGATGCTCGAGGCCGATGCGTTGCTGGACATGGCCGCCGCGCCGCCGCGCCCGTCGCTGGATGCGCGCTTCCATGATCGCGACGGGCTGCCGTTGCTGATCAGTGCGGACAAGGACCTGGACGACACCGCGGTGCTGCAGGTGCAGATGCCCGGCTTCACCACCCGCGATGGCGAACGCCGCGCGATGACGCTGCTGGAACCGGTGGCCGATACCTTGATGGGCCAGGCGCTGCTGGCGCTGCCCGAACTGGAAGTGGCCGAGGAGCGGGTGATTGCCGGCCTGCGCCGCCGCGACGAGCAGGTGGTGGGGCAGGTGCTGACCATTGAATTGCTGGTGCCGGCCGACTGGTCGGCGTCACTGCGCACCTACTGCGCCGACTGGCTGTACGCGCGGGCGGTCTACAACGGCCTGGACCCGCGCCGCTTCTCCATCAACGTGGCCGTCGCCAGCCAGGCGCTGGATGTCTGGTCGCGGCTGCAGCGTGTCACCGATGCGCTGGCCCAGGGCGAGCCGCGCTGGTACCTGCTGCTGTCGTGCAGTTCGGCGGTGGACCCCGGCACGATTGCCGCGTGGCTGGACAGCAACCGCATCCTGCACCGGCGCAACAAGGACGGGCAGATTCCAGGCGAAGGCGCCGCCGGGCTGCTGCTGGCCTCGTCGAGCTTGTCCGTCGCGCCCACCCCGCACCTGTGGCGCCCGCACCGTATGGAACTGGCCGAAGGCCTGAGCAATGCCGAGTCGCGTCGCCAGGCCGAGGCATTGGGCCGCGCGATGCTGGCCGATGCCGCACTGGCGCCAGAGCGCGTGGGCTTTGCCCTGCACGATGCCGATCAGCGCAGCCAGGTGGCCGTGGAGGCCTGCGCCGCCGCGGTGGCCGCCAATCCCGATCTTGAACTCGACCAGCAGACGCTGGCCGTGCCGGTATGTGCCGGCGAGCTGGGCCCGGTGCTGCCGCTGGCGCTGCTGACCCTGGCCCATGCACATGCCGCACGCGGCCAGAGCGCCGCACTGGTGCTGTCGGTGGGCGCGCCGGCCCAGCGCGTGGCCGCGATCATCGATATTCCCGTTTTGAACGACCCGTCGACCGACACTGTGTCGGCGGCATAACCCTGGACGCCTAGATGATGTTGAGTAATTTCAGGTACTTCCTCGGCGATTACCGCCTGTGGATGGTGATTGGCTTGATCGGTGCCGGTTCGTTGGCGTACTTCGGCGCCGCCGAAGCCCGCCAGATCGGCATCTGGGTGGCCATCGCATTGGCAGCGCTGCTGTTGCTGGCGCTGGTGGTGTGGGTGATCAAGCGCATCCTGGCCCGGCGTGCGGCCAAGCGCGTGGAGTCGATGGTGCAGACGCAGGCGGACCAGGCCGTCGCCGCCGCGCCCTCGGCCCAGCGTGCCGATACCGAAGCGCTGCGCTCGCGCATGATGGAGGCGGTCAAGCAGATCAAGACCTCGCGCCTGGGCGTGCTCAAGGGCAAAGCGGCCCTGTACGAGCTGCCGTGGTACGTGATCATCGGCAACCCGGCGGCCGGCAAGAGCACCGCGATCCTGAACTCCGGGCTGCAGTTCCCGTTCGAGGACAATCGCAGCAATGTCATCCAGGGCATCGGCGGTACCCGCAACTGCGACTGGTACTTCACCACCACCGGTATCGTGCTCGATACTGCCGGCCGCTATTCGGTCAGCGTGGAAGACCGCATGGAGTGGCTCACCTTCCTGGGCCTGCTCAAGAAGAACCGGCCGCGCGCGCCCATCAATGGCGTGATCATCGCGGTGAGCATCGCCGAGCTGTCCGGCAGCAAGCCCGAGTTCGCCATCGAACTGGCCAAGAACCTGCGCCAGCGCGTGCAGGAAATCACCGAGCGGCTGGAAGTGTTCGCGCCGGTCTACGTGCTGTTCACCAAGGCCGATCTGATCGCCGGGTTCAGCGAGTTCTTCCGCAGCCTGGATCCGTCCGAGCGCGAGAATGTGTGGGGCGCGACGCTGCCCTTCGACGTCCACGCGCAGGGGGATGCCCTGACGGCCTTTGATGCGCACTTCGACCAGCTGGCCGAAGGCATCAAGGAAATGAGCCTGTCGCACATGGCCATGCAGCGCGGGCGGGACGTCTCGCCGGGCCTGCTGACCCTGCCGCTGGAATTCGTGGGCATCAAGCCGGCGCTGCGTACCTTCATCGCCACGCTGTTCGAAGACAACCCGTTCCAGTTCAAGCCGGTGTTCCGTGGCTTCTACTTCAGCAGTGCGCTGCAGGAAGGCCACTCGGTGCACCACGCGTCCGATCGCGTGGGTCGCCAGTTCTCGCTGTCCTCGCGGGGGCACAACAGCGATGAAGCGCCGACCGGGCAGACCGCGTTCTTCCTGAAGGACCTGTTCCGCAAGGTCATCTTCTCCGACCGCGAGCTGGTCCGGCAGTACTCCAGCCCTCATCAGAACCGCCTGCGCTACGGCGTGTTCCTGGGCGCGGTGGGCGTGCTGGCACTGGCGCTGGGCCTGTGGACCTGGTCCTACACCACCAACGTGCAGCTGGTGAACAACGCGACCAAGGACCTGGAGCAGGCCGTCCGCGTGCAGAAGGATCGGGTGGACCTGAAGTCGCGCATCGATGCGTTGCTGCTGCTGCAGGACCGCATGGAGCAGCTGGATCGGTACAAGAAGGAGGGTGGCATCACCACCAGCCTGGGCCTGTACCAGGGCGACAACATCCGCGCCAAGCTGATGAAGGAGTACTACCACGGCATGCAGCAGGTGATGCTGGATCCGACCGTGGCCAGCCTGGAAGGCTACCTGGGCCAGGTGGTGAACGAGCGCGAGAAGCTGGGGCAGGGTGGCCCGGTGGCCGCCGAAAGCGACGTGCTGTACCAGAACGCCTCGCCCACCAACACCAATGATGCCTACAACGCGCTCAAGACCTACCTGATGCTGGGCAACCGCAAGCAGGTGGAGGGCGCGCACCTGTCGCAGCAGCTCACCCTGTTCTGGCGCAACTGGCTGGACGCCAACCGCGGCCAGATGACGCGCGAGGAGATGGTGCGTGCGGCCGAGAAGCTGATGAACTTCTACGTGGCCCAGTCCGCCGACCCGGCGTGGCCGCAGGTGCAGAACAAGGTTACCCTGGTCAGCGACAGCCGCCAGGCACTGACCCGCGTGATGAAGGGCCAGCCGGCCATGCAGCGCGTGTTCGCGCAGATCAAGGCACGTGCCGCGGCACGCTTCCCGACGGTCACGGTGGATGCGTTGATCGGCAACGAGCGCAACGGCAGCCTGATCACCGGCAGCTACGCCATTTCCGGCGCGTTCTCGCGCAAGGCGTGGGAAGACTACGTCAAGGATGCGGTGAAGGAAGCCGCCAGCACCCAGCTGAGCACCACCGACTGGGTGCTGGGTACCACCGAGCAGAGCGACCTGTCGCTGGCCGGCAGCCCCGAGCACATCGCGCGTGAGCTGGTGACCCTGTACAAGCAGGAGTACGCCGCCGAGTGGACCAAGTTCCTGCAGGGCCTGAGCGTGGCCCAGTTCGACAGCTTCGATGAAGCCGCCGCGCGCATGAATGCCCTTGGCGATGCCAACAACTCGCCGCTGCGCACGCTGCTGGAGAAGATCAACGAGCAGACCATCTGGGACAACCCGGCCGCCGAAGCGCGCTCGAAGAAGGCCAAGGGCGGGTTCGTGGCCTGGTTCCAGAAGACCATCCTGCGTAAGGACCCCGAAGCGGTGGCCCAGCAGCAGCCGGTGGGGCCGATCGGCAAGGCCTTTGAGGGTATCGCCAAGCTGACCACCAAGCGGGGCGACCAGCCCGCGGTGATCGATGCCTACTTCGAGACCCTGGCCAAGCTGCGTGCGCGTCTGAACGCGATCAAGGGCCAAGGTGACCTCGGCGTGGGCACCCGCAAGCTGATGCAGGACACCTTCAGCAATGAAGGCTCCGAGCTGAGCACGGCGGTGGCGCTGGTGGACGAGCAGGTGCTGACCGGGCTGGACGCCGGCCAGCGCGAAGCGCTGCGTCCGCTGCTGCTGCGCCCGTTGACCCAGACCTTCATGGCGCTGGTGGAGCCGACCGAAGAAGAGGTCAACAAGAGCTGGACGGCGCAGGTGTACACGCCGTTCGCCGACCGCATCGGCAAGCAGTTCCCGTTCAACCTCAATTCCGACGTGGACGCCGCGCCGAGCGACATCGCCGCGATCTTCGGCGCCAGCGGCAGCATCGCCGCGTTCAACAAGGACCAGCTGGGTACGCTGGTGCTGCAGCGGGGCAACCTGCTGGAAGCGCGGCGCTGGGCGGGCATGGGCATCAATCTGTCGGCCGATCTGGTCGCCAACTACGGCAACTGGGTCAGTGGCAGTGCAGCCGGTGCGGCCGCGCAGGACACCACCATCTTCGAGATCCTGCCGGCGCCAGCGACCGGCGCGCTGGAGTACACGATCGAGATCGATGGGCAGACGCTGCGCTACCGCAACACTCCGCCGCAGTGGACCACCATGCAGTACCCCAACGTGGGCCAGGTGCCGGGCGTGAAGATCACGGCCGTGGCGTCGGATGGTCGTACGGTGGAAGTGTTCAATGCACCGGGCAGCAACGGCTTCACCCGCCTGATGCGGGAAGGCTCGTTCGAGCGCCTGGAAGGCGGCAGCAGCCGCGTGACGTGGAAGGCCGACAACGTGGAAGTCACCGTGGAGATGCGCGTGGTACGCCGCGCAGGTGAGTCTTCCGGCGGCGGCGATTGGCAGCGTGGCGCGCAGTTGCCGGCTCGCGTGGCCGGTGGTGCCGCCCCGGCCACCGCCGCACCGGCGGCCCCGGGCACGGCACCTGCCACGGCGCCTGCGCCGGCGGCAGCGCCAGCCGCGGCCCAACAGAGCGGAGGTTCGCGATGAGTCGTGTGGTCAGTGCGGGCGTGTCGTACTTCGGCAAGGTGCCCTCGCGCGGCGATTTCGTCCGCGCCGCCGACAATCACCAGCTGCTCGGCTGGCTGGACCGCTGGGCCGGCGAGAGCGTGGAACTGCTGAGCCAGAACCCCGACTGGAAGCGCGTCTACGACGACTCCCCGGAAATCCATTACGCGTTCCTGGGTTCACGCAGCAAGCTGGTGTTGTGCGGGCATTTCCTGCCCAGTCGCGATGCCTCGCAGCGGCGGTTCCCGCTGTTGTCGGCGGTGCGCCTGGAAGCCACCGAACCGCTGCCGTTCATCGGCCGCAGCCCGCTGGCCATGTCCAACGCCTGGTCGGGTCTGTCGCGGATGGCGCGGCAGGCGTTCAACGATGAAGACGCAGGCAATGCACTGAACGAACTCGCCGATGCGCGCTTCAGCATCAGCACCGACCCCAGTGCCTACAACGCCACCTTCCGTGACTTCCTGGAAGGGCAGACCATCGGGTCGATGGAGCGCCTGCTCCGCGACGCCGGTCATCCGGACATCTCGCTGAAGAACGCGCTGCTGGCGCTGGGGCTGCTGCTGCAGCCGGTGCTGGGCGGCGGCGATGTCAACGTTGATCGCGCCCTGGTATTCCCGCTGGTACGCGATCCGCTGTACCGGCCGCTCGTGGCGGCGTTCTGGCTGGATATCGTGGCCTGCTTCGTGGCCCGCGGCGACTTCGAACTGGCGGTGTTGATCCGCAACGATGCCGCGCCGTCGATGCTGGTGGGCTTCAATGGTGCCGACCGCCACGCGCTGCGCGCGGTGCTTGACCCGGCCGAAGCCGGCGACTTCCTGATCCGCCTGCAGGAGGCCCAGTGGGTCGAGGAATACCTGCACAGCGACTACAACCTCAACCGCCTTGCCAGCTACCTCGATCGTGACGATCTGGCATTGAGCACGGCGCGCAGCCTGTTCGGCGAGACTTTCCTGGGAACCTGACCATGCGCCTCCGCTCTACTCTCATTGTTGCCCTGGCCGCGTTGTCAGTCACCGGCACTGCCTTTGCGCAGGCCCCGGCAGCGGCCGCCACCGAGCGCCCGGTCGTGATCGAAGGCGTGGTGCCCGACCAGGCGACCAAGGCGCGGTTGCTGAAGAACCTGCGGGAGGTCTACGGCGCTGATCGCGTGGTCGACCGCATCCAGGTGGAATCGATCGCCACGCCGCCGAACTGGGGCGAGTACGTGGCCGGCATGATCACCCCGGGGCTGAAGCGGGTGTCGCCCGGCAAGCTGGAAGTGAACGGCCAGTCCGTGCGCGTGACCGGCGAAGTGGGCAACGAAGCGCTGCGCCAGCAGGTGGCCAGCGACCTCAGCCTGGCCAGCAATACCTCCTACACGGTGACCAACGCGCTGAAGGTGGGCTCGCAGCAGAAGCTGCTCGACCAGACGCTGGCCAACCGCATCATCGAGTTCCAGAGCGGCAGCGCCAAGCTGACCCCGCTGGGCATGAGCATCCTGGACGAAATGGTGGCCAAGATGGCCCTGATGGGCGACACCAGCTTCGTCATCATCGGCCATACCGACAACGTCGGTCAGCGCGAGAGCAACCTGACGCTCAGCCATGCGCGCGCCCAGGCGGTGAAGGCCTACATGGTGCAGAAGGGGATCGCCGGCAACCACCTGGACGTGGTGGGCAAGGGACCGGACGAGCCGGTGGCCGACAACACCACCAACGACGGTCGCGCACGCAACCGCCGTATCGAGTTCAAGATCCAGTAATCCGGTAACGCTCGACGGGCTTACTGCCCGTCGAGGTTCTGGTTGATGTCCAGCATCTCTTCCATCTGGTCGAGCACGCTGGAATCCTTGATGACCCGCTTGAGCCACACGTGCAGCGGCATCTCGCCCCAACGCGCGGCCTTTTCGGCCAGGTAGGCCACCGGGCTGTGCGGTTCGGTGCGGCGGAAGAACTCGGCCACCTGGCGCAGTTGCTGCAGCGCTTCCTTGCGGCTGGTGGGCGCGCCGGCCGGGCCACGGGGCGCAGCGGCGGCCGCGCTATCGGTGCTGCTCACCTCTACCGCGAAGCTGTCATCGGCGGCGATGTCTTCGGCCATGTCGCCGTCCAGCAGCACGCCCGCGTCGCGCGCGAAGCGCATCACCGTGCGCTGCAGGTGCTCGATCTGCTCGCGCACCGCGCTGAAGCTGGGGCCATCCAGGCCCAGGCGGTTGTCGACCGCGGCCTGCAATGCCGCCAGCGCGTCGGCGCATTCCGGCAGAACCTCGACCAGCTGGCGATAGAACTCGTGCTGGGTATCGCGGCGAGCCGCTTCCAGCTGTTCCAGGCCAGGGCGATCGTCGTGGTAGTCGCCGCCATTGCTGGCCCGCGAATGCGCCACTTCGAAATCGGACAGGCTGAAGCGGCCCTGCGGCGCGGACACGATCGGCACGTTGCGCAGCCACTGCAGCGAATTGCTGAGCAGCCAGCTGAGGTTGCCGATGCGCTCTTCCTGGTCGTCGTCGACGGCAACGGGATGCACATCGTCCCAGTACTGGTCGCACAGCCCAGCCACCACGCGGTAGCCGGTGGTGAGGCCACGGAAGCCCTCCACCTGGGTCGCCGCTTCGGTCAACCAGCCGGCCAGGCGCAGGTCCTTGGTGCGGGTCTGCAGCAGGTCGGCGCATTCACGGGCGACGCTGCTCCAGTCGGCGTATTTGATGTCGGTCTGCCACTCGCCCTGGTCCAGGGTCGGGTCATCGGCACGCCGGCTCTCCTGGATCCGGTCGAACTCCGGCGAGAAGGAAAGGTCGTCGCCGGTGGGGGCGTGGTCGGCAATCGGGGCCAGCAGGGCATCCTGATCCAGCATGGCAAATCTCGAGATGGGAACTGCGGTGATTCTAGCGTGGTGATCGTGGGCTGCGGGGATCGCGGCCGTGACAGTTGGTTGAGGCCGGAGGGATCACGACGGTGTGAAATTGTGATGTTAAGCACGCTTGTGTGTAGGAATTCCCCGGTACCGGGGCCACCGTCGCTTTGTTACCGTTGCTGGTGTGGACACGGAAGTCCCGGTGAGTCGGGGCGGCGATTGTGCCGTCGTGGGAGACCCTCACTGCGCGGTCAACCTCGGGTGCCGACCCCGAGCAGGGCGCCCCTCGGGCTGAGGACAGGTGCGCCTCTTCTCCTGACGTTCTCACTGGTTGCATGGCTGAAGTCAAAAGAAGAACGACATGCGTGGTAGGACAATCTGGCTGCTGGGCTTGCTCGTTCTGCTGCTGCCGCTGTTGGCAGCGTGTCGTGGACGTGAGGCCGCTACCGAAGTCGGCATTCTTGGCTACAACCACACCGACGGGGACATACCGCAGTTCACCATCAATGGTGGCAACGGTGGATCTGCCCGGCGTCACACCGAAGGCGGCACTGTCTGCTGCACCTCGATGCCGGACCAATGGAAGCCGGGCATGGACGTGCGGGTGCGGTGGACCAATGACCTGTCCACCTACCATCAAGCGATCGTTCCAGTGCCCCGTTACGAGAGAATAGGCAATCTTGCGGTGCACTTTCTCCGCAATGGCGAGGTCAACGTATTTGTCACGTCCATGGTCTTGGGGCATCCGAAGTATCCCTTGACGGGGCCCGAAGCGGGTCTGCGGGAAGGAGAGGATCCGGTGTGGAAGCATCTGCGTCCGGCGCCGGGTGGCTGATTGAGGCGCGACACTGACTGTTTGGGTTGAGTTGACGTTGATAGCAGGAGAGGGCGTCATGACTGCAAGTACAGCCACCGGTGCGTATCCCATGCCTCAGGAGGGCCGGCGAACCCTGACCGGCTCGGAAGCCCAGCGCCGAGCGCGTGCATTGGCGTGCCTTCGTGAGACTGGATCGGAGTGCCAAGGTCAGGTGCACGTGAACATCTACTTTGATGGAACAGGCAACAACCGTGAGTGGGCTGGTACGTTTGTCACCGGCAAGACACGGAGTACGCAGACACAACTGGCCCGCAACGGACACAGCAATGTTGCCCGTCTCTACGATGTCGCCCTGCAGGACCGCGAGAATGGCTTTTTCAATTTCTACGTCCCAGGTGTCGGCACCCCTTTTTCAGACGTTGGGGATACCAACCAAGATGGCGACACCCTTGGCGGAGGTGCGGCGAAGTACGGGGCGGACCGAATTCACTGGGCCATTCTGCAGATCTTCAATGCTGTTCATCAGTATCTGAACGCCACGGACCTGCTGCCCCCAATGAGCTGGAACCGCTCGTCGCCTCACTGAGTGAGGCTCGCATCCTTGAAGGCGTGGCACGCAGATCCACCTTGAGTGCGGTAGCCAACCGCCTTGAGAGAGTTGTCAAGGGACACCAGCGTCGCGTGAAGTCAGTTCACGTTTCAGTCTTCGGTTTCTCTCGTGGCGCCGCCCAAGCGCGGGCATTCGTACACCGGCTGTATGAAATTTCCGAGATGTGGGGCAGCGGCTGCGGCTACAACGTAGCAGGGATACCCCTGTATCTGAACTTCATGGGCATTTTCGATACTGTCGCCTCGGTCGGCATTGCAGCCATGAGCCGTGTGTCGAAAGGTAAATGGGACTGGGCGGCTGGTGAGATGATGAGCATCCATCCCGAGGCCCGTCAGTGTGTCCATTTCGCTGCCTTGCATGAGCAACGCATCAATTTTCCGGTGGATCTGGCCGCCGGCGGACGTGAAATGCTGTATCCCGGCATGCATTCGGACGTGGGGGGAGGCTACTCGCCGGGCAGTCAAGGCAAGGACTTCGTCAATGGGAAGGCTGACGGGACCGCCAAGCTGTCCCAGATCACCTTGATTGACATGCACCATGAGGCGATCAAGGCCGGCGTGCTGTTGATGTCCATGGATGAAATCCGCCAGCAGCTGGTATCAGCAATGCACTTCGGCTGCCATCCGCAGTTGATTCGTGATTACAACGCATGGCTGGGCGGACACGGTGTCGGATCGGGCGCACACGCACAGCAGATCCGCGGCCATGCCACCCAGTTTGTGGCGTGGAAGGGCAAGCGTCTCTGGAACGGGCCCGAGAGCATGCTGGAGCAGCCCTTCTACAGGCAGTCCGATGAAGAAGATCGTGTGGATCTGAGTAATGCGCAGCGTGACTTTGGCAAGCTGATGGCAACCCTTGCGCAGGGCAAGAAGGAAATGGCGTTGTACCGCAAGCAAATGGAGGAAGTGCATAAGCGTATGGAGGAGGGGCGTAGGGCCGGACGGCCAGTGTTCGAGCCGTCTCCTCGTGCGTCGCCGGCGGGATACAAGTATGCGACCCTTCCCGACGAAACCAGGGCGTTGTTGGACATGGTGTTGGAGCATGCGCCGGTACCAGAATGTAGCGTCGTTCTGTTCGACAACTACGTCCATGACTCCCTCGCCGGCTTCTACATGCTCAGATACACGGAGCTCAATATCCCAGCGCTGAATACGCATGGCTACTTACGCTATCGCGAAGTGTTCAGTGTCGCCGGCGTCAATTCACAGGAGTGCCGTGGCCTCTCTACGTTGCCGCCCGGCAGTGTCCCGTCCATTGGAGGTGCATTCCAGCAGTTGGGCATGGCGATGGGGGGCTGAGCGAGGGTGGAGCGTTACGCGCGAAGCAGGATGTCCGCAGGGCCAAGCTGCAGGCAGTGACGTATTTCGGTCATCTACGCCGCGTGAAAATGTGATTGGAGTCTCATTCGGACCCCGATCCAACGCGACGGTGTTGGGTTTCTGACGCTTCTGGTACATTTCGCGGTTGGGAAAGGACGTCCCGCGCCGCGGGATGACAGCTGGCAGAGATGGCATTGGACGCGTTGAACTCTTTATTCGCACAGGTCGCGGGCCTTTCGGGTGCCCCGCGGTTGCATCGTCTGGCCCTGCCGGGGGCGGGCGACCTGGTGGTCGAGCGTTGGAGTGGCGAGGAATCGCTGTCCACGCATTTCGACTACGTGATCGATTTCCTCTCGCTCGATGCCGGCCTCGACCTGGAGGCATGGCTGGGCCAGCGCGCGACCTTGACTACGCGGGCCGCCAGCGGCGCCGATATCGAGCGCGTGGGCCTGGTCAGCGACGCGACCCTGCTCGGCAGCGATGGCGGTGTGGCGCGCTACCGGATCGGCGTGCGGCCGTGGACGTGGTGGCTGGAGCACGGTCGGCACAGCCGCGTGTTCCAGGAGCGCAGCGTGCAGGACATCCTGTCGTCGGTGTTCGACGGCTACAAGGACATCGCCCGCTGGCAATGGAGCGACGAAGTGGCCGGTTTCCTCGGTGCCGAGCGCAAGCGCAGCTATTGCGTGCAGTACCGCGAAAGCGATGCGGCGTTCGTGCAGCGCTTGCTGGCGGAAGAAGGGCTGGGCTGGCGCGTGCAGAACGACGCCGAGGCGCCGGCAGGCCACTGCATGGTGATCTTCTCCGACAGCGCGACGCAGCCGGAAGACGCGACGTCGTCGAGCAGCGGCGTGCGTTTCCATCGCAGTGCCGCCACGGAAAGCGAGGACACGGTGCAGGCGTTGGGTCAGTCGCGTCGGCTGGGCAGCAATCGGCTCACGGTCTTCAGCGGTGACTACAAGCGCAGCAGCGGGCAAGGCGCGCAGGTGCCGGTCAATGGCGGCGGCAGCCAGTCCGCGCGCGAGGCCTATGATCCGGCCGGCGCCTATGCGTTTGCCGACAGCAGCGACGGTGACCGCCTGGCGGGCCTGCAGGCCGAGGCGCACGAAGCACGCAACCAGGCGTGGCGCGGGCGCAGCAGCGTGCGCTCGCTGTGTGCGGGCCAGTGGCTGCGGATCGGCCAGGTGCCCGCGTCGGCGCCGTCGGAGGTGCTGCTGACAGGCGTCTGGCATCTCGGCGTCAACAATCTTCCCGTGGACCTGCGGGCGTCGCTTGCGCAGGCATTGGGCGCTGCACCTTCCGCGCATCCGGTCGATCCGGCCGTGCACGAACGCGCCGAAGCGGTGGGCTATGCGAACGCGTTCACCGCGATCCAGCGCACGACGCCGTGGCGGCCGGTGCTGCATGATGACACCGGCGTGCGCCTGAACCCGCGGCCGCTGGCGCCGGGGTACCAGACCGCCATCGTGGTGGGCGCGCAGGGCAGCGCTGCCGGCGCCGGCAGCCACGAAGTGCACGCGGATCTGGCCGGGCGTATCCGGGTCAAGTTCCATTTCCAGTCCGGGCAGGGCGATGGCGCGCGCGACAGTGCGTGGCTGCGCGTGGCCCAGCGCTATGCCGGTCCGGGCGTGGGCAGCCAGTTCCTGCCGCGGATCGGTCAGGAGGTGCTTGTCGGCTTCCTCGACGGTGATATTGATCGCCCGGTGGTACTGGGCGCGCTCTACAACGGACGCGGCGAAGCCGGGGTTGCACCGACCCCGGCCGGCCAGGCCGCCAGCGCTGACACCCGCGCCTATGCGCAGGCCGCCGATGCACGCGCCAGCGCGCAGGCCAATGTGACCGGTGGACACGCGCCGGCCTGGCATGCGGCCGCCGGCGGCGACGATGCGCACCGCCATCCCGGTGCACTGTGGGGCCTGCGCTCCAAGGAGTGGGGCGGCAGTGGCTACAACGCGCTGCTGTTCGACGACAGTGACGCCCAGTTGCGCGCACAGCTGCTGACCACCCAGGCGGTGACCAGCCTCAACCTTGGCCACCTGATCCACCAGGCCGACAATTTCCGCGGCAGCCTGCGCGGTGAGGGCTTTGAGTTGCGCAGTGATGCCTGGGGTGCGCTGCGTGCGCGCTCGGGGCTGTGGCTGAGTGGCTATGCGCGCGGCGCGCAGGGCAAGGCCGGTGATGCGGCGCAGCCGGTCGCGCTGCTGACTCAGTTGCAGACGCTGGGCACCTCCTTCGCAACGGCGGCCAGTACCCACCTGACCAGCAAGCTGGCCGCGCACGAAGGTGCGCAGCAACCCAACCGCTCGCGGCTGGTGCAGGACAAGGCGCCGCTGGCCGCGCTGCTGGCCAGTGCGCGCACCACCGTGGAGGGCGTCGAGTACGCGTCGGCCCGTGGACAGGCGGCCGAGCGCGATGCTGGTGCCGGCGAGAACAAGGTGCCGCACGTGGGCGACGCACTGCTCGGCCTGGCCGCGCCCGACGGCGTGGTGCACGTGGCCGGGCAGGCGCTGGGCTGGGCGATCGGCGAGACCCTGACGCTGGGCAGCGGGCAGGCCAGCGAAACGGCGGTGATGGGGCAGATGCGGCTGCATGCCGCGCAGAGCGTGGGCGTGCTGGCGACGGCGGTGCAGGGCAAGGCGGCAACGGCTGCTGCGCTGAGCGTGGTGGCCGGGCAGGGTGAGCTGGACGTGCAGGCGCAGCAGGATGAACTGCGCATCCAGGCACAGGCCGCACTGAAGATGGCCAGCGCCCAGTCGCAGTTCGACCTGGCCGCCGGCAAGACCCTGCACGTGGCCACCGCCGGCGGCGCCAGCGTGACCATCGAAGGCGGCAACATCACCTTCACCGCACCGGGCAACATCGTGGTGCATGCCGGCAAGAAGTCGTTCACCGGTCCCAGCAATTACCAGGCCGAGCTCAAGAGCTGGGTGCATGGGGACCTCAAGAAACAACGCATCATTGGATTCTCGGGATGAGCATGAACAGGATTTTTCTCGCATCGCTGCTGTCCGGCGCGATGCTGCTGGCCGCCTGCCAGGCACAGCCGCCGGCAGACCAGGTGGCCGATGCCGCCGCCCAGGGTGATGCGGCCACCGCCGCGGTGGCCGTGGATGCACCGGCAGCCGAGCCCGCTGCCGCAACCGCCTCCGAGGCGACCGATCCGCTGGCCACCGAACTGTTCAACCTGGTGGGTGACGCCGTCTGCGGCAAAACCTGCCCGCAGTACGACGCGCGCGTGGACAAGGCGTTCAGCGACATGCTGGCTGACGCGGCGTCGCTCGGCGATGCGCGTCTGCGCGAGCGGATCGGCAGCGGGCCGCAGCCGCTGGGCGAACGCATCCAGACCGCGGCCGGCGAACGCTGGCTGTACCGCGCCTGCCAGGCGCACCAGTGCAACCTGACCACCCTGGTGGCGCTGTACGACCCCGCTACCGGCCGCATGGCCGGGCGCCTGGTCGACAAGTGCCAGGTGCATTGGCTGGGCACGCTGCCTGCCGAGGCCATGGATCGCATCAGCGAGCTGGCACCGGTGCAGATCAGCGACGAAGATTACACCGCGTTCTGCACCGGGAACTGATCATGGCAAAGGACCTGCAGGGCTTCCTCAATGCGTTGTTCGCCTCCGAAGGCGGCGGCAACCTGTCGATCATCAACAAGTTCGGCTACGTGGGTAAGTACCAGTTCGGCGAAGACGCGCTGATGGACCTGGGCTACTTCAACCACGACGGACAGAAGCACGAAAAGGACGGCAAGTTCTTCCAGGACTGGGACGGCACGTGGACCGGCAAGGACGGCGCCACCAGCCTGCAGGTGTTCCGCAACAGCGAGGCCATCCAGGACAAGGCGGGCCAGGCCTGGGTGCGCCGGCTGTGCAGCATGGGCCGGAAGTATGGCGCGCACGCGTACATCGGGCAGACCATTGGCGGGGTGCTGGTCACCGAGTCGGGGATCATCGCCGCGGCCCACCTGAAGGGCTACGGGACGGTCACGCCCAAGGAAGGCAAGTACAAGACCCCGGCGGTGATGGCCTTCCTGAAGACCGGCGGGGCGATCAATGCCACCGACGCCTTCGGCACTTCGGTGGGCAAGTACATGGCCAAGTTCGCCGGCTATGCGCTTGGCTGCTGCGAGCCGGTGGAGGTGCAGCAACCCTGGTCGTATCCGTTCCCGCCGCAGGGCAAGACCACAGCGCTCGACGGTGCCGCGTATATCGGCCTGCCGGCACTGCAGGGCGCGTTGAGCAAGGCCGACGACGGGTTCTTCCCGATCGGCGCGAGCGGCCTGTGGCATGGCGGCATCCACTTCGATGCCGGCACCGGCACCGTACTGAACCAGACCGATGGCGTGCGCTGCATCAAGGACGGCGAGATCGTCGCCTACATGGTGAACCGCAAGTACCCCGAAATCACCTTCCCGAAGGTGCAGCGCAGCGCAGCGTATTCGTCCGGCTTCACGCTGGTGCGGCACCGCATCGAGCTGCCGCCGAATGCCGAGGCGCTGTTCAAGGCCGAGGCCGAGAAGAACGCGCCCAAGACCTGCACGCCCGACAACCCGTCCGGCGGTGTTGCCGCCGCGGGCGCCGCAGGGGCGACCACCGGTGCTGCGGCGGCAGCGGCGCCGGGCACGGCAAAGAAGGAACCGGCCAAGGCGGATGCGCCCAAGCCGCGTGATCCGGGCATGCAGATGGTGTTCTACAGCCTGTACATGCACCTGCTGGACTTCCAGGGCTACGAAGAGAATCCCAAGCGCGCCCGGCCGGCGTACTGGGATGCCAGCAACGAGTTCGTCGTGGGTGAGCGCGCCAAGGACAAACAGGAGGTGCCGCCGCCCCCGGTACAAGCCGCTGCGGAAGCCCCGGCCGAGGTGGAAGAAGTGGGCTGCGATTGCGGCCACAGCATCTCCAGCGAAGCCAACGAACTGCTCGGGTTCTTCCCGCCCGAGACCAAGGAATGGGACAACGTGACGTCCGAGGAGCTGGTCCATGAGTGACGCCGCCGCACCGATCATCGGCCTGAACATCCGCAAGGAAGCCAACGGCAAGAGCGCCCGCATCGGGCTGCTGCCGCGTGGCGCGCGCATCACGGTGAAGAACCGGGGCGAGAAGTGGGCGCAGATCGACCGCATCCTGGAAGGCCAGATCGCGCCGGTGCGTCCGGGCGAGGCGGTGGATCCGGCGGCTGCGCAGGGCTGGGTGTTCCTGTCCGAGCTGGACCCCGGCCCCAAGGCGCCACTCACCCTGGATCAGGTGGTGATTCCGGAAAAGCCCATCCCGGTCAGTGCCGGTGCGCTGCTCGGCCACGTAGGCGAGTACCAGCAGTACGTGGATGCCCAGCCGCGCGCCAAGCGCGGCTGGCGGCAGATGGTGCACATCGAAACCTTTGCCGGCAATGACCTGCCGGTGTTCATCAAGACGGCGCGCAAGTATGCGTCGCTGCTGCCCCCCAACACCGGTTCCATGTTCCTGATCGACAAGGGGGCCAAGCTCAAGCTGCCGGTGGCGCACGACACCACCTGGCCGGCCGACACGCGGCTGGTGCAGGGCAAGGACGGTGCGATCGGTCCGTGGGCGAAGATCCAGAAGGCGGGGCTGGTGGTGATGGACCGCGAGGCGTTGGGCGCGTACTCGTCCAAAAGCAAGCGCTACGCCAAGGCGCCGGATGCCGAATGGACCGGCTGGTTCGTCGGCCCGGCCGACACCGACCGCACCCTGGACGAGAAGCTGGCCAAGAAACTGAACTACAAACGTCGCGAGATGCGCATGCCGCAGGGCGACGCGGTGTGGGTGGAGCGTGCGTCGCTGGTGTCGTGCGGTGCCGACGGCATGAAGGTGTGGAAGAAGTTCCCGTTGCGGCTGGATGGCCCCGATGCCGGTGGCGAAGCCGCGTTTGCACGGGTGATGACCCGCGCCGAGCTGGAGAAGAACCCGCCGGCCGATCGCGTTGTCGACGCCGATGGCAAGCCGTGGTGGCGCGTGTCGGTGCGCAGCCAGAATGCCGGCAAGATCCACGTCGGCTGGGTCTGCGAAAGCGGCATGCCGAAGGTGGGCTGGCAGTCGCCGTGGGCGTGGCCGGGCTTCGACTGGGTGGAAGAAGGGCAGATCCAGCCGGTGGACATGCTGTCGGCCTCGCTGGTGAACATGGGCGCGCTGCGCGCCGATGAGGTTACCGACTACAAGATGCGCGCCGACAAGGTGGACAAGAGCGCGCTGGTCAAGAAGCTCTATGAGCAGCTGGACACCGACAAGAGCGGCTACCTGTCCAAGGCCGAGCTGCGCACGGCGATGGAACAGCCGCTGATGGCCCAGGCCATGAGCCGGATGATCGCCAGGTACGAAAGCGAGTGGGGCGGCAGCGATGCCAAGTGGGATGCGCTGGACCCGCTGATGCTGGGCGGCCAGCCCGAGTGGAGCGCCGAGAAGCTGCGCATCAAGCACCTGCGCTGGTGGGACAAGGTGCAGCCGAAGGTGCCCGGTTTCCCGGTGTCGCCGGAGGTGTACCACATCCACCCGATCGCGCTGCTCAACAATTTCTATTCGCCGCTGGGCGAGGCCAATGCCGCAGCCACCGATGGCGGTGCCACCAGCAAGAGCGGCAAGCACTGGCATGGCCGGTTCCTGCAGAGCGCCAAGGTGGCCGACCTCAAGTCGCCGTTCCGCGAGGGCGCCAGCAGCTTCATCGCGGCGATGAAGGCCGGTGGCATCGACGTGATCATCAATACCACCCTGCGCCCGCCGCAGCGCTCCTACCTGATGTACTACGCCCGCGAAGTGGTGCAGGGGCTGGCGCCCGGCAAGGTGCCCAAGTTCGTGCCGCAGAATGGCGACGAACCGGTCAACATCGACTGGGAGCACCTGGACGCGAACGGCAAGCCGGACCTGGACGCGGCCAAAAAGGGCGCGCGTGCGATGGACCAGGCGTATGCGGCCGCCGGCGCGATCGGCAAGCCCTACAGTTCCAACCACAACGGGGGCGAGGCGATCGACATGAAGTTCGATCCCGCCTGGGGCATCGGCAAGACGGTCAAGAACGCCAGTGGCGTGTCGGTGGCGATCACCAGCAAGCGCGACCTGCAGGAAGTGGGCGCCACGTACAAGGTCTATCACTGGACCTACTTCGGTCCCAAGAACAAGGTCGACGAACCGCATTGGTCCAAAACAGGTAATTGAGCATGTCCATGAAAGGCGTCACCGCTGTTGTGTTTTCCCTGCTTGCCGCCGCTGGCAGCGCCCAGGCGGCAGGGCCGTCCGCGGGCGGCTGGCGCAGCCTGACGATCGGGCCGGCGTATTCGGTGTCCGAACAGCGCAGCGCGTTCGTGATGCTGCCCGCCGACGCGGGCAAAGGCACCCGCTTCACGGTGATGGACCTGACCCGGTGGCAGCCGGTCTGCTGCCTGGAGGTGTCCAGCCCGCGGCTGCAGCAGGCCACCCTGGAACATTCCTACCAGGTGCCCGGGGTGTGGGCATCGGATCTGACCAGTGGGCTGGACAATGGCGCCGGCGGCGCATCGCACGTGTTCGCGGCGCGCCCGGTGGGTCGCCTGCTGGGCTACCGGTTCGAGGGGCATTTCACCGAGAGTGGCGAATGGGGCGGCCTGTTGCTGCCAGCCGATGCACAGGCTGCCGGCGCGGGCAAGGTGAGCTTCGGCGGTGCTACCTACACGGTGGTCCGCACCGTGGATACGCTGCCCGACGATGACGGCGGGCTGGAAACCTACCGCCTCACGCCCGAAAACGGTGGCGCCGCGCAGACGGTCGACGTACGCTTCGGCACCAATTGATCCTCCCGCGCCGCTGACGCATAGTGGCGGCGCTTTCAACACTGGACCCACACCCATGCAGGGCAGAAACATCACGCAGGCGCTGCTGTTGGCGCTGGGGCTTTCCGTTGCCCTGGACGCCGCCGCACAGGGCGCAACCACGGCCCCGGTCTTCGGCGGCTGGCGCAACCTGCACTCGGCCAATGGGGTCGAGCCGGCACAGGACGACCTCGCGTTCGCGATGCTGCCGACCACCGCGGCCAAGGGCACGCGCTTTGCCATCCTGGACCGGGAAGCCAAGCGCGTGGTCTGCTGCATGGTGGTGAGCAGCGACCGGCTGGACGCGGGTGTACTGGAAACGCAGTACCGCCTGCCCGGCGTCTGGGTGTCGGACCTGCTCAACGAGGGCAACGACACCCCGCCGCCCTACGAACCGCGCGTGTACGAAATGAAACGCGACGGCGCGCTGGCCACATACGTTTTCCATGACGCGATCGAGGCCTATAGCGACCTGGGCGGGCTGCTGCTGCCCCCGGGCGCCAGCATCGATGCCGCCGGCACGGTCAAGACCGGCACCCGCAGCTACACGCTGCAGTTCCAGTCGACCACCTTCGCCGATGAGGATGGCACGCTGGACCGCTTCACGCTGCGCCCGGTGGGATCGCCCGGCGCCCCCGTGGTGGTTGAAGTTCCTTACGCCACCTACTGAATCCGTTGGCGGCACGTTGACGTGGTTTTAACGGACGCTGCCTTGCGTAGCGTGCGTGTTGGTTTTGCATCTGCTACCGTCGGACCACAGGGGATGGAAGCGGCACCGGCACTGCCGGTGGCGCGCGAGCCAAGGTGAGCCATGGAAGCAATGCGGAACCTGATGACACAGGCGGCCCGGTTGTTGGATGGGGAACGTCTGTACCGGATGCAGTTGCCGGATGCGCCGATGGTGCTGGTGGACCGCTGGCAGGGGGAAGAACAGCTCTCGCACGGGTTCCGCTACGAGGTGCTGCTGTTGGCGCTCGATGCCGACCTGCCCCTGGAGAAGTGGCTGGGCAGTGCTGCCTGCCTGCAGACCCGCCTGGCCGATGGTCGCTGGCTGCCCCGGCATGGCCTGATCACCGAAGCGTACCTGCTGGCGGACGACGGCGGCCTGGCGCGCTACCGCGTGGTGCTGCGTGATGCCAGTTGCCGGTTGGAACACGGCCACCACAGCCGCGTGTTCCAGAACATGGACATGCAGCAGATCGTCGACACCGTATTAGGCGACCACGCCGGCCAGCTGCAGTGGCGCTGGAGCGGGGAAGCAGCGGATTTTCTCAAGGGCGCGCGACCGCGCAGCTACTGCGTGCAGTACCGCGAGACCGACCTGGCCTTCATCCAGCGCCTGCTGGCCGAAGAAGGCCTGGGCTGGCGGGTGGAAGACAGCGGGCAGGATCCAGGTGGCCACGTGCTGGTGCTGTTTGCCGATGCGGCCGCGCAGACGCAGGACCCGGTGTCGCAGGCGGGCGGTGGTGTGCGTTTCCACCGTGCCGATGCCACCGAAGCCGACGACACCGTGCAGGCCGTAGGCCGCCGGCGTCGCCTGGGCGCCCAGCGCCTGACGCTGCACAGTGATGATTACAAGGCCAGCCGTTCGCTCGCCGCCGGCGTGCCGTTGGAAGGCGGCGGGCAGGGTGACGCACGCGAGGTGTATGACCCATCGGGTGCTTACAGCTTTGCCGACAGTGTGGAAGCGGATCGTTACGCCGGGCTGATGGCCCAGGCAGGCGAGGCGCAGGCTCAGCAGTGGCAGGGGCGCAGCACGCTGCGCAGCGCCACGGCCGGCCAGTGGTTGACGGTGACCGGGTTGCCCGGGAACGCGCCGGCCGAACTCGTGCTGACCCGGGTGCGGCATGTGGGAATCAACAATCTGCCGGTGGACCTGCGCGAGGCACTTGCGGGGCTTCAACCGGTGGACGCCGCCGAGGCGTCCGCAGACCGTTCCGGGGCCGCACAGACGCACGGCTACACCAATACCTTCGACGCCCAGGCACGCGACCTGGCCTGGCGGCCGGTGTTGTTCGACGACAGCGGTGCGCGCCTGAACCCGCGGCCGTTGGCACCGGGCTACCAGACGGCCGTGGTGGTGGCCGCGCCCGGGGTCAGCACGGAGGGTGCGCGTGACGTGCACGCCGACAGCCTCGGGCGGATCCGGGTTCGTTTCCATTTCCAGAGCGCTGCCGGCGCGAGTGCCGACAGCACCTGGCTGCGCGTGGCCCAGCGCTACGCGGGGCCGGGCGTGGGCAGCCAGTTCGTGCCGCGCGTGGGGCAGGAAGTCCTGGTGGGCTTCCTGGAGGGCGACATTGATCGCCCGGTGGTACTGGGCAGCCTGTACAACGGCCAGGGTGAGGCCGGCACCGTGCCGACCCCGGGCGGCCGCAGCGCCGAAGCCGACACCAGCGCCTATGCGCAGGCCGGCGATGCCGTGGCCAGCGCGCAGGGCAACCGCAGTGGCGGCCATGCACCGGCGTGGCACGCCGCCGGCGGCGGCGAGGATGCGCACCGGCACGCCGGGGCCATGTGGGGCGTGCAGTCCCGCGAGTGGGGCGGGCAGGGCTACAGCCGCCTGCTGTTCGACGACAGCGATGCCCAGCTGCGCTTGCAGTTGGCGACCACGCAGGCGTCCAGCGGCCTGAGCCTGGGCCACCTGGTCCACCAGGCAGACAACTTCCGCGGCAGCCTGCGCGGCGAAGGGTTCGAACTGCGCAGCGATGCCTGGGGCAGCGTGCGTGGCCGCGCGGGGCTGTGGCTCAGTGCCTATGCGGGCGCCGCCAATCCCGCAGGCACCGCATCGGCACCGGTCGCCCTGCTGACCCAGCTGGACACGCTGGGCAGCACGTTTGCGGCGGCGGCCGGCACCCATCAAACCGTGCGCCTTGCCGACAGCGAAGGCGTGGCGCGCCCGGCGCAGTCCCGGCTGGTGCCCGATGCGGCCCCGCTGCAGGCGCTGCTGCGCAGTACCCGCACCGCGGTGACGGGCGGGGCCTACCCCGATGCGCGCGGGGCGGCGCCGGATCGCGATGCCGCGGCCGGCGCAGACAGCGTGCCGCATACCGGTGACCCGTTGCTGGGCATCGCCGCGCCGGGTGGCATCGGTCATGTGGCCGGGCAGTCACTGCAGTGGGCGCTGGGCGAAACGCTCACCCTCGGCAGCGGTCTGGCCAGCGAAAGCGTGGTGATGGGCCAGGCGCGCTGGCACAGCCGCCAGGCCTTGGGCGTGCTTGCCGCAGCGCGCACCGGCCAAGGCGCGCAGGCCACCACGTTGAGCGTGGTCAGCGGCACCGGCACGCTGGAGCTGCTGGCGCAGAACGACGAGATCCGGGTGCAGTCGCAGGCGACGCTGCGCGGTGCCAGCGGCCAGGCGGCGGTTGAGCTGGCCGCCGGGCGCACGCTTCACGTGGCCACGGCCGGCGGTGCCAGCCTCACCATCGAACAGGGCAACATCACCTTCACCGCGCCCGGCACCATCACCGTGCATGCGGCGCGCAAGTCGTTCCAGCCCGGCGGCAGCGGCAACTATCCGTTGCCGGTGTTCCCGCAGTCGGTGTGCAAGGAATGCCTGCTGTTGGCCGCGCAGCGCGCCGCGCCGTTGACCCCGAAGGGCTGATCCATGGTGCCGACGACCTTTCCGCGCATGCAGTGGCAGCCCTTGGCGACGGGGCAGCATCGCTATCTGCTGCTGGACGGCGCCCAGTGCGACGCACCGCAGGCGGTACTGCAGTTCCTGCCGCATGCGGCGTCGCGCCTGTTCGATGGGCTGCTGGCCGATGGCAGCGCGGACACCTCGGTGTACCTGTCCCGGCTGCCCCCCGACCTCCCGGCGGAGGCCGTGCTGCTGCGCCTGGACGGGCATGCCAAGGCGCTCGGTGCCGCCACCGTGATCGAGTCCCCGTTAACCCAGGACGTGCTGCTGCAGCGCCTGTCGCGCCGGCTGGACGCACGGTACCCCAACGGCAAGGAATTCCTGGCCCGCTTCTACGACGGGCGCGTGCTGCCCTGGTGGGTGCAGGCGCTGGACCCCGAGCAGCGCGACGCGTTTGTCGCGGTGGGGGAGCGTTGGCATTACGTGACCCACGATCACCATTGGGACACCCTGGCGCTGACCTGTCCGGCCATCGACCCGCACCTGCTGCCGTGGACGCTGGAAGCCGAGCAGCGTCGTGTGCTGATCGATTCGGCTTACCCCTACACGCTGATCGAGCACTACCAGCTCACCGATCCGGAACTGCTCGATCGCCTGCCATCGGCCAACTGGTACGGGTTCCTGCGCGGCGCGGTGGCGCTGGCCGCCCGGTTCGGCATCGAAGACAGTCGGCGGGTGCTGATGGTGTGCACCTGGGCGTTGCTGGTCGGCGATGACCTGGCCGACGACCCGGCCTGGCAGCAGCGTTTGCAGGACTTCGCCGATGGCCGCCGCACCGCAAAGCAGATCGGCGATGCGGTCTGGCCGATGGAGGAAACCTGGTGATGCATTCCCGTTCGTACACCGTTGGTCTGTTTCTCGTGGAGCGTGCATGTTGAGTCTGAAGTCGTTTACCTGGATCGCGCTCGCGGCGCTCGCCATCGTGCTGATCGGCGCGGGCTGCTCGCGTGCGATGGCCAAAAGCAAGCCGAAGTCGCCGTACCTGACGCTGTTCGCGTTCAATTACAGCGACCGCTATCTGTACGACACGCGGGTGGATGGCAAGTGGATGGGGGGCGTGTCCGCGTACACCGACAGTGGTTCGGTGATGGGCCCGCTGGCGCCGCGCACCGACACGCCGCTCACCCTCAACGTCACCTGGGAACTGTCCGGTCGATACGACCTGAAAACCAACACCTACGTGGACGTCGGCCCGCGTGAGCCGAAATCGGCGCAGGTGACGGTGCGCCAACCGTATCCGGCCGACCCGCACACGCTGCTGCTGCACTTCTACCAGGACGGTCACGTCGAGGCCGAACTGCTCGAGCGCGGCAAGGATCCCTGGGACCTGCGCCGCGAGAAGATCCCCAAGGGCCATATCGCGAACCAGGGCCTGTAAGTACGCGTTGCCCGTTCTCCAAGGAAGCCATCCGGTGCCCGCACCGGTAGATGAAGGAGTGCATTGCCGATGACCGCTACCGATCCCACCGCCATCCCCGGCCAGGTAGACCTGGAACCCGGCTCGCCCGAGCCGGTGGCCGACGCTGATCCCACGGCGCGCACCGCGCGGCTGGCCCGGGGCACCCGGCCGATGACCGATGCCGAGCGCCAGCAGCGCCAGGCCGCGCAGAGCTGCACGTTGCCCGAGAAGGAAGAGGCCACGACCGGCTGCAGCCAGTCACTGCAGGTCACCATTTACTTCGATGGCACCGGCAACAACCGCGATGCCGAAATGGGCAAGCAGGAAAACGAACGGGCCCTGTCCAACATCGCCCGCCTGTACAACGCCCGCATCGATGGCCATCGCAACGTGATGTCCACGTACCTGGCCGGGGTAGGCACCCCGTGCCCGGAGGTGGGCGACAGCGGTGGCACGTTGGGCCTGGCGATCGGCAAGGGCGGTCGCGAGCGCATCGACCATGCGCTGGAGCAACTGGATACCTTCATCACCCAGCAGGCGGCGCAGATGCGCATCGTGGTTGTGAACGTGTCGGTGTTCGGCTTCTCCCGCGGCGCGGCGCAGGCCCGTGGTTTCATCCGCGACCTGGTGGCGCTGTGCACGCGCCAGCCCGACGGCACCTGGATGTACAACAAAACCGTGCCGATGCGGATCGGGTTCGCCGGCCTGTACGACACGGTGGTGTCGGTGTGGCCGACCCTGGCGCACGCCGCGGTGAATGCGGGCAATGGCCATAACGGCTGGGGCGAGGGCATGCGCATCCCGCCGATGGTGGTGCAGTCGGTGCACATGACCGCCGCGCACGAGCTGCGCGGCCAGTTCCCGCTCGACTCGACACGCGACGATGCACGCTATCCCGACAACACCCAGGAAATCTGGTACCCGGGCGTGCACTCCGACGTGGGCGGCGGCTACGATCCGCAGCACCAGGGGCGCCAGAACAGCATCGCGCGGTTCGCCCTGAACGAGATGTACGACATTGCCCTGGCCGGCGGCGTGCTGCTGCACCCGATGACCCGGCTGGACCCCTCGGTCCGGGCGGAGTTCGACAAGTCCGATCCCGAGCTGCAGGCGGTGTACAACGCCTACCTGCAGGCGATCCGGGTCAAGCGGGGGCGCATGGAAGACGTGCAGGCCGCGCACATGGAGCTGCTGCACCGCTGGTTGAAGGTGCGGGTGGCGCGCGGCGACAAGCTGCCGTCGATGCAGCGCCTGCAGGAGCGCCAGGATGCGCTGGATGCGGAGGTGAAGACCCTGCGCCGGCGCCGCGCGCAGCTGGGCGACCCGTATGCCCGCGATGGCGGCCCCAGCGACATGAGCAGCGAACAACTGGCCGAATGGAACCGGGTGTCCGATGAATTGAGCGCACGCAGCGATGCGCTGTCGGAGGTCAAGAAGCAGCGCAAGGGCCTGGCCAGCGAGACCGACACGCTGGTCGGCAAGATGGTCAGCCTGCGTCGCAAGCGCGAGCGCGGCAAGCGGCTCACCCTGGCCGAGCGCACCATGCTCGATGCCTGGGACAACAAGCAGCTGCTGCCCGAAGCGGTGGAGACCTTCTTCGACGGCTACGGCCACGACTCGATCTCGCACTGGTTCATCGGCAACCTGGCGATGTGGCGGGTGCTGTACTTCGGCGATACCAAGTACAAGCCGGGCGACATCGAGGAGGGCGCTGCGGCGCCCCAGGCAGAGACCGAACCCGCGTAGGCCCAACGGGCAACAGGGCCGCGCTGTGTCGCCGGACGGTCAAGGCCGAGCGGGTACACTACCCGCAGAGCCGGCCCAGTACGGGCCGGACGGTAGCCGTAGCCGAGTCCTGCCTGTGATCCACCGCCTGTTATTGTCCAGCGCACTGGTGCTGTTGGCCGCCTGTGCCAGCGCGCCGCCCCCGGCCAAGCCGCCGGTCAATCCCGATGCGCTGTGGGGGATCGTGCAGCGCGACTGCCGCCTGCAGGGGCCGCCCCAAGGCAGCTGCGTGGCGGTCAACCCGCAGGCCGAACGCCGCGATGTGGTGCTGAAGGATTCGCACGGCCAGTATCAGTATCTGCTGCTGCCGCTGGACCGGGTGACCGGTATCGAAAGCCCGTTGCTGCTGCGCGCCGATGCACCCAACTATTTCGCGGCTGCCTGGCAGGAGCGCTGGCGCACCGCGCAGGCACTCGGGCGCCCGCTGCCACGGGAGGTCACCAGCCTGGCGCTGAACTCGCCCCACGGGCGCTCGCAGCACCAGCTGCACATCCACGTGGACTGCCTGCGCGCTGATGTGCTCGGGCAGCTGCAGCGCCTTGGCCCGGGCATCCAGACGCGCTGGCAACCGCTGCCGGAGCCATTGCGTGGCCACCGCTACCAGGCGCGTCGGGTGGCGGGGGAGGCGTTGACGGTCGATCCGGTGCGGCTTCTGGCCAGCGAACTGGCCGGCGTGCAGAACCTGGGCCAGTGGTCGCTGGTGGTGGTGGGTGCCCACGCCGCCGACGGCAGCCCGGGCTTCCTGCTGCTGGCCACGCAGCTGGATGCGGCGCAGGGCAACGATGCCAGCGGCGAAGAACTGCAGGACCATGCCTGTGCAGCGGTGACCGGCGCGCAGGACGCGCTCGACGGGGTGCGCTGAGCGCTGCGCTATCCTGTTCGTTTCCGACAGGATGTGGCCCATGCCAAGGACGTTGCAGCGCAGACCCTTTCTTGCCGCCGTGGGCGTGCTGCTGGCAAGCATCAGCAGCGCTGCGGTGGCCGCGCCGGTGCACGACCGTGCCGGCAACCGGCTGGAGGCGTTGATCGAGCAGCCCGACGCGCAGGCGGGTGCCGAGCAGGCGTCGGCACGCTTCTGCACGGCCGACCGGCAGTGGTGTGTGCGCACCGCCCGTGAGGGCGACGATCAGGCGTCGCAGCTGGAGATCGAGCATCACCTGCCCGGTACAGCGGAGCCGCACACCTGGTTCATCCCCCTCGATAGCGGCGATGCCGACGCTGCCGGCACCGATCAGCCCTGGCCGTTCATCGTGCGGCTGGCGCCCGGGGCCGACGCGGGTCAGGTACCGAGCGACCCGCAGCAGGCCGCGCTGGAGAACGTGCTGGTGGGGGTGCGGCGCAGTGTGACCACGATGTACTCCGGCGGGGATGCCAGTGCGTCCACGCTGGTGCTGAGCCGTATCCGCCACATGGACGATGGCATCCAGATCGACCCGGATGTACTGACGCTGCCCACCGACGGCCACGCCATGATCCGAGCCTGCTTCGGCGAACAGGACAGCGCGCGGCGCGCGGGCGCCTGCCATGACGAGTACAGCTTCCACGGTGTCCTGACCCTGGACCCGGCCGGGCAGGGCATGCCGGTGCTGCGCTATGCCACTACGGCCACCCGTTTCCCGGCGGGGGCGTCGCGGCTGCAGGATTCCCAGGCGCGGGGGCCGCTGCGCCGGCAGGACCTGCGCACCCAGACCGACCGGACGTGCTCCTACCAGCGGGTGCTGCGCTTCGACGGCGGCCGTTACCAGCCCGATACCCCGCTGCCCGAGTGCGGGGAGTTCACCGAGCTGTAGAGGGAGAGCGCCATGCCTGCGGCCATCCATGCCTTCCGGCACGGCGCACATCGTCATGGAGCCACGCTATAGTGGCCGATCAATGCGGTGCCCGCTTTCGCGCCCGGGCTGTCTGGCGCGTCGTACCTGACCTATTCCATGACTGCTGAAACCACTACCCCTCCGGCACCGGCCCAGGCGTCCGGCCCGCTGTTCTACCGCCAGCCGCTGCCGCTGCAATCGGACAAGCACGCCAATTGGCGCCTGATGCAGGGCACCGTGGCCTTTGCGGCCGAAACCAACGCCATTCCGGCCGTGGTGGGCGAGTTCGGCCTGGCCGCGCAGCATTTCCCGATCCTGTTCACCGGCAAGGATGCAGCGCCGATCCTGGCCGTGGGCCTGGCCCGCAACAACCTGTTCATCGACGGCGACAAGTGGGCCGAAGACACCTACGCGCCGGCCTACGTGCGCCGGTATCCGTTCGTGTTCATGCAGGCCGACACCGACGGTGACTACCTGCTGGCCATCGACGCCGAAGCCGAGCACGTCAACAAGGGCACCAGTGAAGAAGGCGAGCCGCTGTTCGTGGATGGCAAGGCCAGCGAACTGATCGACAATGCCATGCGCTTCTGCGGCGATTTCACCCGCGAGCACGAGGCGACCCGTCAGTTCACCGCGGCGATCCTGGCCCAGGACCTGCTGGTGGAGCGCAGCATCGATGTGACCCTGAACAACGGCGAGCAGATGTCGGTGAACGGGTTCCACGTGGTCGACGTGGAAAAGCTGTCCAAGCTGCCCGACGACATCGTGCTTGCCTGGCACCGCAACGGCTACCTGGCCCTGGTGCACCACCACCTGAGCTCGCTGTCGCGCTTCAACGCGCTGGTCCAGCGGCAGAGCCTGAAGGCCGCTGCCAAGGCCTGATCGCCGCAGCCACGCAATGCACCACAACGGCGACCGCAGGGTCGCCGTTGTTGTGTCGGGCCTACTGCCAGCTCTGCAGCAGTTCCAGTAGCTGCGGTTCACGTGGGCGCTGCAGCAGGTCCGGCAGCAGGGCGTCGTAGGTGGCGCGGTAATCGGTGGACTGGTGGGCCAGGAAGTCCTCGACCGAGGCCTCGTCCCAGCGCTCGTACAGGGTGAACCGGGTCGGGTCGTGCGCATCGCGGTGCAGATCGCAGGACACGAACGCGGGCTCTTCGGACATGCGGTCGATCAGGCCGTGCACGGCGTCCAGCCACGTCTGCAGGTGTTCGGGCTTGACCTGCAGGCTGACGTAGAAGACGAGGGGTGATTCAACGCGGATCATGCCGGACTCCGTAACAGGGTGCCGCGGATTGTACGCGGTGCTGCCGCTCCGAAGGCAAAGAGCGCGCCATTTGTTTGTCAGGAATTCTTGGAGATCAGTGCCATTATCTGGCTTGGCGCGACATATGCATTTGATATAAGCAATGGCAATTTTGATGTGGGCTGGATAATGTCTAGTTTTGCAAACGACAGGGGCTGTAAATCAAGGAGACGGTAATGATGCGCAAGACATGGATGCTGTTGGCCGGGGTTGGCTTGGCGCTGGGCGTTCCTGCAGTTTGGGCGCAACAACAGGGTGGGCTTGAAAGGATCGTGACGGGCAGTCAATTCCATTTCGACGAGAAAGATGGGGTGGTGACGGTCACGGATTCGTCGATCAATCGTCCTGGAATATCGATAAAATCCCGATCATCGGGATACAGGATCGATGAAGACGGAGCTACAAAAACGGTGAGTCTGAAAGGTGCAGTGGAAGTCAAAACCGGAGCAGCAATCTTTACGACCGATGCTGCAACGTACTACCCGGAACTTGACACTCTGACTGCCCGGGAGTTCCGTCTCGTTGCTGGGGACAGGGTATCGGCTCAAGCTGCAATCAGCTTCACCTGTAGTGGTGGCACGTTGTATGGGGATGGCGCCGCGATTCCCGGTGGCAGATATTCCAACTGCGATGGCGGTGCTTCCATCCTCCAGGAGCGCATTGCCGCCAGCGGCTACACCATTACGTGTGGCGGCTCTGGTGGAAACCAGGTGATTCTGCGTCGAGGCTGCTTCGACTAGATTGTTTGATTGATATCTTTGACTACGATGCCGCAGCCTCTGCTGCGGCATTTGCGTTCATGACGTTTGCCTGGGCCGAGCGGTCACAAGGCCATTCGCGTATGCAGCCGGCCAAATGTATTGCGATGAACCCCGCGCTGTCAGTACGCAGCGCGGCAAGCCCTGCGAAGGCGGCGGCGATGAATACCCCGTTGCCGACTGCGATACCGATACAGGCGCCACTGGCGGTGCGCCAGCCGGCGGTGATGGCGGTGCGTGCGACCAGGAAGAAGCCCGGGTCCGGCGATAGCAGGGCGAGGAAATGCACGGTGGCGACGATCGGGAACTGCTCCATCGGATCCAGTACGGGCGGGTGACGGGGCGCCAGTGTGGCCGCGTTCAACCGGCCGGTATTGAACGAAATTGCGCGCTCAGCGCCGGTATTGGCCCGGCGTGGCGGCCGTATGCGCCTTGAACATGCGCTGGAAATGGCTCTGGTCGGAAAAGCCCAGCCCGTGCGCGATGGCGGCGAGCGCGTCACCGTCGCGCAGCTGCAGGCGTGCGCGCTGGATGCGCTGGTCCATCTGCCAGGCATGCGGGGTCAGCCCGGTGGCGCGGCGGAAGGCGCGGATCAGCTGATAGCGGCTCATTCCCACCCGCCGCGCCAGGTCGTCCAGCGGCGGGGTGTGTGCCAGGTCCTGCCGCAATTGCGTGGTTACCGGCGCAAGGCGGCGTTGCAACGCTGCTTGATCAATCGTGTCCTCGAGGGCATCCCCCTGTGCAGGGTCAAGATCACCGATGAACGCAACCAACGCGGCATCCTTGGCTTCCATGGCAGCGCTGGAGAACAGCAGCGCGTTGAGGTCGCAGAACTGGCGATAGCGCACCGGGTCATCGCAGACGCGGACCGCGTCCATACCGACCTCGTTGCCGGTGGGCGCGGGCATTTCGTTACGGACCGCGTGCACCCAGTGTGCATCCAGATGCAGCATCTGGTAGTTCCAGCCCTGGTCGGGCAGGGGATTGCAGGCATGCACGCGCCCGGCAGGCACCACCACCACGCAGCCCGGCTGCAGCACGCGTGGACCGTCGGCTGCACCGCTGAAGACACTGCCGCCTGCATCCACGGCACCGACCGAGAACGTGGCATGGCTGTGCGCGCGGTAACAGGCACGGCTCGCGCAGGCACGTCGGCTTTCGACGTGAGGCATGCGCGGATCTCGCCAGAATTCGGTGGTGGCAGGCACGGGATGGGGGGGGCGGCGGGGGGACGGGAAGCATGCCATGCGGCGCGTGCGCCTGCCGGACGCTGCCGATGCGGTCTGGCAGCTGCGGGAAGCGGGCGGGTATGCTGCGACGCTGCCATTGCCTGTGTGGCATGGACAAGGAGCCTGATGATGAACGTTGCATACCGTCCTGCCGTACCGGCCGATGCCGCGGCCTGCATCGACCTGCGCGGACGCACGCGCGAGAACGCGTTTTCCGCCGCGCAGCTGGCCGCGCTTGGCATCACCGTGGACAGCTGGGCCGCAGGCATCGCCCAAGGCGGCTTTCCGGGGCACGTGGCCGAGGCCGACGGCGGCATGGTGGGCTACTGCTTCGGCGATCGCGACAGTGGCGAGATCATCGTGCTGGCGCTGCTGCCGGCATGGGAAGGCAAGGGCATCGGCAAGGCGCTGCTGGCGCGGACGGTGGACGACTTCCAGGGCTGGGGTTTCCAGCGCCTGTTCCTGGGCTGCGCCGCCGACCCGGGTGTGCGCTCGCATGGGTTCTACCGGCACCTGGGGTGGCGGCCGACCGGCGAGATCGACGATCTGGGCGATGAGGTGCTGGAACTGCATCTGCGCGGGTGACCGCGCCGCCGCCCGGGGACAACCGCTTCCCCGCATGCACGTGTAGGGACACCACGCGTTGGTGAGGGCGCGCAACGTGCATCCCGGTTTGCCCGCAACGGTCGCGCGACGCTGGCGGCCGTTCCGGGAGGATGCCGATGCGAAAGGTCCGTTGTCGATCCACGTTGCGCGCCCGCTGGTGGTGGGTGCTTGTCCTGTTGCCGGTGCCCGCGATGGCGGCGCCATCACCCCCGCCGGCACCCGCGCCGCAGGTCCAGCAGATCCATAAATGCCGGGTCGCCGGGGTGGCCACGTTCCAGCGCCACGCCTGCGCCGACGGGCAGGCCGAGCAGGCGTGGGAAGTGGACGTGGTGCCGGCACAGCGCCAGCATGCGGCCCGGATCGAGGCGATCCGGCGAGAACTGGAGGCACGCAAGCGCGCGCTGGAACTGCAACGCAGGCCGCTGGTCGATCCGCGTCCGCGGCGCGGCAGCAGCCCCCCACGGCGGCGGACGCGCGCGCCCCGCGACGCCCTTATCGCGCTGCATCATCAGCCGCGTGCCTGCGCCAAGGCGAAGCGCCAGCGCGAAGCTGCGTACCGGAAGGCCGGCATGGCGCGCAGTCTCGCCCTCAGCCGACGCATGGACGACGCGGTGTTCGATGCGTGCCGCTGAGCCCGCCCAGACCCTACAGGGTGGGCTGCGCCATCAGGTAGCGCGCCAGCGCATCGAAGGCGGGCAGGGTGGTGGGGTCGTTGGCGCTGTTGCCGGCCACTGGATGCGACCCGAAGCGGGCGATCACCACCTTGGCCGCAGGATCGATATACAGGGCCTGGCCGTGCACGCCGCGCGCCATGTAGGCGCCGTGTGCGTTGTGGCTCACCCACCACATGCCGCGATAGCTCCAGCCCGGCAGCAGGGGATAGCTGGCCTTGGCGAAGGCGCGCCTGTCACCACCGGCCCGGATGCGCGCGATGGCGGCCGCAGGTACGACCTGCTCGCCATTGCTGCGCCCGTCCTGCAGCAGCAGCTGGCCCAGCCGGGCCATATCACGCAGCCCGGCATTGAAGCCGCCGCCGGCGAACGGCGTGCCGCTGGAATCGACGGTGTAGTAGGCGTCCTGCTCGGCACCCAGGTGGGTCCAGATACGCTCGGACAGCAGCGTGGAGACCGGTTTGCCGGTACGCCGCGCGATGATCCAGCCCAGGGTGTCGGTGTTGATCGTCTTGTAGCCGAACGCCTCGCCGTGGCGCCCCTGTTTCTGCACGGTCTGCAGGTAATCGTAGTAGCTGCGTGGACCGGTGTAGCCCGGGGCAGGCGGCAGCGTACTGCCGGCGGCGGCGTACTGCCAGACTTCGGCGTTGGGGTCGGCGTAGTCTTCGCTGTAGCGCAGGGCGGTGGTCATCTCCAGCACCTGCTTGACCGTGGCATCGCCGAACGCGCTGTGCGCGAGTTCCGGAATGATCGCACCGACGGTGTCGTTCTCATCCAGCACGCCTTCGGCGACCAGCATTTCGCCGAGCAGGCCGGTGATCGATTTGGTGACGGACATCGCGCCGTGCTGGCCATCGGGCTGCAGGCAGCCGGCGTAGCGTTCGTACACCACCACGCCGTCGTGCAGCACGATGACGCCGTCGGTGTAATTGGCCTGCAGCGATTGCGCCCAGGTCATGCGGGTACGCGTGTTCAAGGGCGTGAACGGCAGCGCGTCGATCGCCGCATCCAGGCGCTGTGGCAGCGGCGCCGCTGCCCCGGGCCCGCGGCTGACGCCCACGGTGGGCATCAGCTGGCGAAAGTGGCAGGCGGTCCAACGCAGCTTGGGAAACGCGAAATAGTCGCTGTCGGTGTAGCGGATGCGCTTGGCCTCCGGCGGCGGGAAGCCCTGCATCCAGCCCAACGCGCCCGGGTCGGATGCCGCGGCGTCCAGCGGTGCTGCGCCGGCGGTGGCGCCGTGGGTGGCAGGCAGCAAGGCCAGGGCACCCAGCAGCGTGCATGCGGCGGCCAGCCGCCGTGGCGCGCGCGGGAAGTGCAACCGGGTGGGGATCGCCATGGCCGTGTCCTTGTGCGCTACGCCGTTCGTAGAGGCACAGGGTACTGCACTGCGCGCGGGCACAGGCCAAGGCGCACCGGCAGCAGCAACAGGCTGGGGTGTGGCGGAAAGGCGCGGTGATGCCGCGCGTAGCGGCGGCAGGCTCCCTGCGGGGCAGGGAGCCGCGTGGCGTTACGGGTTGCTGGATTCGCCCGTGGGCGCCGGTGCGATGGCCGGTGCGCTGCTTTCCGGCGTGGGCAACGACAACGCCGGATTGCCCTGCTGGGCCTGCAGCGCCTGGATGCGCTGGTTCAGCGCGTCGAGCTGGCTGTGCGTGCTGCGCAGGTCGGTGCTCAGCGTTACCGCCTGCTGCTTGGCCTGCTGGATCGAACTGCTGACCTGCAGCGACTGCTGGCGCTGCAGCTCGGCTTCCTGCTGCAGGCTGCGCAGGCGCTGTTCGTTGAAGGCGACCAGGTTTTCGGTGTAGCGCTTGCCGGCTTCCAGGCGCGTGGTGTCGATGTACACCTGGGCCAGTTCTTCGGTCTGCTGCACGAAGGTGCGGTACACCTTTTCGGCGTCGTCGACCGAATCGGTCTTGATCACGCGCCAGAAATCCTTGTCGTGGAACAAGGCGGCGTAATACTGCAGCGTGCTGGTGTTGAACAGCAGGCTGGCGCCGTAGCTGCCGTTGTAGGTGGTGCGCAGTTCGGTCAACTGCTTGGAATCGACCAACTGGCGCAGCTCATCCACGGTGTTGCGGACCACCGGGGCGCTGCGCGCCGGCTCGGTGGCCTCGCCCTTGGGCGCGCGCGCGGCCAGTGCCTGCGGAACCAGGCCCAGCGACAGCAGCACCAGGCTGCCCACGAGCAGGCGCTGGCGGGTGGAACCCAGGGTTTTTCTCTCTTGCATCATCAGGCCGTCCACGAGTGGCGCATCGGTGAAATTTCGTCTGTGAAAATCCAGTCCCCGCCGCAGTCTAGCGTGTCCCGCTGCGCCCTGCATCCTGCGGGCGCAGGCTGCACGGCACTCAATACACCAGCTGGGCAGGGTTGCACTGCACCGCCTGCAGGTGCACGTCGGTGCGGCCCAGTTCCAGCCCCAGCACCATCGCAAGGGTCTGGGTGAGCAGCGTGCCCACGCCGTTGAGCAGGGGCTTGAGCAACCCCTCCAGCACCGGCCGCAGCAGGGTGCACAACAGGCCGCTGCAGGCCACGCTGTTGGTGCCGGGGTCGGTGACGCTGCCGCTGCCCTGGTGGTTGTCGAGCATGCCGGACGGAGCGGTCTGCAGGTACGTAGCCAGGTTGCCCTTGACGCAGCTGTTGTAGGCCAGCAGCGTGCTGACCAGCCCGCTGCAACGGTTGATCACCAGCCCGCCCAGGACAGTGCCGAGCAGGCCATCCAATACCCCGAGGCCCTGGCCGGTGACCACGGCGCGATAGCCCTCCCAGGCCGAGCCGTCCTTGTAGCAGGTCTTCAGAAGAAGCAGGCCGCAGGCGTATGGCACCCCATCCTTGACCTCCCAGTCACCGAAGGCCTCGATGCCCTGCGCCGACGAGCCGTTGCGCAGCAGCGCAATGGTTTTGTCGACGTCGTACAGGCCATTGCCTGGGTTGGCCGCCTTGAGGAACTGGTCGGCCAGCTGGTTGGCGGTATCGGCGTTGCCCATGCCCTTCGATGCGGGGTTGAGCATGCCGCTGAGCACACGCAGCAGCTCCCGGACCAGGTCGTTGACCGCCGTGCCGATCTGCGCGCCGTTGATCCAGGTCGACCCGGTCTCGCCCGGTGACAGGGTCAGCGTTTCATCGTGGGTGAGCGCGTTGAGCTTGATCTGGTCATTGATCAACGGCGCGCCGAGCAGGGTCAGCAGCTGTTCGTTCTGCAGGCTGGCGTCGCACACGTTGCGCGTGGAGAACTGCGTGGCGGCATCCACCTTGCCCACGCACGCGCGCAGCACCGAGGACTCCACGCGGATGGTGGCGGTGGCCGGTTGCGCGGCGCATTGCAGCCCGGTCAGGGTGCCCATGGCATTGGTCACATCGGCATACACCGGCAGGTGCAGGCGGATGCCCAGCGCGGCCAGTACCTTGCCCAGGCCGAGCGACAGCTTGTTGCTGTCGATGTCCAGCTTGACCCGCACCTGCGCGTTGTAGGCGCGCGCGCCGACGCCGCCGATGGCAATCGACGGGGGCTCGATGATGGCCGTCTGCGCCTGGACCAGGCCGAGAATGCTGAGGTTGTTGACCGCCACGCCGCGGCCCCCGTTGGCGATGCTGATGCTGGTGGTGATCAGGTCCAGCGCGTTGACCTCGGCCTGCAGCGCCGCCGAGGCGGGGCCGTCGGGGGCGACGATGCTGCCGAACAGGCCGCTGCCGGACGCGTTGCTGCCCAGCTGCAGGTTGAGCTGGTTGATATCGAGCTTGGCGGCCAGTGCGTCCTTGAGTGCGCGCATATCCACATGGGCCACACCGCTCTGGCTGAGCACGCTGGCGGTGGCATCCAGCAACTGCCCCAGCGAGACCTTGTGCGCGGCCAGCAGGGCGTTGAAATCGCCGACGCTGATGTTGGCGTCTACTGGAATGCCCAGCGCCCTGAGCAGGCCGCCCGGGGTGATCTTGGCCTGGGCCAGGCCGTCGTAACCGAGCAGGGTGGTCTGGTCGAGGTCCACCCCGACCAGTTTCAGCACACCGCCGAGCGGCGTGTTGCCGTTCACCCGCAGCAGCTGCGAGCCCACGCTGAAGACCGCCAAGGGCGGCGCGCGCGTGGCCACGGCCTGTGCGCGTACCTGTGGCAACCCGTGGGTCTGGCCGAAGAACGGCAGCACCGGGCGTTCGGCGATGACCTTGACCGCGTTGACCGGCGCCGGGGCGGTGCCGATGAAATGGTCGGCGCTGGCGTGGGTGGGGTTCCACACGCCACAGCTGACCTGCAGCGTGCCGGGGAAACGGTTGGCGGTCAGTGCGTTGCTGCGCGCGGCGGCGTTGTCGGCCCGGTTGGCCGTGCACAGATCCAGCCGCTGTGCACCGGCCAGCGCGGACAGGTCGGCGATCTTCTGCACATCGCGCTTGGCCCAGTACAGGTAGCCGATTTCCACCAGGCCGAGCATCGTGACCAGGCCCAGCATCACCAGCATCATCGTCACCGACATGCCGCCGCGTTGGCGGCACGCCGGTGGCAGGACAGGGCAAGGCGGTCGCGACCGGTTCATGGGATCACTCTCCGTTGCCGGCACCAGTGACTTGCTTGCGTACGCTGGTGTCGAGGAATTCGGGGATCGGGTGGGTGAAGCTTTCCAGGTAGCGCGCGTAGCTGAGCGAGGCCTGGTCGCCGAGGATGTGCAGACGTGGGCCGGCGCTGGCGCCACTGGCTTGCAGCTGCAGCAGGGCGCGGGTGGTGTCGCCGATCTGCGGGCGCGAGGGCAGCATCGGGGCCAACGGCGCGCTGGCGGGCAACGGCGGCAGCACCTGACGCGATGCCGGTGGCGGCGGCGCGGCGGGGCCGGGCATCGGCGCTGCAGGCCCGGCGGTGGGCGGGGCGTCGCCGAGCATCTGCCCGGTCAGGGGCCGCTGCTGGGCCATCGCCCCGGCGCAGGCGAGCAGGGCGGCGGCGAGCAGCGTGGTGCGCACCGCGCAGGGAAGGGGCGTCATGGCGTGCTCTCGTTGGCGTGGTGGGTGGCGCCGAAGCGTTCCAGCATCGACGGGGCCAGGCGCGCATCGGCGCGCGTCGCCCGGGGTGCGCCCGTGCTCGACGGTGCGCGGCTGGCCGGGGTTTCAGCGGCAAGCAGGGCCGCTGGCGGCAGCGGGGTGGCGCGCGCGACGGGCGGCTGCCGCAGCTGCTGCGCCAGCCGTTGTACTTCCTGGCGCGCGGTGTCGGGCAGCGCGGCGCTGCGCATGATCTGCTCGGCCATGGCCGGGTCGTTGCGCAACAGCGCCCAGACCGCCAGGTTGGCATTGGCCTTGACGCTGCCCGGCGCCAGTTCGGCCGCCTTGGCCAAGGGCTCGCGTGCCGGTTCAAGCGCGCCAGCGCGCAGCCGGGCGAAACCGAGATCGCCCAGGTAGTCGGTGTTCAGCGGTTGCAGCTGCACGGCGCGGGCCAGGCTGGCCTCGGCCTGCGTGGCATCGCCGGCCCGTGCGGCGATCAGTCCCAGACCGTGCCAGGCGGCCGCGCCCTGCGGGCCGCTGGCCAGGCTGGTGTAGAGCGCACGCGCGGCGTCGGTCTGCTGGGTTTCGCGCAGCGCGTCGGCCTGCAACAGGCGCAGCGCAGGGCTGTCACCGTAACGCAGGCGGTAGGCCTCCACATGCGCCAGCGAGGCGTAGTACGCGCCTTGGCGCTGCATCTGCCCGATCAGGTCCAGGTACATGCGCTTGTCGTCCTGGGGCGGCGTGTCCAGCGGCGCCAGGCTGAGCGGGTCGGGCTTGTAGGCGTTGCGCGCGGACCCGCAGGCGGTGCACACCGCCACGGTGATGAGCAGTACGGCGCAGTGGCGGAATTGGATCGGCATGGTGGTCACCCCAGACGGTTCACGGCATTGGCCAGGGCGATGATCGCCGGGCCCGACAACACCAGCATCAGCGCTGGCAACAACGTCAGCATCATCACGATGGTCATCTTCACCGAGAGCTTGCCCACCTTTTCCTTGAGCGCGGAACGGCGCTGTTCGCGCAGGCGCACGCTGAACTGCCGCAGCGGCTCCTGCACCGCGCCGCCGTGTTCGTGTACCTGCAGCATCAGCTGCACCAGGCTGCGCAGGTCTTCGTCGCCGAAGGACTCGGCCAGGCGGCGCAGCGACTGCTGGCGGCTGCGGCCGTGCATGTAGGCGATGTTGGCCTGCTGGATTTCACGTCCCAGCACCGGGATCGCGCTGCGCAGCTTGTCGCCCAGCGTCTGCAGGCTCTGGTCCATGCTGAAGCCCACGCCCTGCAGCAGGCGCAGCAGGTCGATGAGCAGCGGCAGTTCGGCCGAAACCCGCCGGCGCAACCGCGTGGCCCAGGCGCGCAGCGCGAACTTGGGCAGCAGCACGCCGGCGCCGAGCGCGGCCCCCATCACCACCACCCGGCTCAGCCCGTCGCCGTCGTAGAACATCGCGGCCAGCAGCAGGCCGGCCAGCGCGATCAGCAGGCGCAGGGCCAGGAACGTGGCGGTGCCGACCCGCGTGTGCCACCCGGCCTGGTCGAGCAGCAGGCGGTCTTCCGGGGCCAGCAGCGCCGCTTCGATGCGGCCGCCGTTGAAGCGCTCGCCCAGCGTGGCCAGCCAGGCCCAGCCGCGCGGCGCGGCGGCCACCGGTGGTGGCGTGCCCGATTCGGCCGGCGCGCGCGGCTCGCGGCTGCGCAGCGCGCCCTGCAGGGTGGCGGCGGTGCGCTGCTGCTGGCCGCTGAGCCAGAGCCCGGCAATGCCCAGCAGGCCCACGCCCAGGGCGAGTAGCAGCAAGGCCACGATGAGCAGGGTGCTGGCGCTCATAGCGAGCGCGCCAGGCGATACAGCAGGAAGCCGCCGATCAGTTCCATCACCAGCGCCGCGCCGAGGATGCGGTGGCCCAGCGGCACCTCCAGCACCGGTGCGAAGAAGTCCGGACTGGCAATGGCCATCAGCAGGGCCGACAGCGGCGGCAGCAGGCCGAGCACCCACGCCGACATGCGTGTTTCGGAGGTGGTGGCCATCAGTTCCTGGCGGGCCTGGTCGACATCGCGCATGAAGTCGCTCATGCGCTGCAGGATCTGGTCCGAGCGTCCGCCGATGCGGATGCTGACCCCCAGCACCACGGCCAGAACGTCCAGCACGTCAAGCCGGTAGGGTTGCGCGGCCTGGCTCAGGGCGCGGTCCAGGTCGAGCCCGCTGCGGGTGCCCGACAGCGTGTCATCGAGCAGCCCACGCAGCGGCATCGGCACCTGCTGGCTGGCGGTCTGGAAGGACATCTGCAGGCTGTTGCCGAGCGCGGTCAAGCGCACCAGGTTGTCCAGGAAGTCGGGAAGCTGGCGCAGCAGGCGGCGCTGCAGGCCCAGGATGCGCCGCGAGATCCACAGCCCCAGCAGCAATGCGCACAGCCCCAGGGTGATCGGCCACATCCACGCGGTGCCGATGCGCGCCGCCGCGGCCCAGCCCAGCAGCGTCGCTCCCAGCAGCCACAGGATCGGCAGACGCCAGCCGGTGCGCAGCGCGGCGCGTTGCAGCAGCGCATCCCACGGCAGGCCACCGGCGCGGCGGGTGCCGGTGGGCAGTGCGGCCGGTGCCGCGGGACGCGCCGGCATGCCGGCCAGTTGCGGCGTGGCCGGGGTGGCGGCCAGCCGTTGTTCGGTGTGCTGCAGCGAGGCGCGCAGGCGTTCGCGCCGGGCCGCGCCCATCCACAGCTCGATGGCCACGGCCACCAGCACCAGGATCGCACTGCACAGCAGCAGCACCGTGGTCATGCTCAGTAGCCTCCGTCCAGTGCCTCGCGCAGCTGCCGCCGGAACGGTTCGAGCTTGTGCGAATGCGGATGGAAGCCGAGCCCGATCCAGCGGTCGATCTCCTTGCCGTCGGCATCGATCTGGATTTCGTGGCGGAACATTTCCTGGGTGCTGATCAGGTTGTCGCTGACCCCGGTGATTTCCGTGATGGACACCAGCACGCGGCGGCCACTGCCAAGGCGCGAGATCTGCACGATGAAGTCGATCGCGCTGGCGATCTGCCGGCGCAGGCTGTCTTCGCTGCCCTGGAAACCGGCGAAGCCGGCCAGCATCTCGATCCGGTACAGGCAGTCACGCGGCGAGTTGGCGTGGATGGTGGCCATCGAGCCGTCGTGGCCAGTGTTCATGGCCTGCAGCATTTCCAGTACTTCGGCGCCGCGCACCTCGCCCACCACGATGCGGTCCGGACGCATGCGCAGGCTGTTGCGCACCAGGTCGCGGATGCTCACCGCGCCCTGGCCGTCGGCGCCGCCGATGCGGCTTTCCAGGCGCACCACGTGCGGGTGGTTGAGCGAGAGCTCGGCGGTGTCTTCCACGGTGATGACGCGTTCGTCGGCCGGAATGTAGCTGGCCAGCGCATTGAGCAGCGAGGTCTTGCCCGAACTGGTGCCGCCGGAAACCAGGATGTTGCAGCGGCCCAGTACCAGGGCATGCAGCAGCGCCTGCATGGGGCGGTCGAAGGTGCCCATGCGCAGCAGTTCGTCGGGGGTGAACGGGTCCTTGCGGAACTTGCGGATGGATACCATGGGACCATCCACCGCCAGCGGGGAGATGATCGCGTTGAGGCGCCCGCCGTTGGGCAGGCGCGCATCCACCATCGGGTTGGACTCGTCCAGCCGGCGCCCCAGCGGTGCCAGGATCCGGCGCAGGATCCGCAGCAGGTGGCTGTCGTCGCTGAAGCGCTGTGGCGCGCGCAGCAGGCGGCCACCCTGGGACACGTGGATGTCCTTGTAGCCGTTGATCAGGATGTCTTCGATGCTGGGATCGTGCAGCAGGTCGTCGAGCGGGCCGAACCCGGTCAGCTCCTTGACCAGCGCCGCGGCCACCACCTCCATTTCCGATTCGTTGACCGGAATGCGCCACTCCTGCACGAAGATGGCGGTCTGGGTGTGCACGTAGCGCGCCACCGTGTCCGGCGCCCAGGCATCGATGTCGATGCGTTCGTCTTCGATGCTGTTGAGCAGGTGCTCATGGGCGGCGACCAGTACCTTCTGGTACTCGTCGGACTGGGCAAACGGGGTGACCACGGCATCGGCCATGGTGCCGGCGTCGGCACGGGCATGCGGCGGCGCGAACGGCATCACTTTGTCTTCCATGGGAGACCACTCAGGCGGAGGACGAGTTTTTCCCGCCAGCCACGCGGCAGGACGCCGGCGAGTGCCGGGTCCAGTCGCGCCAGCAGCGGGGTGAGGGCACGCAGGTACGGGTCGCGCGGGGCATCCTGCAGCAACAGGTGGCCGTGGTTGGCACTGGCGCGCAGGCGATTGCAGTCGGGCAGGGTGGCCAGCAGCGGCAGGCTGAAGCGCTCGGCGATCTGCTGGGGCGCCAGGCCACCGCCTTCGTCGTGCCGGTTGATCACCAGCTGCAGGCGGCCGTCGCGCACGCCCAGTGCCTCCAGCTGTTTCAAGGCCAGGTCCAGCGACACCAGCGTGCCAATGGCCTGATCGGCCACCAGCCAGATTTCATCGGCGCTGTTGAGCAGCGAGCGCGGGATCTGCCGCACGGGCGCACCACCGACGTCGCACAACACGCTTTCGAACACGCCGCGCAGGCGCTGCACCAGCACGGCCGGGTCGGCGATGGGGCCGGCTTCGCTGCCCGCCGGCTGGCCGAGCAGGGCCAGGCCACCGGGGTGGCGGGTCATGGCGGTGCGGACGAAAGTGGCATCGATGCGGGTGGCGTTGCGCAGCGCATCGTTGTAGTGGAACTGGCTGTCCAGGTTGAGATACAGCGCGGCGTCGCCGGCCGGCAGGCCGAGGTCGAGCAGCAGCAGGCTGTTGTCGGGCGGGGCCGGGTCCGCGTTCGCGGTGGGCGGGGCCACCGGATGGCCCAGCTGCTGGGCCAGCACGCCCACGTGCGCGGCCAGGGTGCTGCTGCCCACACCGGCGCGGACGCCCAGCACCAGCACCAGGCGCGCCTTGCGGGCTGTCTCGGGCGCCACGCTGCGCACGCCGGGGGTGCTGCCGGCGCGGCGCAGCACTGCGTCGATGTCGGCGGTGGATGCGTCCAAGTCGAGGATGTCGCGAATGCCGGCGCGCAGCGCCGCCACGACGCCGTCGAGTTGATCGTTGGCGGTGGAGCCGACCGCTACCAGCGGCAGGTCGGGCAGGGTGCGTTGCAGGTGGCGGGTCAGGTCGGTCGTGGCGCTGGCCTGCTCGTGCCGGAAGTCGAGCAGCACCACGCAGGCACCGGTGCGGCGGTGCACGTCCAGCGATGTGATCGACTCGCGGCTGTCCTCCCAGTGCACGCGGGTGCCGGGCGGCAGCTTGGCGCCGAGCACGTCCAGCAGGCTGCGGTCAGGCGCGACCAGTACCAGGCTCACCGGCGGCGCCATCGGTTGCAGCAGGTGGAGGGTGGCGGTAGACATGCGGGCTGGGCTCCTGGCATCGGGTCAGCGCGAGAAGCCGGGCAGCTGGTCCGACGAGGCCGGGCTGAGCAGCCACGCGCCCCAGACCGGCAGGTTGGGCTTGACCTCGCGGTCGCCCGGCAGCGGCACCACCGTGTTGCGGGCCAGCGGCTGCACCAGCCGTGGGGTGACGATGATCACCAGCTCCTTTTCCTCGCGCTTGTAGTTCAGGCTCCGGAAGAACGCGCCGATGATCGGCAGGTCGCCCAGCAGCGGAATCTTGTCGACGCTGGAGCTGACCGTGTTGCTGACCAGCCCGCCGATGATGAAGGTTTCGCCGTCGCCCAGCTCCACCGTGGTATCGGCGCGACGGGTAGTGATCGACGGGATCTGCACGCCGTTGTAGGAGATGCCCGCGGCGTAGTTCAGATCGCTGGCTTCGGGGGCCACCTTGAGCGCGATGCGGTCGGGGCCGAGCACGGTCGGGGTAACCGTCAGGCCGATGCCGAACGGCTTGAAGGTGACCGTGGTGGTGCCCAGGCCCTGCGGCTCCAGGATCGGCAGTTCGCCGCCGGCCAGGAAGCTGGCGCTCTGCCCGGACAGGGCCACCAGGGTGGGCTCGGCCAGCACGCGGGCCATGCCGTTGTTCTGCAGCAGGTCGATGTTGGCGTCCCAGCCGTGGGTGAGCGATTTGAACACCAGGCCGAACGCGGACGACAACGGATTGGTGATCACCACATTGTCCGGGCTGGTGCCCGGGTCGGTGGCCGGCGGTACGCCCGGCAGCGTGCCACCCGGGCGGGTGATGCCGTAGAAGAAGCCGTTGCTGCCGCTGAAATTCTTGTTGGCAAAGCTCATGCCGATCTGGCGCAGCACCGACTTGTTGAACTCCACCACCTTCACGTCCACCTGCACCACACCGCCGCTGGCGATGGTGGACACATCCGCGAGTTGACCCTCTTTGCCCAGGGCCATGGTCGCCGCCTTGCGGCTCTGCTCATGGTCCAACAGGCCTGCCGCACTCCCTTGCAGCAGGCCCTGGCCATCCTGCAGCGTGAGCTGCAGGTCCCCCGACGGTGGCAGCGCCCCCTGGATTGCGCTGCGCACTTCGATCTGCATCCGCTGCGGCTCGCTCTGCTGGCGCCGCCACAGCAACAACGTGGTGGTCCCTGGCGCCTTGCCCACCAGCAGCGCCTGGCGCGGTCCCCGCAGCATCACCACATCGGCGACCCCCGGATCGGCGATGGCGACCCGGTCCAGGTCGGCCGGCAACGTCCACGGGCGCTGTTCGCGCGTCTGCAGCACCACATCGGCGTTGGCCATGCCCACCACCGGGCAGATGCCCAACACCAGCAACAGCAGCAGGCGGGTCGGCCAGTGGCGGGAACGGTGCAGGCGGGCAGGGCGTTGGGTCATGGAAAGTCTCGGCATGGCTCAACGCGAGCCGCTGTGGGAGGAAACATCGCCGCGGATGATTTCGACACCGCGGTCCAGACGCGGTGCCTGGCGCGGCGCACTGGCGCGTACCGGTGCGGGCGCCCGGGCCGGGCGTGTGCTGCGGCCGGCCAGTGCGTCGCTGTCGATGCCGGCGTAGGCGTCGTTTTCGGGAGACTGCAGCGCGAGCCGCTGTTCAGGGCTCAGCTCGCGCCGTGCATCCAGCACGCCGCCGGGCTGGGCGAACAATTCCTGGTCGGGTTGGCCCACATCGGCCGGGTTGCGCAGCGCCAGGAACAGGCGACCCTGCTGTGCGCCCAACAACAGGCGGTTGGCCTCGGCGACCGGCACCGCCAGAACCGCGCTGCGCACCGGTGCGCTGGTGCTGGTGCTGCTGGTGGACGATGCGCTGCCCTGGATGTCCTGCGCGCGGGCGTCGGTGCTGGCCTCGCTGGCGGTGTCGGTGGGCGCGGCCTGGCCCGGTGCGGTGTCTGCGGCGCCGTAGCTGAGCACCCGCATCCGCGACAACAACAGGCGTGCCTGCGCCTGGCCCTCGGTGCCCATGCCCTGCGGCGCGCGCAGGTTGAGGAACACGTCGACGTAATCGCCCGGCAGGATCCGGTTGCCCGCGGCCACCAGCTCATCCACCGGCACTGCAAGGGCGCGCTCGCCCGGATTGAGCCGCAGCGCGTAGCCGCGTGCCATCAGCGCACTGTTGAGTGCGGTACCTGCGGCAATGGCGTGCACGGGCACGGCGCCGGTGGCCTCGGCGATGCTGGCGTAGCCGCCCTGCGGTGCCTGCGGCGCGCTGCCGATGCGCAGGTCGGCGGCGCTGATGGGTCGGCCCGCGGGCAGCTCGCCCGCCGCTTCCACCACCGGCCACTGTTGCGGCTGGCCAGCCACCTGCGGCGCGGCCACCACGGTGGGGGCGGCACGCCGACTGACAAGGAAGGCCACCACCGCCAGCAGCAGGGCCAGCGCGATCAGTGCCACGGCGGCAATGCGGGTCAGCTTGAGCATGCAACAGCCTCCACGGCGTCGGTGCGGCGCATCACGGTGTACCCAGGTCGAGCTGGGCCACGGCGGTGCTGCGGATGGGTTCGGTGATCAGCCAGCCATACACCCGGCCGGTCCCGGGCAGGAATGGCTTGCTGCGGTAGTCATAGCTGACCGACACCTGCATGCACTGAGCGCTGGCCAAGCCCGCGCACGGCGCAGGCGCACTGACCACGATCGGCGGCGCACCAGCGTTGCTGCAGTTGGCCTGTTGCCCGGCGAAGTTCAACAGCCATTGCATCGAGCGTTGCGCCGCCTGGCAGGCGGCCACACGGCGTTCATTGGGGCTGGCATAGCGCAGCGAGGCGCGCGCGCCTTCGGCCGATGCCAGGGAAAGGGTCTGCTGGGCGGCCATGATCATCACCCCGGTGTAGGTCAACAGCAGCAGCGGGACCACGCCGAGGATCAGCATGAACGCAAATTCGAGCGTCACCACGCCACGTTGCGGTGAGCGTTGGCGATGCAACCGTGCGTACGCGGTCATGACGATGCTCCATAGGTGCCGTAGGCAATGAAGCCCACGGTGGCAAAGGCCAGGTACGCGGCATAGGGAATGCCGGCGCGCCCCTGGCGCGATGCGTGGATCTGGCGCACGAACGGCCGTGCCTGCCACTGCGCCTGTGCACGTGCATGCAGCCATTGCATGCGCAGCGGCAGCGTTGTGCGCAGGCCGGGCGCCAGCAGTACGCAGCCCGCGTGCGCGCCGGCCAGCAGGCTGCTCACCACCCAGATCGGCAGCAGGGCCGGCATCCCCAGCAGCAGGCCCAGCACCGCGAAGTACTTCACGTCCCCGGCACCCATCCAGCCCAGCGCATAGAACGGCAGCAGGGCTGCCAGTCCCACCACCGCGCCGGCCACATGCATGCCGGGAAACGGTGCCCCGCGCACCGCCCACATCCACAGCAACCCGCCCAGGCCAGCCACGCCCACGCACAGCAACCAGCGATTGGACACGCGCCGGGCGTACAGGTCGCTGATGGCGACCTGTGCACTCAACAACACAGCCAGTACGGGCAGCAGTGACATCCGAGGGCTCCTCCATGGCGCATCGAACACGGGGTGCGGGGCACACCGTTGGCGTCGCCGCAGGCGCGGGCCTGCGGTCGTCCATTGACCGGGTGAAGCGAAGGTCAGCCGGTGCCGGGGGTGGTCGGGGCGCTGCCGCCGGCGCTGTCCACCAGCGTCTTGAGCTTGGTGAACAGCGTAGTGAACATCTCGTTGAGGCCGGTGCGCGCGGCAACCACGAGGACGCCGGCGATCACGGCGGCGAGAATGCCGTACTCGAGCGCGGTGACACCATCTTCTTCAGCGAGAAACGTGCGGATTGAGGCTTTCATGACGGTCTACTCCCTGTTCCGTTCAATCGATTGGACTGCCTGCATGTGGATGGTGCGTCCCGGCTCCGCCGGGTCCATCCCGTAATCTGCGCGATCCCTGCGCAGGGGGCGGCTGCCGAAGCAGCCGCCGGCCTACCTGGATGCGTCCAGGGCGGCCGGGTTCGGATGGCGGGGAGCAGGCGGCAACGACAGGCGCGGCGTGATCGCCTGCGCGTGCGGGGAAGAGAACAGCCACGTAGCAATGAGCGTCTGCATAGAGATCCCCCTGTCGTACATTCCCGGTTTCCGCCACGGAGCTGCCGGGTGATGCCTGCCGCAATGATCGGCGCCAACAAAGTCCTTCAATACACATAAACGGCAGGCGTAGTTCGAACTTGAGTGCCTGCACTTTCACCCGTTATTCAAGCCGGGTGTTTGACAACCATTTAATGTTTATAAAGTGAAAGGGGTGTGTTTATAGGGTGAAGCGCAGGTGATGACGGTTTTTTGACGCATTCCGCGCTCAATTGCAGGCGTTTGCGGGCGTTGCGCGCGCATGCCGATGCAATTGCTGGCGACGGGTTTACCACGCGCCCAGTTCATGCATACTTGCCGAAAATGCGCATCGATAATACGGCGGTAATCCGATCCGGTCGCGCAGATAAACTGTTCATGTAGTCGTTGTGTCTGCGCAATTGCGCGGGCCGGAAAGTTCAGACGCCATGTGGCGTTGATTGGCGGCAACAGGAAGAAGCACGGGCAGCGGCGATGGCTGCCCGCATCCAGGCCAACGGGGGCATCACTGTCATGGTTGATGGTGCAGTGGACGGCAATGCAGGCGAGCACGGCGCGCTTCGGTCGCATGACCTGGCCACGCTGAGCGCGGTGCTGCGCGTCTGCGACCTGGAAACCGTGCTGCTGGATGGCAATGGCCCACGGGCGGCACTGCACTCGCGCGTGCACGACGAAGCGTTGTTCCTTGCCGCGCACTGTGGCTTCCACTTCCGCGGCCGCTTCATGCTGCCGCAGGACTGGTGCCTGCTTGGGTTCATCCACGCCACCGACGAGGCACAGAGCTGGTGCCACGGCATTCCACTCAGTGCCGGCATGGTGGTGACCGTGCTGCCGGAAGGCATCAGCGAGTTCACCTTGAGCGCGGGCACGCGGCTGAGCCTGCTGCTGGCGCCGATGCAGCGCGTGCAGCGCAAGCTGACCGCACTGAGCCTGCGCAGCACGCTGCCGTCCGGCCAGGCGTTGTCGCTGTTCAATCCCGACGTCTCGCGCGCCGGCTCCAGCCTGGTCGAACGCTACACGGGGCTGCACGCCACGCTTGCCGACCCTGGCGCGGCACTGGCCGCAGACGCGGTCGAATCGCTGCTGCACGACCACATACAGGCCTTGCTGGGGGCGGGCAATGAAGATCGCCCGTCCAACAGCCGGGCCCGGCGCGCGCACTATCTGATCGCGCAGCGTGCGGAAAACTTCATGCGACTCAATCTGCGTCGCTATATCTACATGCATGAAATCTGTGACGCGGCCGGGGTCAGCGAGCGCGCACTTCGCTATGCGTTTGAAGACCTGTTTGGCACCTCGCCGAACCGGTACCTGTCGATGCTGCGGCTGTGCGCGGCATGCCGTGGGCTGTCCATGGCCGATTCCAGCCGCAAGTCGGTCAAGGCGGTGGCGTTGAGCTGCGGCCTGTGGGATCTGTCCCGTTTTGCCGACAATTATCGTCGGGTATTCGGTGAGCTGCCGCGCGACACCCTGATGCGTGCGCCGGCGCAGATCGGCAGCCCGGCCTGACCACGGCGGCCATCGCCGCCGCCTGCAGCCCCCCCGCAATGCACGTTTCCGGCAATCTGCCGGAATTGCGCATGCCACTGCCGGTTTTCGTTCTTGTCTTGCCGGAACGCACGCAGGTGCTGCCGGAATGAAGTGCCCCAGCGACGACGTGGCGACTGTAATGACATCCAAGTGCCAACAGGCATGGATGCAGTCCACATCGTTCGTACACGGGGGAATACCTGATGAACCGTATCTTTCGACTCGTATGGAGCCACCGGCTGAATGCCCTGGTGGTCGTCTCGGAAGTGGCCACCTCGCGTGGCAGCCTGGTGGCCGGCCCGGTGGTGGTGCACCTGAAGGTGCCGCTGTCGATGCTGTCGATGGGCCTGGCGCTGGCCCTGTGCAGCGGAACGGCGTGGGCAGGTGAGAGCCAGACCCGCAGCGATCTGGATGCGCTGACCAACAAGTACGCGCCCCTGCCGGTCAAGGTGGACGCCGAGGCCGCGCTGGCCGCGATGGTGCGCACTGGCGACAGCACGCCGGCGTTGAGCGCGGCAGCCAACGTCAACCTCAACCTGGGACTCGGCAAGCCCGCCGCCGCCGCCTCGGCGCAGGCGGCCGTGGACGTGGGGGTCAAGGTCAAGGCGGCGCTGCCGCGGCAGCTGGCGGCGCCGGAGCGCGCAACGCCGGTGGCGGCGCATGCGGGCGTGCACGCCGACGTTGGCGCGGCCGTGGTCGTCGCCGCCCCGAAACTGGCCGCCACCGTCGTGGCCGATGCCACGGTGGCGCTGGGCAGCAATGAAACGGTCAGCGAGGGCATCGACGATGCCATCACCTCCACGTTGGCCGCCGGCGTTGCCGGCGGGGTCAAGGTGGATGCGCTGGCCCATGCCGTGGTGGCGGCGGACCGCAACCAGAAGCTGGTGGATGCCAATGCCGCGGTATCGCAGACCAGTTCCCTGGCGCTGTCACCGACCGCCGCGTCCGGCGGGTTGCTGGGCGGCGTGGGCGATCTGCTCGGCGGCGTCGGCAATACGCTGGGCAACGTGGTGGGCGGCGTGAGCAACACCGTGGGCAACGTGGTCGGCGGGGTCAGCGACACGCTCGGCAACGTGGTGGGCGGCGTGGGCAGCACGGTCGGCAATGTCGTGGGCGGTGTGGTGGGCGGGGTGTTCCCGGCGCCGACGTCGCTGCCGCCCGGCCATCCCAAGGCCCCTGCGGCGCCGGACCCCGATGCCGGGCTGATCATCGGCACCGGCGGCCTGGTCGGTTCGCTGTCGACCCTGGTCGGGCCGACCGCGCAGGGTCTGCTGGGTGGGGACGGTTATGTGCGCAACGGCAAGCTGGCCGTGAGCAGTGCCAACGTGATGCAGACCTATTCGGTCACCAATGTGCTGGGCATACCGCTGGTCAACCTGACCCCGGTGGGCACCCTGCTCAACGGGCTGGGCGGCGCCACCACGGGGGGGAGCTCGCACCTGACGCTGATCGGCGGGGTCACCTCGGACAGCTACATCTACAACATCAACAACGGCAACCCGAACGGGTTGCTGGGCCTGCTGCTGCCGGACCAGGCGCCGGGTTGGTCCAACACGTGCGTGGACCTGCTAGTGGCCAGTGTGGATTGCTGGGCCGTCAACGCCGCGCAGGACTACCAGGTGCTGGTCGGTGACGGTGCGTATGCCAACGGTTCGCGCGAAGTGGTGATCGGTGCCAACGCCCGCCACGAGCTGGCCAAGGTGGATGCCAACGTGGCGTTCCCCGGCGCAGGCCAGAACGACCCGAACGATCCGACCGGCGTGCCCACCGCCGACTATGCCGCGCGCATGGGCCATTCGGTGGTGGTCGGCGACAGTGCCATGGGCACGGCCAACGGCCAGGTGCTGCTCGGTGCCGAAGCCACCTCCAGCCAGGCCAACAGCGTGGCCCTGGGCTATCGCACGGTGGCCAACCGCGGTGCGCAGGCCAGCTACAGCGCTTACGGGTTGACCACGCCGCAGGTGTCGGCCGGTGAAGTATCGGTCGGCTTTGCCGGCGGCGAGCGGCAGATCACCAACGTCGCGGCCGGCAGCGCGGCCACCGATGCGGTCAACGTGCGCCAGCTGCAGGGCGCGATCAATCAGATCGACGCGCTGGATGTGTTCGCGGTGACCTACGACGATGACGGTGCCGGCGGCGCCGATTACCGCCGCATCACCCTGGGCGGCGGCACCGGCACCACCACGCTGGCCAATCTGGCCCCGGGCGCTATCGGCGCAGCAAGCACCGAAGCGGTCAACGGCGCGCAGCTGTTCGCCAGCAACCAGGCCATCGTCGACTACTTCGGCGGGCTGACCGCCTTCGATCCGGGCACCGGCGCCTGGACCGCGCCGAGCTTTGCCATCACCACCGTTTCCAACAGCGGCGCCATCGCCCCGGGCGTGTACGACAACGCCACCGATGCCTTCTCGGCCGTGGACGGTTCGCTGGTCAACCTCAACACGCAGATCACCGACATCCGCAACGGGGTGGGCAGCCGGTTCCTGAAGATCAACTCGACCGGGCTGGACGCCGTGGCCACCGGTGCCGACAGCATTGCAGTGGGCACCGGTGCCACGGCGATGGCGGCCAATGCCATTGCCGTGGGTGCTGGCGCCATGGCCGATCGCGATGGCACGGTGTCGGTCGGAGCGGTGGGCAGCGAGCGCCAGGTGGTGAACGTGGCCGCCGGTACGCAGGCTACCGACGCGGTCAACATGGGCCAGATGCTGGCCTCCGAAGCAGGCGCGCTGCGCTATGACGAAAATCCCGACGGCAGCGTCAACTACGCCAGTGCCACGCTCGGCAACGGCACCGGCACCACCAGCCTGCGCAACCTGCGGGCCGGTGCAGTCAGTGCCATCAGCACCGAGGCCATCAACGGCGCCCAGCTGTTCGACGCCAGCCAGGCGCTGGCCACGCACCTGGGTGGCGGTGCCGCGGTCGACGCCAACGGGGTGATCACTGCGCCGACCTACACCATCAACGCGGTGTCCAGCACCGGCCAGGTGACCCCGGGCGACTACAACGACGTGGGCAGTGCCTTCGATGCGGTCAGCCAGTCGCTGGCCAACGTGGCCGACCAGACCGACGCGGTGGACAAGCTGGCGGTGAAGTACGACGTGGACGGCGCGGGCAACGCCACCGACAGCATCACCCTGACCGGCAGCGGCGTCGGCGCGGCGGTGGCGCTGACCAACCTGGCCGACGGCAGTGTGCTGGCCGGCAGCAGCGACGCGGTGACCGGCAACCAGCTGTTCCAGACCAACAATGCCCTGGTCGGCTACTTCGGCGGCACCACCAGCTTCGACCCGACCACCAACATCTGGACCGCGCCGACCTTCAGCATTTCCTCGATCGCCACCGACGGCAGCGTGCTCAGCAATGACTACAGCAACGTCACCGTGGCCTTCGCCGCGGTGGACAATTCGCTGCTCAACCTCAACACCCGCATCGACCAGATCCAGCCGGGTGCGGGCAGCCCGTTCGTGCAGGTCAATTCGACCAAGGCCGCTGCCAGTGCCACCGGCGCCGACAGCATCGCGATCGGTCCGCTGGCCTCAGCCAGCGGCAGCGGCAGCACCGCGATCGGCGATGGGGCGACCGCCAGTGCCGACAACAGCGTGGCGCTGGGCAGTGGGTCGGTGGCCAGCGTCGGCGCGCAGAGCGGCTACACCGGTGCGTTCGGCGCGGCCGGCGGCAGCAGTTCGGCCGGCGAAGTGTCGGTGGGCAGCACCGGCAGCGAACGCAAGGTCACCCATGTGGCCGACGGCTCCGAACGCTACGACGCGGTCAACGTGGGCCAGCTGCAGAATGGCGTGAACTACGCCATTGACCAGTCCAAGGCCTACACCGACACCCAGATCAACAACATCAACAACGGCACGTCGGGCATGTTCCAGGTCAACAACAGCAACAACCTGGCGGCCCCCGCAGCGACCGGGGCCAATGCGGCCGCCGGGGGTGCCGGCTCCAGCGCCGCCGGTGCCAACAGCACCGCATTGGGCAACGGGGCCAGTGCACAGGGCAGCAACACGGTGGCCCTGGGCGCCGGGTCGGTGGCCACGCGCGACAACACGGTGTCGGTGGGCAGCGCCGGCGCGGAGCGCCAGATCACCAACGTCGGCGACGGCTCTGCCGCCACCGATGCGGTGAATGTGCGCCAGCTGCAGGCATCGCAGCAAGGCACCATCCGCTACGACAGCAACGTCAACGGCACCACCAACCTCAACAGCGTCACCCTGGGCAGCACCAGCACCGGGCCGACCACCGTGCGCAACGTCGCCGCCGGCACCGCCGGTACCGACGCGGTCAACGTGGACCAGCTGCGTGCCGGCATGAACCAGACCCTGGACTGGTCCAAGGCCTATACCGACGAGCGGTTCGATTCGTTCGACCGCAACCTGCGCCGTACCGACGACCGTGCCTCGGCCGGCGTGGCCGCGGCGATGGCGGTGGCCGGGCTGCCGCAGCCGTATGAGGCCGGGCGCAGCATGGCCGCGGTGGCCGCCGGCAGCTACAACGGAGAGTCCGGCGTGGCCGTGGGCATTTCCGGGGTGTCCGAGGGCGGGCGGTGGATCTACAAGGTGGCCGGGACCACCAACAGCCGTGGCGAAGGCGGGGTGTCGGTGGGTGCCGGCATCCAGTGGTAAGCACGCCGTAGTGAACCGTTCGCAGTGATTCGTTCCCGGTGCCGGCAGCCTGCCGCACCGGGGATTCCAGCGCGGCGTCGCGCACCAGGGGGAAACCATGTCCGCATCATCGATTGCACACGACCACACGCCGTTGCTGCGCTCACTGTCGCTGGGATTGGCGGTGTTGCTGTTCAGCGCCTGCGCCAGCGGCGGCAAGCACAAGGGCGACATGCCGGAAGGCGCCACGGTCACGCCGGAGGCGGGGGAGGTGAGCTTCCCCGATCCGAAGCGGGCCACGCTGAAGGAGGGCCTGTTCGTCGACCTGGACAGCCTGCGCCTGTTCGCGCGCGGCATGACCAAGCGCCAGCTGTACACCCTGCTCGGCACGCCGCACTTCGGTGAGGGCATGTGGGGCGTGCACGAGTGGAACTACCTGTTCAACTTCCGCAGCAATCCGGACGGCGACTACTTCACCTGCCAGTTCCAGGTGCATTTCGATGCGAAGGGCGTGGCCCAGGCCGGCTACTGGAAGCCGCAGGCCTGCGCCGCGCTGCTGCAGCCGCCGCCCCCGCCTCCGCCGCCCCCGCCGCCGGCACCGATGCCCAGCGAGCCGGTGCGTCTGTCGGCCGATGCGTTGTTCGCCTTTGACAGCGCCACCCTGACCGAGGCCGGTCGCCGCAGCGTGGATGCGCTGTTGCAGCAGGTGCGCAGCGCCAGCCAGGTGCAGACCATCCAGGTGCTGGGCTACACCGACCGGATCGGCAGCGATGGCTACAACCAGGTGTTGTCGCAACGGCGCGCACAGGCCGTCCGCGATGCGCTGGTGCAGGGCGGGGTGCCGGCCGCGGCGATCGTGGCCGAAGGGCGCGGCAAGGCCGACCCGCTGGTGAGCTGCACGCAGGGCAACCGCCAGGCGGTGATTGCCTGCCTGGCGCCGAACCGTCGCGTCGAAATCTCCGGTCTCGCGCAGACGCGCTGAGCCTTGGCGTGGCGCACGGCCACGCGTCCTCCCCCGTTGGTACCCCGCGTCGATGCATCTCTCCCGCATCGACCGGGGTGTTCTTTGACCTGGCTCGTCGCCCTCGCAGGATGTCTCCCCCGTCATCGCACCGGGGCGGCGGGCCAGGTCATCCTTTACCGGTCCCGCGGCGACGCCCGTTCCTGCAGCGTCGCCGCCTGCCGTTGCGCGGCGGGTGGGTCAGGGCATCAGCACCTTGTCCACCACGTGGATCACGCCGTTGCTCTGGCGCACGTCGGCAATGGTGACGCGGGCGGTGCCACCCTTGCTGTCGGTCAACGTAATGCCCTTGCCGACCTGGCGGGCAGTGAGCGTTTCACCCTGCACGGTGGTCAGTGCGGCCTTGCCGCCACCCTGCTTGATCCGGGCCATCAGCGCGGTGCTGTCGAGGTTGCCGGCCACCACGTGGTAGGTGAGCACCTTGGTCAGGTCGGCCTTCTTCTCCGGCTTCAGCAACCCGTCGACCGTGCCCTTGGGCAGTGCGGCGAAGGCGGCGTTGGTCGGCGCGAACACGGTGAACGGGCCCGGGCCCTTGAGCGTCTCGACCAGGCCGGCGGCCTTGACCGCGGCAACCAGGGTGGTGTGGTCCTTGGAGGCAACGGCGTTGTCGATGATGTCCTTGGTGGCGTACATCGGCGCACCGCCCACCATGGGGTTGGCGGCCATGGCGTGGTCGTGGCCTGCCATCGGCGCCTGCGCGAACGCCAGCGGCGCGGCGGCGGTGGACAGGCAGGCAAGCAGAAGCAGACCGGTCAGCGAGCTTTTCATGTGCAGGGTCCCATCAGGAGCGTCCAAGTGACGCAGCAGGATCTACGCGTGAAGCAGCGTGGCGGATGCAGCGGCGGCCGGCTTTCTACGTTTGTTATCGGCCGGTGAGGGCGATCAGGCCGGGCCGCGTTCGCTGGTGATGGTGGCGCCCTCGCGCATTACCAGGGTCACCGGGGTCTTTTCGACGACGTCCAGCAGGCGCTGCCACTGCGCATCGCTCAGCGCCCCACTGGCATGCAGGATGCGGTGCACCACCAGCTTGCCGGCGGCATCGCGCGAGGAGCTCAGCTCGGCGCGGAAGGTGCCCAGATCCCACCCCTTCTTCTCCGCATACATGCGCAGGGTGATCGCGGTGCAGGCCGACAGCGATGCCAGGTACAGGTCGAACGGGGCCAAGCCTGCGCCCTGGCCACCGAGTGTGGCCGGTTCGTCGGCGATCACCTCGTGCTCGCCGCTGCGGATGTGGTGGCGGTAATTGGGGCCTTCGGAAACGATCTGGACCTGTGCCATGGGGCGGCGCCGCGCTGTGGTGGGGATGCGCGCAGCATCGCACGCGGCCGCGCGCCGCGCTCAGGGCGTGCGACGCGGGTCGCCACCGCCGGCGGCAATCCAGCCGTCCACCGCCTGCGCCACCACGGTCATCGGCATCGCGCCGTTGCCCAGTACCAGGTCGTGGAAGGCGCGGATGTCGAAACGCGTGCCCAGCGCCTGGCGTGCGCGTTCGCGCAGGGCCAGCAACTGCAGCTGGCCCATCTTGTACGACGAAGCCTGGCCCGGCTGGACCAGGTAGCGGTTGATCTCCACGCGCACGTCGCTGGCCTTCATGCCGGTCTTTTCCTGCATGTAGGTGGCGGCCTGCTCGGGCGTCCAGCGCTTGCGGTGCAGGCCGGTATCCACCACCAGCCGCACCGAGCGGAACATCTCGGCCTGCAGCCGGCCCAGGTCGCCGGCCGGGTCGTCCTTGTACACGCCGGCCTCGGCCATCAGCTGCTCGGCGTACAGCGCCCAGCCTTCGCTGAAGGCGCTGGGATTGAGGCTGCGACGCAGCAACGGCAGGTCGGTCAGGGTCTGCCCGATCGAGATCTGGAAGTGGTGGCCCGGCGAGCCCTCATGGTAGGTGAGGGTGGGGATGCTCCAGCGCGTGTTGGACTCGATGTCGCCCAGGTTGATGAAGAACGTGCCCGGCCGCGAGCCGTCCATCGCCGGTGGGTAGTAGTAGCCGCCCGGTGAGGTTTTCTGCATGTGCGCCGGCACCGGCTGCACCACCAGCTTCTGCGGCGGCAGGTGGCCGAACCAGGTGGGCAGGATCGGGTCGAGGTCGCGCAGGCGCTGTTCGATGTCGCCCAGCAGTTCCTTGCGCCCGGCATCCGTGTCGGCATACAGGTAGCGCGGGTCCTGGCGCAGCTGCTGCACGCGCGCGGCCACGCTGCCGTCGCGCAGGCCCAGCTGGTCAAGCCGCGCGTCCATCAGCGTCTCCACCCGCGCCACCTCGTCCAGCCCGACCGCATGGATCGCATCGGCGTCCAGATCGGTGCTGGTGTACCAGCGCAACGCGGCGTCGTAGTAGGCCTTGCCCTGCGGCAGCGCCCACACGCCCTTGTTGCCCAGGTGGCGCGCCTGCAGGCCCTGCACATCGGCCAGCAGGCGCTGGTAGCCCGGGTTGACCGACTGCTGCACCGCGCGCGTGGCCTGCGCGACCAACGCGGCGCGGCGTGCGGCGGAAATCGCCGGCAGTTTCTCCAGCTTGCGCTGCAGCGACTGCACCCACAGGCTGTCCTTCGGCGCGGGTTCGAGCAGCGTGCGGAACTGGTCGGCGGCGCCCTGCAGCGCCACTTCGGGCGGCACCACGCCCTGCGCGGCCTGCATGTCCACGTTGGCGCGCACCTGGTCCAGCTTGGGTCCCATCGCCTGCAGGCGGGCGATGTAGTGCGCCGCGCTGGTCTCATCGCTGACCGCATGCTGGTTGTCCATGAACTGCGGCAGGTTCACCGGCAGGCTGAACAACTGGTCCACCGCATAGGTGCTGCCGCCCACCGGCAACCACGCCGCCGACCACGGCACCGCCATCAGGTCGATCTGGGTCTGGTAGAACCAGCGCGCCAGGCCGCTGCTCAACTGCTGCTGCGCATCCAGCGGGGCGCCCTGCCACTGCGTGATCGCCGCCAGGTTGTCGGCCAGGAACCGGCGGTTGACCTCACGCCGCGCCAGCGACACATCGGTGAGCTGGTCGGAACTGTCGGCCTGGCCGTCGCCGCTGATGCCGAGCATCGTGCGCAGCTCCGGGTCGGCGTTGATCGCGGCCATGGTCTGTGCGTCGAGCAGGGCATTGAAGGACACCGGCATGGGTGCGCCGGGTACCGTCGCCGGCGGCATCGGCGCCGCAGTGGCTGCCTGCCCGTGCGTGGGCGGCGCGCTGAGCGCCAACGCCGCGCCGATGGCGAGCGACAAGAAGGCGGGCAGGGCGGAAGCGGTCGGGAAAGGCATCACGGGACATCTCCGGTGGCGGGCTGCCCGCAGGCTACGCCAGGCCAGGAGGGGCTGCACGTGCAGGTGGTCACGCGCGCTCCCTGCGCAATCCAGCAGAAAATCGTGTCACCGCAGGTGGCCGGCGTCGGTACCGCTGGCTATATGCACATGTGCAGCAGTTCTGGCGCGCGATGTCGGTGTACACGCGGCGTGAATGAAATCAGTGGGTTGGCTGGCGCAGCCACGCGCGCTGCGGGCCAACCCTCAGGCAGCAGCTGGCCCACCGATTGACGCGCTGCAACGACGCGGCAGGATGGGCGCACGCCATCCGGGGATCGGATGCGCCCACCCCCACACCGCAGGAACCTGCATGAACTCTCGCGCCTCCGTGCCGCGACGCCGTCGCCTGTCCGCTGCCATCGCGCTGGGCCTGTCGGCCGGCGTAGCGGCCATTCCCGTCCAGGCCCAGTCCGCGCCTGCGCCCGGGGTGACCCAGCTTGACCAGGTCAGCGTGCTGGGCAACCGCACCCAGGCACGCACCGTGCTGGAATCCCCGGTGCCGATCGACGTGCTGGGCGCCGATGACATCCGCAGCAGCGGCTACACCGACATCAGCCAGATCCTGCAGGCGCTGTTGCCCTCGTTCAACTTCCCGCACCCGACTACCCCCGACGGCAACACGCATATCCGCTCGGCCACGCTGCGCGGGCTGTCGCCCGACCAGACCCTGGTGCTGGTCAACGGCAAGCGCCGGCATGCCAGTGCCTGGGTCAATACCGGCGGCACGGTCGGCAAGGGGGCGGTGTCCACCGACCTCAATGCGATCCCGGTGAGTGCGATCGCGCGGGTGGAAGTGCTGCGCGACGGCGCGTCGGCGCAGTACGGCTCCGATGCCATCGCCGGGGTGATCAACATCGTGCTGCGCGACGACGCCGGGTTCGAGGGGCGGGCCAGCCATGGCAGCACCCGCGACGGTGGTGGCGATACCACCAGCATCGCGCTGGACACCGGCTTCGCCTTTCCCGACGGCGGCGGCGTGCACCTGACCTGGGACTATCGTGACCGCAAGGCGGCCGACCGCGCGTTGGCCGACACCCGCCAGCAGTACTTCGGCATCGGCCGCAACGGCGCCCCGGTGGCGCCTTCCAGCACCTACGGGTCGGGCACCGGGTTGGCGCCGATCGGTGGCGCCGCGTCCGGTGCAGTGGCCGATCCGCGGGAAGCCACGATCGACCGCGACGCACTGTGGCGCTTCGCCGATTCGGCCGACACGGTGGAAAAAACCGTGTTCGGCAACCTGCGCAAGCCGCTGGACTGGGGCAATGGTCTGGAGGTCTATGCGTTCGGTGGCTACGGCGTCAGCGACGGCAGCTCCAATGCGTCGCTGCGCCGCGCCGCGCAGCCCGAGAACGTCCGTGCGATCTACCCCGACGGGTTCCTGCCGTGGGTGGACACGCGCAGCACCAACGCCTCGCTCGGCGCCGGCGTCAAGGGCGCGGCCGGCGACTGGCAGTGGGATCTGAGCAGCGTGTACGGCCGTAACAAGCTGGTCTACCGCACCCGCAACACCCTCAACGCCACGCTCGGCGCCGACAGCCCGACGGCGTTCTACAACGGCGCCCAGGCCGCGTCGCAGTGGACCACCAATGCCGATGCCAACACCACCTTCGAGCTGGGCTGGCATGCCCCGCTGCGGCTGGCAGTGGGCGCCGAGTTCCGCCGTGACACCTACGGCATCCGTGCCGGTGAACCGGGCTCCTACGTATGGGGGCCGTACCGGGTGCTGGACGGCCCGGCCGCAGGCAGCGTGCCGACCATCGGCTCGCAGGGCTTTGCCGGCATCCAGCCCGGCGATGCCGGCAACCACCATCGGCAAAATGTGGCCGCCTACGCCGAAGCAGAGACCGACCTGAGCGACCGGCTGCTGGTGTCGCTGGCCGGGCGCTGGGAGGACTACAGCGATTTCGGCAGCACCGCCAATGGCAAGCTGGCGCTGCGCTACCAGTTGGACGGCGGGCTGGCGCTGCGCGCTTCGGCCAGCACCGGCTTCCACGCCCCGGCCCTGGCCCAGCAGTACTTCAGCTCGACCAGCAGCCGCACGCTCAACAACACCATTACCGGCGTGCCCGAGTACGTGCTGGTACGCACGGCACCGGTGGATTCGGTGGAGGCGCGTGCGCTGGGCGCGCGTGCGCTGGATCCGGAGAAGGCCACCAACCTCACCGCCGGCCTGACCTGGGGCATCGCCGGGTTGAGTGCCTCGCTGGATGTGTACCGGATCGATATCGACGACCGCATCTTCCTGTCCAGCAACTTCGTCGATGCGGCCGGCTCCAACGCCATCCGCAACTACCTGGCTGCGCTGGGCTCGCCGGGCGTCACCAGCGTGCGCTACTTCAGCAACGCCGCCGACACCCGCACCACCGGCATCGATGCGTCGGCGCGCTACCGCTGGGACCTGGCCGAGCGGGGGAGCCTGGTGGCCACGGTGGGATACAACCGCAACAAGACCGAACTGACCCGGGTGGCCAGCACGCCGGCGCAGCTCACCGCGCTGGGGGTGCGCACGCCGCTGTTCGACATCACCGAGCGCACGCGCGTGGAGAAGGGCCAGCCGCGCGACAACCTGACCGTGGCGCTGGCCTGGGACGTGGGTCGCTGGGGTTTCAACCTGGGTACGCACCGCTACGGCGTGGTCGAAGGCGTGGCCGCCACCAACCAGAGCGCGGCCAACGTCGCCGCGTTCGCGCAGGGGTCAACGCGTTTCCGCACGCTGCCCACCGAGGCCGGCAGTGCCGGCAACCTGGATGTGATCCAACGGCTGGAGGCGCGCTGGGTGACCGACCTGGACATCGCGTTCCGCGCCAGCGACGCGCTGACCGTGGTGCTGGGCGCCAACAACCTGTTCAACACCTATCCCACCCGCAACATCGCCACCACGCCGCAGGTGTCCGGTGCCGATACCTTCGGCGTGTTCCCGTACAGTGAACTGTCGCCGTTCGGTTGGAGCGGCACCTACTACTACGCCCGTGTGGAGACCCGCTTCTGATGGCTACCGTTCCTGACGAGGCCGCCGTGGATGGCAGCCGACGCCGCTGGCTGGGGGCTGGCATCGCCGGTGCAGCCGGTGCGGTGATGCTACCGGTGCTGGCACACGCGGCGGGTATTTCACCGGCACCGGCATCCACACCCGCCAGCGACGCCGTGCTGCGCCTGGACCTCAACGAAAGCAGCTATGGCCCCGCGCCGCAGGTGGGCCCGGCGATCCAGCAGGCACTGGGCCAGGCGCCACGCTATGTGGGCGCGGACCAGCTGCTGGCGCTGCAGCGGCAGATTGCCGCCCTCGAAGGTGTAACCCCTGAGCAGGTGATCGTGGGCGAGGTGCTTGAAGCGCTTGGCCAGCACCTGGCGCTGAGCCAGGGCGCGGGCGGCTTCGTGTACTCGGTGCCAGGGTATGGAGCGCTGGTGGATGCGGCCAAACCGTTCGGCGGGCGTGCCCAGGAGGTGCCACTCAATGCCGCACTGGAGAACGACCTGCCGGCCCTGCTGGCGGCGGTGGGCGCCGACACGCGCGCGCTGTTCGTGGTCAACCCACACAACCCATCGGGCACGCTCAGCCCGGGGACGGACTTCGACGGCTTCGTCACCGCCGCGCAGGCGCGCACGCTGGTGATTGTCGACGAAGCCTACCTGGACTACCGCGAGGACGCGACCACCCTGAGCGCGGTGCGACTGCTGCGGCAGGGCCAGAACGTGGTGGTGTTCCGCACCCTGGGAAAGATCCATGCGCTGGCCGGGCTGCAGATCGGCTACGCACTGGCCCCCCGCGCGCTGGCCGACGCGCTGCGTCAGCGCGGTGTGGGCGGTGCGCACGCGCAGAACCAGTTGTCGGTGGCCGCCGCCCAGGCCGCGCTGGCCGATACCGTGCACGTGGCACAGGTGCGTGCCCGCGTGGCGGCCGAACGCGCGCGCTGGCAGCAGCTGCTGGCCGGCCTGAAGCGGCGCTCAAGCGCGGCGGCCGGCAATTTCGTGTTCTTCGACAGCGGGCATCCGCATGCAGCGGTGGCCGCCGGGTTGCTGCAGCACGGGGTGCGCGTCGCACGCGTGTTCGCCCCTTACGACAGCTGGGTGCGTATCAGTATCGGCACGCCCGCCGAGAACGCCCGCGCGCAGCAGGCGTTGCGCCAGGTGCTGGCCGCTCTGGACGCGGCGCGCACCTGAGCGAAGCGTCAGCCGGTGCGCGGCGCGAAGCCGTCCGCGCTCCAGGCCTCGCTGCCCACGCCGTGATGGATCACGAACAGCCCGTCCGGATCGTAGCGATGCTTGGTTGCCAGCAGGCGCGGGTAGTGCGGGCCCCAGAAGGCCTGCTGCCAGTCGGCCTGGAAGTAGTCGCACTCGGACACGTACGTAGGCGCCTTGGGCACCAGCACCGACAGGGCGTCGTAGGCACGCCGCACCCGTAGCGCGCCCCGGCGCGCGCCGGGTTCGTCCACGCTGCCGGCACAGCCGGGATAGACCGGGCCGCCGGCAGTGCCGATCAACGCCAGCGCGAAGGCGTCCAGCAGTGCCGGGTGGGTGGCGGTGTCGGCACTGGCCGCGATCGCGTCGGCGGGTGCGCCGAACAGGCCCTTGTTGCAATGCAGGCCAACGTCCATGTGCACCGCGGCGGCACACAGCGCCGTCGCGGCGGCCACCACCTGGTCTTCGCCGAGCAGCGCCGACGGCATCCACGCCGAGGCATACCCGTGCAGGAACCAGCCGACCTGGCCCTGGTCGCCCTTCCACAGCATGTGGTGGGCGGGCGCATCGGCACGGGTGTCCTCGGCGATGATCGCCGGCGCGTGCTGGCGGAAGAAGTCCGCGTCCCAGAAGTCGCGCGCCGGCATCGCCAGCGCCTGCAGCGGTTCGCGCACGGTGTACCCCGGGTTTGCGGTGATCCAGCCCAGCAGCGGCTGCCACGTGGCTGCCGCCGCCTCGCGGCTGAGGCCCTGGAACACCATCGAGATGGACAGGGTGCGGTCACCGGCGAAGGTGATCTGCTCGCCCCAGTGGGCGTTGCACAGGCGGTCCCGGTAGAAGCGCAGTACCTGCGCCGCCAGCGCACGCCACTGTTCTTCGGTGCTGGCCTGCACCTTGAAGGAGAGTCCGCCAAATGTATCGGGCAGGGCATGGGTCTTCAGGGTCATCCGGGTGACGATGCCGAAGCTGGCCGCACAGCCCCCCTTCAATGCCCAGAACAGGTCCGGGTCGTTGTCCGCATTGACCACCCGCACCCGGCCGTCAGCGGTCACCACCTCGGCCTCCAGCAGGCTGGCTGCCGCGCTGCCGAATGCCTTGGAGAAACTGCCGAAGCCACCGCCGGTGACCAGCCCGGTCACGCCCACCGACGTGCACCCACCGCCCTGCACGTAACGCCCGCCATGGGTGGTCACGGCGTTGTAGGCGTCGATCCACATCGCCCCGGCACCCACGCTCACCGCCGGCTGCGCCACCGTGCCGGCGCGCGCGCCTTGTGGCACGAAGGCGTCGTGCAGCTGGATCTGGTTCATCGCCCGGGTCCAGACCAGCAGCGAGTCGGGCGCACACGAGGTACCGTGGTAGCTGTGGCCGCCGCCCTTGACCACCAGCCGCAGCCGATGGGTGCGGGCAAAGTTCACCGCCGCGGCCACGTCGGCGCTGCTGGTGGCGGCCACCATCTGCGCGCTCGGCACCGAACGCCATGCGCCGAAGTACCCGCTGGTCTGGGTCAGGCCCGGTTGGTCCCCGATGTAGAAGGGATTGTGGATCTGCGCCAGCGCTTCGGCACGCGTGGCTGCATCGCCCGCGAACGGCGACTGCGGCACCGACAGCCGCCCCCCGACCGCCTGCGACAGCTGGGTCCAGTCGGCCCGGCCCGGCCACCCGGCAGTGCCCGGCCGTACCCGGGGGCCGGCCAGGGGCCCGGCGGCCGCCGCCTTCAGGACCAGCGGCAGCAGGGGCAGGGCCAGGCTGGCCTTGAGGCAGTCACGTCGTTTCATCGGAGTGTTCCCTGGCGCTGAGCCGGTAGCGATGGCAGCGAGTGTGTGCCCGCCACACCCCGCCGTCATGGGGTGCGGGACGAAGGGAGGGGGCAAGGGACCAACGGTGGCCGGCTCGGGACCGGTGGGCACGGTGCTGCTGGTGATGTTCTGGTGGTGGGAGCGACGCATTTCCTTGCGCGGGGGGGCGGCGTACCGCGCCGGCCCGGGGTAGCGGCCGGCGGATTGGCCGTTGGGCATCTGGCGTATGCTGACAGCCGCAGCGCGGGGATGCGCTGCGCCGCATCAATGCACGCCCGCCCCGCCGCACCCGCGCGAGGTGCTGGCGGCCGCTCGCCCATGGAGAGTCGATGGTCTTTGCCCTGAGTGCCCTGTTGTTGATCGAACTGGTGCTGCAGTTCACCTGGAACCGGCGCTACTTCAGCTGGGGCATCCGCATCTTCAACCGGCGGATCGCGGCGCCGGCCGACTGGCGCGAGCGGCTGTCGCTGGGCAGCCTGGAATACGATGTGCCGCGCGGAAAGTACCTGCACCTGGTGTTCCGCCCGCTGCCCGATGGCAGTTATGCGTTCCGCGAGAGCTTCGCCCAGCGCTTTTACTCGCTCATGCGCGGCCGGGTGGTGGTCGACCCCGGACGGCGTGAGGTGAGGGTGGAGGGCCGCTGCAGCTGGTGGGCGCTGTGCATCTCGCTGTTGATCTTTCCGCTGATGGTGGTGCGGCCGGCGGCGGCCGCGATGCTGTTGATGCTGCCCTTCTTCCTGGTCTGCTATCTGGTCCAGAAAAAGATGTTCGGCGCCGTGGCCACCGTGATCGAGCAACAGCTGCGCGGTATGCCATCGGCCGACGCGATCCTGCGTGAACGGTTGCAGGCCCGCCGGATGCCCCAGGCTTGACCTTCCCATGGTGGGAATCCTTAGGGTGGCGGGTACCTTCTTCAGCCAACGGATCCTGCCATGTCATCCACTGCCCCCAGAGCCGGCACGCCTGCCTCCGCCACGGGCGCTGAGCGCCTCAGCCTGCCGGTAGAAGGCATGACCTGCGCTTCGTGTGTCGGGCGCGTCGAGCGTGCCCTGCAGGCGGTGCCGGGCGTGCATAGCGCAGCGGTCAACCTGGCCACCGAGCGCGCCGACGTGGGCTTTGCCGGCCCGGCTGACGCACAGGCGGTGGTGCGTGCCATCCAGGGCGCCGGTTACAGCGTGCGCGAGGAGGTCACCGAACTGTCGATCGAGGGCATGACCTGCGCTTCCTGCGTGGGCCGGGTGGAGAAGGCGTTGGCGCAGGTGCCCGGGGTGCTGGAGGCCAGCGTCAACCTGGCCACCGAGCGCGCACGGGTGCGCCATCTTTCCGGGGTGGTGACCCTCGCCAGCCTCGATGCGGCCGTCGCGAAGGCCGGCTATACCGCGCGCCGCGCCGGTGCCGCGACCGCCAGCGCAGCAGACCAGGACACCGAGCGGCGCGAGCAGGAAGCGCGCGAGTTGCGGCGCGCCTTGTGGATCGCCGCAGCCCTCACGCTGCCGGTCTTCATCCTGGAGATGGGCTCGCACCTGGTGCCGGCCATGCACCAGTGGGTGATGCACGTACTGGGCACGCAGACCAGCTGGTACATCCAGTTCGCGCTGGCCACCCTGGTCCTGTTCGGGCCGGGCATCCGCTTCTTCCGCAAGGGGGTGCCGGCGCTGCTGCGCGGGGCGCCGGACATGAACTCACTGGTGTCGGTGGGCACGGCGGCGGCCTACGGCTATTCGGTGGTGGCCACGTTCCTTCCGGGGGTGTTGCCGCCCGGCACTGCCAACGTCTACTTCGAAGCCGCCGTGGTGATCGTCACCCTGATCCTGCTCGGCCGCACGCTGGAAGCGCGCGCCAAGGGCCGCACCTCGCAGGCGATCAAACGGCTGGTGGGCCTGCAGGCCAAGACCGCGCGGGTGGAGCGCAACGGCGCTACGGTGGAGGTCCCGCTGGACGAAGTGGTGACCGGTGATGTGGTGCTGGTGCGGCCGGGCGAGAAGGTGCCGGTGGATGGCGAGGTGGTCGACGGCGCGTCGTATGTCGACGAAAGCATGATTACCGGTGAACCGGTGCCGGTCTCCAAGGAGGCAGGCGCGGCTGTCGTCGGGGGTACCCTCAACACGACCGGTGCCTTCCGCTTCCGTGTCACCCAGGTGGGCGCCAACACGGTCCTGGCGCAGATCATCCGCCTGGTGGAAGAAGCGCAGGGCTCCAAGCTGCCGATCCAGGCGCTGGTGGACAAGGTGACCATGTGGTTCGTGCCGGCCGTGATGGCGGGCGCGGCGCTGACCTTCCTGGCGTGGCTGGTGTTCGGCCCGGCCCCGGCGCTGACCTTCGCGCTGGTCAACGCGGTGGCGGTGCTGATCATCGCCTGCCCGTGTGCGATGGGGTTGGCCACGCCCACCTCGATCATGGTGGGCACCGGTCGTGCCGCCGAGCTGGGCGTGCTGTTCCGCAAGGGCGAAGCGCTGCAGGCGCTGCGCGATGTCAGCGTGGTGGCGTTGGACAAGACCGGCACGCTGACCAAGGGGCGCCCCGAGCTGACCGACCTGGTGCCGGCCGACGGCTTCAGCCATGACGAAGTCCTGGCGCTGGTGGCCGCCGTGGAAAGCCGCTCTGAGCACCCCATCGCCGAGGCGATCGTCGTGGCCGCCACGCAGCGCGGCCTCGACGTGGCAGCGCTGGAGAACTTCGAGGCGACGCCCGGGTTCGGCGTGGCCGCCACGGTGGGCGGGCGTCGGGTGGCGGTGGGAGCCGACCGCTTCATGAACCGGCTTGGCCTGGACGTGGGTGCGTTCCAGACGGCGGCGCAGCGGCTGGGCGCCGAAGGCAAGAGTCCGCTGTATGCGTCCATTGACGGGCGCCTGGCGGCCATCATCGCGGTGGCCGATCCGATCCGGGAGACTACCGCCGAGGCGATCAACGCGTTGCATGCACTGGGCCTGCGGGTGGCCATGATCACCGGCGACAACGCCGCCACGGCCGCGGCGATCGCCCGCCAGCTGGGCATCGACGAGGTGGCGGCCGAAGTGTTGCCGGACGGCAAGGTGGCCGCGCTCAAGACCTTCCGCGCCAACGGTGCGCGGGTGGCCTTCGTCGGCGACGGCATCAACGATGCGCCGGCACTGGCCGAAGCGGATGTCGGTCTGGCGATCGGTACCGGCACTGACGTGGCGATCGAAGCGGCCGACGTGGTGCTGATGTCCGGCGACCTGCGCGGCGTGATCAACGCCATCGCGCTCAGCCACGCCACCATCGGCAACATCAAGCAGAACCTGTTCTGGGCGTTTGCCTACAACGCCGTGCTGATTCCGGTGGCGGCCGGCGTGCTGTACCCACTGAACGGCACCCTGATGTCGCCGATCTTCGCCGCCGCGGCGATGGCCTTGTCGAGCATCTTCGTGCTCGGCAACGCGCTGCGCCTCAAGCGCTTCCACGCGCCGATGGCCACCGACGCGCGTGGCGCAACGGCCTGAGCACGGGCACCCGTGCGAGGCGCCGCAACGCCTGCCCCGGTCCTGCCGGGGCAGGGCGGTCGGTGAGGATTCACATCCACGGCGGCATCGGCGCGATGATAGCCCCGTGGCTGGCCCCGTAGAGCCGGGCTCTGCCCGGCTGGCGCCCCGCTGGCGCCAGGCATGCATGGACCACACCGAACGCACCCCCGCAGGGCGGCAGGTTTCCCAGGAGTACACCATGTTGAACATTGGCCAGGCGGCCGCCTTCTCCGGCGTGTCGGCGAAGATGATCCGGTACTACGAACAGATCGGCCTGATTCCGCAGGCCGCACGCAGCACAGCGGGCTACCGTACCTACAGCACGCAGGACGCGCACAGCCTGCGCTTCATCCGGCGCGCGCGTGACCTGGGGTTCCCGGTCGAACAGATCGCCGAACTGCTGACGTTATGGAACGACCGCGACCGCGCCAGCGCGGACGTCAAGGCGGTGGCGCTGGCGCACGTGGCGGGCCTGCGCACGCGCATTGCCGAACTGGAGGCGATGGCGATGACCCTGGAACACCTCGCCGCGCACTGCCACGGCAACGATCGGCCGGACTGTCCGATCATTGCCGACCTCGCCGAGCAGGCCGACGCCGCTGCCACACCGGGCACCGTGGCGCCCCATCGCGCACCGCGTTTCGGCACCGATGGGCCGGTGGCATCGCGCCGTCGTGCGGCAAAGTGAACCCTGCCTTGCCACGTGCACGACACCGCTTGACCTTGCCATGCTGTCAGGCCGGAAAGTAAGCGGACACTTTTCCCACAAGGCGTCCTGCATGTTCCGTTTCAACATTCCCACCATGACCTGCGGCGGCTGTGCCCGCTCCGTGACCAAGGCACTGATGGACGCAGACCCCAACGCGCGCATCGAGACCGATCCGGCGGCGCGCGAGGTGCGGGTGGAGAGCACCCTGAGCGAAGCGGTGTTCGTGGCGGCGCTGGCCGAGGCAGGCTTCCCGGACGCGCGCTGAGGCGACCATGCGAGGCAGACGCGTAGGGCCGCGCTTGGGTAGCATGGGCGGTCCACTCCCACGCTGCATGCCAAGGACGCCACCTCCATGCGTACTACCGACGACAAGACCGAACGCCGTGCCCAGCTCACCGCCGCCATGCAGGCAGCGGGGTGCACCGCCCCGCGCGACTGGGTGAGCAGCGAGCTGTCCGAGAACATCGCGCAGTTCGCCCGGTTCCGCGTGCTGCACGACGTCCACGTACTGGCCGACGACGTGGAGCACGTGCTGTCCGACGCCCTCTACGATCAGCCGGATCTGCAGGACACCCTGCAGACGCTGCGCGCCGCGGTGGACCCGGCTGCGCTGCACGCGCTGCTGCGGGCCTATGCCAAGGCACTGGGCAACGCGTTCGTGATGGTGCTTGATGAGGGTGGCATGAGCGACGACGCGCGGATGCCGGGGTGGCAACTGATGGAAACCGGGCCCGACGGCCCGACAGGGCGGCTGGTGCAGGGGCTGCACGAGGACTACCTGGATTTCGAGGATTTCTACCAGGCTAAGGCCGACGCGGGCACCTGATCCGTACGCCTGCACGGCGCATCCGCGCCGCGCCGTCGCCGTGCATCACATGGCGTATCACCGTCGGCTGGCAGCATCGGTGGGGTCCGGACATCCGTCCATCTGGAGACCGCCGTGAACTCGACTGCCTTGCTGGCCCGCCCATGGGCCCTCCATCCTTTCCATGCAGCGGTGCTGGGCGGCGTACTGCCGTTGTTCCTGGGCGCGCTGCTGGCCGACTACGCCTACTGGAGCAGCTACGAGATCCAATGGAGCAACTTCGCGGCCTGGCTGCTGGTGGGCGCCATGGTGATCACTACCCTGGCGCTGCTGTGCGCCCTGGTGGGCCTGGCGCGCGGCAGCCGCGCGCGCGCCTACACCGCGTTGCTGGTGCTTACCTGGGCGGTGGGCTTCTTCAATTCGCTGCATCACGCCCGTGATGCCTGGGCCATCATGCCGGGGGCGCTGGTGCTGTCGGCGATTGTCACGGTGCTGGCCCTGCTGGCCACCTGGGTCGGATTCGCCCGCCTGCGCGTGGGAGGTGCACGATGAAGCGCCCACAGACCGCCATGCTCACCGTATCGGTGCTGGCCATCGCGCTCTCGGCGTGCAGCAACAAGGCACCCGAGCTTGAACAGTACGGCGCCACCCCCGAACTGCCCGCGCCCAACCGTACCTTGATGCCGGACATGACCATCGCCAAGCCGGCCAGTTGGGGCGATCGCACGCCCACCGTGCCGACGGGCTACCGCATTTCGGCGATTGCCACCGGCCTGGCCATTCCGCGGCAGACGCTGGTGCTGCCCAACGGCGACATCCTGGTGGCGGAAGGACGCGGCGGCAGCGCCCCGAACCTGAAACCCAAGGACGTCATTGCCGGCCGCATCAAGTCCAAGGGCAACACCGCCGTGAAAAGCGGCAACCGCCTCACCTTGTTGCGTGACGCCGATGGCGACGGCGTGTACGAACTCAAGACCGTGTTTGCCGACCATCTCAATGCGCCGTATGGCCTGGCGTTGATCGGCGATGCGCTGTATGTGGCCAACCAGGACGCGCTGGTGCGCTTTGCCTACCAGCCGGGCCAGACCAAGGCCAGTGGCGCGCCCAGCAAGGTCACCGACCTGCCGGCGGCGATCAACCATCACTGGACCAAGTCGCTGGCCGCCAGTGCCGACGGGCGCTACCTGTACGTGGGCATCGGCTCCAACAGCAACATCACCGAGCGCGGCATGGCGGTGGAAATCGACCGCGCGCAGGTATGGCAGGTGGATGCACAGACCGGCGCGCACAAGGTGTATGCCACGGGCCTGCGCAATCCCACCGCGCTGACCGTGCAGCCGGGCACGGGGGTGCTGTGGGCGGTGGTCAACGAGCGCGATGAGATCGGCCCCAACCTGGTGCCGGACTACCTCACCTCGGTACGCGAAGGCGCGTTCTACGGGTGGCCTTACAGCTACTGGGGCAAGAACGTGGACGTGCGGGTGATGCCGCAGAACCCGCAGAAGGTGGCCACGGCCATCGCCCCGGATTACGCACTGGGGTCGCATGTGGCCGCGCTGGGCGTGACCTTCTCGTCAGCGGCGATGGGTCCCGCGTTCGCCGACGGGGTGTTCGTGGGTGAGCATGGCAGCTGGAACCGCAACCCGCCGGTGGGCTACAAGGTGGTGTTCGTGCCGTTCCGTGACGGGCGCCCGGCGGGCGAGCCGATCGATTTCGCCAGTGGTTTCCGCGGCGATGACGGCCGGACCCGTGGCCGTCCGGTCGGAGTCACGCTGGATCCGCGCGGGGCGGTGATCGTGGCCGATGACCTGGCCAATACGATCTGGCGCATCACACCGGTGGCGGCGCCCGCGGGCGGCTGAGGCGCGCGCCACGCGCCGGTCGGGTCGCGCTGGCATGAGCAACCCGACCGGCAGGTGCCGGTCGGGTTGACTGCGGGTTACTCGGTCCGGTCGTAGGAGAACTGGATACCGGCGGTGCCACCGGTCTCGATGAAGAGCTTCATGAAGGCCGGCACCGTGTCACTGCGATTCCAGTCGCGCTGCAGTTCGCAGAACAACTGGGTGACGCTGATCAGCTGGGCACCGGCCTGTTCGACGCGACGCAGCGCGGCGTCATGGGCGGCCAGCGAGGTGCCGCCCACCGCATCCACCACCACGTACACCTCATAGCCTTCCTTCAGCGCGTCCAGGGCCGGGAAGGTGAGGCAGGCTTCGGTCCAGAGCGCGGTCATGATCAGCTTCCTGCGGCCGGTGGCTTCAACCGCCTTGCGGAACTCCGTGTCTTCCCACGAATTGATGGTGGTGCGGTCGTAGGTCGGAATACCGTCCAGCACCTTGCGCAGCTGCGGAATGGGCGGCTTGTTCAGGCCGGTCTTGACGTTGACCGTGGAATGCACGATCGGCAGGCCGTAGGCCACGGCCGCCTGTGCGGTGCCCACGATGTTGTTGACCAGCAGCTGGCGATCCATCGAGGCGATGGAGTTCACCTGCACGGGTTGGTAGTCGATGATCACGAAGGCCGCATTCTGCGGGGTCAACAGGTGGTCGGCGATGGGATCGCGGACAGGTTCGCTTGCCATGGGGTGTCTCCTTTGGGGTCGGGGGTGGGGTGCCACGGGGCAGGGCGGTCTTCCGGGCACGTACGGCCGCGGCAACTCGCCCGCCCGTTGGCTCAGGCGCGCAGAGAATCCAGGGCTTCGCCGTTCTTCTGGACGTCCTGCGCCTTGGCGTGGCTTTCGATCAGCAGCTGGTAGTTGGGGAAGATCTGCGTATAGACCTCGGCCCACTGCGGGGCGTCGTCGCGGTGCCACGTTTTCTGCAGCTCGGAGGCCACCGCGGCGGTGTCCATCGGCACGACGCCGGCCTGCACCACGCGCGCCAGGGTGATCTCTTCGGCCATCTTGGAATAGGTGCCCGAGGCATCCACCACCGCAAACACCTGGTAGCCGTCGGCCACGGCGGCGATGCTCGGGAAGGCCATGCAGACACTGGTGATGGTGCCGGCGATGATCAGCTGCCGGCGACCGGTGGCCTTGACCGCCGCGACGAATTCGGGGTTGTCCCAGGCGTTGATTTCGCCGCGCCGCGCCACGTAGGTGGCGTGCGGTGCGTTCTGGTGGATCTCCGGGATCAGCGGGCCGTTGGGACCTTGCGGCACCGAGGCGGTGGTGATCACCGGCAGGCCGCACAGCGTGGCCATGCGCGCCAGCGCGACGGCATGCGCGCGCACACGGGAAAAGGGCATGTCGCCGATGGTCTGGAACAGCCCGCTCTGGTGATCGATCAACAGCATGGCCGCGTCTGCGGGGTTGATGATCGGCTTGCTGCCGCTGAAGTTGGCGGGAACGCTCATGGTCACTTCCGTGGGTTGGGGGAGAGAGCAGTGCGACGGGCCGCGCGTTGGCGGCGGCCGTCGAATCGGGTCACGCGGGGATCTGGCCGAACCGGCCGGTGTTGAAATCGGCCATGGCCTGCGCGATCTCGGCCGCGCTGTTCATGACGAAGGGGCCATGCCCGACGAGCGGCTCATCGATCGGCTCGCCGCCCAGCAGGAGCAGCGTGGCATCGCCGATGGCATCGACCTGGATGGACTGGCCGTGGCGTTCGAACATCGCGAACTGCGCCGGCCCGATCGCATCGCCTGCGTTGAGCCGCACCTCGCCCTTGAGCACCACCACCACCGTGGTCCAGCCCTCGATGGCCGGCAGGGTGAGGTGCGCGCCCGCGTTGAGGCGCAGGTCCCAGACGTCCATGGGGGTGTGGGTGCGGGCGGGGCCCTGGCAGCCCTCGAAGGTGCCGGCGATCACCCGCAGCTGCCCGGCCCCGTCGGCCAGCGGCACGACCGGGATCGTGCTGGCGTCCAGGCTCTGGTAGCCGGGGGCACGCTGCTTGTCCCGCGCAGGCAGGTTGACCCACAACTGCACCATGTCCAGGGTGCCGCCCCGCTGGCTGAAGGCCGGGGAATGGAACTCTTCGTGCAGTATTCCCGACGCCGCCGTCATCCACTGCACGTCGCCCGGGCCGATGGTGCCGCCGGCGCCGGTGGAGTCGCGGTGGGACACCTCCCCCTCATACACCAGGGTGACGGTCTCGAATCCCCGGTGCGGGTGCTGGCCGATGCCGCGCACGTGCGCCGAGGGGGTGAAGGTGTGGGGCCCGGCGCGGTCCAGCAGCAGGAAGGGACTCAACTGCTGGCCGTGGGTGGTGTAGGAAAACAGCGAGCGGGCAGGGAAGCCGTCGCCCACCCAATGCGGCCTGGGGGCGCTGTACACGCCAAGTATGTTCTTCACGTTCACCCTCGCTCCGGGGTCGCAGCGACTCCGATGGCGCACACCGTAGCCCCGGCGGTTTTGCCCCGGTAGACGGCAAAAATTGCCACCAGCGTCCTATCAGGTGAACGATGATCGGCATGCACCCGACAGGATCCGGGTGCAAGCTGGGTACATCACCGACAGCGGGCCGCTGTGGGTGCTTCCGCAATCCCGAGACCCGACGCCCATGCAGGACTTCAACGACCTTTTCTACTTTGCGATGGTGGTCGAGCACGGCGGGTTCGACCAGGCCGGCAGGGCGCTGAATGTGCCCAAGTCCAAGCTCAGCCGGCGTATTGCGCTGCTGGAGGCGCAACTGGGGGTGCGCCTGATCCAGCGTTCAAGCCGCCAGTTTTCCGTGACCGAGCTGGGCAGGCTGTTCCTGGATCACTGCAAGGCCATGATCGCGCAGGCCGATGCGGCGCGTGCGCTGGTCGACCTCACCCGTTCAGAGCCCTGCGGGCTGCTGCGCATCACCTGCAGCAACGACCTCCTGCAGGGCGGGGTGAGCCGCATGGTGGCGGACTACATCGCCATCAACACCAAGGTCAGCGTGTATCTGAAGGTGTACAACCGACCCATCGATATCATCGCCGAGGGGTTTGATATCGCCATCCGCGAAAGCAGCGGGCAGTTGAACGACTCCGAACTGATCCAGCGCGTGTTGGCCCGGCGCGAATGCGTACTGGTGGCCCACCCGGACCTGCTCAAGGACCGTGCGCACCCGGTCGGCCCGGCGGACGTGGCGGCCTTTGCCACCCTGGAACTGGGCAGCCCGCGCACAACCCACGAATGGTCGTTCGAGCATGCCGACGGCGCGGTGGCCACGATCCGCCACCAGCCGCGCATGGTCACCGACGATGTCGCGTGCATCTACCATGCCGCGCTGGGCGCGGCCGGCGTGGCCATCCTGCCGCGTACGATGGTGGCCGACGACCTGCAGGCGGGGCGGCTGGTGGAACTGCTGCCGGGATGGGCCGCGCCCGGCCATGTGGTGCACGCGCTGCTGCCCTCGCGCCGCCATCTGCTGCCCTCGGTGCGATCGCTCGTGGACCACCTGGTGGCGTGCTTCGAGGCGCCTGCACTACCGGCGGTATCGCCCCATGACACCGAACGCAGCGGCCAGACCGCCGTTGGTCACGATGCCGCCCGGCACATGGCCGGGAAAGCACACGCTCCCTAAGCTGGCGGCACTGGACCCTGGGTCACGATCAAAGGATGTGAGGATGGCGAGTCCCCAATCGCGCTGGATACTGCCCGGCGCCGTCATCGTCGGGATGACCGCGGCCCTGATACACCTGGGCTGGGAGTACAGCCATGGTGGCATCCAGCGCCATCACCTGCTCAATGATGCAAGCCTGCCGGCCATCTCCAACGCGTGGGGACTGCTGGTGCTGCCATTGCTTGGCGTCCTGGCGGGCTGGGAAGTGAGCCGGCGCACCCGTGCGCACGCACGCGCGTGGTGGCCTGCTGTCGCCGGCTTCCTCGGCGCGCTCGCCGCGGGCGTCGCACTCTCGGTTGCGTTTGTGACCCAGGGCGAACCTGCTGCAACGCAGGTAATGCTGGGGGTGTTGATGGCCAGTGTGCTGTTTCCCACCTACCGCGCGGAGTACCTGTTCGGATTCGTCATCGGCATGACCGCCGTGTTCGGTGCGATCCTGCCTGCGCTGGTGGCGTGCGTGCCGATGCTGATCTCGGTAGTGAGTCGGCAGGTGGTGTGGCGTCTTGCGCAGTACGCGCTGCGTCGCTCGACTGGCGCGGTTGCCGTGCGCCGCGGATGATGTAGCGCATGTTCCGCGTCATCCCCGCGCGGGAGCGCCAAAGCGCCCCGAGCGCATGACCGGCGGAAGGCAGCAAGGCCGGCGCGTCATTGCGCGCCGGCCTTGCTGCGGTCAGACCTCAGGCGTTGCCCGACGCACCCAGGTGCTTCACCAGCACGGCCGCGGTCTCCGCCGACGAGCCCGGGTTCTGCCCGGTGATCAACAGGCCATCGCTGACCACGTACGCGCCCCAGTCGGGCCCCTTGGAGTAGTGGCCGCCGGCCGCCTGGAGCATGTCTTCGACCAGGAACGGCACCACCTCGGTCAGGCCGACGCCGGCTTCCTCACTGTTGGTGAAGCCGGTAACCTTCTTGCCCGCCACAAGCGGCGAACCGTCCGCGGCCTTGACGTCGCGCAGCACGCCCGGGGCATGGCAGACCAGCGCGACCGGCTTGTTGGCGGCAATGAACGATTCGATCAAGGCGATGGAGTGGCTGTCGTTGGCCAGGTCCCACAGCGGGCCGTGGCCGCCGGGATAGAACACGGCGTCGAAGTCCTGCTGGCGGACGCTGTCCAGGCGCACGGTGCTGGCCAGTTGCGCGGTCGCGGCCGGATCGGCCTCGAAGCGACGGGTGAGGTCGGTCTGGAAGTCGGGCTCGTTGCTCTTGGGGTCCAGCGGCGGCTGGCCGCCCTTGGGCGAGGCCAGCACGATCTGCGCGCCGGCATCGGTGAAGGCGTAGTAGGGCGCGGCAAGCTCTTCCAGCCAGAAGCCGGTCTTGCGGCCGGTGTCGCCAAGCTGGTCGTGGGAGGTGAGGACGATGAGGATCTTCATGGGGTAGCTCCGGATGGGGGGGTGAGGTGAGTAGACCAGTCGTCTACGGTGTGGGCGAATGAAAAGGCACGTCGCCAGGACGTGCCTGCGGTGTCCTGGCCCGTCAGGCCGAGGGGTGAAGCGCTTGCTGGGTGGCGCGCAGCGCCGTATCGAAGGGCTGCAGGGTACGCACGATCTTGACCATGATGCTGGCGCCCAACCACAACTGGTACAGGCTCTGGGCCACCGTAGTGGGATCGCCGTGGATGCGGAGTGAGCCGTCGGCGACGCCGGCCTCGATCGCCCGCGCCAGGCGCTCGACGATGCCGGCCGTGCCGCGTTGCAACGCCGCGCGCATGCTGGCCGACAGGTCCGCCACTTCGGCGCCGAGCTTCACCGCCAGGCACTTGCCTTGGCAATCCTCGAACGACTGGGCGTCCCGCCAGGCGCGGAAATACGCCTCCAGCTGCTGCGCCTTGCTCAGGCCGGGCTGGCGGAAGGTGGCGTCCATCTCGGCCAGGTAGTCCGCGAAGTAGTCTTCCAGCAGGGCCTCGCCGAACGCTTCCTTGGAGCCGAAGTAGTGATAGAACGACCCCTTGGGCACGCCGGCGGCAGTGAGCACCTCATTCAGGCCGACCGCCGAAAAGCCCTTGCCGCCCATGATCCGCTGGCCGGTGGCCAGGATCCTGTCGCGGACGTCGTGGGGTTCAGGGGCGGTCGCTGTGCTCATGGGGCGCACTCTACGCCCGATTAGACCGGTCGTCTAGTTCTCTATTGCCGGTGGCGGCGCGGGCAGGGTGCGCAACACGGCCTTGTCCAGTTTCGCGGCGACACCGACGCTGCGGCCGGCCAGGTTGGCGACGTGGTACTGCACCGCCACGCCCAGTACCTGGGTGGCTTCGGACAGGGTCAGCCCATAGCCCTGGCGCAGCCACTGCAGCATTCCGGAGGTGGCCACGCGCAGCGCGTCGTCGCTGGAGCCGGCCTGCCCAAGGGTCATGATCTGGGTGGGCGACTCGACCCGGGGCGTGGCGATCGACTGCCGCTTCACCAGCGCCACCCGCACCTCGACATCGAGCGAGGTTTCCAGGGCCCACTGGGTGGTTTCACCATCGCCCTGCAGGGCGTGGCCATCGCCGAGATACAGGAGTGCGCCGGGTTGCTGCACCGGCAGGTAGACGGTGTTGCCTTCCACGACCGCGTTGAAATCCATGTTGCCGCCGAAGTCGGCGGTGTCGCCGGTGGAGAATGGCGGGTAGCCGAAGCCCGGTGCCACCGCCAGCCCGCCCAGCATCGGCTTCACCGGCACCTCGAACTGTTTGAGGGCGCCGCTGGCGTCCTTCGGCCGCGCCATGCCGCGCACCCGGTCCAGTTCCCAGCGCACCGGCTTGCCCAGCCCGGTGGCTTCGGCAGCGACCCGCGGGGTCTTCAGCCGGCCGACCACACCGTCCAGGCTGTCGGCATAGTCGCGGTTGAGCTTGAGCGAGGTGAGGGTGATGGCCAGGGTGTCGCCGGGCTCGGCGCCGACCACGAAGAACGGCCCCACCTGCGGGTTGCCGAACAGCGCACGGGTGACGCCGTGCTCGTCCACCCCGCCGGAATCGAGGGTCTTGGTCCGCACCGAATCGCCGGGATGGATGACCAGCACCGGGGTACGGTCGGCGCTGAAGGTGTTGGAGTAATCCACCGGCGTGAACACATGCCGTTGCGCGGCCGTGCCGGTGCGCGCGGGCACCCGCCAGGCGCTGAAGGCATGCTGCGCACGCACGGCGCGGTTGTTGGTGTCCGGCTGGTCACTCTGGCCCTGCATGCGTGCCTCGTCGATGCGGCCGTTGAAGTGGTAGACCTGGCCATCGTTGCCGGTGGCGGTGAAGCGCACGTCGCGGTCGCGCAGCGTGCCGCTGACGCGGTCGCCATCCAGGGTGCCGGTGAGCTGGGTTCCCTGCACGTCCAGCTGCAGCGTCTGGTAATTCGTGTTGCCCCACAGATCGGTCGCCACGATCCATTGTTCTGCCGCACGTGCATTGAGCGGGAGCGCGACGAGCAACAACGAAGACACTTTCAAGGCAATGGTCACGGTATGCGGCGTCACGAAGGGCCCGGCGGGCGGATGCCGCAGCCTAGCCGTCGCCGCCACGCGCCTACAGTGTCGAAGGTAATCCGGGTGCGGCACGCCGCGTTGCGCGTGCGTGCCGTGCCTGCTCAGGGAATCAGCCGCTGTGCGCGCAGCTGCGCGAACAGGGCGAAGAACGCATCGTCGCTGGGCTGGTAGTCCAGGAAGCCCAACCGGCGGCTCTTGGACATGTCGGTGATCACTTCCAGCGGGCGCCCAAGGTCGGCGTCGGTGTGCCAAGGCGAAATCAACCGGTGGATGTCGGGCTCGACCAAGCCATGCGTGGCTGCCAGTGATGACCACACCGACGCGTCATCGGCCATCTGCTGCTCCAGCGGCCGCACCTCGCCAGTCAACGGGGCAGGCTCAAGATCGAACCACGCCGCGATCCGCTCCCACATCCAGCGCCAGCGGAACACATCGCCGTTGACCACGTTGAAAGCCTGGTTGAAGGCCGCCGTGGTCTGCGTGGCCCAGAGCAGGTGCCTTGCCAGCAGCCCGGCGTCGGTCATGTCGGTCAGCCCGTTCCACTGCGCCGGCGACCCCGGGAAGTAGAACGGACGCCCCAGGTGTCGGCACAGCGTGGCGTAGACCGCCAGCGTGGTGCCCATGTTCATGGCATTGCCCACTGCCGCACCGATCACCGTATGTGGGCGGTGCACGCTCCAGCTGAAGCCATCGCGCGCGGCGGCGGCGAACACCTCGTCTTCCTGCGCGTAGTAGAAATTGTCCACGTCCAGGCGCGGCTGCTCCTCGCGGAACGGGGTCTGTGGCAGCGCGCCCTGCGCGTACGCCTCGAACGGCCCCAGGTAGTGCTTCAGGCCCGTCACCAGCGCCACGTGCCGGACCGAGCCGGCCGGGCGCAGCGCATCGAGCAGGTGCCGCACCATCGCTGCGTTGACCCGGATGTTCTCCGCCTCATTGGCCTGCCGCGACCAGGTGGTGATGAACACGTGGGTCGGCGTCAGGCCCGCCAGTGCGTCGCGCGTGGCCTGCGCGTCGCGCAGATCGGCCGCCACCGCGCCGACCCCGGCGGGCAGGGCGCCGGGCGAGCGCGCCAGGCCGTGTACTGCCCAGCCCGCCGCCTGCAGTTCCCGGATCAGTGCGCTGCCGACGATGCCGGTTGCGCCCACCACGAGTGCCGTGTTGTTCATGCTGCCGCCTTTCCATCCACTATCAGGCGCACACAGTAGGATAGGTGCGCACGCCTCGAAAGAAGGCACCAAAGGGTAACCAGGCAATGAAAACCGGCAGCGAGGAAGATCAATGGCGTGAAGACTGCGCCCCGCGGCGGGTGCTGGAGCTGTTCAGCACCAAGTGGACCTCGATGGTGCTGCACACCCTGGCGGTGCGCCACGACGGCACCGCGCGCAGCAATGCGCTGCACCGCAGCCTGCCGGACATCTCCAAAAAAATGTTCAGCCAGACCCTGCGCCAGATGGAGGCCGCCGGGCTTGTGCTGCGTACCGAATACCCCACCGTGCCGCCGTCGGTGGACTACGCGCTGACCCCGCTGGGCGTGCAGCTGGTGGAGCCGATCGAGCTGATCTACGACTGGGCGCGGCGCAACGCCGGGGCGCTGGATGCGCTGCAGCCCCGCGCCACATCACGCCGCCGGTAGTGCCACACCGTGCGTGGCAGCGCGAGGCAACCTGCCAGTTGCGCCCTGATCGCGGTATATTTCGCGCCCTCCCCACCGCCCGCCCTGAGCGTTCGTCATGAGCACGACCCGGAAACACTATAAGCACCCCGCCGAATCGGACATCGGCCACGGGACGATTTACCTCGAGGTACAGGGCGACGTGATCGTCCGCCAGGTCGAGAGCTACCGGAGCGTGCTGGTCTGGGCCGACAAGGGCGGACAGGCCGATGAGCGCTTCCCGCTCTCCGATCAACCCCTGTCCTGGCTGGACCTGGATTCGGATGACAGCATCACGGCCAGCGAATTTGAAACCGTCTGGAAGCGCGCCAAGGCCGTTTCTGGCTGAGGTCCGCGCCCACTGCGCGTAGACCTCAAATGGTCCATTCCGTGCTGCCGCTGCTGGCCACGTGCATCAACTGGTCCAGCTGCCGCAGCGCCCGGTGCAGTTCCTGCCGGCTCGACGCCGCGCCCAGTGAGATCCGCACGGCGTCATTGATCGCCACGCCCTGCGGGGTGAACGCCGATGACGGGGCGATACCCAGCCCCTGCAGCCGCGCCGCATGGGTCAGGCTGGCGTCGGTCCACTGTGCGGGCAGGCGGCACCACGCATGGACGCCGGCACAGTGCTGCAGGAACCGCGGCGACAACGTGGACTGCGCCAGATAGCGACGCTCGGCGGCTTCTTCCTGCACCAGCTTCAGCAGGGTGGCCGCCGACCCGTCCAGGATCAGCTGGGTCACCAGCGCGTTCATCAGCGGCGGCGCCATCAGGTTGACCGCGCGCAGCGCATCGAGCACGCGCTGCCGTGCCACGCCATCGGGCAGGTGCACGAAGCCGGTGTGCAGGCCCGGGCTGAGGCACTTGGACAAGGTGGAGATGTAGCAGGTGTGCTGCGGCGCCAGCAGGGCGAGCGGGGCGGGGGCATCAGCAACCAGCAGCCAGTACGGGTCGTCCTCGATCAGGCGCAGGTCCAGGCTGCGCAACACCTCGGCCAGCGCCATCCGGCGTGCTTCGGGCATGGTGCGCGCGGTCGGGTTCTGCGCGGTGGGATTGAGGTAGACCACGCGTGCACCGCTGGCTCGCGCGTGGCGGCGCAACGCGCTGGGCAGCATGCCGTGCTCGTCGCACTCCACCACCCGCAACGTGCGCTGCAGCACCCGCGCCGCGTGCAGCAGGCCGGGATACACCAGCGGTTCGCACAGGATGACGTCGCCGGCATCGGTGAGCGCCAGCAGCAGCGCCGACAGCGCGGCCTGCGCGCCTTCGGTGACTACCAGCCGGTCGCTGTCCAGCCTGCCCAGGATCGGCTTGAGCCATTGCTGGGCGGCCAGGTGGTCGGCGCGGCTACCACCACCGACGTGGTAGGTCATCAGGTTGCTGGCGTCGCTGCGGCTGAGCACGGTGGCCAGGCCACGCTGCAGCATGTCGGCCACCTGTCCGCCGCCGGGGCTGGGCGGCAGGTTCATGCTCAGGTCCACCAGCTGCGCCAGCTCCACCTGGGGCGGGGCGACGAACGTTCCCTGGGGCCCGCGTGCATCGATCAGGCCGCGCTTGCGCGCCTCGGTGAAGGCACGGGTGACGGTGGTGAGGTCCACGCCCAGCTCGCTGGCCAACACGCGCTGTGCCGGCAGGCGCTGGCCGGGCCGCAGCACGCCGGACCAGACCGCGCGTTCAAGGGCCTGCACGATGCGCAGATAGACCGGCCCGTGGCCGTCGGCGATGAGAGTGTTCCACTGCATCGGCGCATCTTACGCCCGGGTGCGCGCTGCCCTGCGACAGTGTGTCGCATCATGTATGGATCATGTCGTTGCCTAACGTACGCGGCTGCGGCGGGCACCCCCCATGCATATCGGTCATGCAGGGGGGTGTTCGCCACTTTTCATGATCCGGGCCGCCCGGCCCGGCACTGCGTTGGAAGGGCCGACCCGCATGAACCCCGCTACACACCCCGCTCGCCGCGCCGCCATGGCCGGTGCAGCCCGCGCCGGACGCTGGTTCGGACTGGCAGCGTTGCTGCCATTGCTCACCGGGTGCAAGAACCTGGAACTGTTCAATCCCATGGGCAGCATCGCCGAACAGGAGATGCAGCTGATCCTGGTATGCACCGGCCTGATGCTGCTGGTGGTGATCCCGGTGATCATCCTCACCCTGTACTTTGCCTGGCGCTACCGCGCCTCCAACACCAAGGCCACCTACGCGCCGGACTGGTCGCATTCCACCGCCATCGAGGTGGTGATCTGGACCATTCCGTGCCTGATCATCGTGGTGCTGGCCGTGTTGATCTGGAAGAGCACGCACGCGCTGGATCCCTACAAGCCGATCGCATCGGACAAGGCCCCCCTGCGCGTGGAAGTGGTGTCGTTGAACTGGAAGTGGTTGTTCATCTACCCCGACCACAACGTGGCCACGATCAACGAACTGGTGATGCCGGTGGATACGCCGGTGGCCTTCAAGCTCACCTCCGAGTCGATGATGAACGCCTTCTTCGTGCCGCAGCTGGGCAGCATGGTCTACACCATGCCGGCCATGCAGACGCGCCTGCACCTGATCGGGCATACCCCGGGCACCTACGCCGGGATGTCGTCGGCCTACAGCGGTTCGGGCTTCTCGGACATGAAGTTCCCGGCCCGCGTGGTCACCGATGCCGACTTCCAGGTCTGGCTGGACCAGGCGCGCAGCAGCAACGACCACCTCGGCGCCGCGCGCCTGGCCGCGCTGGAAGTGCCTACCCATGGCGCGCCGTTGCAGCGCTTCAGTGGCGTGGATACCGGCCTGTTCGACAGCATCGTTGCCCGTTACCACGGCATGGCCGATGACGAGATCTGCCTGCCGGGCGAAGAGCCCGGGGCAACACCCCAGACGTTGAGCCTGGCCGCGCCTGCCAGCCGTACCGCGGAGAACTGATTGTGCTTGGAAAGTTGAACCTCGAAGCAATTCCCTACCACGACCCGATCATCATGTCGGCGCTGGCAGGCTCGCTGCTGCTCGGCGCGGCGATCGTCGCGGCGATCACCTACTACAAGAAATGGGGCTACATCTGGACCGAGTGGATCACCTCGGTGGACCACAAGAAGATCGGCGTTATGTACATCCTGCTGGCCCTGGTCATGCTGGTGCGCGGCTTTGCCGATGCCCTGATGATGCGCGCCCAGCAGGCGATCGCGGCCAATGACGCGGCCGGCTACCTGCCGCCGGAACACTACGACCAGATCTTCACCGCGCATGGCGTGATCATGATCTTCTTCGTGGCAACCCCGCTCATCGTGGGCCTGATGAACCTGGTGGTGCCGCTGCAGATCGGGGCGCGCGACGTCGCCTTCCCGTTCGTCAACTCGCTCAGCTTCTGGCTGTCGGCGGTGGGCGCGGTGCTGGTGATGCTGTCGATGTTCGTGGGCGACTTCGCCGCCACCGGCTGGGTGGCCTATCCGCCGTTGTCGGGGATCGAGTACAGCCCCACGGTTGGCGTGGACTACTACATCTGGTCGCTGCAGGTCTCCGGCATCGGCACCACGCTGACCGGCCTGAACTTCATCGTCACCATCCTCAAGATGCGTGCGCCGGGCATGGACCTGATGAAGATGCCGGTGTTCACCTGGACCGCGCTGATCACCAACATCCTGATCGTGGCGATCTTCCCGGTGCTGACCGCGACCCTGGCGCTGCTGACCATGGACCGCTACTTCGGCATGCACTTCTTCACCAATGACGCCGGCGGCAACGCCATGATGTACGTCAACCTGATCTGGATCTGGGGCCACCCGGAAGTCTACGTGCTGATCCTGCCGTGCTTCGGCGCGTTCTCCGAGATCATCGCCACGTTCTCGGGCAAGCCGTTGTTCGGCTACCGCTCGATGGTGTATGCGACCTGTTCGATCGGCGTGCTGTCGTTCTTCGTCTGGCTGCACCACTTCTTCACCATGGGCTCGGGCGCCAACGTGAATGCCTTCTTCGGCATCATGACCTCGATCATCTCCATTCCCACCGGCGTGAAGCTGTTCAACTGGCTGTTCACCATGTACCGCGGCCGCATCCGCTACCACTCCTCGACGATGTGGACGATCGGCTTCATGGTGACTTTCGCGCTGGGTGGCATGACCGGCGTGATGCTGGCCATCCCGGGCGCGGACTTCGTGCTGCACAACAGCCTGTTCCTGATCGCGCACTTCCATAACGTGATCATCGGCGGCGTGGTGTTCGGCTGCCTGGCCGGCATCACCTTCTGGTTCCCGAAGGCGTTCGGCTTCACCCTCAACGAACGCTGGGGCAAGATTTCGTTCTGGTGCTGGCTGGTGGGCTTCTATCTGGCCTTCATGCCGCTGTACGTGCTCGGCTTCAAGGGCATGACCCGGCGCATGAACCACTACGCGGTGGAAGGCTGGCAGCCGTGGTTGATCGTGGCGGCCATCGGCGCGCTGGTCATTGCCGCCGGCATCGCGGCCATGTTCATCCAGTTCTACGTGAGCGTGCGCGACCGCAAGGCCAACCTGGACCTGACCGGCGACCCGTGGAATGCACGCAGCCTGGAGTGGGCCACGTCCTCGCCGCCGCCGTTCTACAACTTCGCCAAGGTGCCGGTCATCACCTCGCTGGAGCAGCATTGGGACGACAAGCAGGCCGGCAGTGCCTGGCAGCGGCTGGACCACTACGAGGACATCCACATGCCGCGCAACACCGGCGCCGGTGTGGTGATCTCGCTGTTCAGCCTGGTGCTGTGCTTCGCGCTGGTCTGGCACATGTGGGTGCTGGCGGCGATTGGCCTGGTCGGTGTGATCGCCACCTTCGTGCTGCGCTCCTACGACCGTGACGTGGACTATTACGTGCCCGCCGCCGAGGTGAAGCGCATTGAAGAGGCGCACTTCGCGCAGATGCAAGGAGCCAAAGCATGAGTGGCGATACCCTGACCGCTGCCACGCAGCACGGGCAGCTCGCGGGCGGTCATCACGACCACGCCCATGAGCACCACGACGACGGCAGCAAGACCGTCGTCGGGTTCTGGATGTACCTGATGGGCGACTGCCTGATCTTCGCGGTGCTGTTTGCCACCTTCGGGGTGCTGCTCAACGGCACCGCCGACGGTCCGTCGGGCAAGGAACTGTTCAAGCTGGGCTTCGTGCTGTCTGAAACGGTGGTGCTGCTGTTGAGCAGCTTTACCTTCGGCCTGGCGATGCTGGGTCTGCAGGCCAACAAGCGCAACCAGGTGGTGGGCTGGCTGGCCACCACCGGGCTGCTCGGCGCGGTGTTCATCGGCATGGAGCTGTATGAGTTCGCCGAGCTGATCCATGAAGGCGCCACCCCCGACGTGAGCGCCTACCTCTCGGCGTACTTCACCCTGGTGGCCACCCATGGCCTGCACGTCACCTTCGGCCTGCTGTGGCTGGCGATCATGATCCACCAGGTGCTGAAGTTCGGCCTGGATGGCATCGTCCGCCGCCGCCTGGCCTGCCTGAGCCTGTTCTGGCACTTCCTGGACCTGATCTGGATCTGTGTCTTCACCTTCGTCTACCTGCGGGAGTTCGTATGAGCCCGAGCGCTTCTGAAACCGATCACGGTGGCAGCCACGCCACCCTCAAGGGCTACATCATCGGCCTGCTGCTGTGCCTGGTGCTCACCGGCGCCTCGTTCGGCGTGGTGATGGGCGGGTGGGTGCCACAGCCGTTGCGACTGACCGCCATCGTGGTGCTGTGCGTGGTGCAGTTGGTGGCGCAGCTGGTGCTGTTCCTGCACATCGGCGCGGGCCGCAGCCAGCGCGAGAACACCGGCATCTTCCTCTGCACGGCGTTCCTGATCGCCATTGTCGTCGCCGGTTCGTTGTGGGTCATGCACAACGCCACCCAGAACATGATGCCGATGCAGGTATGAGCAGGGTCATGATCCAACGCGCGTGCCGCCTCGGCCTGGCCGCCGTGATGGGGCTGGCGGCGTCGCTGCCGGCAACCGCCGCCGGGCGCGACAGCGCGTCGGTGGTGGCCAGTGAAGCCTGGGTGCGATTGCCGCCGCCCGCCGCGGCCGTGGCAGCCGGCTACGTGGAGCTGGACAATGGCGGCGCCGCCAACCGCCTGGTGGCGGCCAGCGCGGCCGGCTTCGGCCAGGTGCAGATCCATGCGATGCGCATGGACGGCGAGGTCATGCGTATGCAGGCACTGCCCGACGGCCTGCCGCTGCCGGCAGGGAAGATCACTTCGCTGCGGCCCGGCGGCTACCACCTGATGCTGATGATGCCCAAGCGCCCGCTGCAGGAGGGCCAGCACGTGCGGGTGCGCCTGCAGTTCGCCCATGGCGACGCGCTGCCCGTGGAGTTCGTGGTGCGCGATGGCATGGGTGGGCCCGCCAGCCAACACGGAGCCAACCGGTGATGCGCGGCGCGCTGGCGGCGTTGCTGGGCGGCCTGCTGCTGGCCGGCTGCGGCAGCGCGGACGCGCCGATCATGGGCCAGGCCGCCTTGGATGCGGTGGCATTGCAGGCCAGCGATGGGCGCACCCTTTCAATCCGGGACCTGCGTGGCAAGCCGACGTTGCTGTTCTTCGGCTTCACCCACTGCCCGGAAGTGTGTCCGTTGAGCCTGCTCAAGGCGGTGCAGCTCAAGCGCCGTCTCGGGCCGCTGGGGGAGTCGCTGCAAGTGGTATTCGTGACCATCGATCCACGGCGCGATACGCCCGCCCACCTGCGCGAGTACCTGGCCGCCTTCGATCCGACGTTCATCGGGTTGAGCGGCGATGACGCCGGCACCCGTGCCATCGCCGAAAGCCTGCGGGTCAGCTACCGGCAGGTGGGCGAGGGCGATGCGGCGACCTTTGAACACACCGCGTCGTGGTTCCTGCTGGGCGCCGATGGCACGCTGCAGGACGTGCTGGGCTATGCGCTCACCGATGCGGAGATGGACGCCCGGCTGCGCGCGAAACTGACGGTGCCCGGCGCGTGAGCCGCCGGGAGTGAGCACTGCCGGAGCCACAACGCCACGCACCGATGCCGTGCTGCTGCTGGCATCGGCCGGCTGCGCACTGACGGTGCTGGACACCAATGTGGTCGGGGTGGTGCTGCCCACCATCGCGCGCGACCTGTCAGCGTCGTTCGCGGACATCGAGTGGGTGGTCAGCGCCTACGTGCTGTGCTTTGCCTCGCTGCTGCTGCCGGCCGGCACCCTGGCCGACCGTATCGGTCGGCGGCGCCTGTATCTGATCGGCCTGGTGCTGTTCGCGCTCACCTCGGTGGCCTGCGGGCTGGCAGCACAGGCGGGTGCGCTGTACCTGGCGCGTGCCGGGCAGGGTGCGGCGGCGGCGTTCATGCTGGCCCCGGCGCTGTCGCTGATCGGCCATGCCCACCAGGACCCTGCGCGACGTGCACGGGCCTGGGCGATATGGGGCGCGATCATGGGCCTGACCATGGTGCTGGCCCCGTTGATCGGCGGGGCGATTGCCACCTGGTTGGGCTGGCGGTGGGCCTTCCACATCAATCTGCCGTTGTGCCTGCTGCTGGCGGCGATGAGCGGGCGTTTCGTGCCCGAATCGCGCGACCCCGTGCGCCGTCGCATCGATGTGGCTGGCGTGGTGCTGTTTGCCGGCAGCATGCTGTCGTGGACGTGGGCACTGATCCGCGGCCCGGTGGAAGGCTGGACCAGCATCGCCGTGCTGCCGTGGCTGGTGTCCGGCGTGGTGCTGGGAGCGGCCTTCATCCGCGTTGAACAGTGCCGCGCCCAGCCGATGCTGGACCTGCGCCTGTTCCGGATACGGGCGCTGGTGGGCGCGGTGATCGCGATGTTCGCCTACGCCGCCGCGGTGCAGGTGATGGCGTCGCTGCTGCCGTTGCTGCTGCAGAACGTGCGCGGCGACAGCGTGCTGCTGGCGGGCCTGCACATGCTGCCGTTCGCGCTGGCGATGCTGCTGCTGCCGTTCCTTGGCCGGCGTCTGGGCGCGCACTGGGATTCGGGAAAGATCCTCGCGCTGGGGTTGGGCGTGGCCGTGCTCGGCAACCTGGGCATCGCGCTGTCGTTGTGGCAGCACAGCGGGCCGGGGCTGTTGGTGGCGATGGCGGTGCTGGGCAGTGGCGGCGGCCTGCTCAACGGTGAAACGCAGAAGGCGATCATGAGCGTGATTCCCCCGGACCGCGCCGGCATGGCCTCGGGCATCAGCACCACCGCGCGCTTCTCCGGCATCCTGATCGGGTTTGCGACGTTGGGGGCGGTGCTGTCCAGCCATGTGCGGGCCGCCGCCGAAGCCCGCCTGTCCGCAGCCGGCCACCCGGTCTCGCCGGCGTTGCTGGAACGGGTGGTGGTGGGCGAGTTGTCGACCTCGGCGGATGCGCTGGGTGTGCTGGCACGCGCGGCCTATGCGCAGGGCGCCGGCTACGCGTTCGTCGCCGCCGCACTGATGGCCCTGTTGGCGATGCTGGCGACGCGGTGGTTGATGCGCCTGCCGCCGCGCTGAGTGTCGCCTGCAGGACGGCAACCACTGCCCCTGCGATCAGGGTGCCACCGCGCGGAGCGCCCAGCAGGCGGCGACGAATTCAACGCGGTCGCCCTGCACGAACGGGGCAAAGGCCTGCTCCACCACCTGCAGCACCCGGGTACGCAGCGCCGCGTCGATCTGCGGATCGCGCAGCATCCCACCCACCGGCCCCAGCAACGACACGTACCGCCGCAGGTCGGCGGTGCGGATGCTGCAGGCCTGGTCCACCGCCGTCACCTCGATATCGCGCCAGCCACTGTCGGCCAGGATGTCGAGCACATGCTGACGATCGGCGAAGGCGAACTGCCCCGGGCCATCGGCCGTGCGCGGGGGCAGCGCCAGCAAGGGCGCGGCGGCGCGTTCGGCGGTGGTCATGAACGGGTTCTCGGCGGCACTGCGCCAGGCCAGCGCGTGCAACGTGCCGCCGCTGCGCGTGGCCTGACGCAGGTTGGCGAACGCCTGCACCGGGTCGTCGAAGAACATCACCCCGAAGCGCGAGACGATGCGATCCAGGCGGGCCGGCGCAAAGCGGTGCCGCTGCGCATCGCCCACCGCGAAGTCGATCTGCAGACCCGCCGCGGCGGCGCGTTCCACCGCACGGGCGATCATCGGCGCGGAGATGTCCACGCCACTGCAGTGGCCGCCTTCGCCGAGCCGGGCGGCGATGGCCAGGCACACCGCACCGGTGCCGCAGCCCACGTCCAGTACATGTGCGGGCTGGCCTGCCGGAACAGCCCCGGCAAGCTGTTCGGCCAGCGGCGCGAACATGCCGTCCAGCAGCGCTTGTGCCTCCACCCATACCTCGCCGGAGGGGCCGTTCCAGAGGGCGTGTTGAGGGGTATCGGTCATGACGGTCTCGATCTGGGCTTGCCAGCAGGGAAGGGAGCCCGCACTCTGGCACTTCAAGTGCACTTGAGGTCAAGCGATGCGTGAGCTGGATATCGCCGAGGTGGCCCGCCGCTCAGGCCTGGCCGCATCGGCACTGCGCTACTACGAAGCGAAGGGCCTGATCCGGCCGATGGGTCGGCATGGCCTGCGCCGCGTGTATGCCGATGCGGTGCTGGAGCAGTTGGCGTTGATCACGCTGGGGCGCGCAGCGGGACTGTCGCTGCAGGAGATCGGGACGATGCTGGGGGTCGAAGATGGCACCGGCATCGATCGCACGCGGCTGGCGGCCAAGGCCGATGCGCTGGACCTGCGCATCGCGCGCATGACCGTGATGCGTGACGGTTTGAGGCACGCGGCGGCGTGCCGTGCCCCCCGTCATCTGGAGTGCCCGCGCTTTCGCGCACTGATGCGGCTCAACCGGCCACCGTGTCCACCAGCAGCTTCACGTTGAGCACCAGGATGATCGCGGCGATCACCCACGCCAGCGCGATCAGCCAGCGCGGCGCCACCAGCGCGCCCATCTTTGCCCTGTCCGACACGAACCGCACCAGCGGAATCACCGCGAAGGGCAACTGCATCGACAGCAGCACCTGGCTGAGCACCAGCAGCCGCGCGGTGCCCCGTTCGCCATAGATCGCGGTGACGATCACCACCGGCACGATCGCGATGCCGCGGGTGATCAGGCGGCGTGCCCACGGGGCGATGCGCAGGCGCAGGAAACCCTCCATCACGATCTGCCCGGCCAGCGTGGCGGTCACCGTGGAATTGATGCCGGAGGCGAGTAGGGCGACCGCGAACAGGGTCGAGGCCAGCCCCACGCCGAGCATGGGCGCCAACAGTTCGTAGGCCTGCTCGATCTCCTTCACATCGGTGCGGCCGTGCGCGTGGAAGACCGCTGCGGCCAGGATCAGAATCGAAGCATTGATGAACAACGCCAGCATCAAGGCGATGGTGCTGTCGGTCACTGCCCAGCGCAGCGCGCTGCGACGGCCGGGGTCGGTGCGCGGGTAGGCGCGGGTCTGCACGATGGACGAATGCAGGTACAGGTTGTGCGGCATCACCGTGGCGCCGATGATCCCGATGGCCAGGTACAGGGCGTGCGGGTTGGTGACCACCTCGGCGCGGGGAATGAAGCCGCCGAGCACGGCCTGCAGCGGCGGCGCGGCGAAGGCGATCTGGATCGCGAAGCAGGCAAAGATCACCAGCAGCAGCGCGATCACGAACGCTTCCAGCGCACGGAACCCGCGGTTCATCAGCCACAGCACCAGCACCACGTCGATGGCGGTGATGATCGCCCCGGCCAGCAGCGGAATGCCGAACAGCAGCTTGAGTGCGATGGCCGTGCCGATCACCTCGGCCAGGTCGCAGGCGATGATCGCGATTTCGCAGAGCAGCCACAGGCCCAGGGTGACCGGGCGCGAGTAGTGGTCGCGGCAGGCCTGGGCCAGGTCGCGCCCGGTGGCGATGCCGAGCCGGGCCGACAGCCCCTGCAGCACGATGGCCATCAGGTTGGACAGCAGGATCACCGACAGCAGCAGGTAGCCGAACTGGGCGCCGCCGGCGATGTCGGTGGCCCAGTTGCCCGGGTCCATGTAGCCCACCGACACCATGTAACCCGGGCCCAGGAACGCCAACAGCCGGAACCACCAGTGCCCGCCGTGGGGGACGGCGACGCTGGCGTTCATGTCGCCAAGGCTGGGGCTGTGGCCGTCTGAAGACGGCCAGGCAGACGCGGTGTCGGGGCGGCGTTGGATGTCCACGGCCGCAATATAGCAGAGGCTATGTTAGTAAGGCTTTGCAATTTCCGGCCATGCCATGGCGGCCGCCGGCCACCCCTCAACGCGGGGGTGGGGGCAGGATGCGCATGCCGTGGGTGTGCGGCAGGCAGGCCTTCATCGCATCGATGAAGGCCCGCAGCCGGCTCGGAATCTGCCGGGCAGACGGGTACACCAAGTGCACGGGCAGCGCCGGTGCTTCCCGCTCGGGCAGCAGGCGCAGCAAGCGGCCCGTGCGCAGCTCATCGCTCACCAACCACGCCGACACCACCGCCGCGCCCAATCCGGCCAGCGCCGCCTGGCGTACCACGAACAGGTTGTCGGTGAGCAGCCGCGGCTGGATGTCGACCTGCAGCGCCGGACCCCCATCGGCCGCCAACAGGGTGACGCGCTCGCGGTAATACGTGGTCAGCGCGATCCATGGCAGCGTGCCCGGCAATGCCGGGTCGCGCACATCGGCCGCGCCGACCAGGGCCGGCGCGGCCACCGCGATACGCGGCACTTCGGCCAGCGGCACCGCGACCAGATGCGGGGCGTTCACCGCCCCCACCCGGATCGCGCAGTCGATGCCCTCGGCGATGAAGTCGGGATGGCGGTCTTCCAGCATCCACTCCAGGGTGACCTGCGGATAGCGCGCCAGGAACTGCAGCATCGGCTCCAGCAGCTGGGCCTGCCCGAAGGCGTGCGGCACCACCACGCGCAGGCGCCCGCGCGGCACGTCCACTTCGCCGCGCAGGTCGGCCTGGATCGCCTCCCAGTCGGCTACCAGCGACTGCGCATGCACGAAGCAGCGTTCGCCGTCGTCGGTGAGCGTCATGCGGTGGGTGGACCGTTTGAGCAGCTGCAGGCCGAACAGCCGCTCCAGCGCCTGCAGACGGCGGCTCACGGTGGGCTGGGTGGTGCCCAGCTGCACGGCAGCCGCCGACAGGCTGCCACTTTCAACGATGCGCACGAAGGTGCGCAGCAGGTCGATCCGGTCGGCACCGGCGGCGCTGGTTGGGATGGTCATGCGACATGCGTATAGGCGATATGTGTGCCAGCCTACTACACGGGCGGATCTTCAAGGCCGATGCTGGCGCCATCGTCTTCCTTGCTTGGAACTGCTCATGTCCAGTACGCATAGCCCTGCCGTGGCACCGGCCACGCACGCCGTTGCGCCCCGCCTGATCCTGGCCATGGCGGCCGGGGCCGGCTTCTCGGTCGCCTCGATCTACTACAGCCAGCCGATGCTCGGGGTGATCGGCCCAGACCTCGGCGCCGCGCCTGCCGCCACCGGCATGGTGCCCACGCTGACCCAACTCGGCTACGCGCTGGGGATCCTGCTGCTGGCCCCGCTGGGCGACCGCTTCGACCGGCGCCGGCTGATCCTGGCCAAGGCCGTGCTGCTGGCGTTGATGCTGGCCGGGGCCGCGCTCGCCGGCAGCCTGCCGACCCTGCTGCTGGCCAGCCTGCTGATCGGCGTGACCGCGACCATGGCCCAGGACGTGGTGCCCGCTGCGGCGAGCCTGGCACCGGCGGCCGAGCGCGGCAGCGTGGTCGGCAAGGTAATGACCGGGTTGCTGCTGGGCATCCTGCTCTCACGTGTGGCCAGCGGACTGGTCGCGCAATGGCTGGGGTGGCGCAGCATGTTCGCCCTGGCGGCGGTCTCGGTGGTGCTCATCGCCCTGGCACTGGCGCGCGCGTTGCCGCGGTTCGCGCCCACCACCACGTTGGGCTACCCGGCACTGCTGGGCTCGCTGGTGGCCTTGTGGCGCGGGCAACCGGCACTGCGCCGGGCGGTGTTCGCGCAGGGGTTGCTGGCGGTGGGGTTCAGCGCGTTCTGGTCGACGTTGGCGCTGATGCTGCACAGCCGCTACCAGGTGGGCAGCGCTGTGGCCGGCGCATTCGGCATCGCCGGCGCCGCCGGTGCGCTGGCCGCGCCGCTGGCCGGGCGCTGGGCCGACCGGCTCGGCAGCCATGCGGTGGCACGTATTGCGATCCTGGTGGCGCTGGCGGGCTTTGCGATGCTGTTGCTGGAGGCGTGGCTGCCACGTGCGGCGATCCTGCCGCTGTTGGCGGTCAGCGCGGTGGTGTTCGATCTCGGCTTCCAGTCGGCGTTGGTGTCGCACCAGACGCTGGTCTACGGCCTGGTGCCGGAGGCGCGCAGCCGGCTCAACGCGCTGCTGTTCACCGGGGTGTTCCTGGGCATGGCCAGCGGCGGTGCGCTCGGCAGCCTGGCACTCGCGCATTGGGGCTGGACCGGCGTGGCGTTGCTGGCCACCGCTGCGGCGGCGCTGAGCCTGGTAGTGCGCCGCCGCTGAGCGATGCGGCGGTCAGCCGTCGCCATCGGCCTGGGCATCGTCCAGGCTGATGATGCCGCGCTTGAGTGCCTGGGTCACCGCGTGGGTACGGTCGCGTGCGCCCAGCTTCTCCATGATGTTCTTCATGTGCGCCTTCACCGTCTGCTCGGAGATCCGCATCTGCTCGCCGATCGCCTTGTTCGAGCGCCCGGCGGCCACGTGGCCCAGTACTTCGGTTTCGCGCGGGGACAGGCTGTCTTCGACCACGTGCGCGGCGATGCTGGCCGCCAGCGTGGCGGGAATGCCGGCACGGCGACCGCCATGCACGGTGCGGATGGTGTCGATCAGCTCGTGGCGCAGCATGTCCTTGAGCAGGTAACCGCTGGCGCCCGCCTGCAGGGCGCGCACTGCCCGCACGTCGCCACGGTAGGTGGTGAGCACGATGATGCGTGCGCGCGGGTCGTGGCGGCGGATCCGGGTGATGGCCTCCACGCCGTCCACACGTGGCAGCTGCAGGTCCATCAGCACCACGTCCGGGCGCAGGGCCAGGTACTGGGCAACCGCTTCTTCGCCATCGGCCGCTTCGCCCACCAGCCGCATGTCGGCCTGCATGCCAAGCAGTGCCGCCAGGCCATCGCGCAGCAGGGGGTGGTCATCAACAACGAGCACGCCGATGGGGGCGGGCGACAGGGTCATGCGGACTCTCCGGTGAAACGGGGCCAACGCCAGCGGCGCGGCGAACGGCGGTAGATGCGGTGGCGCGGCAGGAACAGTTCCACTTCGGTACCCAGCCCCGGGCGTGACCACAGGCGCAGGCGCGCGCCCAGGCGTTCGGCACGTTCGCGCATGCCCACCAGTCCCCAATGGCCTTCGGCCATCGATTCGGGCAGGCCGCGTCCATCGTCGCGTACATGCAGGCGCAACCCACGCAAGCCGTAGCCCAGTTCGATCTCGATGGCGCCGGCGTGCGCATGCTGCAGGGCATTCAACAGCGCCTCGCGGCCGATCAGATACACCTCTTCGGCCGCTGCGCGGCGCAACGGTAGCGGCGTGCCTTCCACGTTGAGGCGCAGCGCCGGGCTGCTGGCATCGCTGGCGCGCTCGCCGTACACCTGCACCAGCGCCGCACCGAGGTCCTGGTAGCCGTCACTGTCGTCGCGCAGCGCGCTGACCCGGTCGCGGCCTTCGGCCAGTGCGGTTTCTGCCTGCTGCATGGCCGCTTCCAATGCGGCCCTGACCGGCGGCGGGGTGTGGCTGGCCTGGCTGACCGCATGCAGGCGCAGGATCAAGCCCTGGGTGCCCTGCAGCAACGTGTCGTGCAGTTCACGCGCGATGCGCTCGCGTTCGGCGTGACGCTCCTGCAGCCGCGCACGTACCAGCTGGGTCAGGCGGCGGCTGCGCAGGCGCATGGACAGCAGGATCAGGGCCAGCAGCAGCACCACGCAGGCGGCGTCGAACCACAGTGTCTGGTACCACATCGGCGCGATGCGGAAACTGCGGGTCGCCGCTACCGGGCTCCACACCATGTCCTGGTTGGCGGCCACCACCTCGAACCGATAGCGACCCGGCGGCAGGTTGGTATAGAACGCACGGGTCAGTGTGCCGGCATCCTGCCAATGCTCGTCCAGCCCGATCAGCCGGTAGCGGTAGCGGGTGCGTTCGGGGCGGCTCAACGCCAGTGCCAGGTAGTCGATCTGCAGCTGGGCGGTGCCCGCGGGCAGTACCATGTCGTCGCGCAGTGGCTGCTGCGTCTGCCCATGGGAGACGTCGCCGATACGCGGCTGCAGCGCGGGCCCGGCGCGCTGTGCCATGCCGGTGTCGATCCACGCCAGGCCCTGGTTGGTGGACAACCAGAGCAGGCCATCGGCCGCCAGCATCGCGCTGGGCATCGGGGTGGTCTGCACGGCGATGCCGGGCATGCCGTCGCCACGGTCGAACAGCCGCGGTTCCACCGGCCTGCCGTGCAGCACCGACTGCTCCAGGGTCGATGCGTCGATCCGCAGCAGGCCGCGGCTGCCGTTGAACCAGTAGTAGGCGGTGCGGTCGCGAACGATGCCGGTGATGCCTTCCAGCAGGCCGGGGGTGTCGGTCTGTGCCGCATGGAAGCGATCGTCGTCGCCGAGCAGCGCCAGCCCGTTCTCGCCGGCCACCCAGATCCGCGTGCCGATCATGGCGGTGGCGGTGATCGGCCCCACCTGCAGGCCGTCGGCACGGGTGTAATGCCGCCACGCGTGCTGGCGGCGTACGCGCAGCTCGCCGTCGGGATAGCCCATCAACACGGCGCCGGCCGGGCCGGCCGCCAGGGTGGTGCAGGCGTGCCCGGGCAGCGCCGGGTCGCTGTCCCAACGGCCGCGAAGATAGTGCATCACGCGCTGGTCGCCGAAGCAGAACCAGGCTTCGTCGCGACCCAGTGGCAGCACTGCGCGCAGTTCGCGTGGCGCGGGCAGCCCGGGCGGGTGCAGTTCGTGCGACTGGCCATCGCGCATCAGCAGCAGCGCCTCCCAATCGACCACCCACAGGGGCTGGTCGCTGGCGAGCGCGGCGCGGTGCAGGTCGGCCGACGGCGCCTGCAGCAGCGTGCGGCGTAATGCCATCGGGCGCAGGTCGGCGCCGTAGGCGAACACCTGTCCGTCGGGTGCGTGGTACAGCGTGCGCAGCGGATCGGCCGGGCCCGGCAGTGTCAGGCTGCGGACCTGATGGGCGCGGAACCGGTTGAGGCCCAGGTTGGTGCCGACCCACAAGGTGCCTTCACGATCGGCCAGCACCGGCACCGCCGTGGTCGACGCCAGCCCCTGGGCAGCATCGAAGCGCTCGACCGGGGCGGCGGCCGACGCGCTGACATCCAGGCGGAAGATGCCGCCGCTGTCCACCAGGCTGCCCCACAGGCTGCCATCGGCGGCGAACCGGATGCGTTTGGCCAGCAACGCGGGCCGACGCAGTGCCTCGCGTTCCGCGGCGGGCAGCAGTCCGCGGGCATCGGCCACCGGCATGAGCCCGCGCTGGCGATCGGCCAGCCACACCTGGCCGTTGTCGCGCAGGGCCAGCGATGAGAACGGCGCAACCGGCAGCGCCAGCGGCTCGAAGCGCGCGCCGTTCGCCGGCAGTCGCCACAACCGCTGCGCAGCAATCACCCACAACGTCCCGGCCCGATCGCGCAACAGCCACTGGGCCGGTACATCGCCGATGCCCATTGCGGCGGTGGGTACCTGCCAGCGTTCACCGTCGAACCAGCGCAGCCCACCATCGGCGGCGGCCCACAACCGGCCGCTGCCATCGCGCTCGATCCGCGGCACCAGCCCGGGCGGCAGGCCCTGTGCCTGGGCGTAGTGGGTGAGACCGTGGCGGTCGAGCCGGCTGATCCCCGCGTTGTAGTAGGCAATCCAGAGCGTGCCGTCTGGATCCAGCGCCAGCGTGGTCATGTTCGAGGACGGGAACGTGCTGCCGTTGGGCGGCGCAGGGCGTTCGAACTGGCGCCCATCGAACCGGTACAGCCCGGTGCCGGTGGCCAGCAGCAGGCTGCCGTCGGCGGGCTGGACGATATCCCACACATCCCCGGGCGCGCCCTGGCCCACCACCCAGGCGGTGTGTTCGTACGCCGACAGCGGTGCCGCCAGCGCCGGCCATGCGGCCAGCAGCAGGCACAGCAGTAGCCAGCCGGCGGCCACGCGGCGGTGCGCGCGGGCAGGGGCGGGGACGGAAACGGCATCGGGCATGCCACATTCTCTCAGGGATGGGGGCAGCAGCTGCTTACTCTTTCGGGGCAGGCGCCGCGCCCGACAGTGCGGTACCCCTGCCGGGCCCGTTCTGGACCGCCCGCATGCAACGACTGTTCGTGATGTTCCCCGACCGTGCGCCCGGCGTCGGTCTGGTGCTGCTGCGGCTCGGCCTGTGCGCGGCCGTGCTTACGCTGCCAATGGCGCCGACAGGCTGGCTGCAGCTGGCGCCGCTGGTGGCGGCGTGCCTGCTGCTGGTGGGCGTGTGGACCCCGCTGGCAGCGGTTACGCTGCTGCTGATGATGGGCCTACACGCGGCATCGCACTGGGCCTGGCTGCCGCTGCCGGTCGCGTTGCTGCTGCTGGGCCCCGGCGCCTATTCGCTGGATGCACGTCGTTTCGGTCGACGCGTGCTGCGGCAGTCGCCCGGCGGCGGCAACGGGCGTGATCACCCGAAAGAGTAATCGCCGCTCCCTCCGATGGAGGGTAGGGCCATACGCATGTCGCGGCGACCATGGCACACCCCGTCGTGGAGCCCGCTGATGGCCGCTTCGTCCCCCCCGACGCCGCCCACGCCTGTCGCCTTGCCGCCCACCCAGGTGGCGGCGCTGCGGCGTGCCTTGGCCTACATCGATGCCAACCTGCAGCAACCGGTGCTGGTCGAACAGATGGCCGCCGCGGCCTGCGTCAGCCGTTTCCACCTGGCACGCCTGTTTCGTGCCGGTACCGGGATGAGCCCGACCGCGTACCTGCGCCAGCGCCGCATCGAACATGCCCAGCAGCTGCTGCACGCCGGCGGGCTGAAGGTCAGCCAGATCGCCAGCAGCCTGTGCTTCTTCGACCAGAGCCATTTCGTGCGCAGCTTTCGCGCCGTGACCGGCTGTACGCCCCGTCATTTCGCCCGGCGCAGCCTGCGCCCGGGTGCCTGAATCCCCTCGATCCCAAGGAATGCCCATGAACAAGGCCACCGCCGTCGCCGGCACCTCGCTGCTGTCGCCCACCGATCACGCCCTGGTGCTGATCGACTTCCAGTCGCAGATGGCATTTGCCACCCACACCATCGACATCTCCGCGCTGCGCAACAATGCCGCGCTGATCGCCAAGGGCGCGGCCGGCTTCAACGTGCCGGTGGTGCTCACCACGGTTGCCGAGAAGTCGTTCTCCGGTCCGATGTTCCCGGAGCTGCCCGCGATCTTCCCGGGCCAGACGGTGTTCGACCGTACCTCGATGAACACCTGGGAAGACCAGCCGGTGATCGACGAGATCAACCGCATCGGCAAGCGCCGTCTGGTGCTCGCCGGCCTGTGGACCAGCGTGTGCATCGTCGGCCCGGCGTTGTCGGCGATCGACCAGGGCTTCGAGGTCTACGTGGTGACCGATGCGTGCGGCGACGTCAGCGTGGAAGCACACGAGCGCGCCGTGACCCGCATGGTGCAGGCCGGTGCGGTGCCGATCACGGCGGTGCAGTACCTGCTGGAACTGCAGCGCGACTGGGCACGCAGCGCAACCTACGACCTCACCACCGGCATCGCCCGTGACCATGCCGGCGGCTATGGCATCGGCATCCAGTACGCCAAGACGATGTTCGGCGCGCAGGAAGGCGGCCACTGAGCATGGCCGGCGCCACCGGGCTGGACCTGGCGCTGTTGCTGCTGCGCATGGCGGCGGGCGGGTTCCTGCTGCCGCATGCGCTGGGCAAGCTGTTCGGCTGGTTCGGTGGCCCCGGCCTGGCCGGGTTCGCCGACGAGCTGCGCGGCTTCGGCCTGCCGGCGCCGCGGCCGATGCCGCTGCTGCTGGCGGCCGTGCAGGTGCTGTGCGGGCTGGCGGTGCTGCTGGGGTGGCAGGCCCGGCCCGGCGCGGTGATCGCGGCGGTGTTCCTGCTGTCCACTGCGCTGTTGGCGCTGCCCCATGGCTGGTTCTGGATGCGCGGCGGTGCCGAGTACTCCCTGTTCTGGACGCTGACGCTGCTGGCCATCGCCCTGGCCGGTCCTGGCGCGTTTGCACTGCAGCCGTCGCTGGCAGGGGCAGCGTGGCCATGACCGCCGATCCGCACCATCCCGGTCGCCGCGACCTGCTTCTGGGCGTCGGCGCAGGCCTGGCGCTCGCTGCAGGCGCCCGCACCTTTGCCTCATCCCCGGAGAAACGCATGTCTACGCTGCTCATCCGCAATGCCCGCATCACCACCCTTGACCCACGCTGCCCGCAGGCCGACGCGCTCGCGGTGGTGGACGGGCGCATCGCCGCCGTCGGCACCGAAGCGCAGGTGCGTGCCGGACTGGACGTGGGCACCGTCATCGATGCCGGCGGCCGTCGCGTGGTGCCTGGCTTGAATGACAGCCATACCCATCTGATCCGCGGTGGCCTCAACTACAACCTGGAACTGCGCTGGGACGGGCTGCGCTCGCTCAGCGATGCGATGGCGATGCTGAAGGCGCAGGTGGACAACACGCCGGCCCCGCAATGGGTGCGTGTGGTGGGCGGGTTCACCGCCGAGCAGTTCGTGGAAAAGCGGCTGCCCACCCTGGCCGAGCTCAACGCCATCGCCCCGGACACGCCGGTCTTCCTGCTGCACCTGTACGACCGGGCGCTGCTCAACGGCGCCGCGCTGCGGGCCTGTGGCTATGACCGCAACACGCCGGACCCGCCGGGCGGCCAGATCGCGCGCGACAGCCTGGGCAATCCCACCGGCCTGCTGCTGGCCAAGCCCAACGCGCTGATCCTGTACGCCACGCTGGCCAAGGGGCCGCGCCTGCCGATGGAGTACCAGGCCAATTCCACGCGGCATTTCATGCACGAATTGAACCGGTTGGGCATCACCTCGGTGATCGACGCCGGGGGTGGCTTCCAGAACTATCCGGAGGACTACCAGGTCATCGAGCAGCTGCACCGCGACGGCGAGCTCACCGTGCGCATCGCCTACAACCTGTTCACCCAGAACAAGGGCAAGGAGAAGCAGGACTTCCAGCACTGGAGCGAGATCGTCGCCCCGCGCCAGGGCGATGACCTGCTGCGTCACAACGGTGCCGGCGAGATGCTGGTGTTCTCCGCAGCCGACTTCGAGCTGTTCAACGAGCCGCGCCCGGAACTGCCGCCCGGCATGGAGCCGGAGCTGGAAGAGGTGGTGCGGCTGCTGGTTGAGAAGCGGTGGCCGTTCCGCATCCATGCCACCTACGACGAAAGCATCGATCGCATCCTGGATGTGTACGAGCAGGTCAACCGCGAGATTCCGTTCGACGGCCTGCACTGGTTCATCGACCACGCCGAGACCATCACCCCGCGCAACATCGACCGCATCCGCGCGCTCGGCGGCGGACTGGCCATCCAGCACCGCATGGCCTACCAGGGTGAGGCGTTCGTGCAGCGCTATGGCAGCGAAGCGGCACGCCACACCCCGCCGGTGCGGCGCATGCTGCAGGCCGGCGTGCCGGTGGGCGCAGGCACCGACGCCACCCGCGTGGCGAGCTACAACCCGTGGGTGGCGCTGTCGTGGCTGGTCACCGGGCGCACCGTGGGCGGGTTGGCGCTGTATGGCGAGGAAAACCTGCTGGAGCGCGAGGAAGCGCTGCGGCTGTGGACGCAGGGCAGCGCGTGGTTCTCGGGCGACGAAGCCCACAAGGGCACGCTGGGAGTAGGGCAGTTGGCCGACTTCTGCGTGCTGTCCTCGGACTTCTTCGCGGTGGACGATGCCGCCATTGCCGACATCACCAGCCTGCTGACCGTGGTGGGCGGGCGGGTGGTGTACGGCGACGGCGACTTTGCGCCGCTGGCCCCGGTACTGCCGCCGGCCATGCCCGATTGGTCGCCGGTCAACCGCTTTGGCGGCTACCACGTAGGCGGCGCGGCCACCGGGCTCACCGCGCACGCGCATGCCCACGGCGCAGGCGGCTGCCGCACCCATGGCGCGCACGGCCATGCCGCCGCACACGCCGTACCCACCGACGCGCCAAATGCGTTCTGGGGTGCACTGGGATGTTCGTGCTTCGCCTTCTGACCCTGGGCCTGGCCGCTGCGTCGCCGGCGCTGGCCTGCGAGGCGGACGGCCGCGGCCAGTGCATGGCGCTGGACGGCGGTGGCGCGCTGCAGATGGATGCCTCGCTGCGTCTGCGCAGCATGTATTACGACCCGACCCGCTTCGGCGTGCAGGGCGGGCAGGAGGACGGTTACGGGCTGCTGCGGGTGCTGGCGTCGATCCGCGCCCAACGCGACGGCTGGCAGGCCGTGGCGCAACTGGGCGTGCATGCCGAGCAGGGACGCCGCGGGGGTGCCGGTGGCACCGATCGGGGTGCGCTGGATGTGCAGCAGGGCTACGTGCACTGGCAGGGCGAACACGTTGGCTGGCAGCTGGGCCGCCAGGAGGCCGGCTACGGAAGCTCGCGGCTGCTGTCGGTGCGCGACGGGCCGAACATCCGGCTGGCGTTCGACGGCGTGCGCGGCCGCTGGCGCGCGCCGCGCTGGCAGCTGGACCTGATGGCGCTGCGCCCGGTCGACAACCGGCCCGGTGCATTCGATGACCGCAGCGACCACGGCCAGTACCTGCTGGGCGGGTATGCAACGCTGCAGGGACGCAGCGCGGGCAACGGTCTGGACCTGTACCTGCTGGGCTATGGTCGCGACGATGCCCGCTTTGCCGGTGCCCAGGGCGACGAGCGGCGCACGACGCTTGGGGCACGCTGGTTCGCCCGGCAGCCACGCTGGGATGCCAACGTCGAACTGGTGGGGCAACGCGGCACCCTGTCCGGGGCGCAGGGTGACCTGGCCATCCGCGCGTGGACGCTTGCCAGCGATACCGGCGTGCGCTGGTCCCAACGGACCTGGCAACCGCGCCTGGGCGTGAAAGTGGACATCGCCAGTGGCGACCGCACGCCCGGTGACGGCCGCCTGCAGACGTTCAATGCGCTGTATCCCAAGGCGGCGTACTTCAGCGAGGCCAGCCTGCTGGCACCGGCCAACCTGATGGACGTGCAGCCGACCCTGACCCTGACCCCGCATCCGGCGATCACCACCGAATTCGGCTGGCAGCTGGCGTGGAAGCATCGCCGCGCCGATGCGATCTACACCACCCCCGCGCCGCTGGCCGCGCTGCCGGGCACTGCCGGCACGCCGCGCCGGATCGGGCAGCAGTTCAAGTGGGAAACCACGTGGCGGGCAAGCCCGCAGTGGCAATGGCAGGCGCAGTTGGCCTGGTTCGAGGCCGGTCCCGGCCTGCGCGCGGCCGGTGGCCGCGACACTTTGTTTGCATCGATGGTAGGAGCGTGGCAATGGTAAGCAACAACGAGGGCGCCGCACCCGGCGCATGGTCGCCGCTGAAGATCGGCCTGTTCCGCGCGATGTGGCTGGCCATCCTGGGCAGCAACGTGGGCACCTGGATCAATGACGTGGCTGCCGCCTGGGTGATGGCCGAGCGCACCGGGTCGCCGTTGATGGTGGCGCTGGTGCAGTCGGCGACCACGGTGCCGGTGGTGCTGCTGGCGCTGGTGGCCGGCACCCTGGCCGACATCGTCGACCGACGCCGTTACCTGCTGTTCACCCAGGGCTGGATGCTGCTGGTGGCGGCCACGCTGGCCACGTTGACGGGGCTGTCGATGCTGACCCCCGGGTTGCTGGTGGCGCTGACCTTCGCGATGGGCTGCGGCGCGGCGATGGCGATGCCGGCGCAGGCGGCGATCGTGTCCGAGCTGGTGCCACGGCCGATGCTGGCTTCGGCGGTGGCGTTGAATTCGATCGGGATCAACATTGCGCGCTCGCTGGGCCCGGCCATTGGCGGGTTGATCGTGGCGCAGTTGGGGCCAAGCTGGGCGTTTGGTCTGAACGCGCTGAGCTTTGCCGCAATGCTGATCGTATTGACCCGCTGGACGCCGGACGCAGCGGCCTCCACGCTGCCGCCGGAAGGCTTCGGTGCGGGACTGCGCGCGGGCCTGCGTTATGCACTGCGCGCCGGCCGCCTGCAGGCGGTGCTGGTGAAGTCGGCCGGGTTCTTCTTCTTCGCCAGTGCGGTGACCGCGCTGCTGCCGCTGGTGGTGCGTGGGGAGATGCACGGCGGCGCGGGCCTCTACGGGATCCTGCTGGGCTGTATCGGCATCGGTGCGGTGACCGGCGCGCTGGTGCTGCCGACGCTGCGTGCGCGCATGGACCGCGACCTGTTGGTACTGCTGGCCACGCTGGCCTGCGCGCTGAGCCTGTTCGGGCTGGCCTGGCTGCGGCACATGGCGCTGTTGCCGGTGGCGATGCTGATCAATGGCTTTGCCTGGATCACGGTACTGTCCTCGCTGCAGATCGCCGCGCAGACCGCGGTGCCGCCGTGGGTGCGGGCACGTGCGCTTTCGCTGTACATCATGGTGTTCTCGCTGGGCATGGCGGCCGGCGGCCTGAGCTGGGGCAGCATTGCCCAGCGCACGTCGATCCCGCTGGCGTTGACGATCGCCTCGGTTGGCGCGGTAATCGCCGGGCTGCTGGTGTGGCGGGTGCGCATCGCGGGCAGCGAGGAGTTGGACCTGCGTCCGGCCGGCTATTGGCCAGCGCCCGAGCTGGCGGTGCCGGTGTCGCATGATCGCGGTCCGGTGCTGGTCACGGTGGAGTACCGCATCGCCGATGCCGACCGCGCGGCGTTCCACGTGTTGATGGGGGAGCTGGGTCGCACCCGGCGCCGCGACGGCGCGGTGCTGTGGGGCGTGGCTGAGGACGTGGCTACGCCGGGCATTCACCTGGAGTATTTCGTGACCAGCTCCTGGGTGGAACATCTGCGCCAGCATGAGCGCGTGACCGCTGAAGACCGCGATCACCAGCAGAAGGTGCGGGCGCTGCACCGCGGCGAGCACGCGCCGATCGTCAGGCATTTTGTGGGGGGTCATGGCGCGCTGCCGCCGTTGAAGCACTCCCACGAACTGGGCTGACGGGCGGATACAAAAATAGGTTCTTCCCACCTCTGAGGGGAGAGCCTTGTTGCAAGGGCCGTCACAGAGTGCGCACGACGGTACGCGGGTGCTCTGGTGTGCGGGCGCCGCGGCTGGCGTCTCCGATCGGGCCGGTCGCGAGCGTGAGGGCCCCGTAGCACCCGGTAGGCCCCTGGTGCAAATGTCCCCCGGCCGCGTGGCGGCCTCCTCCTTTATTTTGCCCAGGAGCCTACCGGCCGCTACGGGGCTCAGCTTGCGGTAAGCAGGGGAAGCCAGGCTTTTCTGGCGCTGTCGGCGGGTCGGGCGCTGGGCCCCCATGCCCTTGGAGGCGAAATAAAGGAGGAGGTGGCGGCCGCAGGCCGACGCCGGGGGACATTCGCCGGAAAGGGCATGGGGGCCCAGCGCCCGACCCGCCGACGGCTGCGCGTGGGTTGCGTCATGGCACGGTTCTGCTTGCCCCGCCTATGGGAGAAGAAAAAAGGCGCCGGGCAGAACCCGGCGCCCCGCGTGGCGATCGCGGCGTTGGGTCAGGCCTTGGCGAAGGCCAGCAGGTCCTGGTTGAACTGATCGGCGTGGGTCACGGTCAGGCCATGCGGCGCGCCCGGGTACACCTTCAACGTGGCATTGGCCACGATCTTCGCCGACAGCCGGCCCGACGCATCGATCGGCACGATCTGGTCGTCATCGCCATGCACCACCAACGTCGGCACGTCGATCTTCTTCAGATCCTGCGTGTAGTCCACCTCGGAGAACTCGCGGATACAGTCGTACTGCCCCTTGTGACCGCCCTGCATGCCCTGCAGCCAGAATGCGTCGCGCATGCCCTGGCTGACCTTGTGGCCGTCACGGTTGGCGCCGAAGAACGGCGTGGTCAGGTCCTGGTAGAACTGCGAGCGGTCGGCCGCCACCCCGGCGCGGATGCCGTCGAACACACTCATCGGCAGCCCGCCCGGGTTGGTGGCGCTCACCACCATCTGCGGCGGCACCGCACCCACCAGCACGGCCTTGGCCACGCGCTTGCTGCCGTGGCGGCCGATGTAATGGGCGATCTCGCCGCCGCCGGTGGAGTGGCCCACCAGAATGACCTCTTTCAGGTCCAGCGCCTCGATCAGCGAGGCCAGGTCGTCGGCGTAGGTGTCCATGGTGTTGCCGTCCCAGGTCTGGGTGGAGCGGCCATGACTGCGGCGGTCATGCGCGATCACGCGGTAACCGTGCTGGCCCATGAACAGCATCTGCGGGTCCCAGGCGTCGCTGCTGAGCGGCCAGCCATGGGCGAACACGACCGGCTGGCCCTGGCCCCAGTCCTTGTAGAAGATGCGGGTGCCGTCTTTGACGGTGTGATAGCTGCTCATCTGGGTATCTCCGGTGGGGTGGGGGTAGGGGTGGGAAACAGCAGGCCCCGCGGCAAACGCCTGGCCTGGCAACGCAGGCAGCATCAACGCTGCCGACACGGCCATGCCGGTGGCCAGGAACTGCCGCCGGGTGGGATCGCCAGGGCGATCGGGAAGAAATGACGACATCGGATCGGTCCAGTGGGGGCCGCGGCGAAACGCCGGGCGGCGCCAGTAAAGCGCTGTCGCACCCCCTCGCGATTGCACCGGTGTGCCCGATCATCGGGGCCATGCCACCGCCTTAACCGGTAACCGCGTATCGTCAGCGCTCTTTGAGTTGGAGTGGATGCATGCGTTGGATCGTGTTGTTGGCCGCATTGGCCATGCCGGTGGTGTCGTGGTTCTCGCAATCCGGCGCATTCGGCCCGACCAATGGCGCGATTTCCGACCGCTATCCGACCCTGTTGGTCGCTGCGGGCTACGCGTTCGCGATCTGGGGCGTGATCTTCCTGTGGGACGTGGTCTTCGGGCTGTGGCAGCTGCGCCGGCGCCGCCCGGACCTGCCCGGCGTGCGTGGCTGGTCGGCGGCGGGCTTCGCGCTGACGGCCGCGTGGATGCCGGTGTTTTCCAACCAGTGGTTCCTGCCCGCGCTGGCGATCATCTGGGCTGCGCTGGTGTGCCTGTTGATGGCCGCCGTGCGCGCTGCCCCCACCGATGCCACCGGCGGCCAGCGCGCCTGGGCGGCGTATCCGCTGGCGCTGCATGCCGGCTGGCTGACGATGGCCGCCTTCCTCAACACCGCCCAGGTGATCGTGGCCTACCAGTGGCTGCCCACCGCCGACATGTTCGGCTGGAGCGTGGTGCTGCTGGCCCTTGCCACGGTGCTGGCCTGGGCGATGAACCAGCGCCTGCGCGGGCATTTCGCGTACCCGGCGGCCGTGGTCTGGGCGCTGGTGGGTGTGTACGTGAAGCAGTCGGGCTGGCGCCTGCCCGGTGCCGATACCGTGTCGGTGCTGGCGCTGGCGGTTGCCGCGCTGCTGGTGCTGCAGACGTTGCTGCTGCGCACGCGGGCGTGGCGCCATCCGACCGTGCCGGTCGTGGCCGCGCACCGCCACCGACGTTGAGGTCACGCGTCTCCGGGCACCGTGTGTGCCCGTGCAAGGCCGGGCGCTGCCCGGCAATCCCCCATTGAACTGGCAACAGGAGACTTCCATGCGCGCTGCATTGCATGACACCTTTGGCGATCCCACCATCGTGCTGCACGGGGGTGACGTACCCACCCCGCAGCCGGGCGCGGGCGAGGTGCGTATCCGCACCGTGCTGGCCCCCATCCACAACCATGACCTGTGGACCGTACGCGGCAAGTACGGCTACAAGCCCACGCTGCCGGCGGTTGGTGGCAGTGAAGCAACCGGCGTGATCGACGCGCTGGGCGAGGGCGTTGAAGGCCTGGCGGTGGGTCAGCGGGTGAGCGCCGCGTCGGTGCATGGCACCTGGGCCGAGCACTTCATCGCACCGGCGAAGATGGTCATTCCGATGCCGGATGCGATCGACGATGAAACCGCGGCGCAGCTGATCGCGATGCCGCTGAGCGCGCTGATGCTGCTGGAGTTCCTGCAGGTCCACGAGGGTCAGTGGATCCTGCAGAACGCCGCCAATGGCGCGGTCGGCAAGGCGCTGGCGATGCTGTCCAAGGCGCGCGGCGTGCACTGCGTGAACCTGGTGCGGCGCGATGCCGGCGTGGCGGAAATGGAGGCGCTGGGCATCGACAACACGATTTCCACCGCCCAGTCGGATTGGATGGCGCAGGTGCAGACGCGGCTGGCCGGCGGCTCGATCGCTGCGGCGGTCGACTCGGTGGGCGGGCGTGCCAGCAGCGAGCTGATGACGTTGCTGGGGGATGGCGGCACGCTGGTGTCGTTCGGCTCGATGACCGGCGAACCGATGCAGCTCAACTCGGGCGACGTGATCTTCAAGCAGGCCACGGTGAAGGGGTTCTGGGGCAGCAAGGTGAGCCAGGCGATGGCCCCGGACGACAAGCGCCGGCTGGTGGGTGAGCTGCTGCAGCTGGCTGCACGCGGTGGGCTGAGCCTGCCGGTGGATGGTGTGTTCGGACTGGACGAGGTGGCGGCTGCTGCCGCTGCGAGTCTGGAACCGGGCCGCAACGGCAAGGTGCTGCTGCGCCCGTGAGGGCCGGCTGGGTAGAGCCGACCGTTGGTCGGCTGTTCCGGGTCGGGCACCGCGACAGCCGACCAACGGTCGGCTCTACCGGGCTGCGCGTAACGCTTCTATTACTACGCGCATCGCGCTGGAGGATTGGCGGCGGCTGGGGTAGTAGGCGTAATAACCGTCGAACACGTCGCACCAGTCGTCCATGACGCGGCGCAGGCGACCCGCCTGGACGTGTTCCAGCACCATGTCTTCGGGCAGGTAGGCCAGGCCGGCGCCGGCCAGGGTCGCGCGCAACATGGCGCTGCTGCCGTTGAACGTCCATTGCCCGTCCACGCGCACGTTGGCCTCTTGGCCGTCTTTCTGCAGGTCCCACACCATCAGTCCGCCGTGGGTAGGCAGGCGCAGCCCGATGCAGTTGTGCGCGGCCAGATCCGCCGGTGCTTGGGGCGCGACGTGATGGACGAAATAGGCCGGGCTGGCCACGATCGCCATGCGCTGCGGGCCGCTGATCGGCACGGCGATCATGTCGTTGGCCACGCGTCCGCCCAGGCGGATGCCGATGTCGTATCGCTGCGCCACGATGTCGGCCAGGCCGTAGTCGACGGTGAGCTCCACGCGCAGGTCGGGGTAGGCCGGCAGTATCGCGCTCAGGCGGGGCCAGACAATGCTGTTGGCCGCGTGTTCGGCGGTGGTGATGCGGATGGTGCCGGCAGGATGGTCGCGGTAGTCGCTGATCGCCACCAGCTCGGCCTCGATCTCCTGCATGCGCGGGGCCACGGTGTCGTACAGGCGTTCACCGGCCTCGGTCATCGACACGCTGCGGGTGGTGCGGGTGAGCAGGCGCACCCCGAGGCGCTCCTCCAGGCCCCGCACGGTGTGGCTCAGCGCGGACTGCGAGACGCCGAGCTGCGCGGCGGCGCGGGTGAAGCTGCGCTCGCGGGCCACGGCGACGAAGACCTGCAGGTCGTTGAAATTCTCGCGGGCCATCGGCGGCGTCCGGCACGCATGTGATTCATGCCTGGCCATGATGAGTCCGGGCCACTGGTGAGCACAAGGCGCCAAGCGTTGATGATTGATGAGTGATGTTCATCGCTGCATGCGCGCTGCGGCAGGCAGTGGCCAGGTTGGCAGGGACTACAGTGGGACGGTCCGTTTTCCACGTCGAGGAGTTCCGCATGAACCTGTTGAGCAGCACGCTGCTGTCGATGGTGGCCGCCACCGCACCGGCCGACCCGGCCCCGATCCAGATTGCCCGGGCCGGCAGCACCCCATCGGCGGCCGGCCCGGCCGACTATTTCACCGGGACGGTGCGCATCGATGCGCCGTTCCAGCGCGCCGCACCGGCCCGCGTGGGCGGCGCCACCGTGACCTTCGAGCCCGGCGCGCGCACGGCCTGGCACACCCATCCGCTCGGCCAGACCCTGATCGTGACCGCCGGGGTGGGTAGCGTCCAGGAGTGGGGCAAGCCGGTGCAGGAGATCCGCCCCGGCGACATTGTCTGGATCGCGCCGGGGGTGAAGCACTGGCACGGCGCCAAGGCGACGGTGGCCATGACCCATATCGCCATCGCCGAAGCGGTCGATGGCTCGCCTGTGACCTGGCTGGAGCAGGTCACCGTGGCCCAGTACAACGGCAGGTGACATCGCGCGCCACGGGCGTTAATGTAACTGCACCAGTTACATGAAAAAAGGTGCGCCCCGATGGATGCCTACGCCGACCCCGATGCCGTGGCCCGCTACGCAGAACGCCCACCCCGGCTGGTGCCGGGGTTCGCCGATCTGCAGCGGATGTGCACGCAGATGCTGGCCGAATCCGCGCCGACCGATGCACGCGTGCTGGTGTTGGGCGCCGGCGGCGGCCTGGAGCTGCGCACCTTCGCGCAGGCGCAGCCGCACTGGCGTTTCGACGGTGTGGATCCGTCGGACGCGATGTTGGAGCTGGCAACCCGCACTCTGGGCGCACACGCCCACCGTGCCCAGCTGCATCACGGGTACATCGACATAGCGCCTGACGGGCCGTTCGATGCCGCCGCCTGCCTGCTCACCCTGCATTTCGTGCCGCTGCACGAACGCGTGCCGACCCTGGCGGCGCTGCATCGGCGGTTGCGCGCGGGCGCGCCGCTGGTGGTGGCGCACATGAGCTTCGACCAGCACGACGGCGCGCGTGCGCGCTGGCTGCAACGCTACGCCGACTTTGCGATGTCCTCCGGGATCACGCCGGAGCAGGCCGAGCACGGTCGCGCCGCCGTCGCCGAGCACGTGCATATCCTGTCGCCGGCGCAGGACGAGGCGCTGCTGCGCGAGGCCGGTTTCAGCCGCGTCGAGAGCTTCTACCAGGGCCTGGGATTCCGCGGCTGGCTCGCGCTGGCGTAAGCGCCACGGCATGGTCACGCCGCGGTGGCTACGCTGGGTGCTGGTACGTATCAGGAGAACAGCATGGCCCAGGTTTTCATCATCGGCGCCGCCGGCAAGGTCGGCCGCCACCTGGTCGAACAACTGGCCACGCGCGGCCACCGCGCGGTGGCGCTGCATCGTCGCCCGGAGCAGGCGGACGCGTTGGCCGCACTGGGCGGCACACCGATGCAGGGCGATCTGACCCACACCGATGCGCAGGCGCTGGCGGCACAGATGGCCGGCAGCGAGGTGGTGGTGTTCAGTGCAGGGGCGGGCGGGGCAGGCATCGAACTGACCAACGCCATCGACGGTGCCGGGCTGGAGCTGGCCGTGCAGGCCGCCCGGCACGCCGGCATCAAACGCTTCCTGCTGGTCTCGGCATTTCCCGAGGCCGGGCGAAGCAAGGCGATGGGCGATGGCTTCGAGAACTACATGGCGGTCAAGAAGCGCGCCGATGTGTACCTGGCCGCCAGCGACCTGGATTGGGTGATCCTGCGCCCCGGTACGCTCACCGATGCGGCCGGCCGTGGATGCGTGCAGGTCGGGCTGGCCATTGCCTACGGCGAGGTGCCGCGTGCGGATGTTGCCGCGACGCTGGTGGCGTTGGTCGAACGCCCGCAGCTCAAGCACCGCATCATCGAACTCACCGAAGGTGACCAACCCATCGACGTGGCGCTGCAGCAGCTGCTCGCCTGATGTGGCACAGGCGGCCCGGGCGGCAATGGTAAAATCGGCGTCCCGATCCACTGCACAGACGAGTACGCCATGACCGACGCCCGCTTCCATCCCATCGGCACCCCTGGCCAGCCCTGGGGCGCGGCGGAAAAGGCGCAGTGGCGTGTCCTGCAGCAGCCGCAGCGTCGCTATGCCAACGACGTGGTGCCGGCGGTGGACGCCTTGCGCGCGGACTTCGACGTGGAGCAGTACGGCACGCTGGACTACGCCCCGGACGCGTACCCGTTGTTTGCCGTACGCAGCCGCAACTGGAACCCGGCGCTTCCCAGCGTGCTGGTGACCGGCGGCGTGCACGGCTACGAAACCAGTGGCGTGCAGGGCGCGCTGCAGTTCCTGGCCACGCGTGCCAAGGACTATGCCGGTCGCGCGAACGTGCTGGTGGCGCCGTGTGTGAGCCCCTGGGGCTACGAGCGCGTGCAGCGCTGGAACGCCGATGCGATCGACCCGAACCGCTCGTTCGTGGCCAACAGCCCGGCGCAGGAATCGGCGGCGCTGATGGCGCTGGTGGAACCGCTGCGCGCCGGCATGGTGATGCACATTGACCTGCATGAAACCACCGACAGCGACGAAACCGAGTTCCGTCCCGCGCTTGCCGCGCGCGATGGCAAGCCGTTCGAACCGGGCCTGATTCCCGATGGCTTCTACCTGGTGGACGACAGCGAGAATCCGCAGCCCGCGTTCCAGACGGCGGTGAACGCAGCGGTGGAGCAGGTGACCCACATCGCCCCGGCCGATGACAAAGGCGAGATCATCGGCTCGCCGGTGGTGGCCCCGGGCGTGATCGAGTACCCGCTGAAGAAGCTGGGCTTGTGCGCCAGCATCACCGGCGCGACCTACACCACCACCACCGAGGTCTACCCGGACAGCCCGCGCGCCACCCCGCAGCAATGCAACGATGCGCAGGTAGCCGCGATCTGCGCCGCCATCGACTACGCACTCGCCCACAGGTAGTGCCGGCCGCTGGCCGGCTCCAGGCGATCCCAACCAGCGCCCCGTAGCGCCGGGCTCTGCCCGGCAAGCGTGGAGCCCGGCGCAAAGTGCAGCGGGGCAGAGCCCCGCTCTACGCGGGATGCGTTGAAGAATGGCCACGTAGCGCCGGGCTCTGCCCGGCTGCCTTTCAGCGCAAAGCGCGGCGGGGCAGAGCCCCGCTCTACGGGGTGCGGTGCAGGAATTCGTCGAGCAGCCACAGCGCGGCCGGGCCCAGTATCTCGCCCTTGCGCCACACCGCGTCGCACGCCACCAGCTTCGGCCAGCCGGGCAGGGCCAGTTCCACCAGCTGCCCGCGCCCGTATCGCGCTACCAGGGTGCGCGGCAGTTCGGCCCAACCGAAGCCGTCTTCGGCCATCTCCAGCACCATCAGGTAATCCGACGCCGACCAGCTGCGCCCACGCGCCGGGCCGCTGCGCTGATCGTCACCGCTCAGGCAGATCCGGCGATGGCCCGCCAGGTGGGATTCGTCCGCGGCATCTATCTGCGCCAGCGGATGCTGCCGCGCCACGAACACCGCCATTTCCGCGCGCAGCGGCAGCGCACGGACAGTCAGGTCGGACGGGTAGTGCGCCTGCTGCGGCACAAGTCCCAGATGCGCGCGACCCCGCTGCACGACATCGAGCACATCGCTGCCTTCGGCATCCAGCCATTCCAGTTCAATGTCCGGAAAGCGCTGTTCGAAACGCTGCAGAAGGTGGTGGTCGGGGTTGAGCTGGTAGATGTCGGAAAACACCACGGTCAGCCGCGGCTCCACCGCGTCGCCCAGGCGGATGCTCAGCTGTTCCAGGCGTTCGGCGGCGGCAAGAATCTCCTGCACGTGGCCGAGCACCTTGCGCCCGTCGTCGGTGAGCACCGGGTAACGGCCGCGGCGATCGAACAGGGTGAGGCCCAGATCGGCCTCCAGCGTGGCAACCGCCGTGCTGATGGTCGATTGGGTCTTCTTCAGTCGGCGAGCCGCGGCGGAGAAGGAGCCGAGCGCGGCCGCTTCAACGAAGGCGTGCAAGGATTCCGGGCCGTAGCGCATGGATGTATCGCCTTTGTCGATGGATTCCATCTTTGGTGTGATGGAAACGTCGATGATAATGAAGGCATCGGCGGAGTGCGAGTGTCGCGAGTGCCCGTACCGACCAACGGTCGGTACCTACGCCCGCCGGATCACCCTCAAGGAGTTTCCCATGCACACACACGTGCATTCCCAACCCCGTGCCCGTGGCGGCCTGATCGCCTGGGCCTGCCTGACTGTGGCGATCGTCGCCGAAGTGGTCGGCACCTCGTTCATGGCCGATGCCGCCCGTCATGGCGGCTATCTGGGCTATGTCGTGATGGCCGTGGCCCTGGCCATTTCGTACTACTTCCTGGCGCTGTCGGTGCGCGCCATCGCGGTCGGGGTCGCCTACGCGGTGTGGGAAGGCCTCGGCCTGACCCTGCTCACGCTGGTCGGCATTTTCGTGTTCAAGGACAGCCTGTCCGTGCAGCAGATGATCGGCCTGGTGATGGCGGCGGTCGGCATCGTCTGCGTCACGCTCGGCGAGGAGCACACGGCATGAATCTCACCGCCTTCCTGTTTGTGGTCTGCTCGGCCCTGATCGACATCGCGGCCAACATGATGGTCGCCAAATCCGATGGGTTCCGTAAGCCGGCCTGGGGGGTTGCCGCGATCGTGCTGGTCTGGCTCGCCTTCGCGCTTCTCGGCCAAGCGGTCAAGACCCTGGATCTGGCCACCGCCTATGCGATGTGGGGCGCGATCGGAGTGATCGGCACTGCCGTCTGCGGGCGGGTGCTGTTCGGCAACCGCCTGCGTCCGATCGGCTGGATCGGCATCGCGCTGGTCACCGGTGCGGTGGTGGTGCTGTCCAGCCACTGACCCCGGTCAGCGGAACAGGTGATTCAATACCGCCCCGGAGGCCGCATCGGCGAAGCCGTCGAAGCGGCCTTCGTCCCTGAGCAGCTGCGAGGCGCGCATCATCCCACCCCAGGCGGTACGCGCCATCGCGCCGCCCACGCTGACCCGGCGCACGCCCATGGCGGCGATGTCCTGCAGGGTGAACGGCACGGCGCTGCCCACCAGCAGGTTCACCGGTTTGGGGGCCACGGCGGCAACCACCGCCTCGATCTGCGCGCGGGTGCTGATGCCCGGCGCGTACAGGCAGTCGGCGCCGGCCGCGGCGTAGGCGCGCAGCCGGGCAATGGCATCATCCAGGTCCGGGCGGCCGACAAAGAAGTTCTCGGCCCGGCCAATCAGCAGCACGTCCTCGCCACTGCGGTCGATGGCGGCCCGTGCGGCGCGCACCCGCGCCACTGCCTCGTCGAGCGGTCGCAGTGGCGCGTCGGCGTCGCCACGGGCGTCTTCAATGGACAGGCCGGCCACGCCGGTGGCGATGGCCTGTTCCACGGCGTGCTCGACTGCGGTGGGATCCGCGCCGAAGCCATCGCCGAAATCGGCATTCACCGGCAGCGGCGTGGCAGCGGCCAGGTCACGCAGGTGGGCCAGCGTCTCATCCAGTGAGAGCTGGCCGTCCGGCTTGCCCTGGCTCCATGCCACGCCGGAACTGGTGCTGGCCAGCGCGGCAAACCCCAGCCCATGCAGGTAGCGCGCACTGCCCACGTCCCACGGGTTGGGCAACACGAAACAGCCGTCCGCATGCAGGGCGCGGAAGGCGGCGCGGCGTGGGCGGGGATCGAAGGGCAGGGTGGTCATGGCGCGGACCCGGTAGGCAGTACCACGATGGTACCGCCCACGTTGCGCCGGTCGTGCTGCAGGCGCGACTCAGGCCCGCACCCAGCGTGCCGCCACGCCAATGCCGGCCAGTGCAACGGCCACCAGGCAGAAGGCGAACACCAGGCTGCTGGCCTGTGCCACGAACCCGATGAACGCCGGGCCGGCCAGCACGCCGGCGTAGCCCAGCGTGGTGATCGCCGGAATCGCCAGGCTCTCCGGCATCGCCTTCTGGTTGCCGGCCATCGAGAACAACGCCGGCACTATGTTGGCGCAACCCAGGCCGATCAGTGCGTAGCCCAGCAGCGCCAGCGGCAGCAGCGTGGCGAAGGTGACCAGTGCGAAACCGCCGGCCGCCACCAGGCTGCCAAGCAGGATCGCCCGGTGCCGCCCCAGCGCGGCCACCACACCGTCACCGACCAGACGGGTCACCGTCATGGCGATGGCAAAGGTCATGAAGCCCAGGCCAGCATGCGACGGAGGTACGTGCTGGACCTCGTGCAGGAACACCGCGCTCCAGTCCAGCATGGCGCCCTCGGCCAGGAAGGCCACGAAACACAGCACGCCGATGCCCAGCACCACCCCATGTGGCACCGCAAATACCGGCGCGCCGGTGGGCGCCTTGTCGCGCCGCCAGTACGGCAGCGACAGGGCCAGCAGCGCAGCCATCACCGCTGCCGCCAGCAGGCACACCAGCCACGGCGGCAGGTGCAGTGCCAACAGGGCGGTCACCGCCGCCGCGCCGACCGCGCCACCGATGCTGTAGAAGGCGTGGAAGCCGGACATCATCGGCCGCCCGCTGTCACGCTCGACCATGACTGCCTGGATGTTCATCGTGCAGTCGCATGCGCCCACCCCGGCGCCGAACACGAACAGGGCCAGGCCCAGCGTCCAGGGCGAGGGGGCGATGGCCAGCAGGGGCAGGCTGGCGATCACCAGCAGCAGCGTGCCGATCATCACCGCGCGGCACCCGTGGCGGGCGGCGAAGATACCGGCCAGCGGCATCGCCAGCAGGGAACCGGCACCCAGGCACAGCAGCACCAGGCCCAGCGAGCCCTCATCCAGCCCGGTGCGGGTCTTGGCGAAGGGCACCAGCGGCGCCCAGGCGGCGGTGGCGAAGCCGGGCAGGAAGAAGGCGGCGCGGGTGGCGTGTTGTTCGACGCGGGTACCGGCCAGGGATGCGTGGGTCAGCGTGGACATATCGGGCTCACTCCGCATCGGCGTGGTGAATGTCGACGCCGCGGCGCGCGAACGCCTCGGCCTGCGCCGGCGGGGCATCGGCCTCCAGCACCAGCACGTCGATCCGTTCGACCGTGCCGATCCGGTGCGATGCCTGCGCGCCCAGCTTTTCGTTGCTGGCCACCACCACGCAGCGGCTGCTGGCGGCGAGCATCGCCCGCTTCAGCGCGGCCTCCTCGCCATCCACGGCCCACAGCCCGGCCTCGGCATCCACCGCGCAGGTGCCGATGAAGCACACGTCCACGCGCAACGCGGCGATGGCTTCCAGCGCCTGCGCGCCGACGGCCGCGCCGATCCGCGGATCCAGGCGGCCACCGATCAGCGTGACCTCGAACCCGCTGCGCGCCATCAGCAGCAGCGCGATGTCCGGAGCATTGGTGATCACCCGCAGGCCCTGGGTGTCGGGCAGGCAGGCGGCGATGGCACTGTTGGTGGAGCCGGCATCCAGCAGCACCTGCTCACCCGGGCGCACATGCAGGGCCGCTGCGCGTGCGAGCGCCTGCTTCTGTTCGCGCTGCAGGGCATGGCGGTCGGCCAGTGGCGGAAATTCCGGGGCCGCCGGCAGCGCGCCGCCATACACCTTGCGGCACAGGCCCTGGCTGGCCAGATCGCGCAGGTCGCGGCGGATCGAGTCTTCGGAGACGCCCATCTGCAGCGCAAGTTGGGCGGAGAACACGCGCCCCTGTTCGCGCAGCAGGTGCAGGATGGTCTGTTGGCGTTCGCCGGGAAGGGCTTCTGGATGCATGGCGGGATGCTCTGGCGTTCGGGAAAAAACCGGAGCAACCATGCATGAACACGCAGAGGATCACCCCAATAAGAGGGGTGAATATACACTACCGTGCACATAGGGTGCAGAAGCATGCACATCTGGCGGCGTGATTGTGCACGGTGTTGGCGGTGGCTTCAGTCCGCCCGCAGCAGCTCCGGCTGGATCACCCCGGCCACCCAGTCCATGAACGCGGTGACCCGATGGGGCAGGTGGCGGCGTTGCGCGTACAACAGCGTCACCGGCATCGGTTCGGCGGCCAGCTGGGGCAGCACTTCCACCAGGGTGCCGGCGGCCAGTGCCTGGCGCACCCCCAGCCGCGGCACCTGGATCATGCCCAGCCCGGCCAGGGCGGCCGCGTTGTACCCCTCGCCACTGTTGACGGTGATCGCGCCGCGCATCGGCAGGCTGCGATATCCGCCCTCGTCATCGGGGTACTCAAAGCCGGGCGAACGCTGGCCCAGCGTGCCCACGTAGTGGATCAAGGCATGCGCGTGCAGGTCGGACAGCGTACGCGGCGTGCCGCGCGTTGCCAGGTAGACCGGGCTGGCGCAGTTGACGATCTGCATGGCGCCCAGCGGGCGTGCCACCAGCGTGTTGTCGTCCAGACTGCCCACCCGCAGCACGCAGTCGAAGCCTTCGCGCACCAGATCCACGCGGCGATCGGTGCCGCTCAGCTCCATCTCCAGCCCCGGGTGCCGCGCAAGAAAGCCGGGCAGGTGCGGGATCACCAGTTGCCGGGCCAGGCCGCTGGACATGTCCACCCGCAGCCGGCCCTTGAGCTGGCTGGTGTCGCGGCGAAACATGCCCTGCAGCTCTTCCATGTCGTCCAGCAGGTCGCGGGCGCGCTGCTGGAACTGCAGGCCGTCGGCGCTCAGCCGCACCCGGCGGGTGGTCCGGTGCAGCAGCTGCACGCCCACCTCCGCCTCCAACCGCTGCACGGCCAGCGACACGCTGGCCTTGGGCAGGCCCAGGCTGTCGGCAGCGCCGGTGAACGAGCCCAGTTCGGCGACGCGCAGGAAGCTGCGTAGTTGGTCCAGACGATCCATGGATTGTTCGTCATTGGTGAACAGTCAAATCAGGATCGCGCGGTTTATGCGCTCACGCAAGATCAATAGTCTGTGCCCACACCCTACCGCTGGAGAAACGACATGAGCAGCTCCCCCCGTATCGTCCTGGTCACTGGCGGCAGCCGCGGGCTGGGCCGCAACGCCGCGCTCGCGCTGGCCGCCGATGGCGCCGATATCGTGATCACCTACCGCAGCCAGGCCGACGCCGCCCGGCAGGTGGTCGCCCAGATCGAAGCGCTCGGCCGCCGTGCCACGGCCTTGCCGCTGGATGTCGCCGACAGCGGCAGCTTCGCCGCGTTCGCCGACCAGCTGCGCGACACCCTGCAGGGGTGGGGCGCCACGCAGTTGCAGGGCCTGCTCAACAACGCCGGCGAAGGCTTGTACGCGAGCATCGCCGAGACCACGCACGAACAGTTCGACCACGCCGTGGCGGTACATCTGAAGGGGCCGTACTTCCTCACCCAGGCGCTGCTGCCGCTGATCGCCGATGGCGGGCGCATCCTCAACGTGTCCAGCGGGCTGGCGCGCTTCTCGCTGCCGGGCAGTTCGGCCTACGCGATGATGAAGGGCGGCATCGAAGTGTTCACCCGGTACCTGGCCAAGGAACTGGGCGTGCGCGGGATCAGCGCCAACACGCTGGCACCGGGCGCGATCGCCACCGATTTCGGCGGCGGCCGCGTGCGCGACGACGAACATGTCAACGGGATGGTGGCCTCGATCACTGCGCTGGGACGTGCCGGCCAGCCCGACGACATCGGACCGGTGGCGGCGGCACTGTTGTCGCCGTCCACGGCGTGGATCAATGCGCAGCGGGTGGAGGCGTCGGGCGGTATGTTCGTCTGAGTGACAGGGCGTGCGCGAACGTGCGCACGCCTTTTGCAGGGTCAACGGCTGCAAACGGGTCGCATTCGCAGTTCGCGGCTATCATGGCGCTCCTGATGCCTGCGTGCCGAGCCTGATTTGAACGCCACTCCACCGATGACCCCCATGGGTCGTGTCTTCGCCACCGTTGCCTTCATCGAAGCGCTCACCTGGGCCGGCCTGCTGGTCGGCATGTACTTCAAGTACCACGCGGCCGATCCCACCCCGATCGGCGTGCGCGTGTTCGGACCGGTGCACGGGTTCGCCTTCATGGCCTACGTGGTCGTGACGGTGCTGGCCGCGGTGCGGCTGCGCTGGCCGTGGTGGGCGGCAGGGCTGGCGCTGCTGGCTGCGGTTCCGCCGCTGGTGACGTTGCCGTTGGAGTGGTGGTTCAAGCGGCGGGGGCTGCTGGGCCGTCGGGTGGGGTGATTGCGGGGGCTGGCTCCGTTTTTGGGTCATGCGCGCAATGTGCGTGCCACGGCTATCGGCGGTCGTTTGGGAACCGACCCTACCGGAGAGATGCTTGAACCCGGTGGCTGGTAGGGTCGAACCTTGGTCGACTGCCCGTGGTGCTTCACCATTCGGTGGCGACATGACGTTCGAACGCAGACCGGTTTTTGTTGTGCGGTTCGGTTGCGTGATTGCAGGCGCGGCTTCGTTCCGGGGTCATGCGTGCAACGCGCGTGGTACGGTTATCGGCGGTCGTTTGGGAACCGACCCTACCGGAGAGATGCTTGAACCCGGTGGCTGGTAGGGTCGAACCTTGGTCGACTGCACGTAACGGCTCACCGTTCGGTGGCGACATGGCCATCGAACGTAGACTGGTTTTTGTAATGCGGTTCGGTTGCGTGATTGCAGGCGCTGGCTCCTTTCCTGGGTCATGCGTGCAATGTACGCGGCAGCGTTATCGGCGGTCGTTTGGGAACCGACCCTACCAAGGGGTTACGTTGCCATGGCGGCCGCGAGGGCGTCGCCTATCTGCTTCGGCGATTGGTAACCGGGCAGCCGCGCCACTTCGTGTCCGTCACGGACCAGCAGCAGGGTGGGTGTCTGGCGCAGGCCCAAACTGCGGAAGAACACTTCGCCGATGGTCTCCAGGTGGACCTTGAGCAGCACGATGCCGGCGGCGCGCGGTGAATCGGCGATGCTGGTCAGCGACATGTCCAGCATGCGGCAGCCAGGGCAGTTGTCCTTGTGGAAATCCACCAGCACGGTGGGATGGTCGCGAAGGGCGGTGTGGTAGGCGTCAGGCGTGGCGGCGTGCAGGATCTGCATGGGTAGCGGTCTCGATGCGGGCCAACACGGTGTCGGTCCACTGGTGGATGGCGTGGGTATCGGCCTGCCCGTGCGGCATCTGCTCGATTTCCAGCACCGGGTGCGGCGAACCGAAGAAGCGGGCCAGGCGATGCGCGGCGCCGCAGTAGTACTCCGGGCCCCATTGCGTTTCGCCGGTGCCGAACACGGCCACGCCAAGGCCGGGCGGCAGCCCGGCGGTGTCGCGCAGCGTGGCCACGAAGGCTTTCATCTCCGCCGGGGTGCGGCCGGCGTTGTCGGTCCAGCAGCCCAGCAGCAGCGCATCGCGTGGCTGTGCCAGCACGGCAGCGGTATCGCCGTCCACGTCCAGCAGCTGCAGCGGGTGGCCCAGGGCCTGGCAGCGTGCCGCGACCAGCCGCGCCACCTCGTGCGTGTTGCCGCTCAGCGATGCATAGGCAAGCAGGATGCGCATGGGCGGTTCACAGGTCGTCGAAGCCGTTGTCCGAATTGGTCTTCTTGTAACTGGCGTTGCGCATCTCGAAGAAGTCGGTCTTGGTCTCGGTGAAATTGTCGGCGTAGGCCTTGATCCACGGCATCACGTTGACGTTGGTGTCGCTGTACAGCTTCTCGATACCGAGCATGCCGGCCATCTTGTTGGCGCGGTACTTCACGTAACGGATCATCTCGTCCACGTCGATGCCATCGATACCGTCCAGCACCTCGCCGGTCCAGCGCGTTTCCAGCGCGATGGCATGCTCGAATGCATCGTGCACGTAAGCGGTGAGCTGGTCGCCCTGAAGCTGCTGGTTCTCGCCGATGATGGCGCGGATCAGTTCGCTGATGAACTTGGTGTGGGCCAGTTCGTCGCGGTTGATGAAGCTGATGATCTTGCCGGTGCCGGTCATGCGGTTCTGGCGGACCAGGTTGTAGAAAAACGCGAAGCCGGAATAGAAGTTGATGCCTTCCAGGATCGAGGACTGGATCAGCGACCGGATCAGGGTCTCGGCGGTCTTCTCGCGCATGAAGTCGTCGTAGGACTGCATGATCGGCTGGTTGCGCGCCAGAATGGTGGGATGCGTGCGGGCGATTTCGAACACGCGGTTCTGGTCGGCCAGCCCGGCGATGGAGGCCAGTACGTAGCTGTAGCTCTCGTTGTGGATCACCTCCTGCTGGCCGATGATCGCGGCGTTGGCGTGCGCGGCCGGGTCGGTGATGTACTCGGCCACGTTGTAGATGAAGCGGGTCTGCGGGGAATCGAGCGTGGCCAGCAGGCCGATGATCGAATCGTAGGCGTTCTTTTCGCGCGCATTGAGCTCGCCGTAGCCGCGCGCGTCGCCCTTCATGTCCACTTCGTCGGGGATCCAGAAGTTGGTCGACAGCTCCTTGTAGGCCCGGTAGAAGGACGGGTAGGGGATGTCATTCCAGTTCAGGATGCCGCTGGTGCGGCCGTTGATGATGCCGGTGGAGCGGTTGGGGTGGCGCGGTTCGAGGATCTTGATGCGTTCCAGCGGTGTTGCCATGGGGGTGTCCTGGTTGTCGGTTACGTGCGTTTGCCTGGTTGCCGGCCAGCGGCCGGCACTACCGCTGACGACCTGCGGTCGTCAACCACCGCACCATTCGCATTCGTCGATGTCGATGTCGTTGGAGCGCACGTAGTAGGTGGTTTTCAGGCCTTCGCGCCACGCGCTCATGTGCAGGGCGAGCAGGGTGCTGGCGCGGATGGTGCTGGGCACGTACAGGTTGAAGCTGATCGACTGGTCCACGTGGCGCTGGCGGCGCGCGTTCTGGCGGATGCTGGCGAACTGGTCCAGCCGGTAGGCGCCTTTTTCGTAGTACGGGTAGGTGTCCAGCGACAGCCCGGGCGCGGCTACGGGGCGGCGGAAGTCCTTCTTTTCCTCGTAGTAGAACGCCCCGTACACCGGGTCGATGGAGGCGCTGGAGCCGGCGATCTGCGCGGTGCTCATGTTCGGCGCTACCGCCAGCAGCCAGCCGTTGCGCAGCCCGTGCACGCTGACCTGCGCGGCCAGTTCCTGCCAGGCCGGGCTGTTGTAGTGGCGCGCGCGGAAGTACTCGCCGGTCTGCCAGTCGCTGCCCACGAAGGTGCTGTAGCGGCCCTTTTCCTCGGCCAGGCGCATGCTGGCCTGGATGGCCAGGTAGTTGATGCGCTCGTACAGGCTGTCGGCATAGTCTTCGGCCTGGGTGTCGTTCCAGTCGATCTGTTTCAGCGCCAGCAGGTGGTGCCAGCCGAAGGTGCCCAGCCCGATCGCGCGGTACTTGCGGTTGGTGATGGTGGCCTGCGGCACCGGGAGCTGGTTGAGGTCGATCACGTTGTCGAGCATGCGCACCTGGATCGGCACCAGCCGCTCCAGCACATCGCTGGACAGCAGGTCCGGCGCCGCGGTGACTGCACGCCCCAGGTTGATCGAGGACAGGTTGCACACCACGAAATCGCCGGCCTGGCGGGTGGTGACGATCTGGTCGCCACTGATCATCTCCTGCATCAGCCGGGTCGGGCTCATGTTCTGCAGGATCTCGGTGCACAGGTTGCTGGAATACACCCTGCCGGCGTGCTTGTTCGGGTTCATCCGGTTCACTTCGTCCCGGTAGAACATGAAGGGATTGCCGGTCTCCAGCTGGCTGACCATGATCCGCTTGAACAGGTCGATGGCCTTGATCGTGCGGCGGCTGATGCGTTCGTCGGCCACCACCTCGGCGTAGCGGTCGCGGAAGCTGCCCTGGCCGCGTTGTTCGTCGTGGAAATCCTGCAGGTACCAGCCCTTGATCCGCTTCACCTCGTGCGGGTCGAACAGGTACCAGTCACCGCGCCGCTCCACCGCCTCCATGAACAGGTCGGGCAGGCACACCGAGGTGAACACATCGTGCGCGCGCAGGCGCTGGTCGCCATTGTTCAGGCGCAGGTCCAGGAAGCTTTCGATGTCGCGGTGCCACACATCCAGGTACACCGCGATGGCGCCCTTGCGCTGGCCAAGCTGGTCCACGCTGACGGCAGTGTTGTTGAGCTGCTTGATCCACGGCACCACGCCGCCGGACGAATTGGCCACGCCGCGGATCGCCGACCCGGCCGAGCGCACGTAGCCCAGGTACGCGCCCACACCGCCCCCGTGCTTGGACACGCGGGCCACGTCGGTGTTGGAGTCGTAGATGCCCTGCAGGCTGTCGTCCACGGTGTCGATGAAGCACGACGACAGCTGCCCGCCGGTCTTGCCGGCATTGGCCAGGGTGGGCGTGGCCACGGTCATGTACAGGTTGGACAGGGCCCAGTAGGCCTCGCGCACCAGGCGCATGCGCCGCGCGCGGGTGCGGTCGCCACTGAGGTGTTCGTTCTGCATCAGGTACAGCGCGATGGTGAGCCAGCGCTCCTGCGGCAGTTCGTACACCGCCCGCGACTGGTCGGTGGCCAGATAGCGGGTGGCCAGCAGGTACAGGCCGTTGTAGGCGAACAGGAGGTCGCGCTCGGGGTCGATCATCGCCCCGGCCTCCTCCAGTTCTTCCTTGGAATACGCCTTCAGGATGTCGATCGAGTAGACGTTGCGATCGGCCAGGCTTTCCTGCAGCCCCACGTACGAGCCGTATTTGACGCTGGCGTCGTAGAAGCGGTTCTTGCTGGCGCGCTTGTACAGACGGCGCAGGTACAGCCGCGCGGCGAAGTGCTCCCAGTCCGGCGCCACCAGGTCGATACGCGATTCGGCTTCGCGGATCAGCAGGTCCACCAGTTCGTCGGCGCTCAGCCGTTCGCGCCGATGCACCAGCGCCAGCACGGCGCGTTGGTAATCGGCCAGGTCCAGCTGCGGAAACTCGGCGTGCACGGCCTGGATCGAGCGCAGCAGGCGGGCCTGCTCGAACGGCATGCGCCGGTTGCCGCCTTCCTTGCTGATCCACAGGCCATCGCCACTGCTGGCAACGGTGGATTCCAGTGCGGCGGCGTGGGTAAGGGTGCTGTCTTCGGTGATCATTGTCAGTCCATGCGGTACGCAGGAGTCGCGTCGCGATGCGGGCATCGCGACGAACGGGCGGGCGTCATGGAGGCAGGGGGATCATCCCCGGAAGGGTCCGGGTAATACGCTCGCTTCCAGGCGCTGTTCGGGCGGTCATGCCGGGCGGCCGGGGTGGCCTGCAGGGGCATGACGGGGAACCGGGCCTGGCGGAAGCGGGGAGCCGATGAACACAACATAGTGTGGGTCTGCCTCATCGTCAACATCATATGTTGGGTTGAGGCGGTCACCAGCGTGACCAAACGCCGCAGCCGATCGCTCCCCGGTAGAGCCGACCGTTGGTCGGCTGCGTCGGTGTGCGGCGTGTTGCCGCCGTGTGTTTATCTACGATCAGGCGAAGGGCAGCCGACCAACGGTCGGCTCTACCAGTAACCCAGCACCTTCCACCACGCACCGCCAACCACGGCGAACACCACCAGCTCGAACACGCACATCACGAATCCGACGCGCCACCACGTCCCCAGGCTGACGTAGCCGCTGCCGAAGATGATCGGCGAGGTGCCGGTGGCGTAATGGGTGAGCGTCATCATGATGGCCGAGCCGGCGGTCATCATCAGCATGAAGGGCACCACGTACTCGGCCGGAATCAGCAGGGCGCCCACGCCGAGGAAGGCCAGCAGCATCGCGCTGATGTGCGCGGTGGTACTGGCGAACAGGTAGTGCGAGAACACGAACGCCAGCACCAACACTGCCGCGATGGCTTCCCAGCCCATGCCGCTGGCGACGATGGCGCCCTTCATGCCCTCGGAGAACCAGCCGATGACGCCGAGCTTGTTGAGCTGTTCGGCCATCATCACCAGTGCGCCAAACCACACCAGCGTGTCCCACGCACTCTTTTCCGACAGCACGTCGTCCCAGTCGATGGTGCCGGTGATGATCAGTACGAACAGGCCCAGGAAGGCGACCACGGTGGGATCCAGCGTCCACGTCGGCCCGAACAGCATGGCCGGCACGTTCGCCCACAGCACCAGCAGCAGGCCGAAGGTGCCCATCATCACCTTCTCCTTCGGCGCCAGCGGGCCCATCCGTGCCAGTTCGGCGCGCGCGTAGTCCACCGCGTTCGGCGTGGCCTTCAGTTGCGGTGGCGACAACAGGTAGATCACCAGCGGCATCAGCAGCAGGCAGACCAGCCCCGGCACCAGCATGCACAGCGCCCAGGTGGTCCAGGTCAGGTGGAACTGCTGGCCGGTCGCCTTGGCCACGTAGTCCACCACCAGCGGGTTGGGCGCGGTGGCGGTGAGGAACATCGCCGAGGTGATCGGGTTGGCGTGGTAGTTCACCAAGGCCAGGTAGGTGCCCACCTTGGCTTCGGTGCCCTTGGCCGGGTCCGAATCGAACGCGTTGGCGATCGAGCGCATCACCGGGTGAACGATGCCGCCGCCGCGGGCGGTGTTGCTGGGCGTGAACGGCGCCAGCACCAATTCGCACACCGCCAGGCCATAGCCAACGCCCAGCGTGCGCTTGCCGAGCAGGGCGATGAACATCAGCCCGATGCGGCTGCCCAACCCGGTCTTCTTCAGCCCGCGCGAGATCAGGATCGCCACCACGATCAGCCAGATCAGCGGGCTGGCAAAACTGCTGAGGGCGTCGGTGATGGCGCCCTTGGACGAGGTCGAGGTGACCTGCGACAGCGACACGATGACGATCGCCATCATCGCCATCACCCCGATCGGCATCACCTTGAGGATGATCGCCACGATGGTGGTCAGGAAGATGGCCACCAGCCCCCAGGCCTTGGGCGTGAGCCCGGCCGGGCAGGGCAGCAGCAACAGGGTGACCAGCACCGCCGTGGCGATCAGGGCCGGCACCAGCCGGAACGGCACCGCCCCGTTGAAGTAGCGGAACAGGTCCTGCAGTCGCTTGAGCATCGCGGAGTCCTTGCGGCGGGTGCGGGATTACTTGAAGGGCAGCGAGCGCAGCTGCTGCAGGCGCTGCAGCGCCAGTTCGGCATGTACCTTGGCGTTGTCGGGGTCGGTCAGCTCGGTGGCCATCGGCGATGCGGCCGCCTCACGCGCGGCACGGGCGCGGGCATCGTCCAGGTTCTCGCTGCGCAGGCCCAGGTCGGCCAGCACGATCACCTTGCCCGGCTGCACTTCCACATGCCCGCCCGATACATACACATGCAGCGGCGGCTCCGCCCCGACCGGAAATACCGACACCATGCCCTCGCGCAAGGTCGCCAGCAGCGGCGCATGCTGCGCCAACACGCCGAAACGCCCTTCGCTGCCCGGCAGGCTGATCTCGCGCACGTCGCCGCTCCAGATCTCGCCGGTCAGGCTGATGATCTGCACCGGCAGGCCGTGCGCGATGTCGGCGACGATGCCGGGAAGGGCTGGTGCGGGAGGAAGTGACGCCATTGCAAAGGCCGCGGTGGGAGTGGACCCAGCTTAGTCGGGTCGGTGTGTGCACGGGTTGATCGACATCAATGACCCGCGTGCAGGGGTCCGTGCGCCATGTCCATCGCGCGCGGATGAATGCCACGCCACCGCGACCGGGAATCTGCGAATGCGACCTGTTATCATTTGACGGGATAGCCACGGCGATCCTCGCATCGTCGAAGCCGATCGATCCGACGCGCCGCCTTGCAGCGTTGCGCGCCCTATTCCCTGATTGGCAGTGGTGTTCCATGCATGAGCGTTCGGTAGTACCCGGCTTGCCGGCCTTGGTGTTCGCAGCCTTGACCGGCACCATGGCGATGATGGCCTTCGTGGCGGTGGTGGGGCCGGTGGTGCGCCTGCTGGGCCTGGCCGAGTGGCATGCCGGCCTGTCGGTCACCGCTGCCGGGGTGCTCTGGATGCTGTCCGCGCGCCGCTGGGGCAGCCTCAGCGACCGCATCGGGCGCAAGCGCGTGCTGCTGATCGCACTGGCGGCCTACGTGCTGATCTACGTGGCGATGGCAATCTTCGTCGATGCTGCGTTGGCGCGCCCGCCGGCGCTGTGGGTGTCGGTGCTGGTGCTGGTGGGCACGCGGGCGTTGGTGGGGCTGTTCTATGCCGCCGTGCCGCCCACCGCTGCCGCGCTGGTAGCCGACGGTGCCGCGCCGGGGCAACGCGCCGCGGCCATGGCCAAGCTCGGCACCGCCAACGCGCTGGGCATGGTGGTCGGGCCGGCCGCCGCCGGGTGGATCGCCTTCCACCAGTTGTCGCTCACCCTCTACATCGCGGCGTTCCTGCCGTTGCTGTCGCTGGCCGCCATTGCCTGGCGCCTGCCGCCGGACGCGCCGCTGCGCACGGCCACCCCGGGGCCGCGCGCGCGGCTGGGCTGGACCGATGCACGGCTGCGCCTGCCGATCCTGGCGGTGTTTGCCGCCATGGTGTCGGTGACCATCGCGCAGGTCACCGTGGGCTTCTTCGCGATCGACCGCCTGCACCTGTCGCCGGCCGACGGCGCGCGTGCGGCCGGCCTGGCGCTCACCGCGGTGGGTGTCGGGCTGATTCTGGCGCAGGTACTGGTGATGAAACTGGTCGGCGTGCCGCCGCGGCGCTGGATCGCCCTGGGCGCCCTGGTGTCGGGCATTGGGTTCGCCTCGGTGGCGCTGGTGGACGCACGCTGGGAACTGCTGCTGGCCTACGCGGTGGCGGCGTTCGGGATGGGCTTCGTGTTTCCGTCGTTCCAGGCGTTGGCGGCCGATTCGGTGCAGGCGCATGAGCAGGGCGCTGCCGCAGGCACCGTGGCCTCGGTGCAGGGCCTGGGCATGGTGATCGGGCCGATGCTCGGCACACTGCTGTACCAGTGGCGGCCCAGCGCGCCCTATCTGTTGGTGGGCGTGCTGCTGCTGGTGTTGTCGGTGGCCGCGGCACGCCACCGCGCCGGAGCGCCGGCATGAACGACAGCGCGCAGGCACGCACGGTGCGCGACGATGACAGTGCCGTGGTGGGCGATGCCGCCGTGACCACGCCGTTTCTGCTGCGTGCGCCGTTGCGCTCGCTGCACACGCAGGGGTGCCGAGCGCGGCTGCCGGCCGGTGGCACCGCCACCCTGGCCGCGCGCGTAGCGGCCTTTTTCGCTACGCCGCGCGCCGGCCTGCCGCTGCTGGTTGGCGCGCTGCCGTTCGATCCTGACGGTGACGATGCGCTGCACCAGCCGCAGGCACTCTCGACCGCGGCGCTGCCATCCGCGCCGCCGGCAGCGACCTTCAACGGTCGCCTCGCCGCAGAACCCAGTGCCGCGCAGTACGCAGACGCGGTGGGCGCGGCGTTGCATGACCTGCAGCAGCCGGCACCGGCGCTGCACAAGGTGGTGCTGGCCCGCAGCCTGCTGCTGGACGGCGCGCAGGACGTCGATCCGCACGCCCTGGCCGCGCGCCTGGGCCACGACCCCAGCGTGGCCACCTATCTGGTGACGCTGCCTGGCGGAACGCAGGAACCCCCGGCGTGGCTGGTGGGCGCAACCCCCGAACTGCTGGTGTCGCGTCGCGGTGCGCGGGTGCTGTCGCATCCACTGGCCGGTTCGGCCCGACGCCATCCCGACCCGGCCGAAGATGCACGGGTGGCGCAGGCGCTGCTGGCCTCGGCCAAGGACCACGACGAACACCGCCATGTGGTGGAGGCCATCGTGGCGGCACTGGCGCCGTGGTGCAGCCATATCGAGGCCGAGCCGCGGCCCTCGCTGCATGCCACCGCCACCATGTGGCACCTGGGCACGCGGATCGAGGCCACGCTGGCCGACGCGCGCACGCCGGTTGCCGCGCTGGTGGCCGCGCTGCATCCCACCCCGGCCGTGTGCGGTACGCCGCGCGCGCTTGCGCTGCGCACCATTCGCCAGCTGGAACCGGTGCCGCGCGGCTTCTATGCCGGCGCGGTTGGCTGGACCGATGCCGACGGCGATGGCGACTGGTACGTGGCGATCCGCTGCGCCCGCGTGCAGGGCCCGCAGGTGCGCGTGTACGCCGGCGCGGGCATTGTTGCCGGCTCACAGCCCGCGCTGGAAGTGGCCGAAACAGACGCCAAATTCGGCGCCGTGTTGAACGCCCTGGGCGTCGATGCGCTGCCTTCCATACGCGTTAACGGAGTTGGTTCCTGATGAACGAGAGTGCTTCCCCCGCGCTGGTGCCGCTACGCCAGAGCTGGCCGCCGGCCCTGGTGGCGCGCTATCGCGCTGCCGGCTACTGGCGTGGCGAAACCCTGCCGGGCGTGCTGCGCGAGCGGGCCACGCGGTTTGCCAATGACATCGCCGTGGTCGGCGGCGAGGTGCGGCTGAGCTACGCGGCGCTCTGGCAGGAGGCCGGCCGGATCGGTGCGGGGTTGCTGGCGCGCGGTCTGGTGCCGGGCGACCGGGTGGTAGTGCAGCTGGGCAATACGCCGGCATTCGTGACGGTGGTCTGCGGGCTGTTCCGGGCCGGATTGATTCCGGTGTACGCACTGCCGGCGCATCGCATCACCGAGGTGCGCCATGTGCTGGACAAGGCGCAGGCGCGCGGGTACATCGCGGCGGACAGGCAGGACGGCTTCGATTACCGCGTGCTGGCGCGCGAACTGCAGGCACTGCTGCCAGCGCTGCAGCACGTGCTGATCGTCGGCGACGCCGCCGAGTTCGGCGCGGTGGACAGCCTGCAGGGCGACGCGGCGCTGTTGCCGCCCGATCCGGACCCGCAGTCGGTGGCGTTCCTGCAGTTGTCGGGCGGCAGCACGGGCTTGTCCAAACTGATTCCGCGCACCCACGACGATTACATCTATTCGTTCCGCGCCAGCAACGAGATCTGCGGCATCACGCGCGACAGCGTGTACATGGTCGCGCTGCCCGCCGCGCACAACTTCCCGATGAGCTCGCCCGGTTTCCTGGGCGCGCTGTATGCCGGCGCGCGCGTGGTGATGAGCCCGGGCCCCGGGCCTGACGCGGCCTTTCCGCTGATCGCGCGCGAGCGCGTGACCTGCGTGGGGCTGGTGCCGCCGCTGGCCTTGCTGTGGGCGCAGGCCGCGGCCACCACCGCGCACGACCTGGGCAGCCTGCAGGTGCTGCAGGTGGGAGGCGCCAAGCTGGTGCCGGAAGCGGCGCGCCGGGTGATCGACAGCCTGGGCTGCCGTCTGCAGCAGGTGTTCGGCATGGCCGAAGGCCTGGTCAACTACACCCGCCTGCACGATCCGCTGGACGTGGTGGTGGGTACCCAGGGCCGGCCGATCTCGCCCGACGACGAGGTGCTGGTGGTGGACGACCACGGCCACCCGGTCGCGGAAGGCGGCATCGGCCACCTGCTCACGCGGGGCCCGTACACCATTCGCGCGTACCACAACGACCCGGCCGCCAACGCGCGTTCGTTCACCGAGGATGGCTACTACCGCACCGGCGACATGGTGCAGCAGTTGCCCGGTGGCTACCTGGTAGTGCAGGGCAGGGCCGGCGACCATATCAACCGGGCCGGCGAGAAGATCTCCGCCGAGGAGATCGAAGACCATCTGCTGGCCCATGCCGAGGTGTTCGATGCCGCGGTGGTCTCGATGCCCGATGCCTTCCTGGGGGAACGCAGCTGTGCGTTCGTCATTGCGCACGGCACCCCGCCCACTGCCGCCAGCCTCAAGGCCTGGGTACGCGGGCGTGGCCTGGCCGCGTTCAAAGTGCCCGACCAGGTGGTGTTCGTGGAGGCCTTCGGCACCACGGCGGTGGGCAAGATCAGCCGCCGCGAACTGCGCGCGCAGCTGCGCGAACGTTACCTTGAACAGACAGGAGAACCGCGCTGATGGCGCTGCCGAAGATTGCCCCGTATCCGTTGCCGCTGGCCGGTGAACTGCCGCCGCCGCGCGGCCCCTGGGTGCCGCGCACCGAGCGCATGGCGCTGCTGGTGCATGACATGCAGCAGTATTTCCTGGCCGCGTTTGCCGCCGACGCCGCGCCGCTTGCGCCGGCGGTGGCCAATATCGCCCGCCTGCTGGCGCACTGCCGTGCGCGCGACATCCCGGTGTTCTACACCGCCCAGCGTGGCAACCAGGACCGCCGTGACCGCGGCCTGCAGGCCGACCTGTGGGGTCCGGGCATGAGCGCCACCGCCGAGCACGAAACCATCCTTGCCGCACTGGCACCGGCCCCCGGCGATCATGTGCTGGTCAAGCACCGCTACAGCGCGTTCCAGCGCAGCAACCTGGACACGATGCTGCGCGCCCGTGGCCGCGATCAGCTGCTGGTGACCGGCGTGTATGCGCACATCGGCTGCGCGGCGACCGTGACCGAGGCCTTCCAGCGCGACATCGAGGCGTTCATCGCCGCCGATGCAGTGGCCGACTTCTCGCGCGCCGACCATGACCTGGCCCTGCACCTGATCGCGCGCACCTGTGGCGTGCCCCTGACCACCGACCAGCTGTTGAAGGCCCTGGCATGAACACCCCCGCACACGACCTCCCGCTTGACCTGGCGCGCATGCGTGCCGACGTGGCTGGCATGCTGGGCGAAGCGCCCCAGACCATCGGCGACGACGACAACCTGATCGACCTGGGCCTGGACTCGATGCGGGTGCTGGGCCTGGTACTGGCGTGGGGCAACACCGGGATCGCACTGGAGTTCAGCCACCTGGCCGAGCACGCCACGCTGGCCGGCTGGTGGGGCGTGGTGCAGCGGCTGCAGGGCAGCGCTGCGCGCGCATGAAGGCAGGGCAGGGCGCGGACGCAACCGGAGCGCAGGCACAGCCGCGCCCCCAAGGCTTGAGCGAAGCGCAGACCGGGCTGTGGTATGCGCAGCGACTGGCGGCGGCACCGGCCGCGTTCAACACCGCGCATGCGCTGTGGATCGACGGTGCGCTGGACGTCACGCGCTTTGCGGCCGCCGCCAACGCCGCCGCGCATGAAGCCGAGGCGCTCGCACTGCGTATTGCCGACGGTGCCGACGGTGTACCGCAGCAATGGCACGTGCCCGCGCATGTGCCACTGCTGGAGGTGGTGGACCTGTCCGCGCTGCCGGACCCGGTGGCCGCCGCACGCACCGCCATGGACCAGGACCGCCTGCACGCGGTGGATCCGGCGCGCGACCGGCTCGCGCAGCAGCGTTTGTTCGTGCTGGGTGGCGCGCGGCATCTCTGGTACCTGCGCGTGCATCACCTGGCCACCGACGGCTACGGCATGGCGCTGTTCACCGAGCGGGTCTGCGCGTTGTATGCGGACGCGGATGCCGAGGCGGCAGCGCTTGCCCCGTTGGCCCCGGTGCTGGCCGATGATCGGGACTACCGCCACGGCGAACGCCGCGCCGCTGATGCGGCCTACTGGCAGCAGTACATGGCCGGCGCCCCGGCGGCGGAAGGACTGGCGGGCGCCAGTGCCCCGGCGGCCGCCGATGCCCTGCGCCACGTCTGCGACCTGCCTGCGGCGCTGCGCCGCCGGCTGCTGGCGGTGGCCACGCAGATCGCCCAGCCCTGGCCGGACCTGCTGACCACGCTGGGCGCCGCGTACTGCCGCCGCTTCAGTGCGCTCGACGAAGTGGTGCTGGGCATCCCGTTCATGGGCCGGCTCGGCAATGCGTCCGCGCGTGTTCCGGCGATGGTGATGAACGTGTTGCCCCTGCGCGTGGCCGCCCGCGACGCCAGTCTGGCCGAGACCGTGCAGGCCACCGCGCGCGACCTGCTGCGTGCCCGCCGCCACGGCCGCTACCGCGGCGAACAGCTGCGCCGCGACCTGGGCCTGGTTGGCAGCCAGCACCGTCTGCACGGTCCGATGATCAACGTGCAGCCGTTCTACCGGGCGCTGCCGCTGGCGGGCGTGCAGGTGCGGCTGGACGTGCTGGGCACCGGCCCGGTGGACGACATCACCTTCGGTTTCCGTGGTGATGGCACGCACCACCTCGACCTGGAGATCGAAGCGAATCCTGCCGTGTACGCGCCCGCCGAGGTGGAGGCGCATGCCGCGCGGCTGCTGCACTTCATCGACGCCGCGCTGGACGTGCACGACCGTGGCTTGCGCATGGACGACATCGCGCTGGCCACGCCGGCCGAAGCGCAGCGCTACCTGTTCGAGGTCAATGCCACGGCCATGCCGCTGCCCGACGTGTCACTGGTGGCGCTGCTGTTGGACGGCATGCATGCCAACCCCGACGCCACCGCGCTGGAGTTCGACGGGCAGCGCCTCACCCATGCCCAGCTGGAACAGCGCAGCCGGGCAGTGGCGCTGCAGTTGCAGGCGATGGGCGTGGGCCGCGAATCCCGCGTGGTGGTGGCGTTGCCGCGCTCGCTGCAACTGGTGGTGGGGCTGGTGGCCATCCTGCGCGCCGGTGCGGCCTACCTGCCGGTGGACCTGGCCCATCCGGACCAGCGACTCGCCCGCATCCTGGCCTCGGCCCAGCCCAGCTGCGTGCTGGCCGACGACACGGCGGCGGCGCGGTTTGCCGGCTATCGCGTGCTGGCACCGACGCAGTGGAGCGCAGGCGATGTGCGCGAACTGCCCGACACCGTGCAGCCGCAGGACGCCGCCTACGTCATCTACACCTCCGGCTCCACCGGCGAGCCCAAGGGCGTGCTCGTGGAGCATCGCGCCATCGTCAACCGGTTGCAGTGGATGAGCAGCCATTACGGCATCGGCGCCGATGCGCGGATCCTGCAGAAGACGCCGGCCACCTTCGATGTCTCGGTCTGGGAATTCTTCCTGCCGCTGCTGTGCGGGGCCACGCTGGTGATCGCGGCGCCCGACCTGCACCGTGACCCGGTGGCGCTGGCCGAACTCATCCGCCGCGCCCGGATCAGCATCGTGCATTTCGTTCCGTCGATGCTGGATGCGTTCCTGGCCGTGCCTTCGGCGCGCGGCCTGCAGCTACGCCAAGTATTCACCAGCGGCGAAGCACTGGAACCGGCATTGCGCGATCGCTTCCATGCCACCGTCGATGCCGAACTGCACAATCTTTATGGTCCCACCGAAGCGGCCGTCGATGTGAGTTGGTGGCCGGCGGACCGCGACGACCGCAGCAGGCCGGTGCCGATCGGCTACCCGGTCTGGAACACCCGCCTGTACGTGCTGGACGCGCGCATGCGGGCGGTGCCGCCGGGCGTGCCCGGTGACCTGTACCTGGGCGGCGTGCAGCTGGCCCGGGGCTACGTGGGTCGCGACGACCTGACCGCCGAGCGCTTCCTCGCCGACCCGCACCTGCCCGGTGAGCGGATCTATCGCAGCGGTGACGTGGCGCGCTGGCGCGTCGACGGTGCCGTGGAGTATCTCGGGCGCAGCGACCACCAGGTGAAACTTCGCGGGCTGCGCATCGAGTTGGGCGAGATTGATGCCGCGCTACGCCTGCAGCCGGGTGTGGAACGCGCTGAAACGCTGCTGCGCGAAGACCGGCCCGGCGAGCGGCGGTTGGTTTCCTATGTCTCTGGCGTGGCGCTGGACCCGGTGGCGCTGCGCGCCGGCCTGGCCGCGCGCGTGCCGGACTACATGGTCCCCGCCGCGCTGATGGTGGTGGCGCAGTGGCCGGTGACGGCAAACGGCAAGCTGGACCGCGCCGCGTTGCCCGTGCCGACGCTGGCCGCGGTGCCGGGCCGCGCGCCCAGCACGGACAGCGAGCGCCAGCTGGCCGCGTTGTTTGCGCAGGCGTTGAGCCTGGATGACGCGCCCGCCGCCGATGCGGACTTCTTCAGCCTGGGCGGTGATTCGCTGTCGGCGGTGCACCTGCTGCTGGCGATCCAGCAACACTGGCAGCGTGATCCGGGCCTGGGCGCGGTGTTCGCCCACCCCAGCGTGGCGGCACTGGCCCGCGTGCTGGACGCGCCGGAACACGGCACCGACCACGGCCTGTCGCCGCTGATCGGGCTGGCGCGCGGTGAGCCGGGCAGGGCACCGCTGTTCGTGGTCCATCCCGCTGGCGGCATCGCCTGGAACTACCGCGACCTGGCCCGTGCGCTGCAGCCGGCACGCGACGTCCATGGTCTGCAGTCGCCCGCACTGGATGCCGCGCAGCCGCTGCCCGACAGCATCGATGCCCTGGCCGCGGACTATGTGGCGCGGGTGGTGGCACTGCAGCCGAACGGGCCCGTGCACCTGCTGGGCTGGTCGGTGGGCGGCATCATCGCCCAGGCCATGGCCGTGCACCTGCAGGCGCTGGGTCGCAGCGTCGGCGAGCTGGTGCTGCTGGATGCCTATCCCAGCGAATGCTGGCGGGCCGAACCCGAGCCGGACCCGATCGCGGCGCTGCGTGCGCTGCTGGCCATCGCCGGGCATGACCCCGACGCCCACCCCGAACTGGACAGCCGCGCGCGCATCATGGCGTTCCTGCGCCGTGGCGACAGCGCGCTGGGCAACCTGCCCGAACCGGTGCTGGACGGCGTGGTCCGCGCGGTCACCGGCACCAACCGGTTGATCCGCGCGCACCACCACGCACCGTACCGCGGCGTGCTCAGCCACGTGCGTGCCGGTCGCGACCACGCCGCGCGCCCGTATCTGCAGGCATCCCTCTGGGCGCCGTACGCGGCAACGATCGAGGCAATCGAGCTCCCGTTCGTGCATGCCGAGCTGACCGGCCGTGATGCTGTCGCACAGATCGCCCCTTGGCTGTCGGCGCGGCTGCAGCGCAGCGACGCCCTCGATATCCGTTCGTCCCCACAGGAACAGCCTTCATGAAACTCACTGGATTCGATGGCACGCTGGCCGTGGTCACCGGCGCTGCCGGCGGCATTGGCGCGGCGCTGGTGCAGCAGCTGCTGGACAGCGGATGCGTGGTGGTCGCCACCGACCTGGCTGCGCCCGCGCTGCAGGCGCACCCGAACCTGCATGCCAGGGCGCTGGACGTCAGCGATGCCGGTGCAGTGGATGCGCTGGTCGGCTGGGCCGAGACCACGCTGGGGCCGGTGGGCTTCGGCATCAGCGTGGCCGGCGTGCTGCAGGTGGGTACGGTCGATCAGATCGACGACGCGCAATGGCGTCGCGTGTTCGCGGTCAACGCCGACGGCGTGTTCCATCTGTCGCGCGCCCTGGCGCGGGTGATGACCCCGCGCGGCAAGGGGGCCATCGTCACCGTCAGCTCCAATGCCGCAGGCGTGCCGCGGCATGGCATGGCTGCCTACGCCGCATCGAAAGCGGCCGCCACCATGTTCACGCGGTGCCTCGGGCTGGAACTGGCTCCCCACGGCATCCGCTGCAACATCGTCGCCCCGGGCTCGACCCTGACCCCGATGCAGACCGGCATGTGGGAGGACGCCGACGGCGCGCAGCGGGTGATCGAGGGCAACCCGGCAATCTACAAGGCCGGCATTCCGCTGCGCAAGCTGGCCCGCCCCGACGACATCGCCCAGGCGGTGATGTTCCTGTTGTCCGACCAGGCCGGCCATATCGCGATGAGCGATCTGTATGTGGACGGTGGTGCCACGTTGCGTGGTTGAAGGCGCCGGGTTATGCCCGATTGTTGGTCACGCGCGTCTCCGGATGCTCTGCAGCCGACCAACGGTCGGCTCTACCGGGCCGGGGTCGAGCGATATGCCGGGGTGGCCCGATATGTCCGATATGCCCGGGGGCGTGCGACGTCCCGACGGTCGCACGACATCGCGGTGGCGCGACACCACGTAGAGCCGGGCTCTGCCCGGCTGCTCTTCGGATCTGCAGCCGACCAACGGTCGGCTCTACCGGAGCTCTGCAGCCGACCAACGGTCGGCTCTACCTGTCAGCTCTTCAGCCATCGGCTGCACGCCGCGCCGGCATCGGCGCCCGGTGCGGCCTTGGCGCAGGATTCGCCCATGCGCGCCTGCAAGCGGACCAGCGTTTGCGCGCCGTGGTGCGCACGCCCCCACGCCTGCAGCGTGGTCGCCAGGCGCTCGAAGCGCTGCCGGGTGCGCTGGTGGTAGCCCGCCGGTTGCGCGTCGAGTTCGGCAATCACTTGGGCCGTTGCCTGCTCGATGGCTTTCCCATCGTCCGGCGTCAGCCGCACCAGGCCTTCCACGTACAACACGCCCCATTGCACCCGCGTGGCCGGTCCCTGCGCACCTTCGTAGGCCTTGCGCAGCCAGTCCACCGCAGCCGTCTTGTCGCCGCGCGCCTCGGCCAGTTCGGCCAGCTCGGGCATGTAGTAGTACGGCGTCTGGCTGCGGTCCAGTTCCGCACGCAACAGCGTCTCGGCCGCGGCATCATCGCCGGCCTCGCGCAGCACATACACCGCGCTGCTGATGGTGGCCTGGCGTTCGTGCGACGTCTTTGCCGCGGCATCGGCCGCAGCCACGCGCTCATGCGCCTTCTCCTGCAGCGCCGGCGGCACCGGGGTGTCCCGATGCTGCTGCTTGAACAACGTCAATTCGGTGATCACGCTGGACAGGCGCGCATCGGCGGCGTTGTCCTGGCTGGCATCGGCGCGCTCCAGCGCCGCCAGCAACTGGGTGCCCAGCTGCTGGGCCTCCACCGGCGTGGCAGCGGCCCGTGCCACCAGCGCGGGGCCTTGGTAGCCCAGCAGATCGCGGTTGGCACGCACTTCGGCCGGCGCGGCCAGGACCGTGGTCAGCAAAGTGCGGGTGGCCTCACGTTCCGCAGCGTCGGGTGCAGGTGCGTCCTTGCCGGCACTGCCGGCGCCCAGCGCGAGCAACCCGAAACGACGCTGCAGGGCCGGGTCCGGCGCGGACGCGGCCAGCTGCCGCAACAGCGCCACCGGATCGCGCTGACCCGCCAGGCGGCTGGCGTCCACCTCCCAGCCGTAATCGCCCAGCACCCGCCAGTCGTCTTCGGACACGCGCTGCGGCGACACCACCGCCACCCGCAGCACGTCGGCCACGGCCGTGCGCCGGTTCACCGCCAGGCGCAGCGCCCGGGTCAGCTCGGCGCTGTCGTTGCCGCCGGCCAGCCGGGTGATTTCGTGGCGTTGCGGGTCCAGCACGATCAGCGTGGGATAACCGCGCACGCCGAACTGCTCGCCCAGTGCCTGCGCACCTTCCGAGTCGCCATCCAGGTACACCGGCACGTACTGCCGGGTGAGCGCGATGAACGCCGGGTCACGGAACAGGGTGGCCTTGAGCTTGTTGCACGGCGGGCACCACACCGCGCCCCAGTACAGCAGCACCGGCTTGCCGCTCTGCTGCGCATCGGCGAAGGCGTCTTCGACATCGCCGTGCCGCCACGCGATCTCCTCGGCAACCGGCGCGGCCTGCGCACTGGCCACCGGGCTGGCGGACGGAGCCTGCTGGCAGGCGGCAAGCGCGGTGCATAGGGCAAGCAGGGTGAAGGGCAGGGCAGCACGCATGGTCAGCATCCACGGCAGGGAGAGGTGCCGCAGCAGCGGCCATGGCGCATTCTAGGAAGGGACGGTGCCCGCATCGCATCGGCCCTGATGCCGATTACTCATCTGTCCAGTCGCGCGGGTGATGACGGCCGCCGCGCGGGGCCGGGCGGGCCTCAGCCGATGCCCAGGCGGTCGTACAAACGCACCAGGTCCACCAGCGTGCGCGCCTGCATCTTGCGCATCACGTTGGCGCGGCGCACCTTCACCGTGATTTCGCTGACCCCCAGCTCGGCGGCGATCTGCTTGTTGAGCCGGCCGCGCACCACGCCGCCGACCACGTCGCGCTCGCCATCGTTGAGCGAGGCCCAACGTTGCCGCAGCACGTCCACGGCGGCGTCATCGCGGCGCCGCTCACGGTCGCGCTCGATGCCCAGGTGGATCGCGTCCAGCAGCTCCTGGTCACGGAACGGCTTGGTCAGGAACTCGATGGCGCCTTCCTTCATGGCCGCCACGCCCATGGCGATGTCGCCGTGGCCGGTGATGAACACCACCGGCAGGTGCAGGCCGTGGCTGGCCATCTGCCGGTGGAACTCCAGCCCACTCTGGCCCGGCATGCGCACGTCCAGCACCAGGCAGGCCGGCGCGTCCGCGCGCGGATGCTGCAGGAACGCGGCCACCGAGTCGAAGGCACGCACCTGCATGCCCATCGAGGCCAACAGATCTTCGAGTGCGGCCCGTACCGAATGATCGTCGTCCACCACGTACACGATGGGCGCGGGCGCACCTTCAGGCGGCGTCGACCTAACCATGCGGACCGCCGCCATCGATGGGCAGTTCGAACACGAAGCAGGCGCCCCCGTCGGCCACCGGCTCGGCGCGGATCTGGCCATCGTGGGCCTCCAGGATGCTGCGGCTCAGGCTCAAGCCCAGGCCCAGGCCACCGGACTTGGTGGTCCAGAAGGCGTCGAACACTCGCTCCGGGGCGTCCAGCGGCAGCCCGCTGCCGTGGTCGCGCACGCTCATGGCCACCCGCGTCGGGCTGGCACGCCAGCTGCGCAGCACCAGCCGCCGGCTGCCTGCCGGCACCTCGGCCATCGCATCGACCGCGTTGAGAATCAGGTTGCCGATCACCTGCTGCACCTGCACGCGGTCGCCGAACACCGGCGGCAGCGCGTCGTCCAGCTGGGTACTGAGCGTGACCGCATGCTGTTCCAGTTCGCTGTGCGACAGCGCCAGCATTTCCAGCAGTGCCTGGTTGAGGTCGAAGCCCTGCCGTTCCGGCACCGCGCCACGGGTCAACCCGCGCACGCGGGCAATCACGTCGCTGGCGCGGTGCGCATCGGCCAGGATCCGCGCGAGTGTCTGCCGCGCCTTGTCCACGTTGGGCGGGTCCTGGGCCAGCCAGCGCTGGCTGGCTTCGGCGCTGCTGGCGATCGCCGCCAGCGGCTGGTTCACTTCATGCGCGATGGAGGTGGTGAGCTCGCCCACGGTGGAGGCGCGGGCCACCCGCAGCAGGCGGGCCTGTGCGTCCTGCACGGCGGCCTTGGCGACTTCCATCTTCAGCGCAAGCCAAGTCGTGATGCCGATCACCAGCATGCCGATCGCCGAATTCACCAGGCCGATGCGGTAGGTGCCGAAGCGGGTCAGGAAGAAACTGAGCCCGGTCAGGCCGATGCACAGGGCGGCCAACCGCACCAGCCCCCGACCCGACAGCACGCGCGAGGCGGCCAGGATCACCGCCGCGTAGAAGCAGGCGGCCGCCACCGCATAGTCGGTGAGCGTGTCGGCGGCGAAGATCGCGGCCATCACCACGCCCAGCACGAGCAGGGCAACGGTACGGCGCGACGAGGAAGACAGCATCGGGACGGCTCCGTGGAAAACGTGGACAAACGCCGCGTGGTTCGACGCGGTCGAGCATAGCATCGGGGCCGTGGCCGGCCGGTGTCAGTCCTCCAGCGTGGCATTCCAGAACGCCTGCAGCACGCCCGGCACGGCCATCAGCGTGGCCAGCACCGCATCCAGTTCGGCGGCATCCACGGCTGTCGCGTACAGCACCGCTTCGATCTCCACGTCGCGGTCGCCGAACGGGCGCGGATCGACCGCGCGCACCGGGTAGTGCGCCTGTTCCAGCAGCACCAGCAGCCGGTCCAGGACGTCGGCCTGGTGCTCGCGTTGGCACACCACCGTGACCGCGTACGTGGCCTCGCTGAAGGACGCCTCCACCGGCTGGCGCTGGATGCGGTTGACCACCGGCCGCAGCAGCGTATTGGCGGCCAGCACGAACAGCGCGGCCAGCAGCGCTTCGGGCAACAGCTTGACGCCGGCGCAGGCGCCGACTGCCGCCGAGCCCCACAGCGTCGCCGCGGTGTTCAGCCCGGACACCTGCGCACCGTCCTTCATGATCGCGCCGGCGCCCAGGAAGCCCACCCCGGAGATGACGTACGCCACCACATGCAGCGGCGAGGGCGGACCGCCGTACAGGTCGTGGAAGCGCACGGCCAGGTCCACGAACACCGCCGCGCCCACCGCCACCAGTGTGTTGGTCCGCAGGCCGGCGGTGCGCTGGCGCAGCTGACGCTCCAGGCCGATCGCCGCGCCGAGCACGAAGGCCGTGCCCAGGCTGATCAGGGTGCTGATCGTGGCCCCGGCGTTGAACGCCGGCAGGTGCGGGTTGAGGTCCATCACTGCCACCCGTAACGGCGGATGTAGACCTTCTTGAGCAGCGTGGTCAGCACCGCATAGCCGAACAGGATCGCCACCAGGAACGGCCAGTAGCCGGGCGGCAGCGCCTGCAGCTTGAAGTAGCCGGCCAACGGGCTCATTGGCAGCAGCACGCCGATGGCCATGATCAACCCGGTCATCAGCAGCAGCGGCGGGGCGGCGATGCTCTGCACGAACGGCACCTTGGGCGTGCGGATCATGTGCACGATCAAGGTCTGGGTGAGCAGGCCCACCACGAACCAGCCGGACTGGAACAGGCTCTGGTCAGCCGCCGTGCGCGCATCGAACACGTACCACATCAGGGCAAAGCAGCTCAGGTCGAAGATCGAACTGATCGGGCCGAAGAACACCATGAAGCGCCCGATGTCGGCCGGGTTCCACTTCAACGGCTTGCGCACCAGCTCCTCATCGACGTTGTCGAACGGAATGGCGATCTGCGAGATGTCATACAGCAGGTTCTGCACCAGCAGCTGCAGCGGCAGCATCGGCAGGAACGGCAGGAACGCCGAGGCCACCAGCACCGAGAACACGTTGCCGAAGTTGGAGCTGGCGGTCATGCGGATGTACTTGAGCATGTTGCTGAAGGTGCGCCGGCCCTGCACGACGCCTTCCTCGAGCACCATCAGGTTCTTCTCGAGCAGGATGATGTCGGCCGCTTCCTTGGCGATGTCCACCGCGCTGTCCACGCTGATGCCGATGTCGGCCGCCCGCAGTGCCGGGGCATCGTTGATGCCGTCACCCAGGAACCCCACCACCTTGCCCTGTGCACGCAGGGCACGTACCAGGCGTTCCTTGTGCAGGGGCGTGAGCCGGGCAAACACGCGATGCCGGCCCAGCGCGTCGGCCACCGCGGCTTCGTCCATGCGGTCGATCTGCGGCCCGGTCACGATGCCGTCGGCGTGCAGTCCCACCTGGGCACACACCCGCGCGGTGACCAGTTCGTTGTCGCCGGTGAACACCTTCACCTCCACGCCCAGCCCGGCCAGCGCCTGCAGCGCCTGCGCGGTCGATTCCTTCGGCGGATCGAGGAACGCCACGTAGCCGAGCAGGGTGAGGTCCTGCTCATCGGCCTGCGCGTACACCTCGCGCGTGGCGGGGACTTCCTTCATGGCCACCGCGACCACGCGCAGGCCCTGTTCGTTGAGCTCCTCGGTGGTCTGGCGCACCCGTGCCAGCCGCTGTGCATCCAGCGGCAGGTCCTGGCCGTTTTCGCGCACGCGGCTGCACACGGCCAGCATCTCTTCCACCGCGCCCTTGCACACCAGCTCATGGTGGTCGTCGCGCTCGGACACCACCACCGACATGCGGCGGCGTTCGAAGTCGAACGGAATCTCGTCCACCTTGCGGTAGTCCTGGGCCAGGCGAAGCTCGGTCTGCAGTTCCACATGCTCCAGCACGGCGCGGTCGAGCAGGTTGGTCAGCCCGGTCTGGAAATGGCTGTTGAGGTAGGCAAATGCCAGCACATCCTGCGAGTCGTTACCGTACACATCGGTGTGCCGCTCCAGCGCAATGCGGTCCTGGGTGAGCGTGCCGGTCTTGTCGGTGCACAGCACGTCCATCGCGCCGAAGTTCTGGATCGCATCCAGGCGCTTGACGATCACCTTGCGCCGCGACAGCAGTACCGCGCCCTTGGCCAGGGTGGAGGTGACGATCATCGGCAGCATTTCCGGGGTAAGCCCGACCGCCACCGACAACGCGAACAGGAAGGCTTCGGTCCAGTCGCCCTTGGTCACGCCGTTGACCAGCAGCACGAACGGCACCATCACCAGGGCGAACCGGATCAACAGCCAGCTGACACTGTTGACCCCGGCCTGGAAGGCAGTGGGCGCACGTTCGGTGGCGGTGCTGCGCTGGGCAATGGTGCCGAAGCAGGTGCGGTTGCCGGTGGCCAGCACCACGGCGGTGGCCGAGCCGGACACCACGTTGGTGCCCATGAACAGCAGGTTGGGCTGCTCGAGCAGGTTGGGCTGGTCCGGGTCGGGGGCGGCGAACTTCTCCACCGGCAGCGATTCGCCGGTCATCGCCGCCTGCGCCACGAACAGGTCCTTGGCGTTCAGCACGCGGCAGTCGGCGGGGATCATGTCGCCGGCCGACAGCACGATGTGGTCGCCAGGCACCAGCGCCCGGATCGGCAGCGAGCGCTGCTGCGCGGGCCGCGGCGTGCCCGGGTCAGCGCCGGTGTCCTGCCCGATTGCAGCATCGCGGCCAGGACGGCGCAGCACGCGGGCGTTGTTGCCCACCAGCGCCTTGAGCCGTTCCGCCGCACGGTTGGAACGCCCTTCCTGGATGAACCGGATCAGCGTGGACAACACCACCATGGTGCCGATCACCACCGTGGCCTTGACGTCTTCGGTCAGCCAGGACACCACCGCCAACAGGGTCAGCAGCAGGTTGAACGGATTGCGGTAGCACTGCCACAGGTGACGCCACCACGGCAGCGGCTTTTCGTGATCGATCTCATTGGGGCCTACGCGGGCCAACCGGGCATCGGCCTCATCGCTGGCCAGGCCATCGGGGTGCGACGCTACCGCCGCCAACGCGGCCGCCACCGGCACCTGTGCCAGCCGCCGCAACGCATCGCTGAAATCGGTCGGTACCGCGCCGGCCGCACCGCGCCCCATGCCGGCGTCGGGCAGGGCGCGGCGACGGAACAGGCTGGCGGCACGGCGGCTGCGCAGGAAGGCATCGAACCATGCATTGAGCAGGGTCATGGGGAACTCCTTGAAAGACAGGCGACACCGCGCAGGGCGGCACGGGTCGGGATGCAGGGCTGCGCGCGGCCCGTCAGGACGTGGCCGCGCGGGGATCAGGCGTGCTGGACGCTGGCGATGGGAAACGACCAGCGCGGGCGCGCCGGGTGCGGGCTGCCGCGCGAACACAGCGGCAGCAGCGCGCTGCGCAGGGCGGCGGGCAGGTGGCGCAGCACGTGCAGGCGTTCGGAGATCGGCAGCAGGCTCAGGGCGTCGGCGATGACGCGCTCGGAGCCCAGGGCCAGGGCGCGCGCGAACAGCGGGGCGCCGTGCTGCAGCAGCTGGCTGCGCAGGCCGGCCACGTCGCGATCAAGGATCAGGCGACGCAGGGTGATGTAGAGAATCTTGTAGTGCATCGGAAGGCCTCCGGGCAGGCAGCGCCCGCCGGCCACCCGGCACTCAGAGGTGCGGACGCCGCCGGCCGGACGCCGGGGTGGAACAGGGCAGGGGCGAAAGCAGGGGCGCGCGGCACCCGGCAGGATCGGGGTCGGGATCCATGGGAATGTCCGGTAGTGGAAGGGCGATGCCGGCGTGACGCAGTGCGCCTGGCCGGTGCGCGTATTGTCCGCGCCGGTTGCGCGCCCGCCTAGATGCCCGTGGGGTAGCGGCGATATACCTTGGTATATCCGGGCCGGCGCAGTGCGCGCCGTGCCGGTGGCGCGATCAGGCCTTCGGGGTGCGGGCGCGGCGCGGCTTGGGGATACGGCCCACGTCACGCGCAGGCGTGGCCGTGCGCGGTTGCAGCTGTTCCAGCCAGGCCAGGTTGTCCAGGTACATCAGGAAGTGCTGCAGGTAGCCCGGCGACAGTTCACTCATCAAGGTGAGCGAGCGGTGCACCAGCACCGCCGAGTTCAACGGGCCGCCATCGCCGGGGCCCTGCGCCAGCGAGATGCGCTTCTGGCTTTCATTGCGCACCGTGGCCCACAGATCACGGAATTCGCTGATGGCCGGCAGCGCGGGGAATGCCGGGGCCGGGGCGGTGTCGAGGGGGGCATCACGCGGCACCGGCGGTGCCTGCGTATGTGCATGCGCGGCCAGCGTTGCCAGCAGGCCCGACAGCGGACTGGCGCGTTCGGCACCCGGGGCTGGCGCGCCCCGCCCGCGACGCGGCGCGCGCGCGGTCTGTTCGGCAATGCGCGCCGCATACGCTGCCACCATCGTGGCCAGTCGCGCATCCAGCAGCTTTCGCACCGCGCCCTGCTGTGCCTGCGCACGCGACTGCAAGGCCTCGATCACCGCAAAGCCCAGCGGGTCGTGGCGGTCCAGCTGCTGCTGGCGCCACGCGTCGAGCTGCGCACTCACCAGCATCGGCTTAGGCTTAGGGGACATCGGCGGCGGACGTGGCTTTCGGTCGCGGAATGGGCGCCATTTCAACGCGGCGATTGCGTGCGCGCCCGGCTTCTTCGGCGTTGGAGTCCACCGGTTGCTCGGCACCAAAAGCGGCGGCAAACACCGCCGAGGCGGGCACGCCTTCGGCAATCAGGGCGCGGGTGACGGTGAGCGCGCGCTCGGCCGACAGCGCCCAGTTGTCGGCGAACTGGCGGTTGCCTTCGCGCACCTGGCGATCATCGGTGAAGCCGCTGACCATCAGGATCTCTTCGCGCGAGGACAAGTACTCGGCCAACGGGCCGGCCAGGCTCTTGAGCAGCTCGCGGCCTTCCGGCTGCAACTGGTCGGAATTCAAGGCGAACAGCACGCTGCCGCGGATGCCGATGCGGCCATCCACGATCGTCACCCGCCCGGCCGCCAGCGGCACGGCCAGCGCCTGCTCCAAGGTCTTGCGACGCTGGGCTTCGGCCTGGCGCTGCTTGACCTCGTGGTCCAGCCGGTTGGACAGCTCCAGCTGCAGCGCCACTACGCCGACCAGGATCAACACGAAGGCGCCCAGCAGCACCGACATCAGGTCACCGAAGGCAGCCCAGATCGGTGCGCCGGATTCGCCGTCGACCTCGATCTCGTCGCTCATGCGGTGGCGGCCCCGGCCGGGTCGGCGCTGCGGCGCGCGCCCAGCTGCTGCAGTTCTTCGATGATCTGCTTCTGCGACAGCACGCTCAGGTCGATGACCTCGCGCGCCTGGGCCACGTAATAGGCCAGCTGTTCATCGCTGCGCGCCAGCGACGCGTCCAGCGCGCCACTGATCTGCTCGAGGCGGTCGCCCAGCCCGCTGCTGGCGCTGCCGAACACCTGCATGGCACCGCCGAACGCGTCGGCCAGTGCCGCCACTTCCACCGCGCTGCCGGTGACCTGCGCGGCAACGTCGCCCAGCTTGCCGGTTTCGGTGGCGAGGTGGTCGGTGAAGCGCGTGCCCACCCGGTCGAGCAGGTCGGCCGAGGTGGTCACCAGTGCGTCAACGGCGGTGCGCTGCTCGGTGGAAGCATGGTTGACCGCATCCAGCAGCGTTTCCAGCGTGGCCAGCAGGCGGCTGCGTTCTTCCAGCATGGCGGTGTCGCGGACCATGCTGTCAGACAGCTTCTGGCGCAGCTCGGCCACCACGTCGGCGGCGGCCTTCGGCGCTTCGGAGGCGACCTGCACCAGCCGCGAGATCTCGGCGATGGTGTCGCTGGCGTGGGCCTGGGTCTGGGTGGTGATCTCCTGCGCGGTCCGCGACAGGGTCTCGCAGATGTCCTGCTGGCGGCGCGCGACCTGTTCGCCGGTCTGCGTCCATTGCTGGGCCAGGGAGGTGGACAGTGTGGCGAACGCCTCGCTCCATGCAGCCAGGCGCTGCCCATCGCGCGCTTCCAGGGCGTCCTGCAGGGTGGCGTGCGCCTGCTGCATCGTGTCGGCGAGCGTGCGGGCGTGCGTATCGAAACTGCCGGCCACGGCGGTCAGTGCCTGCTCGTTGCGCGCGGCGCTGCTGGCGTGGGTGGCGGCCTGCTGCGCCAAGGCATCGCGCCATGCGTCGGCGTGGTTGCGGGTGCTGGCATCCAGGCGATCGGACAGTGCCTCAAGCAGGGCGCCGGCACGTGCGTCGTGGGTCTGGGTGAAGCCCTGCAGCGTGCTGTCCAGCCCGCCGATCAGCGCGGCATGGGCCTGCTGCTGGCTCTGCTGGCTGCTGTTCCACCGCTCGGCGGTGGCGTCCAGGCGGCTGGCCAGGGCGTCGGCCAGGCTGCCGGCCTGCTGCTGGTGCTGGTCGGTGAAGCGCGCCAATGCGTCGCGCAGTTCCACCACCAGTGTTTCGTTGCTGCGCTGCTGTGCGGCCTGCGCGGTGGTCCAGTTGCCGGCGCTGGTATCCAGGCGCTGCGCGACCCCGTCCAGCAGGCGCAGGGCGTGCTGGTCATGGCTGTCGCTGAACTGCTGCAAGGTCTGGCGCAGGTCGGCGGTGAGCGCCTGATGGGTCTGCTGCTGCGCCTCCTGCGCGGTGGCCCAGTGGTCCACGTTGGCCGCCAGGCGCGACGACAGCGCATCCAGCAGGCCGAGCGCGCGTTGGTCGTGCTGCGCGGTGAGGTGCTCCAGCGCTGCACGCAGGTCGGTGGTCAGCGCCAGGTTGGTCTGCTGGTGGGCGGCGATCGCGCTGTTCCAGCTGTCCGCGCTGGCCGCGCGGCTGGCCTCGAAGCCGGCATTGAGACCGTCCAGCTGGCGCTGCACGGCCTGCCCGACATCGCGCTGCAGGGCGGTCGTTTCGGTGGCGATGCCGCGCAGGGTGCTGTCCATGATCGGCTGCAGCGCCTCGCCCACGGCGCGAGCGCTGGCGGCGATGCTGTCTTTCAGCGCCAGCTCGACCGCACTCGCCAACCGGGCGTGTTCGGCGTCGGCCTTGGCATGGAAGCTCTCCTGGCTGGACAGCAGCTGCTGGTTGGCCTGCAGGCTCTGCTGCTCGATCGCAGCGGTCATCGCCTGCAGGCGGTCGACCAGCGCCGGCATCAGCGCGGCCTGCGCCTGCGCAAGGCGGAACGCCTCGCTGCGCTGCCACGCCTGGGAATGCGGGTGCAGGTCGGTGGCCACGCGTGCATCAAGCACCTGCACGGTCTGCAGGCGCTCGCGGCGGCACAGCGCCGACAGCAGCCCGAGCATCGCCGAGGTCGCCACGCCGGCGATGGAGGTGCCAAAGGCCACGGCCAGGCCTTCCACCGGCGCCCCGAGCGAGCCGCGGATGGCCTGCAGGTCGGTGGCGCTTTCCAGCGCCAGCCCGGTGCCCCGCAGCGTGGCCATCATGCCCAGCAGGGTGCCAAGCATGCCCAGCAGCACCAGCAGCCCCACCAGGTAGGGCGTCAGCACCGGGGCGGGCAGGGCAACGCGCTCGCCGTCCACGCGCAGGCGCACCGCATTGCGCAGGCTCGCCGGCACGCGCTGCAACCAGGCGCCCAGATCCTGCTCGGCCGCCGACACATCGGCCAGGGCCTGGCCCAGCCCCGCGGTGGCCTGGCGATAGCGGAACAGCTCGAGGCCGCCGGCGGTGTAGCAGGCCGCGATCATGAGGGCGACTGAGAAACCTACCGGGTTCGACCCCAGGTACCCCACGCCGATCCAGCACGCGGCAAACAGACCTGCAAGGAAAACGACGAGATAAAGACTAGTTCTGAACATGACGTCCCAGTTATCGGGGGCGAAGCGCTGCAAGCAGGCCTTCGATGGGGTGAAAACGAACATCCAGTTCGGCCAGCAACACGCTCTGCATCGCGTGGTTGAACCGCTGCCGCCAGCCGTCGTCGGCCGGCACCGCGTCGGCGTCGGTAGGCTCGCCTTCGACCGGGGGTGGCAGCGCCGCGTTGCGCAGCCGCTCGAAGTGCTGGGCGAGCAGCGTCGGCACCGTGGCCAGCAAGGCCTGCTCGCGCGGGCTCAAGGTGTGCTCCATCACCGCATCCACCTCGGCCAGCCGCCCCAGTTCGGGGCCGGCCAGGCTGAGCATGTCGCGCAGGCGCCCACGCAGCCGCCCGGTGTTGGCCTGCATCGAGCGCTGCAGGGCAACGACGCGCTGGCGGATCGCCGCCGCATCGTCGCTGGCGCCCGGTTTCGGCGGGTCAGGTTGCTGAACAATGGCCGCTTCCAGTACCGCACGTACCCGCGCGCATTCGGCCGCCTCGGCGGCATCGAACGCGACCGCCTCGGCAGGCGGGGGCGGCACCCGGCCGTCCAGCGCCCGCGACAGCGCCACCGCACGGTTCCAGTCGACCCACTGGCTCAGGCGGTCGGACAGGTCCGGGCTGGTCGGCGTTGCCTGGCCGTCGGCCAATCCGGCCAACAGACGGATGAACGCGGGGCCGGGCAGGGGCGGGCGGTGCTGCGTTTTCGCCATTGTTCCGGTTAAAACGCTGAATTTTACACCGGAAAGACAACGCGGCTGTCTGAACGAGGCCGCCGGGTTAGTCGGCGCCACCCTCCGCCTTGCCTGCGTCGGCGTCGTCCGGCGCAAGGTAGCGGAAGGTCCATTGCCGCGGCTGGCGCTGCCAGCGCTGGTGGCGCAGCCGCAGGGCGGCGATCGGCGCCGCCGTGGCGATCTCCAGGCGGTGGGGCTGGCGCATGCGTTCCCAGTGCAGCGGCGACTGCGCCGGGTCGCCCGGGTGGGCATCGGCCAGTGCCAGCGCGCCTTGCACATCGACCATCGCCGCCGGCATCTCACGGCCCTGCGCATCCAGCGGTACCGCGGTGGTCCAGTAGCCCCCGGTACCTTCGCGCCAGGGCAGCGGCTGCTGCACGGTCACCCGGGTGGGCGAGGTCCACTGCACCTGCGCGTTCGGGTTGCGCCGCGAGGGGGTACCCGGGGCCAGTGTTTCCACCTCGGTGCCCAGGTAAGTGTCCACATCGACATCCAGGCGGATCCGGCGGATGGCGTCCACCTGGCTGCCGCGCGTGTTCAGCGGCAGCCGGAACGGGAACGCGATGTCCTTTTCGTCCGCATGGAAGTTGCCCACCAATACCCAGGGATCCTGTACCGGTTGCGCGGCGAGGTTCGACAGGCGTTTGCCCTTGGCATCGAAGAAGTGCACGGCACGCGGGGTGGCCGCGGCGATGGCAGGCGCGGCCGGGTCGTCGCGGGTGGGGGCACCGGTGCCGACGCGACCGGCAATGCGGATCAACGGGCGGCCGTCGCGGTAGTCGCGGTTCACCGCGAACATCAGGCTGGCTTCGGTCTGCTTCAGTGCCGCCATGTCCAACAGCCCGGGCACGCGCTCCTCCGGCGGCGCCGGCGGGTAGTCGTCGGCATTGGACGACAGCGCCGAGAACGGCGGTGCGTCGAGGTGCGCCTGGATCATCGCCGGGTACGTCTCCACGATGCTCTCGGTTTCCAGGCGCTGCAGCGGGTCCAGGTCCATCCGCGCCAGGTACATCCGCTGCTCGGTGGCAGGCAGGTCGTCGCGGGGTGCCAGCGTCAGGTGCATCCGCGCTTCGATCGGCATGCCGTCGGCACGCTGCAGCACCTGCCGGCCGTGGCCCTGCACGCCGGTACCGGCCAGCTCCACGCTGACCACTACTTCGGCCGGGGTCAGCGACTGCACCTGCATCTGTGAAGTCAGCTCGCCGAAGTCCCGGGTCTGGGCGCGACGCGTGATGCGCTGGCCAACGTCCAGCTGGGCAGGCAGGGCCAATGGCTGCAGGCCGCCCAGCTGCTGCTCGGCGTTGATCAGGCGCGCGGCCTGCGGCTGCAGGGTCACGGTGTCGCGCCAAGCCTCCTGGTCGACGGCGCGCATGCCCGTGCTGGTGCCGTCAGCGGCCACGGTGAGCTCGAAGCCGCCGTCCAGCAGTGCCAGCATCGCGCGCTCGTCGCCCACCTCCGGATCCAGATCCAGCACCGTCTGTCTGTCGCCGGGGGCCTGCTGCTCGGACCACAGGATGCGCGTGCGCAGCCGAGTGCTGCCATCGCCTGCGGTGTCGATCGCCAGGCTGCTGAGGCTGCGCTGCCGGAAGGTGCCGCGGTCCTGACCGGCCAGGCGGATATCCAGGCCGACGTAGTACACGTTCTCGGCTGCCAGCAGCGGCGCGGCGCCGCACAGCAAGGCAGCGCCCAGCAGCAGGGTGGGGAGGGGTTTCATCGGGACATCCTTTTCGTGGTGCAACACCGGGTGACGGCGCGCGATCACGACGCGCGCGTCAACCGGTGCCAGGCAGCCGAACAGGATACCAGTGCAGGCCAGGGCAGGATCAGCGCCGCGCGGACCGGCCTGACACGTGCGCATGCCCAGGCACGTGCCAGCGCCACGGGAAATCCACCGCCTTGCTGATGCCGATACGCGGACCAACCATCGGTTCGATGGGCGGCGCCATCGCGTCGGACACGATCCGCACGCCGCGGTCGTTGCGCACCAGGTCCGCGCCGTCCAGCGCCTTGGTGATGCCCATCGCCTGCGACAGCCGGCCCGGTCCACTGGCCAGATCGCGGTCGTGGCGGATTGCAGGGCGCGCCTCGCGTATCAGCTCCAGGCCCTGCACCGGCTCCAGCGCCCGCAGCAAGACACCCCAGCCTTGACCTACTTCGCCGCAGACCGCGTTCGATCCCCAATGCATGCCGTAACTGAAGTACACATACAGGTGGCCGGCTTCCCCGAACATGGTGGCCGTACGCGGCGTCTGGCCGCGGAACGAATGCGCCGCCGGATCTTCGCTGCCCGCATAGGCTTCCACCTCGACGATGCGGCCCGCACGGCCATCGTCGCGCACCAGCAGCTTGTTGAGCAGCGCCGGTGCCACCTCGGTGGGGTGGCGTTGGTAGAACGATTGCGGCAGTGTTGCCCAGTCGTGCATGCAGAGACCTCATCAAAGGGGCGCCCGTGGCGCGCGCCGTCGCCTTGGATGGTGAGCCTTGATGCGTGGTGGCGACATCAACGGGCCCGCAGCTACGCCGCTAGTGCGTCCAGTGCACCGCAGCGAGCATGGACGCCAGCGCCGCCTTGGCCTGCTCCGCGGTAAACGGTGGCGTGCGCGGCGGGTCGTACACCTCCGGGCGGGTGCCGGCGATGATCAGGTCGATGGCATAACAGGCGCCGCCCTGGACGACGCGATAGCTGTCGGCCGACAGGTAGTGACTCATCGCCGCGTCGCTGCTGCTGAAGTGGGTGGTACGCACACCGTCTACATCCGCCGTATCCGCCCTGCCTGCCGCATCGGGCGGGGGCGTGGTGCACGCCTTCACGTCTGCGGCGCCGTCGCTGCGCCCGATCCGCATTTCTGCCGATGTGATCTCGTTGGAGCCATCCAGCACCAGCGCCACAAGCGGCCGGCCGGTGCTGCCTTCGGCGGGGTACAGCGTCCACGCATCCATCGCCAGGTAGCTGCGCTTGAAGTCCCGGTGCACGGTGGTGCCTGCCACCGGTCGGACCGCGATGCCCGGCGCAGGTTCGGCGAAGGCATCCGCTGCCTGCGCGGGTGGTGCGGCGCGGCCCGCCACCGACGCGACCGTGTCCGGTGCCGTGGCCGTGGGCGGCACCGAGGCTGCTGGCGCCTGGCGTGCCGCATCGGTATCGGACGCGGTGCAGGCCGTGGCCAACGCCACCATGGCAGCGCCGGCCAGAACGGTTCGAAAGGTGGGGTGCATTGGTGGTCCTGCTTCGCTCAACGTGGTTGCGAGCGTGCACCGCACCCCGTTAACGCTGTGCCATGGACCGACGATGCAGCGCAGCGCCGCGTCGCCCGATGCCTCGGTGTTGCTACTGCATCCGACCGCTTCAGGCGCGGACAGGACCTGCGATGCGGTCGGCGAAGGCGTCGGTGGCCCGTACCAGCGCGTCAGCGGTGGCCGGTTCGGTTGCGCCATGGCCCGACAGCACCATCTCCAGCTGCGCCTCCGGCCAGGCAGACGCGAGGTCCCAGGCGCTGCGCGCGGGGCAGATGATGTCGTAGCGGCCCTGCACGATCACCGCCGGCAGGTGGCGGATGCGATCGACGCCCTGCAGCAGCTGGCTGTGCTCGAGGAATGCGTGATGGCGGAAGTAATGTGCTTCGATGCGCGCCTTGGCCAGCGTCGCCAGGGGATCGGCGTGCGAACGCGCCTCCACGTCATGCACCAGCGTGGCCGCGTGGTCTTCCCAGCCCAGCCATGCTTGCGCCGCGGCGATGGCCACGTCCTGGTCGGGACTGTCGAGGCGCTGCCAGTAAGCGGCGATCAGTTCGCCGCGTTCGGCCTCGGGAATGTGCGCTTCATAGCGCGCCCACCGTTCCGGGAAAATCCAGCGGGCGCCGCCGTCGGCCTCGTTGAACCAGCGGTTCTCTTCGGCACGGCCCAGGTAGACGCCGCGCACGATCACGCCGGTGGCGCGCTCCGGGTGTGCCTGCGCGTAGGCCAGCGCCAGCGTGGACCCCCACGAGCCGCCGAAGACCAGCCAGCGCTCGATGCCCAGATGCGCGCGCACGGCCTCGATGTCGGCCACCAGGTGCGCGGTGGTGTTGTCACGCAACTCGCCGAACGGGGTAGAGCGACCGCTGCCGCGCTGGTCGATCAAAACGATGCGGTAGCGTGCGGGATCGAAGAAACGACGGTGCGTGGGTGACACGCCCGCGCCGGGGCCGCCGTGCAGGAACACCACGGGAATGCCGTCCGCTGCGCCACATTCCTCGACATGCAGCGTGTGCACGGCATCCACCGCCAGACGATGCTCGCGGTAAGGTTCGATGGTGGGATACAACGTGCGCATGGCGGCTGCTCGTGGACGGAGAACACAAGCATAGCCAGCTTGGTCTGAATCCGCAGTATTGCCGCGTGCAAGGCAGTGCTGCGCTGGCGGGCCGCCATTGCCGGTAACATGCCGGCCTACTGAACGCCGAGACACGCATGATGCTTCGCGCCAACTGCCTGTGTGGATGCACCACCCTCACCCTGAAGGGCGCGCCGGTTGCGCGCGCCATCTGCCACTGCAGTACCTGCCGGGATTTCTACGCCACGGCCATGCTCTCGGCCACGGCCTGGAACCCAGACGCGGTCGAGGTGGAACAGGCCACGACCACGGTCTTCCAGCATCCGCACAAGCAGCTGTCAAAAACGTTCTGCAGCGGCTGTGGAGACGTTCTGTTCGGCACCAATCGGCTGGGCATGCGCGTGGTGCCCAATGCGCTGGTGGCCCGCGCCCTGGGCGGCATGCTGACCGAGTCCTTCGCGCCCACCATGCACCTGTTCTACCGTGACCGCATTGTCGACGTCACCGACGCCCTGCCCAAATTCCTGGACGGGTGGGACGGCCCTACCTACGACGCCGCATCGGCCTGACGCACGCCGCCGGCCAACACAGACAGGACCGCGTGGCGGCCCTGTCTGCGTCACCCACTACGGCGCCTGGCGCCTCCCTCAGGGCACCACCAGCACCGCCGCGTCCAAGACCGGGAACGCTTCGGCGGCCTGTCCGGTGGAGGCCATCAGCCTGAACTCCAGCGCTGTGCTGCCGCTGGCGTCGGCCGCGCCCGCCTTGAGCAGGTTGAGCCGTTGCGGCAGCGGTACGGCGAACGTGGTGGGGTGCGTATGGTCCATCCCGGTCATCGGCGGACCGAAGAACGACACCGTGCCCACGTAGTAGGGGCTGTTCGCATCCACCGTCTCAACCCCTGCCGGCGCGTTCACCAGCACGTCGAACTCGCGCGTGTTGTGCAGGCCGCGCGGCCGCTCCACGGTAACTTCGGCGATCAGCGCGGGTGGCACAGTGGCGCCCAGCTGACCCCGGACCGTGCCCGGCAGCGACACGGACACGGCGGCACCGCGGCGCTTGCCGCGCACCAGTGTGGCCGGTCCGGCAGCCTTCACCGCCAGCGCCGCACTCTGCAGCGCGCCAGCCCCTTCGCCCACGTAGTCATAGTCGAAGGCCTGGGTGTTGAAGAAGTCCGCGGCGCGCTTGGTCCCGGCGAACTCCCCGTCGGCCTGGACGAAGAACCGGAACGGCTCGGTCATGAACGCGTCACGGGCTTCCCCCGGCGGCGGCATGATCTGCAGCCCCTGATCCAACTGCTTGCGTGTCCATACGTCCCACAGCCGGTCCATGTTGGCGTGGTGCAGGTAGAAGATCGGGTCCAGCGGCGACAGGAAGTTGGTCATGTTGCCGTAGGGGCCCGGATCGATCGCACCGACGCCCCCGATGCAGTTGTGCACCTTGTTGTGCGGGAAGCCCTCCAGCACCGAGAACTGGGTGTTCTTGTCCGGGGAGTCCACGTGCGAAGCCGTACGCGAGCTGGTGAAGCTGCGGCTGACGTCGCTGTTGTAGAACTCCACCGGCGACAAGCCGGCGTGGATGGTGTCGGGTGATACCGCAGCGGCGGTCTTGGGATCGAGGCGGGCATTCTGGCGCCAGAGGTAGCGCGCCCCACAGGTGATGGCATAGCCCGCGTTGCCGGAAATGCCGGTTTTCGCGTCGGCGTTGTAACCGGTGACATCGTTCCACAAGGCACCGAAGTCCGCATAGCCGCGCGCGGCCAGTTGCTGGCGTTGTTGGGTGTCCAGGCTGTCCCAGTACTCTTCCAACGCAGGCTGGATGAAACTCGTGAACCGTGCGAGGTTGCCAGTGAACGGCGCGTACGCCGGGTCGGTGGGTGAGAGTACGCCGTCGAACATGGTGGCCGGAATCTCCGGCTGCGATGTCCAGTCCCAGTACGGCATGGCGAACTGCGGATCGCCGCTGAGCATCCGGATGGTCTGCTCGAAGTAGCCCACATAGCCGCGATGCCAGACGTAGAACCACCAGTTGCCGTGCGGGCAGTCCATCAGGTGCACGAAGGCGTTGCGGAACCAGTTGTGCGGGTGATCCGCCGGCAGCGCCAACATCTTCTGGATGCCGCGCGCGTAGCTGGCCAGCATGCGCTGGCCCTGCGGCGTGTTGACGTTGTAGCGATGGAAGGTGGCCGCGGCGGCCGCGTCGGTGCCGGTAGCGCCCCCGGCGAATGCAGTACTCGCTGCCCAGGAGGCGACCGAGGCACTGGCGGCGGTGGCAAGGAAATCACGGCGTGTGTAGCGCATGGTGGTACTCCCTGGTGATCGATGGAACCGCATGGGTTACGAATCACTGCGCGGACATGCCACTACACAAAGCCATGCCCGACGGGGCCTCCAGGCCCCGTGCCAACACGCGTCTACGGTCGAAATCCCCGCCTCCGGCGCGGGATGGCGGGGCAGTAGTAGCACGCCGCGCGCACCGGGCGCTGGGAAATCACCGCCCGGTGCTGGGATCAATCTTCGGTTATGAGAAGCGCCGCACATATCCATGGGGAACGGCGGCGCTTCGGCGCGACTCGCTCAGCCCGTGTCGCGCTGCACCCGTGACCGGTACGCCCCGACGTTGTTGCCGGCGATGCTGGTGGTCTGGGTGCCGGTGATTGTGTCGATCTTGCGGTCCGATCCGGTCACCGGCTTGGCCTCGATGGTGGTTTCACGTTCGAACGCATGCGACTTGTCGGTATTCCGGTAGTACCGGTACAACGCCCAGTACAACGCCGACGCACCGGCGGGGCCGGCGGCCAGCAACCACAGTCCACTGTCATCGCTCATGAGGACGCTACCAGGAAGAGAAGCACGAGGGCTTCGATAATAGTGCCGGTGGTCAGCGCGGCCAGCAGCATTTTCCACTGCTGCACCGGCACGCTGCCCATGGTTTCGCCGGTGCGGCCATTGACCGCGATGTAATGCAGCATGCCGCCGTTCTTTCCGGGCTGGTGGTACGAGTACAGCCACACCGGCAGGTACATCGATACCCAGCGCGTGCCATGCACGTCCAGGCGCTCCTGCTCCCAGCGGACGCCGCGGGTGTAACGGCGCACGGAGTCTTCGACCTCGGCGCGGGCGATCGACAACAGCTGGTCTTCAAGCCGTGGGCGCAGCTTCTCGACGTCGAGGTTGCGCTTTTCCGAGGTAAAGCCGGTCAGGAACGAGGCGTTCCACTTCAGCGCATTCTTGGTGTCGAACGGCAGGATGGTATTGATGATGTTGTTGGTGTTGGCCCGAGCATCCAGGTTGCCACGCTCGGCCGAGGATTCGAGCGTCAGGTCATCCACGGTGAAGTCGACATGCCGCTCCACCTGGTAGACGTCGGCATCGTAGTAGGTCTGCTTTTTGTCGCCGGTGCCGCGGGTGTACTCGCGCGTCTTGATTTCACCCCTGCCGGCGACGCTCGCGCTGACATTGCTGTCCACGATCATGTAGGGCAGGTACACGCCGACGACGTTCTCGGGCGTGAACTGGTCCTTGAACGCCTTCAACGCAAACAGCCGGCGCTTGTCCACGAACTGGCGGATACGCGCGACCGCATCGTCCTTGGTAATGCGGAACGGCAGCACCGCATCGGGCACGGCGCCGTTGGCCACCTGCTCATTGACCCCGAATACGTGACGGCACCAGTGGCAGCGGGCCGTCATCGTGCTTTCGGTATTGATCGTGACCTCGGCACCGCAGCCGGTGCATTTGAAACTCATCAGGCTGGCGGTGTCGGCCTGGATGTCCTGTGCTCCGGAGGCGACGACGGTGCCGCGCAACTGGTCCAGGCCGTCACCCAGCCCGAAGGCCTCCTCGGCGCGGGTGCCGTGCCATTCGTTGCGGCAGAACTGGCAGACCAGGACGTCGGTGCCGAGCTTGAGCCGGACATCGGTGCTGCCGCATTTGGGGCAGCGGTTGAGGCCGTCCTTCAGCTCGGCGGCGCGGGTGTCCAGGGCCACCGGATCCGGCGCCTCGATCTCGTCACGGATGGGCTGTGGCAGCGTGGCCGGGTCGACCGGGAAGCTTCCGGGCAGGGGCGGAACCTCCTGCGGCGAGCCGGGGCCGGTCACCGGCTGCGCAGGCAGCGGTGGCGGCGCCGACGGCAGGGGCGGCGGAGTGCGGGAATCGGACATGGTCGTTGGGCGCCTTGCCTGTTACAGGCCCAGCGCCTTGGCCTTCAGGGCGTCATAGTCGTCCTGGGTGATCAGCCCCAGATCCAGCATTTCCTTGGCCTTCTTCAGCTTGGCCACCGGGTCATCGGCGACCGGCGCGGCCGGGGCGACCGGTTGCTGCAGGCTGCCGGCACCGAACATGCCCGAGGCCATGCCCACGCCCACCAGACCGGCCGCGCCGCCGTTCTCACCGGCCGACTGGATGCCCTGGGCAACGCTGGCCTGCAGGTTGGAATTGCCCCGCGCACCGGCCAGCGCGTCGGCGCGCTGCACGGTCTTGAGCAGTTCGCGGGTGTTGGCGTCGTACTCGATGGAGACGATGGCGGTCTTGACGATGGCCAGGCCGCGGTCGGACTTCCACTGGTAGGCCTGCTCGACGGCGTCGGACAGGCTCTTGGCGAAGCCCAGCGAGTCCTGCTGCAGCTTGGTGATGCGGTTGCCCTTGCCGGCATCGTTGGTATACAGGCTGAAGGCCGGCGCCAGGGAGCCCACCACTTCGTTGAACAGCTGGCTGGCCGCGGCGTTGTCCAGGTCGGTGAAGTCGAACACCTGGCCCGGCTGCAGGTAGCTGGCCGGCACGAAGTTCTTCACGAACAGGATGGGATCGACGATCTTCAGCGTGTACGAGCCGCGCGTGACCGCGCCCACCTGCGTGCCCAGGAAACCGTCGTCCCAGTAGATCTCGGACTGGGTGCCGAAGCGGTTGTCGGGCAGCTCCTTGAGCGAGACGAAGTACGCCGCCTGCTGCGCGCCGGGCTGGCCGCCGAACTTGAAGCGCTCCCAGCTCTGCTTGATCAGCGGGGTAACCACGCCATCGCCGGCGAAGATCGACTGCGAATTCAGGTCATCGGAGCGCCATTCGTAGCCACCCGGCTCGGCAACGAAGCCGGTGATGGCCCCGTCCTGGAACAGCAGCAGGCCGTACCCTTCGGGGACGACGATCTTCGACCCGTTGCTGATGATGTTGGACGAGGCGCTGGTGTTGGACCCGCGCCCGGCATTGGTGCCCCGCGGGACCGCCGCAAACAGCGCCGCCGTGGACGGCAGGCCGGCGGGCACGGTGAAGAAATCCTTCCACTGGTCCGCCAGAACGCCGCCAACTGCACCCTTCACCGCCTGTACCAGACCCATGGCCAACTCCGTGTCGTTCGTGGACGGGCAGGGTGCCCGCCGTACCTGCTGGACTATATCAGGCACCGGGAAGAGGGCCACAGGAGCGGGCAACGGCAGGCCAGGGCGGGCTTCGGCATCGGCTCGGCGCCGATCGGTTCGGGCGCGACAGGCGCACCCGGCATGCAAGGCATTGCGAAGCCGACGACGCCGATGCCACGATGGCCGGCCATCAGCAGGGCAGGGGCGGCGCACGGCGCGGCGCGTCTGCGGCACGGAGGCAGCACCGAATGAGTGGCGTGGACATCATCAAGCAGTTCGTCGAAGGCCGGCTCGCACCGCGCGCGTTCGAGCAGTGCCTCCACACCGACGCGGCGCTGCAGGCGCTGCTTGAGGGTGAACGGAACCTGCCGGCCTACGTGGCAGAGCCCGATCTGTACCTGTACCTGATCAGCCAGGATTACCAGAGCCTGGCGTGCATCTACAACGTCCAGACCCTGCTCTCCGAACGGCTCGACAGCCAGGGCATTGCGCATGCCGTGGACGACAGCCACGAGCGCCGCTTCACGCTGGCCCTCAACGCCCAACCGAAATGGCTGTCACTGCCGCCGGCGTACATCGCCCGCTTCATGGCAGATCACGATGCGCTGGATCCGAAGGCCCTGCAGACGGCGTTGAAGGCGGCGATCACGCGTGACTTTCGCTACCTGAAAGCGCCGCCCAAGTGGCTGCAGGAGCCGGAATGGCCGCTGGCCGACGACGTGCCGATGGTGTTCGTCGGGCAACTGGACATCCGCGGGCTGGGCCACGATATCGGCCAGGCCTATCTGTTCTTCGACGCGCAGCAGCAGCGGTTCCATACCGTCAGCCAGCGCTGCTGAGCGGGCCTACCAGTTCCAGCGCATGCCCACCTTGCCGTTCCACGCGGTCTCGTCGCCATCGAAGCTCCAGCTGTAGTCGATGTCGGCGTACAGGTACCCGGTCTGGGTCAGTTGCCATGTCCCGCCGATGCCGATCTCTGCCCAGGAGCCGCCCATGTCGACGGCGAACGGCACGGTGCCGCTGTTGCTGGCGAAGGTGGCCCGGGGCGTGCCGCGGAATTCGTGCCACACGTTGCCACGCAGCCACCCCGTACTGCTCCGCGCTTCGCCTTGTTCCGTGACGCGCAGGTCGTTGCGGCTCAAGCGTGCTCCGACGCGGCCCACCAGCGAATCGCCGTCGCTGAAGCGCACCTGCGCCGTGGCGTCATGCAGGCTGTCCACGTCGACCTGCTGCCAGATCACCTGTGCCTGCGGTTCCAGCCGCCAACGCCCGTCCTCACTGCGGGCGCCATCGCCCTCGTTGAGGATGACCGGCCATCCGCCTTCCAACGACAGCGCCAGACCGTTGGCGTCGAGGAAGCTGTCGGGCATGCGCGGCGACTGCAGGCGCATGTCATACCAGGTGTGCTGCGCCACCGCATCCAGGTAGGCACCCTTGGCGGAGAACGCCGTCCAGTAGGCGCCCACCGACCCGGCCTTGAAGCGATTGGTGCCGGCATGGAACCGGTAGTCCAGGAAGTTGTGCCGCACCTCGCCCTTGCCCTTGCCGTAGGCGAGGTAGAAACCGCCGTGACGCCGGCTGAGATCGTCGGCATCGATGCGGCGGTAGAGATCGGCGCCGATCTGCAGCGCATCGAAACGGTAGTCGAAGTCCGGGCCGCGATCGCCATAGATGCCACGGCGGCCGCCATCGTGCTCGCCATCGTGGCCTACGTAGCGCATCCAGGCGCCATTGAAGCCGCTGCGCGCGGTATCCAGGTCGTCGCGCTGGCGTAGCAGCTGCTCGTCGCCGACGCGCTCGTGCAGGGTGTCGAGCAGGCTGCGACTGTAAGCCTGCGCCATCGCGGGCAGGGCGACCACCAACGACACCTCCTGGCGGTAGGCCGGGGTGGGCGGTGGCGCTGGCATCGGCGGATCCGGTGGCGGGGGATCAGGCGGGGGCGGTGCCGGCGGCGGTGCAGGGCAGGGCGGCGTGGGCGCACCGGGCGCGGCGCAGTCGATCACCGAGCGCAGGTACCAGCTGTTCTCCACGTCGGCGCCGGAAGCGGTCGCGGCACCGCCGCGATACAGGAAGTACTCGTAGGGTCCGGCCACGACGGGTGCGGCCAGCCTGAAGTTGTCTGCCGTGCTGGTGGCGTTGAGGGTCTGTATCACGCGGATGCCGTCGGACACGGTGAGGTCACCGAGGCCGCCACTGCGGTGGATGTCCAGCAGGCCGGGGCCGCTGCTGCTGCCATCCACCACCACCAGCTGGTCCGACGGAGACGCATCGTCGGCAAGCCAGGTGTTCAACGCCAGCGTGCCGTCGCCGCCATAGCGCGACACCGTGAGCGTCTTGTAGCTCGCCGCCAGCGCAGGGTCGCCGCCCGGTGGCGAGAACACGATCCGGCTCGCACCGTTGACCAGCGTGGTGAGGGTCGATGTGCCGGTCAGGTTCCACAGGGTGTCCTGGAGTATCACGTTGGACACGCTGCCGGGCAGGGTGACGGCCGCACCGGTCAGTGTGCTGCCGGTGGCGGTGATAGCCGCGACCGTCGGCGCTTCTGCGGCCGGCAATGGCGCTGCCAGCGCCTGTGGCAGCGGTACCGGCGGGTCGTCGGGGGGCAGGTCGGGCGGCACCACGGGTACAACCGCGTCGAGACCGTCGAAATCGGCGATGGCGCCGACCTTCAACCACAGATCGCGGCCTTGTACCGTGCTGCCGAGCAGGTCGACCTGCGCTGCGCCGATCGCGCCCACGCCGGGGCCGTCTGCACTGACCAGCGACGATCGGCTGATTAGTGCAGACGCCGCCGCCGGATCGCCGCGCACCAGCAATGCCGCCGCGCCGATGCCGGTTGTGGCCAGCACGGAATCGTCGACCTCCACGCGGCCACCGTTCCAGGCCACGGCAGCATGCGCCAGCGCGCCGCCGGTACTCACCCGGCTGCCACCGCCCAGCAGCAGCCGCCCGTTGTCGGCCCAGGCGATCAGGCCGTGCGCCTGCACGCCGCTGGTAGTGATGGCGCTGGCCTGCGCCGTCAGCAGGCTGTCGGCATAGGCCGCCAGCCCATAGCCATGCAGGCCGCGGGTGGTGACGGTCAGGCCGGTGCCGCGGATTTCACCGGCCCCGGCGGCACGCGCACCGATGGAATCGAAGCCGCGTGTGGCAACAGTGACGTTGGCAACCGTTGCCACCGCACCAACGCCCTGGATGTTGAATCCCTCGCTGGTGTCGCCCAGGGTCGTGATGCTGTTGCGCGCGCCAGTGGCCTGGCCGGTTGCCGGATCGACATTCATCCAGACCCGGCCACCGGCCGTGCCGACGTACACGCCGTGACCGGCGATGCCCGAGGCGACGAACGCGGTGGGATCGGTGATGGCGGTGCCGCTGGTGTCCACCGGCCGGCCGAAGGTGGGCAGGGCCAGATCGGTGCCGAGCAGCACGCCGGTGTGGATCGTGTCGCCGCTGGATATCAGGGTGCCGGCGGTGCCGCCGCCGGCATTGAGTGTCATTGCCGGGCGCCCGGCGTTGATGATGGTCAGGCCGGCACTGTCGATGGTGCCGCCCGTGGCGTTCAAGCCGATGCCGCCCGACCCGCCGCCGCCGATGTACAGGTTGCGCGCGGTGATCCGGGTGGCTGCGCCATCGGCACGGATGCCACCCCCACTTCCCGACGTGGTGAGCGCACTGTCGCGGATGTTCACCTGCGCGCCCGCCTGGCCGTATACCCCGTTCGAATTAAGGGCGGTGGTGCGCACGTCCAGTTGCGTGAGCGTGGCCTGCGGCCCGGCGACACCGGCTACGCCCTGCACCAGCACGCCATTGGCGTTGATGCCGTGCGTGACGATCTGGGTGTTGGCCGCCCGCAGCCGCGAAGTGGCCGCCGCCGACTGCGCCACCAGCACGCCGGTACTGTTGTTGCCAAACGTCTCGATCCGCGTTGCCGTGGCCAGGGGCGTGCCGTCGGCCGCCACGTCCAGCCACAGCGTGCCGCCACTGGCGGACACCTGCGCACCGTTCGCGCCGGTGGTGCCAGTGGCGATGTAGGCAGCAGGATCGGTGGTCACGTTGCCACCGGCATCCACCGGCAGACCGTAACTGGCCGACGCAGGGTCGGTGCCGAGCTGGACGCCGGTCAGGATGGCGTTGCCCTGGCTGATCAGGCTGCCGCCGCTGGCCACCTGCAGGCCGACCGCCGCATTGCCCCCTGCGATGCCGGACGTGAATACCTGGCTGCCGCGGAGCGTCAGCGTGCCCGTGTCCAGCGCATGCGCCCCGATTGCGCCGTTGAGCAGGGTGGAGATGCGCAGGCCGTCCGCGGTGAGCGTGCTGCCGGCGCCCTCGGCGCGCAATGCATGGCCGGTTTGTCCGGCGGCGATGACCACGCCGGGCGTGCCGCCCAGCACTACGGTGCTGCCGCCGCTGGCCATCACGCCATGCGCGTTCTGGCCGGCCACGCGCACATCCAGCCCATCGATCTGCAGCTGTGACGCGGCCGTGGCCGACACCCCGTGCGCGGCGATACCGGTCGCGTTGATGGTCAAGCCACTCACCGTGCCCTGCGCATCCGCAAAGGCCAACCCGACCGCACCGGTACCGCTGGTGTCGATGGACAGCTGCGAGGCCTGCAGCTGCGCGCCACCGGCAAAACGCCCGCCGCTGTTGTAATTGCCGCGGGTAATGACATTCACCCCGTGCACGGTGAAGCGGGCCCCGCTGGTGCCATTCAACCCGTGGCTGCCGCTGGCCGCGCCCGCGCCGGTACCGAGGATGTAGATCGAGGTGGTGCCGGCGGTGGGGTTTCCTGCGCCGTCCACGTTCAACCGGACCGTGCCATCGCTGGCGCTGATGCCATGCGCCGCCGTGGCGGCCTTGCCGACGTAGGCGCTGGGATCGGTGACCAGCGCGCCGCCCGCATCGACCGGCAGGCCGTAGGTGGCGGGATTGCCGGATTGCGTGCCCAGCACGATGCCGGTGGCAATGACATCGCCCGTGCCGATGAAACTGCCGCCGGCCACCTGGATACCCTCGCTGTTGGCCAGCGACGTATACAGGCGCGTACCGTTGGAGGTCAGCGTGGTGCCCGCTTCAACGCGCGCCGCCGGGCCGCCGGCACCGAGCCGGCTGACCGTTGAACCGGCCGCCAGGAAGTTGATCGCGCCGCCATTGGTCGAGCAGACCGTGGCGGTGTTGGCGGCACTGGTGATCAGGGCCGCCGCACCGCTGGCGTTGATCACGCCGCCGTTGGCTGCATAGAACGCCGGTGCGCCCGCCACCGTGGGGGCATAGGTGCCACCGGCAACGGCCACGGTGCCGCCGTCTGCGCGCACCTGCTGGGGCGGCACGGTGGCCGGCACCGTGATGCAGGTGGCCGCGTCCACGCTCTGCGCCAGGGCCGTCACCGGGGCGGTCGCCAGCACGCCGAGCAGGATCAATCCTGTCGGTGACGTGCCGTGGAGGTGGCAGGTTTTCACGCGGGGAAAGTGCGCCGCCCGTTGCGTGGGCGTCTGTTCTTTCCTGCCCATGGTCTTTCCCCGCTCAACTGGACCGACCGTGGCATTTACCCACCGGCAACGCGGGCGCGCCACCGTACTAGTTGGGCAATGGCACCAGTATTTCTACCAGTTGCCTGGGCGACGGCGCAGGTGGCGGAAGTCCAGGCACCGCACGGCGGGGGCCTTCACGCCGCCGCATAAATATCCCCTGCGATGGATAATGCGCACTTTCTACTTTTGCGACGTTGAGCACGTAATTCCAAAGAGTTAAGTCCATACTCCGATCCAACTGCAGGAGCGGATGCAACGTCCGCCTACTGGCCCGGATTCGATTATCAGGCACGCTGCAGATGTGGGAAATGTGATTGAAACGGGGTGTGATTTTCAGGCTCATACGAACGTCCACATGCAAGGGGGCAGGGGATGCGTACGCGAACCGTTGGGTTGCTTCTCATCGGCATGATTGCCTTGCTGGGTGCTGCAGGCACGGCCGTGGCGGAGTTGCCGAAAAACATGATCTTCTTCATGTCGGGCACTGCCTGCCCGGCGGGCAGCAGCCGGCTGGTCAATGCAAATGGCCGCATGCTGCTGGTGGCGAACGATCCCGGTGCGATCGGCTCGACCTCGGGCAAGGCCCTCGCAGACCGCGAAGATCGCAAACACAAACACAAGGCGAAGGTGTCGGCCACGCTGAACGAGCACTCGATCTCGGCCGCCAGCAGTTGCTGCAACAGTCAATCGACAGGCAAGGGCGCGCATTCGGCGGATGTGGAAACCGATGAATCCGCCTCGGCGCTTCCCTTCGTCCAGCTGCTGGCCTGCAAGGTCGACTGACCGGCAACGGCATCGCCCGCTTCACCATCCACGTGTTGCCCGGGTGCGTCATGCCCGGCAGGCGCGTGGCTCCGGCTGCATTCGGCTCGCTCTCACTTCACAGGTGCGACATGGCTATCACGCGTCGGTTCCATCGGCCTCTCCTGGCCCCGTTTTCCATCGCGCTTCTCCTGTCCGCGCTGGCTCCGCAGATCGCCGCGGCGGCTGACGCCATGCCATTCTTCACCGAGGCGTACTTCGCCGGCGCCTGTCCGGAAGGCTGGACATCGGTCGACGGGGCCAAGGGCCGCTTCGTGGTGCCCGCGCCGCTGGGGGCCGGCGTTGGCGGCTTCGCAGGCGATGCGCTGGACGGCAAGAACGCCCCCAAGCACCTGCACGAGCGCATCAGCGGCAAGGTGTCGCTGCCATCGAAGAATTTCGTGCTGATCGGCGGCTGCTGCAACGGCAACCTGGGCGACTCCGGTGAGTACCCGGTCAGCGGGGCATCGGAGGCGGCCAGCGGCGATCTGCCCTACGCGCAGTACGGGCTCTGCATCAAAACCTCGAATCCGGATGGGTCAACGGTGCCCTCGGGCGTGATGACCTTCATGGCGCAGACCCTGTGCCCGGCAACATGGGAAGCGGAGAACTCGGTGGCCGGGCGTTACATCGTGGCGCTTCCCGACAACGGCACGCCTTACTACCAGTTCGGCGGCAAGCCGCTGGAGCCCAGCGAAGTCCGCAACCACGTGCACGGCGTGCAGGGAAAAATCGCGTTCAGCGGTCACGACATCGCAGGCGCCAGCGGATGCTGCGCCAGCGGCTATGCGTCCAAGGGCGACTTCAGCATCGTGGACGGCAAGACCGTTCCCGTGGCCACGCAGCCGTCCGACAGCGCCGTCCAGGCGCCGTACTACACGGCGCTGATGTGCAAAAAGCAGTGATGCCCATCCACCAGGCGCAGGGAGAGCAGCATGACCAGGGGATACCAAGGCACGGGCGATGAAGAGGCGCTGCCCGACCCGGCGCTTCGTGCCGCAGGGTGCGCACTCTGGCGCCGCATGCGCGGCCGCGTCTGTCATGGCATGGTCTGCGCCGTCACCGCGATCTGCCTGGCTGCCACCGCCAGCGCCGAGGTGCGCCCCGGTGAAGTGGATCCGATCGACAACCCGAAGAAGCTGACGCTGTTCCCGGTGGCTACCCTGGGGCTGCTGGCCAGCCAGAACTCCTCGTTCTACAGCGATCTGTTCGACTACGCCGCCGCCGACGCGCAGCTCACACAATGGACGGTGTCGGCGCAGAAGCTCCAATCCGGGGATTCCTGCCAGCAGTCGCAGCGCCGGCGTCTTGGCCATGGCCGTGTGTCGACGCCGGATTTCGAGCAGGCGGTGTGCATGACCAACTTCGGCATCACCGTGTACACCAGCCCGCTCAACATCAACAACGGGAGCCGTGCAACGCTGGCCTTCCCCAACCCGTCCACCAGCACGGTCGGCCGCAATTTTGATCTTGCCGTCGGGGAACTGCTGCGCCGGCCCAGCCAGGACGAACAGCCGCACCAGGCCATCGTCGCGGCCTACGCCAACCTGCAGCATCGGCTGCAGATCGACGTGATCATCTGGGTGCCCAAGGAAGGTACGGGCACGTCGAAGGAGGGCGCGGCGGGGGAGCTGAAGGTCGCCGCCTCCTATATCGGCCCGGCCGATGAAGCGCCTACGGGCGACGTCGCCGTCACCCTCGGCGACTTCATGGGCGACGGCACGCTGCAGATCATCAGTGCCGCCGATGCCGCGGCCGGTACCGGCGCCGGGCGCATCCGCCTGGCGGCCTATCGCTATGCCAGTAACGGCACCACGCACACGCTGAAGCGCGTGGGCACGTCCTACGCGCTTGACGTGGCCAATGGCCGGTCGACGTCACTGGCGCTGGCCTCGGCCGATTTCGTGGGCCGTGGCCACGAGCAGTTCATCATGAGCTACCTGGTGCCGCAGGATGCCGGCGCCGACCAGATGGCGCTGGCGTACTTCGACCCGGCAACACTGGAGCAGATCGGCCCACCCAGGGCGAAGACCACGATCGGGCCGGTGGCGAAAAACACCTACGTCGATATGGCCACCGGCCTGTTCAAGTTCGATCCGAAGGCAACCCCCGTGCCAAGTGATCCGTTCTTCCGGCGGCAGCTGACGATCGTTCATACCTCGCCAGACGCACGGGTGATGGGCCGCGTGCTGCAGGTGCGTGATGGCGATCCGCCGGTCATCCAGGCAGGCCCGGCGGCACAGCTTTCGTCGGACCGATCGCCGGTTGTCACCACGGCGCTGGGGCCCTCGGTGGCCGCGGGGAACTTCATCGGTTTCAAGAATGACGGCGTTGATCCGCGTCACCAGGTGGCCGTGGCGCTGCCCGGGCGCGGCGACCAGGCCGGCCGCACCGTGCCGGAGATCGTGGTCGCCCGCGTCAACGGCGACACCCTGGCGCTTGACCCGGTATACCGCCACCGCATGCCCAACTATGAGGCCGGCGGGCTGGTGTTCGGGGTGCCGATCGTGGCCTATGATCGCGGCGGCGAGTCCTTGTATCTCGGCAATCCTGCGCACATCACCATCCAGGACATGATCGACCCGCAGTACGTGGTGGGCATGCCGCCGCGCCACGTCGACGCACTGCCTACGCCCGGGCAGGACCCGCCGTACGAGATCGTCAACCTGCTCGGCGTCTCCGGGCCGTCCGCCTTCAACGTCACCCTGCGCGACAGTACCGACAGTACGCTCACCGAGACCTCGACCAATGCCAGCTCCGCCCGCTTCGGCGGCGGCCTGACGCAGACCGTGGGCAGCACGGTCGGTGGCGGCTTCATGAACATCGCCACCTTCGAGACATCGCTCTCGGTCAGAACGGCGGTCTCGTACGAGACCAACAGCATGGAACGCAGCCTCAACAACGCCTACCAATCGGTCACCACGCAGAAGGCGGCGACCACCACCCAGGACGACCACCTGGTGTTCAACATGCGCCTGGTGGATATCTGGCGCTATCCGGTCTACGGGGTGAACCGGGAGCGGTCCAGCCGGTTTCCGTTCTACGACATCGTCATTCCCGGGCAGCTGATGGAGTACAGCGGCGGCGGGCTGAACTACGACTGGTACAACCCCTCGCACCAGAACTACAACGCCACCAGTTATCCCGAGATCCCGGCGCAGGGCCTGTTTGCCAAGGATATCGGCTCCTTCAGCTATCAGAATGAGGCCGGCAAGACCGTTGAGGTGGCGGGCAAGCCGCTCAACAGCCCGATCGAGCGTGCCTTCGATGGCAACGCCCAGACCTTCAGCCTGGAATACACCAAGGAGTCGGGATCCAGCAGCGAGAAGTCTTATTCCTACACGCTCAGCAACAGCGTGGACATCACCGCCGGCTTCCGGGCCTCGGCGGACGTGCGCATGTTCAACGGCAGCGCGAACTACGAAGGCGCCGTCAACCTGTCCGATGCGTCCAACTGGGAAAGCAGCGTGGTCGCGCAGCGCACCATGCGCAACTCGCGCGGCATCACCCTCGATCAGCCGGATGTGTCTGGCATCGCATCCAAGGCCTACCACTACGAAACGCTGGTCTATGTCACCGGGAACGGCGGCATCAAGGTCGCGCACGGCACCGACTTCCTGCGCTCCACCGGCGGCGCCACGTGGTGGAAGAAGATGTATGGCGGTCGGCCCGACCCGGCGCTCAACCTGCCGTGGCGCATTGTCTTCGATGCGATGCAGGGCACCTGGACACTGGCCCCGGAGGACACGTACTTCCGGCTGCGCGGCCTGAAGCTCACCGAGGCCGTACCCAACGAGGTGACGGGCGAGTACGCGCCGTTGTTGGGCGGGGTGGAGGAGGGCACCAAGGTCAGGGTGGTGGTACCGGTGCACAACTACTCGATCGACACCGCCGCCCGGAATGTCGTGGTCGCCTTCGCCTATCACGCACGTGGCCCGGAGGCCGACAGCGTGGCTCGCGGTAATGGGGCGCGGCCGCGCGAGGACACCTTCATCGAGTTCGCGCGTTCCAAACCCATCACCATCGCGCCGCGCGGCCAGGCCGATGTCGATGTGCTCTGGGACACCGCGAACCTGGGCGGCAGTGACGCGGGCACTGCCTACGACCTCAAGGTCACGGTGGATCCGGACGATGCGATTCCAGACAAGCTGCACGGATCGGACCCGGCAGCCGGGGCACAGACCATCGGACGCTGGCCGTGGAGCGGGGGTTTCTGGGTGTTCAACAGGCGCAGATCCACCGTGGCCAATGCCGGTAACGACGGGCAGGGCGCTGCGCAGGCGGTGGGATTGTCGTTGCGCCTTCCCGTGGGCAAGGCGACGACACAGCCCCCTGGCGTTGTCACGGTCACGATCGACATGCCGGCAGCAGACCGCTCGTTACGCCGATTGATCATCAGCGGTGTCGATGCCGACGGCAAGCGCGTCGCGCTGGCGTCGCGTTCGCTGTATGGGCTGGGGCCGGGCCAGCATCGTCTGGACATCCGGCTGGGTACGCCCGATGCCCTCGTGGGGCTGACATCGGTGCAGGCATGGATCGCATCGGGTGCATTGCGCGGCGAGCCCCGCGGCGGCATCACCACGGGGCGCATAGGCGCTACCGGCGCCAGTGCAAGCAACTCCACTCCAACACAGGGGAACGAGGCAGGGCGGGGCGCAGACGTCGCCCCCGGCAGTCCATGAAGGCCGGTTGCCGCACGCAGCGGCGTCACCGGACATCCGACATCAACGCATAGCGAGGTGTATCCATGAAAACGACCCTTCTGGTCGCGGCCCTCCTGGTGGGCGCAATCCCGGCGGCGCACGCCGCGCAGTGTTACCAGGGCAAGGCAACAGTGAAACAGTCTGCGCCGGCGGCCATGTGCACGCAGGCGGAAAAGGGCTACGCGAACACGGGGAAAGGTCCGCAAACGCACCCGGGCTGCACGGCCGCCAAGGCGCAAGCCGCCAACAAACTCAGGCCACGCCTGCAGCAGTCGTGCCGGGCCTATGTGCAGACCAACGACCCGTGTACCAAGATCGAACTTCCGGCGTGCAACTGACGCGGGGCGGGCTGGTTCGGCGCGTTGCATGGAGCGCCTTCCCTCGAAGGCGCTCCTCATCCATCCACGAAAGATAAGGAGAGCGTGATGACGGACTGCAGGACGTTCAACGGTGTCACCGAGGCGATCTTCACCTGCGTCAAGAAGAAGAGCCTGGAAGAGCACGGCACGGTCTACGACCCGCCGGGGGCGCACCAGGGCAAGGCCACCACAAAGGTGCCCGTTGTTGGCACGGTGGTGGTCAGCTTCAACTTCGATCCCGGGTCCGGCACGATCCAGTACTGCATCCTGTCCAAGCCCTGGATTGTGACATCCGGACAGGTCTTCGATGGGATCGGCGACACCATCAACTCCTGTCGGAGGCAGTAGCCGCCTTGGAGAGGGCGCGCATCCAGAGCGGGCGGCATCGCACCGCCATCTGCGTCAAACCGCCCGGAAGTACGCCCTGTATGTGCAAGCCAGCCAAAGGAGGCTGCAGGCAGCTTCGACCGTGACAAACACCAGCAGGCTCCGATGCACCCATGGACCTCACCGTCCTACCGCGGGATGCCGTCTCTTCGACGGGTGTGCACAGCACCGGGGGTATAGTCGTCCCACACGACGCTCTTCCCCATGGCACAGAACTCTCTGTAGTTCATCACCGCAAGGATCGAAGCAATGCCCAAGGGCTCAGACCTCCTGGTCGCCGCACTCGAAAACGAGGGCGTAGACCGTATCTTCGGGGTTCCAGGCGAGGAAAACCTCGATTTCCTGGAATCCCTGCGAAATTCCAGCATCGAACTGGTCCTCACCCGTCATGAACAAGCGGCCGCCTTCATGGCCGCCACCCACGGCCGTCTCACCGGCAAGCCCGGGGTTTGCCTGGCCACCCTCGGGCCGGGGGCGCTGAACTTCTCCACCGGCGCGGCCTATGCCCATCTCGGGGCATGGCCGATGATCCTGATCACCGGCCAGAAGGCCGTGATGAGCGCTAGGCAGGCGCGCTTCCAGATCGTGGACATCGTGGCCTCGATGAAGCCGCTCACGAAAATGACGCGCCAGATCGTCAGCCCCGCGGCCATACCGGCCATGGTGCGCGATGCCTTCCGCGTGGCCATGGAGGAGCGTCCAGGCCCGGTACATCTGGAGCTTCCGGAGGATATCGCCGGGGAAGAGGTGGACGCGGTGCCGGTGATTCCGGTGCATCCCCTGGACCGGCCCGTTGCCCCGGTCGCCGCGCTCGACCGGGCCGCCGCTGCGATCCTGGCCGCCAAACGCCCCCTGGTGATGATCGGTGCGGCCTGCAGCCGTCCCTCGTTGACCGAGGCGCTCTCCTCATTCGTGGCGCGCACGCGCCTGCCGTTCTTCAATACCCAGATGGGCAAGGGCGCCGTTACCGGCGGTTCCAACCTGTACATGGGCACGGCCGCGCTCTCCGAAGGCGACTACGTGCACGAAGCCGTAGCACGTGCCGACCTCATCATTGCCATCGGCCATGACACGATCGAAAAGCCGCCATTCCTGATGAAGGACAACGGCGGGCCCAAGGTCATCCATGTGGGCTTCCAGTCCGCCACGGTTGAACAGGTCTACCACCCCGATATCGAAGTGATCGGCGACATCGGCGCCAGCGCCACCGCGCTTGCCGAACGGCTGGAGGGCAGGGTGGTCGAAGACGCGGGCACCAGTGAGCTGCGCCAGAAGATCCTGTCCCGCCTCAACGACCGCGCCGAGGAAGACCGCTTCCCGGTGACGCCCCAGCGCCTGGTCCATGACGTGCGGCAGGCGATGCCCGAAGACGGCATCGTCTGCCTCGACAACGGCATGTACAAGATCTGGTTTGCCCGCAACTACCGCACGCATGTGGCCAACACACTGCTGCTCGACAACGCGCTGGCCACGATGGGCGCCGGCCTGCCGTCGGCCATGATGGCGTCGATGCTGTTTCCGCAGCGACGCGTGCTGGCCGTGTGCGGCGACGGCGGCTTCATGATGAACTCGCAGGAGATGGAGACCGCCGTCAGGCTGGGTCTGAACCTGGTCGTCATCGTCCTCAACGACAGCGCCTACGGCATGATCCGCTGGAAGCAGGCGGTGGACGGCTTCGAGGATTTCGGCATGCGCTTTGGCAACCCTGATTTCGTGCGCTACGCCGAAGCCTATGGCGCGAAAGGCAGCCGGATCACGGCGGTGGAGCAGCTGGTGCCCGCGATCGAGGCCGCCTTTGCTGGCGGTGGCGTCCACCTGCTGGATGTGCCCATCGACTACTCCGAGAACACCCGCGTCCTGGTCGACGAACTGCGCAACCGTACGCCCGACGTGGGCTGTGCGTAGCCGGTCGCGTTGACGCCCAATACAAGGAATCCCCGATGTTGACCGTCGTACAAGCCTTCGACCGCGCGCCCATCGCCGACATCCCGTTCGACGACGCGGCAGCACTGGAACGCAAACTCAGCGCCGCGCAGCGGGCGTTCAAGAACCGCGACGGCTGGCTGCAGCCGCACCAGCGCATCGCGATCCTGCGCAAGCTGGCCGCGCTGATGGAGGCCAAACGTGACCATCTGGCCCTGCAGATCGCGCGCGAGGGCGGCAAGCCACTGCCCGACGCCATCGTCGAGACCACCCGTGCCATCGATGGCGTCCACAATGCTGCCGATGAGCTGCGCAACTTTGCCGGCCGGGAAATACCGATGGGTCTTTCAGCCGCGGCCGAGAACCGTTGGGCGTTCACCACCCGCGAGCCGATCGGCGTCGTCGCGGCGATCTCGGCGTTCAATCACCCGTTGAACCTGATCGTCCACCAGGTGGCGCCGGCCATCGCGGTGGGCTGCCCGGTCATCATCAAACCGGCCTCCACCACACCGTTGTCCTGCCTGGAATTCGTGGCGATGGTCCACGAAGCGGGCCTGCCGGAGCCGTGGTGCCAGAGCTTCCTGCCAGATGGCAACGCGCTGGCCGAGGCGCTTGTCACCGACCCGCGCGTCGCCTTCCTCAGTTTCATCGGCTCGGCCCGGGTCGGCTGGTCGTTGCATGCCAAGCTGGCACACGGGGCGCGCTCGGCGCTGGAGCATGGCGGCGCCGCGCCGGCCATCGTGGATCGAAGCGCGGATCTGGCCAAGATCATCGAACCCATCGTCAAGGGCGGCTATTACCACGCCGGCCAGGTCTGCGTATCCACCCAGCGCATCTTCGTACACAACGCCATCGCCGACGACTTCACCCAGGCGCTGATCGCGCGCGTCAAGACACTGCGTACCGGCGACCCTACGTTGAAAGACACCGAGGTGGGCCCGCTGATCCAGCCCCGCGAGGCCGACCGGGTGGCTGAGTGGATCGAGGAGGCAGTGAAGGGCGGGGCGCAGTGTGCAACCGGCGGCAAACGCCTTTCCGAGACGACACTGCAGCCCACCGTGCTGCTCGATCCCGCCAGCGATGCCCGGGTGACCACGCAGGAAGTCTTCGGCCCGGTGGTGGCGGTGTACCGCTATGGGGAACTTGACGAGGCCATCGCGCGGGCCAACTCCCTGCCTACCGCATTCCAGGCAAGCGTCTTCGCGCAGGACATCGACATCGCGATGCGCGCGGCCAACCGGCTGGATGCCTCGGCCGTGATGATCAACGACCCCACCGCGTTCCGCACCGACTGGATGCCGTTTGCAGGGCGAAGGGAGTCCGGTTATGGCACTGGGGGTATTCCTTACACGATGCGGGATATGTCGCAGGAGAAGATGATTCTGATGCGGAGGAGTTGAGCGGGGAGGGTGGGGCCGGGGCCTCGCCGTGATGCGTCACATTAATGCCCTCTGCAGCGCAAGGTCGTTTCGCCTGCAGCGCCGTTTCGCATGTCAGCATTGAGCGTATATCAGCACCGCATGGAGGCGAACGAGTGAAGCGCGTACAGAAGGAACTGTCCCTCGCCGACGTGGCGGGCTGGGGATCGGCATGTGTGACCTTTGGTCTGATTCAAGGCGCGCTGTATCTGCAGGCGTATTGGAGTCAATTTGGGGGCTGGGTGGAGGGCAAGCTTACGGGCATCAACACAGCGCGCAATCGGTTTACCTGGCTCGCGCCGGTCCTTTTCTTCACTGGTTTGGGCGCGATCATCTGGTGGGCCAGCGCGTGGGTTCTGCTGATTGGCATGCTGTTGACGGTTGCGTGCCTGCTTGTGTTGACGCTGTCGCCGGTCGTGCCCGGCGTCGTCAAGGAGTCACCGTGGCTGGCGTACATCGTAGCGATGCTGGTTTACGTCTCGATCGCGTCGCATTGGCTAGGAAGCGAGCGTGCGCGGGCCATCATCGATGGCAATGGCAAACACCTGGCAACCGTGATCATCGAGACTGAGACTCTCAGTGATCTCAATCTGGTTGGCCGCCTGGGTGATACGTATGCGCTTTGGGACCCCGCGCGGAAGACCACCGTTCTGGTACCGGCTGGCGACGTCAGAAAGTTGGAGACAGCGCGGAAGCAGTCGGCGGCGACATCAAGAGCGCGCTAGCTGGCACAGCCTCGGATCATGCAGGCGACCGTCGTGCACAAGCTGGTGCATGGGTTCTCTGCGAATTCTGACGCTCTCAAGGTCCTATACGGCAGTGAAATCAACCAGCTCACGGCCGTTGCCATGACTGTCCTTGAATCAATGGGCTGACGGGCTGCAATCTGGTCTTTATGCGGCGGTCGGGAGGGGAAGCGAGAGCCGATCCAGAGCTTGCGCCTGCGCCGGCCGGTGCCCGCGAACCGGGAGACGGACAGATAAGCCAGTTCGCATAATGTATATTATGTTAAATGCTGGCCGGTACTACCTGGGCCTGCTCAAGCTGGTGCTGGCATCGATCTTGCCTCTCCGTGGTTCCAAGGACAAAGCGAGCATTGATGCATGTCTCAGTACCTAAGCGGCCCCTTCGCAGGCTGGAGCATCCGCGGCAACTACCTAGTAAGCCCTGACGGCGACCGGATGACCCCGGAGCGCCTTGTCGGCCTCGCATGGCGGGACAAGATGGAACTTAGGCTGGCCGGTTACGCGTCTAGACGCAAGGCGGAGGCCGGTAAGGCAATCGCGGGTCGGCGTCAGATGGTCAAGGTCGTCGTCGTGGACCTGGGCGATTTCCGGGAACGTCACTTCGGGAAGTCGGCCGGCTGAGAGCGCCACCGTAGGGGCGCAGCCCCTACACCCCCGCTAGAATGCGCGCAGGACGATCACAGGGGCGCACATGGACAAGGGTGGATGGCAGGTGGCGAGCGGCATACTGGCAATGGCGCTGATAGGCTCAGGGTTCGCTCTGATGGCTACTCGCGGCGTACTGGCCCAAGAACGAAACGATCGCGTTCCGTGTGCAGCAGTCGAACCCGAAACCGTGGTGATCCGCGAATCCGCGGAACCTGTGCCTGTACACCGAGCAGGCATGCCGGTGCCCGACAGTGTCAGCTGCCGGGGCGGCGTGTACCTGATCCGGACCGAGCAGGGTATCGAATCATTGACTCAGAATGGCCGCGCCATAGCCTGCAAAGAACGATAGCAGCGCCAGCGCGCCGAGCGAAGGATGCCACTAGCCCGCTCACCGTTGCACCAACGCCCCTTGCACAGCAACGGTGGCCCCGGGCTGCGGCAGGTGGCCACCCTGCCCCTCCCCGCTATGCTCGGCGGGCTTTGAATTGGACTGAGCATAGACGGCCTGCTGCGGCTCCTTGAAAGGGTTGTAAGACTCACCCCAGCGCGCAATGTCGCGGCAAACATCATCACGAACGGGCACCACCGGGCGCGTATTTTGCTCCGTCACACACCTGCAGCTGTTCTCCGTCGACATGCAGAAGAGGTGCGGATCGCTGCGGAACTCACGCCCCGAATACCCCGGTGCAGACCACATCACGTCGGACACCTGCGGAGTGATGGCCTGGACGTATTCTTCTGCGGTTCGGCTCTCGGACCTGCCACCGGCGTTACGCGACGGCCGACCGGCCGAGTCAGTCGGCGGCGCCGCAGCCGCCGCCTCCTTCAACCCGGCCGCTTCGTCCTTCTTTTTCAGCCCCGTGTAGGCCATGTAGCCGAACGGCACTGCGAATAGGACCAGCGCAATCGGGGCGATGATGAGTGCCTTTTTCAGCAGCGCAGGCATTCGGTATTTGACCGTGTGTATCTCCGCGCTCTTGTAGTACTGGAAGTACCTCGCCGGAAGCGTCCACATCTCGTGGTCATACAGGGCTTTGATGCGCTTAAGGCCCTGACGGACCTCATCCATCACCTGATGATTCCGGAAAATGAAGGTCTTTTCCTTGCCCGACTGCCGCAGCAGATGCTCATGAAAGCCAACGAGGCCGCGCAAGTGCGTGTCCAGGTAGTTGGGCTGCTGAGTCGCCAGCACTAACCGAACGCCGCTATGCCGGATGGTTTCCATGGCACTGATGCACTCGGGCGGATCACCGCCCCGGCGGGCGCGAAAATACTGCTGCGCCTCATCAACAAAAAGCACAGCTCCAGCAGGCAGGGAGCGCCAATCAGTCGGGTCAGCCCACGGCGTGATTCCCGGCACGCTGATACCGTTGATGTTGGTCGTGAATACGTGCTGCCCCTGCTCCACCAAGTCGGCAATGCGCTGGACCATGCGCAGAGATTTACCGGAACCCGGCAGGCCCGTAAGCAAAGAGATGGAGGCAGTATCACCAATCATGTCGGGCTCTCATACTTGCGCGAAAGGAAGATGCGAGACGCTCCTTGGATGCCATATGCACTCAGGCACAGCGAAATGAACACATCGATCCCAAGGGCATGTATCCAGTTTGCGATGTAGCCGGGAACGGAATTCCACGCCGTTATGGCCTGCTGGATGATCGGCTCATAGATAAATTCCTGCGCCGCAAAGCCCAAGCCCAGCGTGGACAGTATTTTGGCGACCCACAGCCCAGCACGAAGCTTGATGAGCTTGTTGAGCATCCCGGCCAAGCCGCCGAGCATGGGACTATCGAATGAAAGCCAAGCCATAGGGATCACTTCTTAAAGAGGATGTACATGGACGCGAGCGCACCAGCCGCTATCACAAGCTGGCGGATCATCGCGAGAACGGAATACAGCTGCGCGGGCGGTGCCCAGGCGGTTCCCATAATGTCGATGGAGGGAAAAAGCTCGCCCCCACCCAAGGTCAATTTGTTGCGGTCAAGCCCCTGCCCGTCCTGACCCGGCCCCTTCTTCCATAGGTCGGAAACCGCATCCGACTCACTGTCACCAGCTGCGTCCGCAGCACCAGAGGCGGCGTCCCGCCCAAGCTTGGCGCGGTCATCTTCTGCGGCACACCGGCCTCGCCACTGCTGCAAAAGGGATGCATATTCCTGCGCCTTGCAACCCTTCCCGATGCACACCGGAATGCTCCCCGGCGAACAATCACCACCGCCCGTTACCTCATCTTTCGTGGTGTTGCACTGGCCTTTCCACGTGTACTTCAGATGCAGACACTTGAGGGTATCGCCCGTACAGGCCGGGGGCATGTCGCAGCTACCGCTATCCGTAGCGGAATCGGGATCGCCATCCTGTCCACCGCTTCCGCTTCCGCTGCCCTTTCCTGGAGTGCCATTGCCGCTGGTGTTGCTGCTGCCATCAGGGCTGTTGTCCCCGCTGCTGTTCTTAGCGGTGCCTGCGCCAGTCTGATTGAAATTCGTCACGTTATACGTGGTGCAAGTGTTGTTGACGCACACCGTGCTCTGGTGACCTTCGGTGCGTTGATACTCCTTCGTCGGATCGGTCGAGGGAGGCGGATTGACAGGCTTTCCCGTTGGCTCTTTCGTCTGCGCGTCGGGTCCAGACTTCTGCTCCCCTGTCTGGTTTGGCTTCCAGCAGAACGTCTTGCCGGTCGAGGACGTCGCACAGTGATCGCCATTAGGCTTGACGCACGCCGTCTGGCCCGAGCCGAGAGCGTTGCATTCATCCGGCTTGGGCTTGTTTCCGTCCTCCTTCTCATTGTCGAGCGGGCCGATCTCATTTCCCAGCCGGGGTGGCGTGCAAATATCGCCCGTGTAGGACCGATCGCGCATGCCGTAGACCTTCACCCCGCCATTGCTCTGGCTGAACGCAGTGCCTTGAACTTTGCAGCCGCTGATGCACGTACTGGGCTCGCTGTACCACGGCGCAGCATCCGCAAGCTTGTTTCTGTTGCGATCCTGACAAGACTCGTTCGCAGGCCACTCCATGCGGACAGATGCACAGTTCGCACCATTGTTGGCAGCGACCAGCATCACCTGGACAATTCGACTGGCAGAATAGACGTTGGTCGCACCCACTGATACGCGGCCAGGCGAAAGGCCGCATGCGCCGCGACTCGCGTTATACGCAGCAGACGACTGCGCCATAGCTGCCGCAATGCCCTGATCTGGGCAGAGATACGCGCCCCCCTCTGAGACCGGGGCGGTTGGAACGCACATCATGTAATCAGCTGCGAATACCCTGCCGCCTAGACATGCGAAAACCGCCGCAACCAGCAGCACCACAACACGGCGAACTAGCGTTCGCGCGAACATGCGCAGCAACCAACGCATTAGCGCATCCCGTCTGAAAGGACTTTTGCGCCAAGGATCCACACCACCAGCAGAATTAGCCCTTCCATACGATCCCCCAAAGAAAAGGGGGAGTTTCCTCCCCCTGCCCGCTCCAATGCGGACTTACTTCACGATGCCGAAGGCCTTCAGCGCCCACTTCGCCGCCACCCAGGCGGTGTAGATCAGGATGCCGGCCGCCAGCATTGCAGCGATGCCAGCCAGCACCGATGCCGGATCGAAGGTGGCCGTCTGCTGTGCGAAGGCAAAGCCCGGCAGGGCCGCGGCACCGGCAACACCGGCAACGACTGCGGACTTGATGGACGAAGCCTTGTGCTTGGCACGCAGCATCAGGGATTCACGGTTGCGCTTGTTCATACGTCGTCACTCTCTCTAGGGTTGATTAGGCGAAATGCTGCCAGCACTGCAACCGCGCAGAAGATGGCAAAACCGACCGTGTTCGCCTGTTCCACGGTTGGCAAAAAATCGATCCACGTTGCTTGGTCCAGCCACGCGGACTGGGCGCAAGAGCCGTCGCTTGCGGGCGTCGGATCAATGCAGGTGAGAACACGGGCCATGCTCAGCGTTCCCCGCGCGCCTTCATCGACACGCCCATTGCGACGATGCCGGTGACAACGCCGATGCAGAAACCAACCACGAGCACTAGATACGGGTCTGTGGTGTAGATGAGCACGCCCATGGGTTAGGCCTTAACCGGCGCGGCCGGCGCGGGCGAAGGCGTCAGCAGGCGGATGCGGCGACCGAATTCCAAGCCGCCGAATTTATTGTTTTGCAACGACGTTGCGCACAGGTCGTAGGTACCGATCTTGTACGGCTGCTGGTCTTCGTCCAGGCCGATGGTGAAAGGCAGCGGGAAGTCGTTCTCGCGCACCACGGCAGCTTTCTGCTCGCGGAAGACTGTTGCAGCTTTGCCCTCGCGCGCGGGGAACGAACGAACGGCGATGTTTTCGCTGATGATCTGAACTTTCATATTGGGATTACCTTCCAAGCGATGGTCCGGCCGAATGCGAAGGTCACTCTCCATGGGGATGGCCAGAACTCCCCTGTGAGCTTGTCGAAATAGCCGCCATTACACTTGCGAATGTCGGCCTCGCCGCCCAGCACTTCGCGTGCGGATATGGGGGCTTTCCACCACCGCAGTTCGCGGCGAGATTCTTCATTGAGGCCGCCGCAACCGTGCGTGCGGAACCCCTTCGGAAATGAAGCGGCCATGAGGCTGCTGAACTTGGATGCGTACTTGGCGAGATACCCGACAGCGTTGCGGGCCTTCTCAAACTTGCTTGAGCCGTGCGGCCACCATTTGCGGTGATCGACGCGGCCAAACCACATGCCCTGGGGAACCCAAACTAGGAGGTGGTAATGGGGTCGTCCGCGCTGGGTGAGTTCCCCGACCCACAGGTAACGGAACACCTGACCCGCGAGCCGTCGGAGCCGAGCGACAGTTCGATTGAAGTGGCCGCGCATGCGCTTAAGTAGCCCGCTAACGTCACGAGGGCCGCTACGGCTTCCGTCTCGGTAGGTGAGCGTGAGCATGTACCACGCGCCGCGGCGTGATCCCTTCTTCGCTTCTTGGTCATGGAGTCGTGCACTCGTGATTACGGCTTTACGCAGCCGTTGCGCCCGCTGCTGCAGCGGATCGATTTCGATGGAAAGACGACCGGTCTTCGACTCGGTGTCACTTGTTTTGTAATGGACAAGCCCAAGGGCCAGCGCTTCGCGCTGGCCCTCCGGGGTCAACGCGAGCGGTGCCGCCGCGAGGTACGACTTGAGAGAAGCGCCGGACGTGCGCTTATGGCGCGCGACGGTTTCTGAGGCTTGCTCAGTGCGGCGCGCAGCAGCCTGCATGAGGCCAATGGAGTCATCGAACGCGACAAGCTCTGCGCGCTGCGCAGGGGCCATAGCGTCGAGCTTGATGCGGGCGTTCTTGCCCGTGCAGCCTGCGCACAGGCCACCGGGGAAGAAGTAGGACGTGGGGTCGCCGCAGAAGGCGCACGTACTGCGCGCGGAGCGAGAGCCGTCAGCCACGGGCAACCTCACGGCGCTGCATACGCGCAAGGCGACGGCTGGCGCGGTGCCAGTACCACAGCTCACGGATGATGGTGCCCAGCACTCCGGGCAGACCTGCGCCGAACGCCGCGCCTGCGAAGCACATCCAGAACATGCCGGTGGCGAAGGCGTTGATATCCGCTTGCGAGACGGTGATGACGAAATCAGCCACGGCGCACCTCGGCCGATGCCTGGGCGACGAATGCGGCGTCACGAATGGCGCGGGTGCTGGCTTCTTCGCGGCGGTCCAGTACCCACGCCACGAAACGAGCAGATCCGATCAGTACGCAGGCCGCTCCGAGCGCCCCACACGCGAGCATGTATCCGTGCATCCCCTACCCCTGCCCCTAGCCCCTAGATCCCCGCCAGCGGCCTAGGGGGACCGGCTGGCGGGCGCACTACATGGTCCATGTAGTGCGGGGGTGATTAAATACCCCTTGTACTGTCAATACAAGGGGCTAATAGTCCAATGGACATAAATGTTTTGCTTGACAAGGCAAAGGAAGAGTGCGGGGTCCAGATGGAAAAGGACCTTGCAAAGCGCCTTGGCGTGAGCCCGCAGGCGGTATCGAACTACCGGAAGGGGAGAGCGCTGCCCGACCCGGTGGTGGCAGCAACCCTTGCTGGCCTGACGGGCGTTCCGCTCGCACGAGTGTTGGGAATCGTCGGCGAGGCCCGAGCAATAAGCCGGGAAGAGAAAGCTGTTTGGAGGAAGCTGGCCGCGAGCGCCATGCTACTGGCAATCTGCGTCGGAATGAGCGCAACGCCTACTGCCGCAACGGCTTCGCCGGGTTCGGACAAGGCCGGAATGTATATTATGTAAGGCAGTTGATGGCTTGGCTGGCCCGGATCTTGCCTGCCATATCGTCTCCCCAGCTGAGACGGAACCTCACCCATGCGTGATCGCAAGCTGACCGGCCCTTGGGCCGGTTTTTCGTTCAAGAGTGGCCGATTGGTCACCCCCGAGGGCCGCGAGCTCCTGCCGGAGGATCTGGCCTGGCTGTCGCTGACTGCCTGCATTGCACAGGAATGGCGAGCCATGATGGATGACACGCGCCGCGGCTATGAGTCGAAGGACCGGCACGGAAAGCCTTGCAGCAGTAGGAGTTCAAGAGGAGCGCGTATGGCCACTCGCGTTGCAACCGTGGTCAACCTGCGGGACTACGTGCGCCGGGCATACGAACAGCGGTTGACCGTGGGTGATCCCGGTGCCGGTGCCGGTGCAATTTTAGCTGGCCAGCTGGAACCGGGGCGGAACTCTGGCCGGCGCGTGTGAGGCGTTATCCGTAGGGGCGAAGCCCCTACACCCCTTGGAACCGCCTGAATCGAGCCGTAGACGCATTGGCGACGACCCTGCGCACCAGTGCAAGGCCTTCAGGGGCCAGGTAGGCGTACGAGCCGTACCACATGCAGAAGCTGGTGACGCAGATAAGCCCGGCAGATCGCAGCGCCCAATAGGGCTCAACGCGCCGGTTGCTGCAGCGGTGAGCGGTCTCGATCGACACGGCACTTACCTGCAGGAGCTGACGCAGGATCGATCGCTGGGGCTTGGACAGGTCGCCGTAGATGCTCATGGATTCCTCATGCCGGCATGGTGCCGTGTGGAGTGATGCGTCACGTTAACTGCCCAAGTAGCGATTCTGAGGCGACTCGGGGAACGCCCCCATGGCCCGCTCACTGGCCTGAATGGTCCCGCCGTTGATGGGTGCACCGCCCTGCTCCACACGGGGCCGTGCGGGCTGCTGCTGCGCCTTGGCGGGGTCCGCCTGCTGGTCCCGCTGCTGCTGCGCTTGGTTGGCCGCAGGCGGCTTGAACGGGTTGTAGGGTTCGCCCCGCGGTGCTGGTGTGTACTGAGCACATTGCTTGGAGTGGAAAAGCACACCGGGTGATGCCGGTGGCGCAGACCACGCATTGAGAAAGGTCTGTTGCACCAAGTCATTGGGCATGTGGTCGGACAAACTGCAGCCCAGGACTTGCCTCGTTTGCAAGCTGATGACGGTTGCCAGATACAACCAGCCTTCCCGCCTGGCCGGGTTTTACGCAGATTTCATGGACGCCCTTTCGAATGAGGGCGGATGCACAGGCGGCACCGTGCGCGCCCTCGGTGAGCACAGGCCAGCCCCCCTCTGGTCGAGCGTCAGTCGCCGCAAGCACCGTTGCGGGTTCGTAGCAGCGGCAAGCCGGCGTCGGCGACTGGGAAACCTGGCGGCTGATCCAGCCCCGGTCGTCGCTTCCGTGCACAAGCATTAGTTACGCGCATTCGTCGGTGATATCAATAGCTGGGACATTATCCAATCAGTAGCTCTCAAGCGGTCATCGTCGATACCAAGCCTCTTCTGAAGCGTCGTCATCGCGCCCGCAGAAAAAGCTGTCGGTGTACCGGCCAGGACACCTTGTACCCAGAACAATGGCGTGCAGCTGTCCGGCACAACATTTCTCGATTCAAGAACCTCATTAAAGGCGAACGATCGATCCACATCCGTACCTGCGGCAACTTGCCTTCTCCAAACCTCCCGGATAAGTGAAGCAAACACGCTAACCTTATCGCCCGCGATCATCGCCCGGTTCGCCTCGATGTCTTCCGTTAGGCTGCCGCCGCTTTCAATCCAGTCATCCACAATGTTTTGCCAGGAGGCGGCGCACATCCTGTTCTCTTCAAAATGAGCAGATAGTACGCCATGCGAATACTCTGCCGAACTTCGAACTCCCGCCGACGAACACCCGACGGCGAAGGATAGAATGACGGTAAATAAAATCAACCTCATAGCTCGTCTCCCGAAATGCCGCCTTTGTATTCGGATTGAAGCGCCTTTAACCCCATATGCCTTTTATTTATCGGCATCCTTCTGAATGCCCCCATGAGGTGATCATTCGTCAGAACCCTGACCTCGCCTTCTCTATTAACCAAAAATGTCTCCAATTTTGTTCCCCACACTAAGGTGAAATCCGTAGCCGAAAAATCCAACTGTGAATCAAAATGCCCATGCATCCACGCCGCTACCGTTAGTCCTGCATCCTGATAAGCCTGAAAAAGAGGTCCGGGATCAACCCGGGACTCACCCACCCCACCCCATCCAGGCGTGAGATACCCCCATTCTCCCTTGCCCAAATTAGTGATGCCAATTTGAAGCTCCTGTCTGTTGTCCACACCTTGTTGTCCGTAGGCCTTCCCGACAGCCTTTGCGGCAGATCGCAGAGAATCGTAACCTCTTGATTCCACGACAACCTTGTTTGGAACTATTACAGAAGTAGCTGTTGCGCCACGGCTTCCGCTTGCTGTGACGGAAGCGGTAGCTTCGACATCCCTCCCGATCCCTTGAATACTGCTCTGGGCGATACCCGGATGATCCACCATCGACGACATCCTGCCGTCTGGATCCACAAACCGATATGGATTGCTGTCTCCGTACCTGTACCGATTAAACTGCCCAATCGGGTTGTTGTACGCTGCCACCGGATCAACAGACAAGAAACGCCCAACCTCCGACTCGTAGTAGCGCTGCTGCATATAGCTCAGCCCGGTCTCGGCATCCTCCACATGTCCTGTATACCCCGGCGCTCCACTCAACGGGCGGTTGATCACCTCACCGTACGCACCATAGATCGTGCGCTCAATCACTGCGCCACTTGCATTGGTCACAGCCACGGGCGACCCCAGTGCGTCCGTGTGGATGTACTCCACCACCTCGGCTGCGTCTACGCGTGGCACCACGCCAAAAGCCGTCAACACTGCGCCCATCAAGGATGCCACCAACGTCCCTGCGTCAAAGGTTCGGTTCATGGCATCGGCTCCGCAACGAACGGATCGGACCAGGCAGAACAGCCTGCCGCATTGCAGGCCCTGACCCGGAAGGGGGCGGTGCTCGACATCTTGTTGACCTCCATGACGCAACTCATTCCCGAGGTCATGCAGGTGGCCGGACCGTCCAGCTCAAAGCCGAGCGAGTTGCCGTCGTCACCCCAAAAAGCGCTGTAGCGAGTCTTAAGTCCCGAGATGCGTTCGTACCACACCCATAATCCGAATGGCACCGGCGGCGGCATCTGCACCTGCACCTGCATCGTGCCGGACCAATCCGAGCAGCCTGCCTCGTTACAGGCGGCCACCCGGTATTGGTGCGTGCCTTCCGGTCGCCCATACAACGCACGCTGGGTCGCGCCCTCATCGTGAATGGTTGCCCAGCCTGCGCCTTGCAGTGCCTCCTGCAATCGATACGTGGTCGTCCAGCCAACGCCGCTCCAGCTCACCGTGTAGTTGCCGGAGTTGTTGATGCCGATGCCAACCAACTGTGGCGCATTGTCCGGTCGCAGGATCATCGTGGTGCTTGCCACCGGTGAATAGCCGCTGCAGCCGGCCGCGTTGCAGGCTTGTAGACGATACGCATAGCTTCCGCGACCCAGCGCTGTGATCGTTGCCTGACCGTTAGCCAGTCCTCCCTGTAAAGCCCAGCCACCACCACCGGCACTCTGTTCCAGGCTGTAGTCGGTAGCCCCGGACACCAATGGCCAGGTCACGGTCACCGTGCCCCCGAGACTTACCGAGGGAACAGCCAGGCTGGGCGCAGGTGGCGCGTAGAACACGTTCACCACCGCTTCTGCCGAGAGGGGGCCGCACGCGGAGCCATTGCAGGCCTGCGCCGTGTACCGATACTGGCCTGCAGGACGCCCGGTGTAGCTCCGGCTGGTCTGCGCAGCGTCCACGACGACCTGATATGCGCCGCCGTTTGTGCTTTCGCGCAGCACGTAGCGCGTTGAACCACTGACAGCAGACCAGGTTACCGAGTAGCTCCCATTGGGCGCTTGCGCAGGCGCTGCAACCGTCGGTGCAGAACCCGGCGGATTGGGTACATCCACCGATGCAGTGGTCGACCAGACCCCGCAGCCGCCGTCGTTGCATGCGCGAACGCGGTAACGGTAAACGCCGGGGGTGCGGCCAGTCACGCTGAAGGTGGTGGCGTTGGCATTCAGCAGCTGATTCCATGCCGAGCGAAACTCCTCCAGTTCGTAACGAGTGGCGCGGGTAACTGCCGTCCAACTGACGGCATAGCTCGCCGCGCCGCTCGCAGGCACGCTCAGACTGGGCACGTTGATCGGCGCTGTATCCCGTTTGACACGCGCAACCAGACTACCGGCCAGGCTCACATACGATGTTGCAACGCCAGTGCGGTTGTCCTCCTGGTAGCGCAGCTGACCGTCCTGACCGTACATCGAGACAATCATGCCTTTGCCCGGTGCATCGGACAGCACCCGTCGCCCCTGCCAGTCGTATCGATAGGCTTCGGTTCCCGTTGCTCCGCGCAGACGGTTGCCGAAGTCGAACACGAAGGGCTGGCCATTCTTGACGCTCACATTGCCCTGTGCGTCGTAGCCAAGGCCCATCACCGTGGCGCCCCCCGTCATGACGTTGGTCAGGCGATTTGATGCATCGTAGTAGTACGAGGTCTGTTCCACACCGGCACCAGTGGTGCGGGTTAGCGAGGTGCGGTTATCGAGCGCGTCCAGACCGAAAGCTTCCTGACGCAAGTTGATCAGGTTGGCATGGGTCAGCCGGTCAAGCCCGTCGTACTGCATGTCACGGTTGCCGCGATACTCACCCGGGGTTGTGTACGCATCACGGATGGCAGTCGTATTCCCATTCGCGTCGTAGGTGAACGTCTGGTCGATGACGCCGGCATCCGTGGACCGGGCGGGCGTCTGCCGCAGGTTTTGTTGCAGTACGTGCGTTACACCGTTTCCGTAGGTGAATGACTTCATGCCCCCGTTCGGGAAATAGCTGACCTGCGTGGCATAGGTACCTGCCCGGCTCGGCTGACCCAATGCGTTTGGCGCGAAGGGGACGTTCAACCCATTGGGGTACTGCAACGTAGAGAGCGATCCATTGGCGTCGTAGCCGTAGCCCAGCGACAACGTGGCGATACCCGGCTGCAGCTGGGTTTCGGCGGTCATCATGCGACGCTTGTTGTACGTGAAGCTGTTGACCACGTAGTTGGCGCGCGCATCGTTGTACGTGGTTACCGTGCTGGCCAGACCGTCTGCGGTGTAGGTCCAGTCCTGATCGCCATTGCCGTCGGGGAAGCGCAGGGTCAACAGACGATTGCGGTTGTCATAGCTGCGATCCACCCGGCGGCCGGAGCTGTTGGCCAAAGCGGTATCGCACGACGCGGTGGATACCAGGCTCAGGCCTGCGGCCGTCCAGGCAAGGTTGCCTGCGGCATCGAAGCTACTCACCGTCGCCCCGGTCTCCGGCTCGACCACCTTGCACAACTGCTGGTTGCCGTCATAGACGTAGCGCCGGGTCAGCGACGTGTTGCCGGCCTGGTTGCGACGGGTAATGGCCAGAGGCTTACCCAGCACGTCCCGCTCAACCTGGGTGATCACGCCTTCCGGCTGCTGGACTTCCAGTGGCGCGCCCATGTCTGGCGCATCGAAGGTCTGGAACGTGGTGATGGTCGCTTGGCCACGGGGGTTGACCACTCGCTGGCGATATCCAGGCAAGTAGTCGGTCAGGGTGACCAGATCGCCCAGTTCGCTGTCCTGCACCACACCGGTGACACGCCCGATCACGTCAAAGCTTGTCGAGATACCGACAGTCCCCTGGTCAGCCGAGGAAGGATAGGACGTGAAGATCTGCTGGCCGCGGTGGTTGTACACCTGGCGCTTGAATCGCTGCGTCGCTACCTCGTTGGCTGCGTCGTACTCACGGGTGACGATTGGGCGCCAAAGTGCATCGTAGTAGGTGATCGTGCGTGCGTTACCGGTTGCCGCCGTACGCCGCCAGTGCCCTGGAGGGAGCCCGTATTCAGCCGCAGGTATTGCCTCGTATACCTGCGTGGTCGCATGCCACGCAACGGTGTCGTCACCCGGGTGGTCAATCTGGGTGATCCTGCCCATGGCGTCGTAGCCGTACTGCGTGGTGAACCCATTTTGATCGCTCGTGGAGCGTATCCAACCCGCATCATCGACCGTAGCCGACTGCTGGGTAGCGTCGGGGAATCCTACCGTCTGCGGGATGCCACGCTTCCAGTTGGCAAGCGTGATCGTGTTGCCGCGCCCGTCCTTCACCGACGCCAGCGTGCCATCGGCGTGGTAGCCGAGATCGTGCTTGAGCTTGCCGAACTGGTACTCGGCCGTCGTCCGTGCCAATGAGTCGTATTGCGTGCTGGTGGTGCTGATGCCGTTGACGGACGAGGAGGAAACCTGGCCCAGCACCCAATGCATCGGAAAGTCCGCATAGACCGTGGTCGTCTGCCTGCTGCTGCCACCTGTCGCGGTACTGGACTGGTTGACCGCGGTCCGGCGCGCCAAGGCGTCCAGGCAAAGCGTCACCCCACAGGCAGCCACTTCGGAAACGAAGTTGGCCCCATCCCGTGTGGTGACACTGCGTTTAAGTGGGCGCAACAAGGCGGTATTCCATTGATTGCCCATACCCACTAGGTCAAGGCCCACCGCCACCGGGAACTGCTGCTGGCTTGCTTCGGCGGCGGATACGTAGGTGTTGGTCTGCGTCTCCAGAACGGCGCCCGCGGTATCGCCTCGCTGCACGGCCAGCAGCTGGCCTTCGTTCAACTCGATGCCCGTGCCGTACTGGTAGCGGGTGAGGCTGCCTTCTGGCCCTCGAACGATATTGAATTTGGTGTTTTCATTCTCATCCCAAGAAGGCTGTCCCCACTCGTAAGACCAGCTCATCGTCGGAAGGCCGGGGCCACTGACGACCTTACCAGCAAGGGTGAACGACCAGTTGTAGTCCGGCACCCGCTTGTACCAGTAGGTTGGCGACTCCACCACGCAGGACTCAGGCACATTGCTGCGATAGTGCTGCCTGACCTCAAGCGTGTAGCTCGCTTGGGCACCCGAAGGCGCGACAATTGACAACCCGTAGTTGCCGCTCGGGTCGGCCAGGGATTCCGGACAGCCCGACGGATCGCCTTCGAGAGGCGGTGTCCATGCGGGCGGATTGATGATCAGCGCCCCCGTGGAAGCGTAGCTCCATGCGCTGCCATCTGGCTGGCGGACCGAGGCAAGCTTGGTCCCGGCGTAAGCGTAAGTCCATGAACCGACGCTGCTATTGGCCGTTACGATGTTGGCGCCGGAGTATCCCAGCGTAATCTGGCGACCGTCGTTTGCGGTAATGGCGGTGAGCTTTTCACCGCTATAGGTGAAGTTGACCCAGTTCCCGAAGCGGTCCTCGACGCGCGTGGCCAGAAGGTAGATGACCTGCCGGGCAACGTTGGTGCCGTTGCCGCGCCGGAGGCTTGCGTGCGGCTTACTGATACCCCAATCGAACTGGTAGCGTATGCCGTCCGGTGAGATGGCGATAAACCCTTGGCCCGGATAGCCATTGGCCGTTGCAGGCTTGCACTGGAAGCGCCAGAAATCTTTGGTGATCCACCCAACGGTGCCTGCAGGCCCAGCCGGCACCTTTTCGCTGGGATTGATCAACAGGGTGCGGCTGCCTCTACCGGGCACACTCACCTCATAGCCGTTCCAGTAGTCCTCTGGACCGGTGAAGCCGGCCAGCGCCGGCTCCTGTGGCAGGCTGCAGCGCTGATCGACGGTACCACCGGTTGGTCGCCATCCGCCGGCCGCGGCGGCAAAAACACCCGACATGAAAGGCACATCGACGTCCCATTCGCCAAAGCCAAGCAGGTGCTGGCCGTTGAGGCGCGACCGATCATCCACATTGAGCTTGCGTCGCAATTCCACCGGCAGGGCGCTGTTTCCCGGAATGCTGATGTCCACGTTCTCAAACGTGGTGCTGCCGTTGAACAGGCTGACCTGCTCGCCAAACAGTGTGTCGGCGGACAGTACGCCCAAGTCTTTTGCACCGTTGATGCGCTCGATGGAACGCTCGTGCAGGCCGTAGGAGCCGGGTGTCTGTGCGTGGGCGAATCCGAAAGACAAAGCGAGGCCGAGCCCGGCCAAATACCGTGCGACGTGCTGCATCCAGCTTTCCCCTGAGCCATTCCCTGCCGCCCCGGTTGCCAGGGCAGCTAGCGACGAACGTTGTATCAATGAAACTGAATCGCTGTCAAACAAGTCACGGAAACAGGAGGCTCCGGTCCGCGCTGCAGTCACGCATGGGGTGGCACTACCGAATCAAACGGGTTGGCGCGCAGTGGTGAATACGACCCTGCGCGCCCCTTTGGCTCAGGCCGCATCGGCTTAGAGCCACCGACCAGCTCGAACGCTAGGACCCGCTGGCAGCAAGCGTCGGCAGATTCCGCTGCTAGGCAGTTCATTGGGAGTACGCCCTTTGGACAAATGCGGACCGTCTTGGTCAAGCGCCGTGGCCACCGCTACAGCCTAGACCAAGCACACCATCCCAGACATCGTGAACGTTCTGCTCGAAGAGCTGGTGCACCACCGCTATGAACTTCCCGGCTTTCCGGGCGTCAATCCGTGGATATGAGGAAACGGCACGGTTGTCAGACGGGGCTGGAAGCTTTTGCGCGTTATCCCCCGATAAACATCCCTAATCACCCTCCCCATCCGGTGCCCCACTCGGACGAAAAGCGGGTAATCGGGGAAGGCAGCTCTCCCAACCGGCCGCTGATCGGCCACTTCGCCCCGATCACCCCGCTTCACCGCCCAGGTCTCGATCCAGCATGCAGTCGATGAAGGCCCGCAACGCCGGCAGCATATGCCGTCGGCTCGAGTAGTACAGGTAAAGGCCAGGGACCTTGGGCGACCAGTCCGCCAGCACGCGCCGCAGTCGGCCATCGCGCAGTGCCTCGGCGATGTCATCATCGTTATAGGCGTACAGGATTCCAAGTCCCTGCAACGCTGCGGGCACGATGATGTCCTGGTGGTTGGAGATCACGTTTCCTTCCCCAAAGAACTCTATCGTTTCCCCCGCTTTACTGAATTCCCAGCCCGCAATCCTGCCGCTGCCGGGGAAGCGCCAGAGGATGCGGGCGTGTTGGCTCAGGTCCTCGGGCGTTCTGGGTTCGCCGTGGCGGGCAAGGTAGTCCGGCGATGCGACGGCAAGCAGTTCGACATCCGGCGTCATTCGGACCGCAACCATGTCCTTCTGCACGCGATTGCCCACGCGGATGCCGGCATCAAAGCCTTCGCCGGCGATGTCGCTCAGGGCGTCATTGATCACGATGTCCAAGACCACATCGGGATGGGCACCTGCGAAACGCCCAAGCCGAGGCGCGATCAGTCGCTTGGCAGCCATGCTGAGCGTGTTGATGCGCAGCGTTCCCGAGGCACGTGTCCGTGTGTCTACCGCCTCCGCCACGGCCGCGTCCATTTCCCGCAGCATGGGCGCCATGCGTTCGTGCAGCCGCCTGCCCGGCTCGGTGGGAGAAACGCTGCGCGTGGTCCGGTTCAACAGGCGCACACCCAGTCGCGCCTCCAGCTGGCGGATGGTCTGACTGAGGGCGGACCGGGAGAGTCCCAGGTGATCGGCCGCCTTGGCGAAGCTTGACCTGTCCACGATGGCGACGAACGCCTTCAGTTCTGCGAATTCAGCGCCGCGCATTGTGCACTCGTTTCTACATAGCCTGCTCAGATAGTAGGTGATTCAGTTACCACAAAGAACGAGTCAATCTGGCGCCGTCCACCACAACGGAGACCTGACATGCAAAGACTCGATCTTCCCGAACCAATAGCGGCCTATTTTGTCGCCGACCAGCACGACGGCCGGGCGGTTGCCCGCTGCTTCACGCCCAACGGGCGCGTGCTGGATGAAAGGACTACCCATTCAGGTACAGCTGCGATCAAAGCATGGAAAGACGCGTCCTCGGCGAAATACACCTATGTCGCCCTCCCCCGAGCGGTGGAGACGCTGGATGGCAGCTATATCGTGACCAGCGAAGTGTCGGGCAACTTCCAGGGCAGCCCGGTTGACCTGCGCTACATCTTCATTCTGGAACGCGGCAAGATCGCCTCGCTGGAGATTGCCCCATGACCTTCGATCTTCAACTGACAGGCAAGCGTGTCCTGGTGACAGGCGGTGCCCGCGGTGTGGGCGCTGCCGTCGTCGATCTGTTGTCCAGGCTGGGGGCTCGAGTCGTGGCGGTCGCGCTGTCGGCGCCGAAGCGCCCTGTCGATGGCGTGCATTATGTAGCTGCGGATCTCGCTACCGCCGAAGGCGTACGCCAGGCATCGGAGGCAGCCCTAGGCCATCTCAGCACCCTCGACATCCTGATCAACGTGGTGGGCGGGTCATCGGCGCCGGCCGGCGGGTTCGCTCGGCTGGACGATGTGGAGTGGGCAAACGCACTCGATCTGAACTTGATGTCGGCGGTGCGGATGGATCGCACCTGCTTGCCCGCCATGATCGCCCAAGGCGCGGGGGTCATCCTGCATGTGACGTCGATCCAGCGGCTACTGCCGCTGCATGACGCCACGATTGCCTATGCCGCAGCGAAGGCGGCATTGTCCACCTACAGCAAGGCACTCTCCAAGGAAGTCACCCCAAAGGGGGTGCGCGTGGTCCGCGTGTCGCCGGGTTGGATCGAGACAGACGCTGCGATCGCATTCGTCGAGCGGATTGCGTCCAATGCAGGCACAGATTATGAGGGCGCCAAACAGCAAGTCATGCAGGGGCTAGGCGGCATCCCGCTGGGCCGCCCGGCCAAGCCCGCCGAGGTAGCCGATCTGATTGCGTTCCTGGTCTCGCCGCGGGCGGCGTCCATCTCCGGGGCCGAGTACACGATCGATGGCGGCACGGTGCCGACCGCCTGAGGTTGCGCCGCGACCATTCGGGCCGCTCTCACTGGCGGCCTTCACAGTTACCACGGCACCCGCAATGCAACTATGCAAGGACGCGACCTCCCCCCTCGGTAAACCATGCCCCACTTTCGTCGTCTTTTTGGTCGTTGGCTCCGCCTGCGTCGGCTTGTCCGTTGGCGCTGGCGTGAGCGCCAGGCCTCGGTCCCGGCCATCGAAGCCACCGAGGTCCCACTGCGTGCCGCGCTGTACAGCGTTGAACAGATGGAGGTGTACGGCCGCGCGCTTGCGCGCCAGCATCGGGTGCGGATGCGACCTGGCGCAGAGCGCCTGCTCGATCGCCTGCAAGCCAACGAACGTGTCCTGGAAGACGCCAATACGCTGCTCAGCAACGTAGTGCGCGAACAGCGGCCGGTGACCCCGGCCGGGGAATGGCTGCTCGACAACTACTACCTGATCCAGGAACAGATCCAGACCGCGCGCCGCCACCTGCCGCGCGGCTACAGCCGGCAGCTGCCGTCGCTTGCCGCCGGCCCCTCGGCCGGGTTGCCGCGCGTGTACGAATTGTCGATGCAAGCCATCGCGCACGGCGATGGCCGTATTGATGGCGATACCTTGAGCCGCTTCATCGCCTCGTACCAGTCGCTCGCGCCGCTGAGCCTGGGCGAATTGTGGGCCGTTCCGATCATGCTGCGCCTGGCCCTGCTGGAGAATCTGCGGCGCATGGCCGCGCGGGTGATGCGCGACGGCACGGACCGCGGCCTGGCGGCCCAATGGGCGGACAACCTCAATCGCGCCGCCTCCGACACCCCGACCGATGTGGTCCTGGTGGTAGCCGACATGGCACGCTCCGAGCCGCCCTTGACCGGCGCGTTCATCGCCGAGCTTACCCGCTCGCTGCAAGGGCGCGGCGGCGCGTGGGCCATGCCCGTCGCCTGGTTGGAACAGTGGGCGGCCGCGGCTGGGCAGCGCATCGACGAGCTGGTCGCCGCCGAGGGGCAGCAGCAAGCGGCCGATCAGGTCTCCATCGGCAACAGCATCGGCAGCCTGCGTTTTCTGTCCACCATGGATTGGCGTACCTTTGTCGAAGATATGAGCGTGGTCGAGCAGCGGCTGCAGGAGGACCCCATGGGCGTCTATCCGCAGATGGATTTCGGCACCCGCGACGCCTATCGCCATGTCGTAGAGAAGATTGCGCGCGGTAGCCGCGTCGCCGAAGAGCGCGTTGCGACCATCGCGCTGGACCTGGCACGGGCAGCTGAGCCGCTCGATGGGCCACGTGCGCACGTAGGCTACTGGCTCGTCGGCGAAGGCGTGGACGCCACCGTGGACGCAGTGGCCGAGGCAGCACCGCGCCACCGCAAGGCCCGGCTACGCGCGCATCGCGTGCCACTTGCCCTGTACCTGCTGCCGATCGCCCTGCTGGCGGTGGTGGCCACCGCTGGCCTGCTGGCCTCGGGCAGTGGCGCGGTGCCCGTGTGGCTGGCCGCGCTGTTCGCGCTGCTGGTGTTCAGCGAGCTGGGCATCGTCCTGGTGAACTGGACGGCGACGGTACTGGTCACCCCCAGGCCGCTGCCCAAGCTCGATTTCAGCGAAGGTATCCCGGCCGCCTGCTCCACCGTGGTCGCAGTCCCCTCGATGCTGTCCAGCATCGACGGCATCGATGTCCTGACCGAAGCGCTGGAGGTCCGCTTCCTGGCCAACCGCGATCCCCAGCTGCGCTTCGTGCTGTTGACGGACTACCTGGACGCCGCGGCCGCCGAGACGCCGACGGACGACACCCTGCTCGCGCACGCCGTGGAGCGCATCGAGGAACTGAACAGCCGCTACGCAGCCGAGCGCGGCGACCGCTTCTACCTGCTGCACCGCCCCAGGCAATGGAACCCGGGCGAAGGGGTGTGGATGGGACACGAGCGCAAGCGCGGCAAGCTGGCAGCGCTCAATGCCCTGCTCCGCCAAGGCGATGCGGCCGCGTTCATGCGCACCGTCGGTGACACGGCTGCCCTGGTCGGCGTCCGCTACGTCATCACCCTGGATTCGGACACGCAGCTTCCGCGGGATGCCGCACGCGCCTTCGTCGCCACCTTGGCGCACCCGCTCAACCGCCCGCGCTTCGATGCGACGCTACAACGCGTGGTGGAGGGCTACGGCATCCTGCAGCCCAGCGTCGGCACCAGTCTGGGCACGCGCCGCACCTCGCGGTTTGCCCGGATGTTCGGCAGCGAGCCCGGCATCGATCCGTACTCGCGCATGGTCTCGGATGTCTACCAGGACCTGTTCGACGAAGGCTCGTTCGTGGGCAAAGGCATCTATGACGTCGAGGCCTTCGAGCATGCGCTGGAAGGTCGGCTGCCCGAGAACCGCATCCTCAGCCACGACCTGCTGGAAGGCTGCTATGCACGCGCCGGCCTGGTCAGCGATGTGCGCCTGTACGAGGACTATCCCGAACGCTACGTCGCCGATGCCAAGCGCCGTGCGCGCTGGATCCGCGGCGACTGGCAGCTGCTGCCCTGGTTGATGCCGTGGACACCGCGCCCGGGATCGGGATGGGAACGGAACCGGCTCAGCCTGCTGTCGCGTGGCAAGTTGCTGGACAACCTGCGCCGGAGCGTGGTGCCGATTGCTGCCTTGGCCTTGCTGGTGGCGGGCTGGCTGCATGCCGAAAGCCCGGTTGCGTGGACGGCGTGGGTGCTGGCGCTGTGGTTTGCGCCGCCGCTGATCGGTATGTTGCGCGATGCGCTGAGCGTTCCGGACGACACCCCGCTGGAAGCGCACTACATCATGGTCGGGCGCGGTACGCTGCAGTCGTTGCTGCGCGCCGCCACCCAGGTCGCGTGTCTGCCCTACGAAGCGTTGCTGGCCGGTGGCGCGGTGCTGCGCACGCTCTGGCGCATGACCGTCACCCGCCGCCATCTGCTGCAATGGAACCCCTCCAGCGAAGTCGAGCGCCGCCTCGGTAGCGACCGCGGCGCGGAATGGCGGGTGATGGCGCCGGCGTCGGTGCTGGCGGTTGCGCTGGCGGCGGTCGTGGCCAGCGTGGCTCCGCACGCACTGCCTGTCGCCCTGCCCCTGCTGTTGGCGTGGACCTTCGCGCCCGCGTTGATGGCGTGGCTGGGCCGGCCGCCGGCCGCGAGCGTGGCCGAACTGTCCGTGACCCAGCGGGCGTTCCTGGGCCGGCTGGCGCGGCGCACCTGGTCGTTCTTCCAGGCGTGGGTGCGCGAGCAGGATCATTGGCTGCCGCCGGACAATATCCAGGAGCACCCGACCCTGGTGGTGGCGCGGCGCACCTCGCCGACCAACATCGGCCTGTCCCTGCTGGCCAATCTGTCCGCGTGGGATTTCGGCTGGCTCCAGCTGGGCGCGGTCGCGGAACGTACCGCGCTCACGTTCGATACGCTGGACCAGCTGCCGCGCCACCGCGGCCACTTCCTGAACTGGTACGACACCGAAACCCTGGCGCCGCTGCAGCCGCGCTACGTCTCCACCGTGGACAGCGGCAACCTGGCCGGCCACCTGCTGACGCTGCGCCAAGGCCTGCTCGCGCTGGTAGACGCGCCGGTGCTGGCGCCGCACACCTTCGACGGCCTGGCCGATACGCTCGGCGTGCTGGAAGAGGAACGGCAACGCCATCGCCCCGCTGACGCGCCATTGGGCGATGCGCTCAACCATCTTCGCCAGCGCCTGGCATCAGCGCGTACCGACCGCCCCCGTGGGACGGCGCAGCTGCTCGCCCGGTTGCAGGAGCTCGCCGGTCTGGCCGACGCCGTGCTGGCGCAGTGGCCGGCACCGGAGTCGCCCGAAGAAGGTGCGCTGCACTGGCCGGCCCTGTTCGCTGCCGAATGCCATGCCGCCCACGCGACACTCGCCGACCTCCCTGCCGATGCCGGCGCGGACGACGAGGCGCCGGTACCCAGCCTGCGCCACCTGGCCGCCCTGCCCGGTTCCGCCGGTGCGGACGCGCGCGTGCGCATCGAGCAGCTGCAGGCACTGGCGCACCGCGCCGGGCAGTTCTCGCTGATGGAGTACGGGTTCCTGTTCTACCGTACCCGCAACCTGCTCTCGATCGGCTACAACGTCGACGACCACCGCCTCGACAACAGCTTCTACGACCTGCTCGCTTCCGAAGCGCGGCTGTGCGCCTTCGTCGCCATTGCCCAGGGGCAGTTGGCGCAGGAGAGCTGGTTCGCACTTGGCCGGATGCTCACCGAGGTCAACGGCACGCCGACACTGTTGTCATGGAGTGGCTCGATGTTCGAGTACCTCATGCCGCAGCTGGTGATGCCCAGCTATCCCGACACGCTGCTCGACCAGACCGCGCGGCATGCGGTCGAGGCGCAGATCGTCTACGGCCGTAGCTTGAACCTGCCATGGGGCGTATCCGAATCCGGCTATAACGCCGTCGATGCCCGTCTGAACTACCAGTACCGTGCGTTCGGCGTGCCGGGGTTGGGTCTGAAGCGCGGCCTGGGCCAGGATCGGGTGATCGCGCCCTATGCCAGCATGATGGCGCTGATGGTGGCGCCGGAGGCGGCGTGCCAGAACCTCCAGGCACTCGAAGGCCTCGGGTTCTCCGGGCGCTTTGGCATGTACGAAGCAATCGACTACACCCCCGCCCGGGTGCCGCCGGGGCAGGATCACGTGCTGTTGCGTTCGTTCATGGCCCACCACCAGGGCATGGGCCTGCTGTCGCTCGATTACCTGTTGCGCGACCAGCCGATGCAGCGCCGTTTCGTTGCCGATACCGAGTTCCAGGCCACCTTGCTGCTGCTGCAGGAACGCATCCCGCGCATCGGTGTATTCCATCCGCATGAGGTCGAAGCCCTGGGCGAGCACTCGGCCATGGCCGAGCACGAAACCTCCCTGCGCGTCCTGCGCGACCCGGCGGGCCCGCGCCCGGAAGTGCAGTTGCTTTCCAACGGGCGCTACCACGGCATGCTGACCCATGCCGGCGGCGGCTACAGCCGCCACGGCGATCTGTCGCTCACCCGCTGGCGCGAGGACGGCACCACCGATGCTTGGGGGTCGTTCTGCTACCTGCGTGACGTGGACAGCGGCGAGTTCTGGTCTGCCGCCTACCAGCCCACCTGCGTGGCGCTGGACCATTACGAGGCGATCTTCTCCGACGCCAAGGCGGAGTTCCGGGGTGCCCGCCGCGGCTGCGAGAGCCATCTGCAGGTCGCCATCTCGGCCGAGGACGACATTGAGCTCAGGCGCCTGCGCCTGACCAACCGCGGCCGTCGCCAGCGCACGGTGGAAATCACCACTTATGCCGAAGTGGTGCTGGCACCTGCAGCGTCCGACGATGCGCATCCGGCGTTCAGCAACCTCTTCGTGCAGAGCGAGATCCTGGCCGCCAAGCAGGCCGTGCTCTGTACGCGCCGGCCCCGTTCGCACGATGAGGTACCACCGTGGATGTTCCATCTGGTCGCGGTGCATGACGCCGAGGTCGTGTCGATCTCCTACGAAACCGACCGTGCGCGCTTCCTGGGCCGTGGCAACACGCCGCGGACGCCGCAGGCGTTGACCACCGATATCGACCTATCCGGCACGGACGGCTCGGTGCTCGACCCGATCGTCGCCATCCGCGTGCGGGTGGTGCTGGAACCCGAGCAGACCGTGCAACTGGACATGGTGTTTGGCATCGGTGCCGACCGCACCGGTTGCGAGGCGATGGTCGACAAGTACCGTGATCGCCGCCTGGCAGACCGCGTCTTCGACCTGTCCTGGACACACAGCCAGGTGGTACGCCGGCAGATCAATGCCAGCCAGGCCGAAGCCTCGCTGTACGAGCGCCTGGCCAGCCACGTGCTGTATGCCAATCCGCTGCTGCGCGCGGGCGACGCGGTCCTGCAGCAGAACCAGCGGGGGCAATCCGGGCTGTGGGGCCATGCCATCTCGGGCGACCTGCCCATTGTCCTGCTCAAGGTCACCGACGCGGAGAACGTGGAACTGGTCAGGCAACTGGTGCAGGCGCATGCGTATTGGCGCCAGAAGGGACTCAACACCGATCTGGTCATCTGGAACGACAGCAAGGCCGGCTATCGGCAGGAACTGCAGGACCAGATCCTGGGGATGGTGGCCGCCAGTTCGGAGACGGGCCTGCTGGATCGCCCCGGCGGCATTTTCGTGCGGCCGGTGCAGAACATGAGCCACGAGGACCGCGTTCTGCTGCAGGCCGTGGCACGGGTGGTGCTCAGCGACGAGGACGGCACGCTGGCCGCCCAGGTGGGGCGCCAGCCGCTGCCTGTACGACGCATTCCGGCCCTGGTGCCGCAGGCGGAGCAGCAGGAGCTGGCACTGGCGATGGACGCGACGCCCGGGCTGCCCGTCGTCGCCGACCCGGGACCCGAACCCGGACTGCCCCCGGGCGTTGAGCACGACGAAGAGGTGGACGACCCGTGGCCGTTCCTTCCGTACCGCGGCGCCGGCCGATTCGACAACGGCACCGGCAGTTTCAGCGAGGACGGCCGCGAGTACGTTGTGGTCGTGCGCGAAGGCGCCCCGACCCCGGCGCCGTGGGCCAACGTGATCGCGAACGCCCGCCTGGGTACGGTCGTCAGCGAGAGTGCACCGGGCTATACCTGGTTTGAAAACGCACACGAATTCCGCTTGACGCCCTGGCTCAACGATCCGGTATCCGATACCGGCGGCGAAGCCTTCTACGTGCGCGATGAGGACACCGGTCGTGTCTGGTCGCCGATGCCGCTGCCATGCCGGGGCACCGGTGCCTACCGTACCCGCCACGGCTTTGGCTACACGGTCTACGAGCACATCGAAGACGGCATCGCCAGCGAGTTGTGGGTCTTCGTCGATGTCACCGCACCACTGAAGTTCTCGGTCCTGCGCTTGCACAACCTGTCGGGCCGGCCACGGCGGCTGTCGGCCATCGGCTATGTGGAGTGGGTCATGGGTGACCTGCGCCCGAAGTCGCGCATGCACGTGGTTACCGAACGCGACCCGCAGACCGGGGCGCTGCTGGCGCGCAACAGCTACAGCACCGAGTTCGGCGGCCGGATGGCCTTCTTCGACACCGATGCCGAGGGCTGCGGCTGGACCTGTGACCGCCTGGAGTTCATCGGCCGCAACGGCGGATTGCACGCACCGGCGGCGTTGCGTCGCGAGCGTCTGGATGCACGGGCCGGTGCGGGCATGGATCCCTGCGCGGCGATCCAGGTGCCGCTGGAGCTGGCGCCGGGCGACCGCAGTGAAACCACGTTCCGCCTTGGCGCGGGGCGCGACCGCGAGGAAACGCTGGCGTTGGCACGAAGCCGCCAGGGCAATCAGGAAGCCATCGATGCGCTGGACGCCGTGCGCATCCACTGGCGCAATGTGCTGGCCACGGTGCAGGTACGCACGCCGGACCCGGCATTCGACGCACTGGCCAATGGCTGGCTGGTCTACCAGACCCTGGGCTGTCGCTACCTGGCACGCAGTGGCTACTATCAGTCCGGCGGCGCGTTCGGCTTCCGCGACCAGCTGCAGGACGCGCTCGCCCTCGTACACGCGCGCCCGGACCTGACCCGCGAACACCTGCTGCTCTGCGCGGCACACCAGTTCACCGAAGGCGATGTGATGCACTGGTGGCACCCGCCGCAAGGTCGCGGCGTGCGCACCCGCTGCTCGGACGACTATCTGTGGCTGCCCCAGGGCGCATGCCGCTACCTGGAGGTCACCGGCGACGCCAGCGTGCTGGACGAAGTGGTCGGCTTCATCGAGGGGCGCGCGGTGACCCCGGAGGAGGAAGGCTACTACGACATGCCCACCCTTTCGGCACAGCGCGGCACGTTGTATGCACACTGCGTCGTCGCGCTGGAACGCGGGTGCCGGTTGCTCGGCGAACGCGGGCTTCCGTTGATGGGCAGCGGCGATTGGAACGATGGCATGAACCGCGTCGGCGACCAGCAGCGCGGTGAAAGTGTGTGGCTCGGGTTCTTCCTGCATGACACGCTTCGCCGCTTCATCGGGCTGGCCAACGCGCGTGGCGATGCCTCCCGTGCGCAATGGTGCGAAGAACAGGCCGAACGCCTGCGCCAGAACCTGGAACAGCATGCTTGGGACGGCGCGTGGTATCGCCGTGCCTGGTTCGACAACGGCGCCATGTTGGGCTCGTCACAGAATCAGGAGTGCCGCATCGATTCGATCTCCCAGAGCTGGTCGGTGCTGTCGGGCGTGGCCGCGCCTGAGCGTGCCACGCAGGCCCTGGATTCGCTGTACACGCATCTGGTGCGAAAGGACGCCAAGCTGATCCAGCTCCTCGACCCGCCCTTCGACCAGACCACGGAGGACCCCGGCTACATTCGGGGTTACGTACCGGGCGTGCGCGAGAATGGCGGCCAGTACACCCACGCGGCGGTGTGGGCAGCGATGGCATTCGCACAGCAGGGCGATGCGGTGCGTGCCTGGGAGCTGGCCGGCATGATCAACCCCCTGAACCACACGCTGGACGCCGAGGCGGTCCAGACCTACCGCGTCGAACCCTATGTGTTGGCCGCCGATGTCTACGCCGTGTCGCCGCACGTCGGGCGAGGCGGCTGGACGTGGTACACCGGGTCGGCCGGGTGGATGTATCGCCTGCTGGTGGAATCCCTGCTCGGCATCCGTCGCGACGGTGATCGACTTTCGCTTGAACCTTGCCTGCCCGATCACTGGCCGTCGTTCGAACTGAGCTACCGCTTCGGGCGCAGCCTGTACGAGTTCGTGGTGACCCGCACCGCGGAAGGTCAGCCGACCCTGCATGTGGATGACGTCCTGCAGCCGGACCTCACCGTCCTGCTCCGCGACGACGGCCATTACTACCGTGTCGCGCTGGATCTGGGTGCCGCTCCGGGATGAACAAGCGCCCCGACATACAGGCGCAGCTTGATGGGCTGGCCGAAATGCTGGTCCACTGGTTGGCAGAGGTGCGCCACCCGGCGCAGTTCTGGCCGCAGTTTGAGGCGCTGGCTGGAGAGATTCTTGATCAATGCGCGCATACGGAGAGGGATGCGGTGCATGCGCGCATCCTAGCCATGCTCAAAGCCCATGCGCTGGCGCTCCCGCCCTGGCACGAACGTGACAACAGCGTGCCGACGGGGAGGCCGGGGGCGTGATGGCCCGTTATTCGCTGATCGCCGACACGCTACCGGCAGCCACGCGCCACACACCCTCTTTCTGCACCCAGGTGCGCAGATAACGGAACCGGCCCGAGAATGACTCTCCCATGAGCGTGCCAGACAGCGCCGCAGTTACCACGGTGACGCATGTCGTACCGTACCAACGCACTTCCACAGCATGCCAGTCCGCTTGAGACATGCGTTGCGCCCCCGAGCGATGCAGCTGCAGGTCATCCGCCTTCGTATAGATGCCGCCCCCTGGCCCGACGAACACCAGGTCGTCATCAATCAGGACGTCCAGCTCCGCCACATCGCTGTGCAGCATGGCAACGCGAAGCCGCTCTTCGTATTCTTCAATCTGCATGTGCGTCAGTTCTCCAGATAGCGCTTCAACCCCAAGTGCCGTGTAACACCCTTACCCTGCTTCAGCGCTGGATCTACTGCGCCTTAGCCAGCTCCGCTTCCGCCTCTGGCGCCAGGGTGTGAATGACTTCCCCTTGTGCGTTGAGGAACTCGATGGCGCCGTAGCCTTCTTCGGTTACCGTCAGCCGCAGGCGTGTCTTGTCGGCCTTGTCGTTCAACGCGATCGCAGGGGTTCCGCCTGCATCCACCAGCATGCGGATGCGCGTGGACGTCTTGACCCCGGGAACCAAGCGATTGCCGAGGGCCGGTTCGCGCAGCAGTGGCGGCGCCTGGTTGATCGAGAACGCCACCTCGCCGTCCGGCGAGACGCGCCAGCCGATGGCATCCATCGCCGGGTGATCCAGGGCCAGAACGGCCATCCCCCCGTCCACATCGGCGGTGCCGAAGCCGCCGCGCTCGCTGCCCTTGTCATCGTAAAGCACCAGCCCGGCGACGTTGAACGCCCGGCGGTATTGGATACCGTCGATGATCGGGGCCGGGGTGCGGCCTGAAAGGGTCATGCGGATCACCCCGTTCTCGTCGACGATATCGATGCGTTGGGCGGTGATCCGATCATGGTCAGGCGTGGCGACCGTCGTCTCCGGACTGCGGGACTCGATGATGCGCTGCAGCGCACCCAGCGAGGGCCGCGACGGCCCTGAATCCTCCGTCGCATGGGACAGGGGACTGACAACGATCGAGGCAATGAAAGCAGCGAGGGCAAGGTTCTTCATGCAGGTTCCCGTGGCGGTGAGTGGCTTTTGGCTGGGCGCGTCGACGTTGCAGCAGGACTTCAACGCCACGCCACCCACGCTCCCGGCTGCACTGATTGGACCCCGATGGCCGTCCCCTGCGCCACCCGGATCAGGGCACCAAGAGGATCGTCCACTTCCTGATACGCATCAACGCCCGAGATGCCGTAGTGAATCGGCACCACAGTACGCGCGCCCAGCACGGTGGCAGCGGCGATGGCCTGCTCGGGCGTCAGGACGCCCGGCTGCCCGCTGACGGGCGTGCGCCATCCGAACCTGGCGCCGTTGATCGGCAGGAACGCCACGTCGAAGGGGCCGAGCTGGCGGCCGATCTTCCACCAGTGGCCATGCCACATCGTGTCTCCTCCATGGAATATCCGCCGGCCGGCCGCCGACACCACCCAGGAGACTTGAGTGTCGCCGTATCCGTCCGAGGCGGGTACCGCCGTGGCGGTGAAGTCACCCAGCAACTGCGGCTCCCAAAGCGTTGCGGGCCGTGCCCGGGCGCCCGCAGGCACGGGAAGCGGATGGGTCCCCTCGGGGTAGATCAAGCGCCCGCCGTTCCGCAGCGCCTGCGCCACCGCCCCGGCGTCGAAGTGGTCCGAGTGGACGTGCGTCAGCAATACCGTCGTGTCGCCGATTCCGCCCTCAACGGGAACCAGGACATCGGGCAGCGCCCTGCCCCACTCTGCGGCGTTGGTCAGGGGATCGATGAACAAGGTTGCGCCTGGCAGCTGCAGGCGAATGCCCGCCCACGCAAGCCGCTGAATCCGCAGGTCGTCCAACGCTGGCCGTGCGGCGGCGCGGGAGACCGGCAACAGCGCGGCCGTGGCGCCAGCGGCGAGACCGGAAAGAAAGACGCGGCGGCCCATGCGTGCGCCCTCTGGCACGTCGCCGCTCATGCGACATCCGCCGAACGGGCCAGGTAGGTGTCCAGCTCAAAGATGCCCTGGGATTCGATGGCCTCCAGATTGCGCAGATGCCACGCCGTTTCGAACGCGTTTGCCTCGACGCCGGGCGCCAGGCAGTCCCCGATCCGAAGGGTGGCCAACCGGGACGCCAGCGATTCACCCTCGCCTTGCGCGCGTATCGCCACCACGTTCTGGCGGATCCGGTCGAGGTAGTGCACTGCGTTGTCGAGCACGGCAGCGTCAAAGCGCCCCATGTGTCCGCCGACGACAGTGCCGCGCCCGAACTGCTTCACCCGACCAATGGCCGTTCGAATCTGGACCGGGTCGGCATTTGAGAGGTAGACGATGTTGCCCACGATGTTGTCGCCGACGCAGACCAGGTCGGCGGTGGGAACATCCACGCTGATGTGATCCATCGTCTTGCCGGGATTGTGCAGCAGGCGAAGCTCATGGCGGCCCCAGCGGATACGCATCGCACTGTCGAACACCACCTGCGGCTCGCGGTAAAACGCGTCGACACGGCGGTTCTGTGAGAGGAAGGTGTGGCGGTAATTGCGGTGCGCGATGACCATGGCATCGGGGAAGGCCGAGAGCCCCGCGATGTGGTCGCTCATGAAATGGGTGGCGACGATGACGCGCACCGTTTTCCCTAGCTCGTCGCAGATCAGCACGCGCAACGCAGCCGCGTCCGCTGCGCTTCCCAGTGCATCCACCAGCAGCGCGTCATTGCCATCGAGGAACACGGTTGCAACGGAGTGGTGGTCCTCGCCAACGCACAAGAACACGTCCGGACCCAGCGGTTTCAGATGCACAGCGGCTTCCCGTTGAATGGAGGCCGCCATGATTGACGGGTGTGCAGACGCCGACAAACGAGAAGATTTGACCTTCAAGTTACTAAAACTAACCTGATAAGATCGGTCACCCGTGCTGGTAGGAACGCCTGATGAAGCCGCGCCACGCCCCTCCCTTGAATGCGTTGAGAGCGTTTGAGGCCGCAGCACGATCCCTCAGCTTCCAGAAGGCCGCTACCCAGCTGTTCGTCACACCGGCGGCGGTGAGTCACCAGGTCAAACGACTCGAAGCCTACCTGGGTACCGAGCTCTTCGAGCGCGGCCACCGGGCCGTGACGCTCACCGCGCAGGGCGCCACTCTTGCGGCGTCGCTCGCCGAGATTTTCGGAATGCTCGATCTCGCACTGGACCGAGCCGCACCGGCCGAACCCGGCCATCTGCGTGTCAGCACCATGGAGTCGTTCGCCGCGAAGTGGCTGGCGCCCCGGCTTCACCGGTTCCACGAGGCGCACCCGGATATCCACGTGCGGGTGCTGACCACCGATCAGCTGGTCGACGTTGGCCAGGAGCAGGTCGATGTCGCGATCCGGTACGGCCTGGGGACATACCCGGGCGTGCAGGTTGAGAAATTGATGGACGCCCCGGTGTTGCCGGTATGCGCCCCGGGCACGTCACGGAAGGATGGAAGGCCGATTGCATCGCCCGCCGATCTCGCCCATGTCGCGTTCATCCACGATCAAAGCGCTGAGGGGCGACCGGGCGTTCCCGATTGGGCGGCATGGCTTCAGGCGGCTGGCCTGCAGGGCGTACACGCTGACGCCGGCCCCGTGTTTCCCAGTCTCTATCTGGCCCAGGAGGCAGCGATCCACGGGCACGGCGTTGCGTTGGGGTTGGCGCCCTTGGTAGAGGACGATCTGCATCGGGGACGCCTTGTGAGGCCCGTTGAGAACCATCTTCCCAATGCCTATGCGTTCTGGATCATCCGGCCGTCAAAGGGCCACCGCCAGGCAGCGACGGACGCGTTTTGCAGCTGGATACACGCCGAGGCCTCAGCCTCCCTTGCCCTGGGTCTGGATGCCGGCGATCCCCCCTGAGACATCGGGGGCGACGGTTCCGGTGCTACCCCAGGTCGTCGCCTTCCCACTCAAGCTCGAACCTCAGCTGCAGCTGCTGCCCCGGCTCCAGTCGATTCGGCGCCAGCGTAAAACCATCCGGCGGTCCGGTCTGTGGCTCGACACACGTTGCGTGCGGCGCACCGTCGTAGACCACCCAGTGATCGGTGTCCGCCCGCAGCCGCAGCCGCTGGCCCGCCGACACCAGGGTCACGTCGCCCTGGTTGATGAAGCAGTCATCCCAAGGCCCGGACGCGGGGCTGCCGCAGGGTAACGTGGCAATGCCCTCACCATCCCGCGGATACATCGCCCTGGGGGCGAACAGCAGTTGCTCCGGCTTCCGGAACCATGGGTGCCAGCCGAGTACGGCGGGCATGGCCTGGTCACCGGCCTGCACAGCGAGCAGTAGCTCCAGGCGGTTGGACCGGACATGGATGGCCTGCGTCGCAACGCCGCCGAAGGGCCAGTAACCATCCTCTGGAAGCGCGAGCGTCAGCGTGGCGCTGTCCGCACCAACGCTGTCGATACGCCAGGACCGGGAGAACCCTACCCCATGGATGGCGTGCCCACCGAAGTTCACCGGCAGCCCGAAACGCCGGCCATCGAAGCGGAAGCGCCCCTGCCGGATCCGTCCGGCCCAGGGCACCATCGGGTAGCACCCCCACGCGATGGTTGCCTGCCCCACCTCGTCCGGGCCCACCAGCCAATCCACGCCGTCGTAGCGGAGCTGGGCAATACGTCCACCGGCTTCCGGGGCGAGTGCGACCTCCAACTTGCCCGACCGCAACCAGTGCAGGCGGCCGGCAGGCATCGGGGCCTGCGCATCGTCCTTGGGCACTGCTGTTTCAGGCGCCATAGGGATTGATCGTCCGGATACTGCCGTCCACGTTCATGTGCAACGGTGTGCACTTGACCGAGCGCAGGTGGGTCACCCCGCCGGACAACACGGCGTCATGGTAGAACAGGTACCACTGCCCCTCGAAGGCGCAGATGGAGTGATGCGTGGTCCAGCCCACCACCGGCGTGAGGATCACGCCGCCATAGGTGAACGGTCCGTACGGGCTGTCGCCCACGGCATAGCAGAGCAGATGGGTGTCACCCGTGGAGTACGACAGGTAATAGCGCCCCTGGTATTTGTGCAGCCACGGTCCCTCGAAGAACCGGCGCGCGTGGTCGTCGGCGCGCAGCGGCTGCCCGTGCTCGTCCAGGATGACGATCTCGCGCGTGGGTTCGGCAAGGCGGGTCATACCGGCATCGAGTCGGCCGACCCGCGGGCCGAGTGCAGGCGCGTCTCCGGGCGGCTCTTCGTGCGCCGCGTCGTAACGGTTGTCCCGGTACTTCTGCAGCTGACCGCCCCAGATGCCGCCGAAATAAAGGTAATGCGTGCCGTCGTCGTCCTCGTACACCGCAGGATCGATCGAGTACGTTCCCTCCATCGGCTCGGGTTCGGGGGTGAACGGACCCTCCGGGCGATGTGACGCGGCTACACCGATGCGGAACACACCCTGCCTGTCCTTGGCCGGAAAATACAGGTAATAGCGCCCGTCCCGGCTGGCCGCGTCGGGCGCCCACATCTGCTGTGCGGCCCACGGCACGTCGCGGACATGCAGCGCCACGCCGCAGTCGGTGGTCTCGCCGTCGGGCGTGTCCATCCGCAATACGTGGTAGTCCTCCATGCCGAAGTGACCGCCCTCATCGTCGAAGGGCGCGCCGCTGTCGATATCGTGCGACGGGTAGATGTACAGGCGCCCCTCGAACACATGGGCGGACGGATCGGCCGTGTAGATGTGGGTCACCAGCGGCTGGGAGATGGCGCGTGCCGTGAGGTGATCCACGTTGCCCGCCTGCCGGCGCGCATGCAGGTCCTGCTCGATGCGGGCCTCCATCTTCTTGTCGATCTCATAGAGCAGGAGCAGCACGACCGCGAGCAGGAACGGAAGGGAGCAGTACACGCTCACGGTCAGACGGATGCCGTCCACCACGGCCTGGGGTTGCTGTTCCGCGCCCGCCAGGTAGCCGTGGTGCGCCAGAATGCCGGCGACCAGTGCGCCGCCGATGCTCAGGCCGATCTTCAGGCCACACAACATGGCCGAAAAGATGATCGCGGTGGCGCGCCGGTGGTTCTTCCATTCGGAGTAATCGGCGACGTCGGCGATCATCGCCCACAGCAACGGGATGGTGATGCCGTAGAAGAACCCGTGCAGCATGAAGGCCGCGAAGCCCACGGCAACCGCCGTGGGCGGAAGGAAGTAGAACGCAAGCAGAAACACGGTGGATACCAGCAGTGCGCCGCCAAAGACACTGCGCTTGCCGAAGCGATCGGCGAGATGGCGGGACACGCCAATGCCCAGGATCATGCAGAGGATGCCGCAGGCGTTGAACAGGCTGAACGCAGAGGTCGCCGGATCCTCCGGCCAGGTGAAGCCGGACAGACCCCATCCATTGAGCGTCGCGTTCAATCCCCCGATGAAGTGGTTGAAGCCAGACGTGTCGAGGAAGCCCGCCAATGCGGCTTCGCTCATGTAGTACTGGAAGTAGTAGATGTACGTGCCGCCCTTGAGGGCCAGGTTGATGAAGACCAGCACAGTGAGGGCCAGCATCACTTTCCACGGCCGGTTGTGCAGCAGGTCGGTCAGATCCTGCAGCACGCCACCCGTCTGTTCCTTGGCAGGCACGATGCGCTCGCGCGTGGTGGCGAAGGTGATCAGGAAGAACAGCGTTCCCACTACCGCGAAGACGGTCATCACCCGCTCGAAGCCCTGCACGCGATCGCCGTCGCCCAGGATCAATACCAGCGGCAACAGCAGCACCTGGATGATGAACTGCGCGATCATCACCGCCACGAAGCGGTAGGCCGACAGGCTGTTGCGCTGGGCCATGCTGCCGGTCAGGACGCCACTGAGCGCGGAATACGGCAGGTTGTTGGCCGCATACACCAGCATCAGCAGGCCATAGGTGGTCAGGGCGTAGACGACCTTGCCGTGCTCACCGAGGTCCGGCGTACTGAACGCCAGCAGCGACAACACGCCGAACGGGATCGCCGTCCACAGGATCCAGGGACGGAACTTTCCCCAGCGGGTGGCGGTGCGGTCGGCCGCGATGCCGATCAGCGGAGTAAACACAAACGCACCCAGCAGACCGATCACGAAAATGATCGTGGCCGCCGTGGCGGGCGGCAACCGGTACACATCGGTATAGAAGAAGGCCAGGTAGGTGATCAGCGTCTGGAAGATCAGGTTGGCCGCAAGGTCGCCCAGGCTGTAGCCCAGCTTCTCCCGGATCGACAGCGTGTGCTCGGGTGTCTCCATGGGGCGCGAATCAGTCACGATTCGCCTCCACGTTGAATCGGGCCTGCACGCGGGCATCGGCGCTTGAGCCGCCTATCCGCACCTCGTACGCCCCGGGCGGCACGACATAGGCGCCGCGCGCTTCGTCGTACCCGCGCAGCGCCTGGTGCGCGTCCAGGTTGAATGCCACGGTGCGCCGCTCGCCCGGGGCCAGGTGAACGCGCTGGAAGCCACGCAGGGTCTGCTGCGCGTCCCCTGCTCCGGCGGCCAGGCGTCGCACATACAGCTGCACCACTTCATCGCCCGCGCGCTTGCCGGTGTTGGTCACGTCCACCTGCACCTTGAGCGTTCCGTTGTCGACAATGCGGGGCGCATCGATGCGGAGCCTGCCGTAGTCGAACCGGGTATAGGACAGCCCGTAGCCGAAGGGATACAGCGGCGTGCCGCGGAAGTAGCGGTAGGTGCGACCTTCCATCGTGTAATCGTCGAACGCCGGCATCGCCTGGTCTGCGGTGTAGAACGTCACCGGCAGCCGACCACCCGGGTTGACGTCGCCGAACAGCGCGTTGCCCACGGCGGTGCCGCCGCGTTGCCCGGGATACCAGCTCATCAGGATGGCGGACAGATTCGCCTGGGCCCATTCCACCGCCAGCGCCGAACCCCCCGTCAGCACCATCACCACCGGTTTGCCGGTGGCATGCAGCGCTTCGAGCAGGGCGCGCTGCGTCGCGGGCAGGCGCAGGTCGGTGCGGTCGCCACCGGCAAAGCCGGGGTAGTTGACCGTCATCTCTTCGCCCTCCACGTCGCCGGTCAGGCCGCCGACGAACACCACCACATCCGCGCTGCGGGCGACATCGAGCGCCTCCTCGAACGGCGGCTTTGCGCCCGGCATGCGCCAGCCCAGGCGTACGCCGGCGTCGCGCTCGGCATCGTAGTACTCCAGCTTCAGGTCGTACGCACGGCCCGCCTGCAGATCCAGCGCCACGCCGTCGCTGCGCAGGCGGTCGCTGTTGGCCCAATGGTCCAGTACCCGCTTGCCGTCCACGTAGAGGCGGAAGCCGTCGTCGGCAGCGGCCTCGATCCGGTAGCGGCCCGACACTGGCGGCAGCAGCTGGCCACTCCAGCGGATGCTGAACCCGTCGCTGGGAATGCCCTGCCCCGGCGCCGCCTCGCCGCGGGCCAACAGATTGTCGGTCGGTGAACCCCGGTCCCAGCGGAAGCCGATCTGTGCATCGGTGCGGACCAGCGCCGGCGTCCCGGAAAGATCGGCCGTGCGGAAGTACTCACCGCGCAGGCCGCGTTCGGGGGAATCGGCCGAGGGGCGCAGGTAGGCCGCTTCAATCAACGGCGTTGCACCGGGATCGTCGCGCCCTTCGACCAGGTCCACGCCGCGCGCGTACTTCACCTCCACGCCCTGGGCCGCATCGCGGATGCCCTGCAGGATCGTCACCGGTGCTGCCGGCGTGCCGAAGTAGTTGCCGAGCAGTGCCATGGTGTCATCGGCAGTGGGACCGACCACGGCAATGCGCTTGAGGCTGCGTGACAGCGGCAGGACGCCATCGTTCTTCAGCAGCACCAGCGATTCCTGGGCGGCCTTCAAGGCCAGCGCATCGTGTGCCGGGGCTTGGTTCACCGACGCGGGAATCCGCGCCCAGCGCACGCGCTCGGGTGGATCGAACATGCCCAGCCGCATCCGCGCGGTAAACAGGCGCGTCACCGCATCGTCGATCTCCGCCTCGCTGATCAGGCCCTGCCGCACGGCCGCCGGCAGCGTCGCGTATTCCTGGCCGCACTCCAGCTCGGTGCCGTTCGTGACCGCCAGCGCCGCCGCAGCCTCGCGAGTGGGCACGATCTTGTGATGCTTCCAGATGTCGACAATGGCCCAGCAATCGGACACCACATAGCCCTTGAAGCCCCAGTCGCGGCGCAGCACGTCGCGCAGCAGGAACTGGCTGGCGCTGGCGGACTCGCCGTAGACCCGGTTGTAGGCGCCCATCACCGCATCTACCTGCCCCTCTTTCACCAGCGCCTCGAACGCCGGCAGGTAGGTGTCATACAGGTCGCGTCTGCTCGGGCGGGCGTCGAAGTGGTGGCGGTCGGCCTCGGGACCACTGTGCACGGCCAGGTGCTTGGCCGTGGCGTCGAGCTTGCGATACACCGGGTCGTCGCCCTGCAGGCCTTGCACGAAGGCGACGCCCATCCGCGCGGTGAGGTACGGGTCCTCACCGTAGGTCTCCTGGCCCCGCCCCCAGCGTGGGTCACGGAAGATGTTGATGTTCGGCGACCAGTAGGTCAGCCCCTGATAGCGGCCATGCGATCCTTCACGGACGAACTGGTGATGCTTGGCGCGCGCTTCGTCGCTGATGGTGGTCGCCACCTGCCCCATCAACGGCACATCGAACGTGGCCGCCAGCCCGATGGCCTGCGGAAACACCGTGGCCTGCCCTGCCCGCGCGACGCCGTGCAGGCCTTCGTTCCACCAATCGTAGGCCGGCACGCCGAGACGCTCGATGGCAGGCGCGGCATTCTGCATCTGCGCCGCCTTCTCTTCCAGGCTCATCTGCGCCACCAGCGCGGCCGCCCGGGTTTCGAAGCTGGCCGAGGTGTCGAGCCAGGGCTGGGGGGCGGCGGCGTAACCGGCGTTCGCCAGGGCAGCGGCGGCGCATAGCGCCAGCGTGCGGACGATGGGCATGCGCGTCATCATTTGCTCCTCAAGGCACGCTCATCGCGCGCGAATGGTCCCAGCAGGGCGCCGACAAAACCGCCGGCACGATCGGTACTCAATACAGTGCCGTCCACGTTGTCGGCGAGCGTCTGCCAGCCACGCCCGTCGGCGGTATCGAACGCGAAAGCATAGTGGCCTGCGTCACCTGCAATCCGCAGGCGCAGTGACGGGGTTGCGTCCAGCTCCCGGCTGGCCAGCGTCCTGGTCGCGCCGCCGCCGTCGCGTGCTTCGAGGAAGACCGCAACACGGTCACCGCCCAGGCTACGGACGCCGAGGAAATACCAGTACGCCTCGCTCTGGAATGCGGCCAGGCCGGCCGCCACCCCTGCCGCCGGGCGCGTCATCGCGGTGCTGGCCTCGAAGCGCAGATGCTGCTGGCGGCGCCCAAGGAAGGCCGGGTTGCGCAGCGTGTCCAGATCCTCCGGCAGCGGATGCACCGCCAAGCTGCCCGGCCGCCCGCGCAGGTCTGCCCAGGCTTGTTTGGGAACGCGCACGCGCAGCCATCCCGTGCCCAGCACCGGGGCATCGAACGCGTCGCGCTCGACGAAGTTGCCGGTGGAAGGCGCCTGCGACGCCTCGCCCTGCATCCACGACGGCGCCTTGACCGCATACGGGATGGCCTGGCCAGCCGGCAGGATCACCGGCCAGCCGTTCCGCCATTCCACCGGAAGCAGATACGTCTCCCTGCCCGTGTTGTAGTGACGTGTGTCGTAATTGCGACTGGCAAGGAACACCGCCCACCAGGAGCCGTCCGGCCCTTCTACCAGATCGGCATGCCCGGCATTGGTGATCGGCAGCGGCCGGTCATCGGGCAGGTCGCGCTGGGTGAGAATCGGATTGTCCGCGTACGGCACGTAGGGTCCCCAGACGTCGCGGCTGCGGAGCACCACCTGGGAATGCTGTGGCCCGGTGCCGCCCTCGGCGTCGGAGAGGTAGTACCAGCCGTCGCGCTTGTACAGGTGTGGCCCTTCGATCCAGATCGGGTTCTTCGCCGGCTCCACGCCGCCGTCGATCAGCACCTTGCGCGGCCCCACCGGCTGGAAGGTGGCCAGGTCGATCTGCTGCATCCATATCGCGCGGTGGCCTTCGTAGCGCTGCGGACCGGGCGGCTCATCATTGTTCAGCAGGTAAACGGTGCCGTCCTCGTCGAAAAACAGCGACGGATCGATGCCGCCGACGCCAGGCAGCCAGTGCGGGTCGGACCACGGGCCGGCAGGGTCCCGCGCGGTGGCGATGAAATTGCCACCGCTGTCCACCGCGGTGGTGACCACATAGAACATGCCGTCGTGGTACGCGATCGCCGGCGCGAAGATGCCGCGCGACACGCTCAGGCCATCGAAATCCAGCTGGCCCGGACGGTCGATCACGTTGCCGATCTGCTTCCAGTGCACCAGGTCGACGCTCTCGAACACCGGAATGCCCGGGAAGTAGGTGAAGCTGGAATTGACCAGGTAGAAGCGCCCGTTCGCGCTGACGATGCTCGGATCTGCATGGAAGCCGGCCAGGATCGGGTTGCGGTAGTGACCGGCTGGCAGGGGCGTTTCAAAGGCCGCGTCGTGACCCGAATACTCGAACCAATCGAAGTACACCGGCGGCGCAGGCGCAGCGCCCAGTGGCGACACCGTCGCCGACAACAGCAGAACGACCGTGGCCATCAGCAGACGCATCAGCGAACCTCCGCAGCGGTAAGAGAAAGCTCGAAGGGCCCAGCCGGCGCACCGCTGCTGTCGCGCAGCGTGCAGACCGGACCGTCGGCCCAGCAATAGCGCACAAGCAACGCAGCACCCCGGTAGTGCCGGCCGCTGGCCGGCTCCAGACAATCCATGCAATCCAACACAACCTCACGCCCCTCCAGCACCGCGTCGGCATAGCCACAGTGCCGTGCGTCGGCGTCACAGAGCTCGAACCCTATGGGGCCGTTCGCACCGGTCGTCACCAAACTGCCGGTGACACCATCAAACACCACCCGCACCTTGCCCTCCGCGAGCGACGCCGTGCGGGCCGTCGGGCCGGCGGGTGCCAGCGTCCGGTCGCCGTACACCACGTGGCGCGCCACCCGAGCCAGGCGCCGGCCCAACTCCTGTTTGTTGGGCGGGTGGATGTCGTACGCGTCGCCGATGTCGATGGCCACAGCAAGCCCGGTGCGCGGGTCTTCGGCCGCGACCCGCCGCTGCGCCTCGCGCACCTGCGCCCAGCCACTGTCCACCGGCGCCACGGGCGGCTGACCGTAGCCGGCCAGCTGCACCACCAGCAGCGGCATCTGCGCGCCGAACTGCCTGCGCCAGTCAGCGCGCAGGCCGCGCAGCCGTGCGGCGTAGGCAGGACCATCACCCGTGTTGGATTCGCCTTGGTACCACAGCATGCCGCGCAGACCATAGGCGCCCAGCGGCGCAATCATGGCGTTGTACACCGTCGACAGGCCGGTGGCGGCGTGCCACGGCGCGGACGGCGGTGCCTGCGCACTCGGCGCGGCACGGTACTGCCAAGGCGCATCCAGGGCGATCCGCGTGCCATCGTCGAGCGCCACGGCGTGGGCGTCCGAAGGGCCTGCCAGGCCACCGTCGCCGTACGTGTCCAGCACATTGATCACCACCGTGTTCGCACCGGCGGTCAGCACACCGGTGGGCAGCGCATACGACCGCGCCTCGCCCGGACCGTACTGGCTGCCCACGGCCACGCCGTTCACCCAGGTCATGTCCGTCTCATCGATGGGGCCCAGCGCAAGTCGTGCACCCTGCGCCGCCTGCGCGGCGGTCAGGGTCACCTGGCTGCGGTACCAGACCATGCCGTTGTAGCTGGACAGTGCCGGCACGCCCCAGCGCTCCCATGCCCCAAGCATGGCCGGCGCCGTTTGCCATCCCGTGGCGTCGGCGTCTGGCTGCCACGGCCGGTCGTCGGCGACAGCCCCCTCGCGCGTTGCCCACCAGTGCTGCCACTGCGTGCCCCAGCGTGCGTTTGCCGCGGCCGGATCGCGGGCATACAGCGCGAGCACGTCGAGCGCCGGGTCCATGCCGCCCTGTGCGCGCAGCGCATCGGCGCTGGTCCAGGCCTCGATCCGCGAGCCGCCCCACGCCGCCTGGATCAGCCCCATCGGAACGTTGACGGTTTTCTGCAGCTCGCGCGCAAAGTAGAAGCAGGCAGCAGAAAAGTCGCGCACCGTCTCCGGTGACGCGGGGTGCCATGCAACCGGCGCGCCGAACTGCTGTTGCGGCACGGTGGCCACCGCCTTGGGCACGGTGAACAGGCGAATCATCGGGTGTGTCGCCGAGGCGATCTCGCTGCCCGCGTCGAGTGCCCGCCACACCGGCAGTTCCATGTTCGACTGTCCGGAACACAACCAGACATCGCCCATCTGCACATCCTGCACCACCTGGCTGGCCTTCCCTGCCCGCACCGACAATACGTACGGACCGCCAGCGGCGAGCGGTGTGAGCCGTGCCTGCCAGCGACCGCTGGCCTCCGCGCGCGTGGTGACGGTTCGCCCTGCCAATGTGACAGACACCGTGGTGCCCGGTGCAGCGTTGCCCCAGACCGGAATCGGCTGGTCGCGCTGCAGCACGGCGTGATCCTGGAACAGCGGATGCAACAGCGTCGTCACCGGTTCCTGCGCCGTTGACGGCATGACGCAGCACGCCAACGCGATTGCCAGCAGCCAACCAATCCACGCCCTATGGCTCATTTCCCATCTCCCGGCGCGGAAGGAAACTGCAGGCGCTGGTACCAGCCCAGCGGGTGTGGCGGGGCGCTCTCGCCGGCAGGCAGGGGCCTGCTGCTCACCGACTGGAAATACGCCACGCTCGCATCCCGCCACCACTGTGCTTCGCGCAGCTGGATACGCAGGAACGCGGTGACCTGTGCATGCCGTTGCGGGTCCACCCTGCCCCCCAGGCTCGCCCAGGTCGCCTGCATGTCCTGGACCTGGCGCACGCCCTGCGAATAGCGCCCGACCAGCTCGTCCCACAACGTCTTGCCCGACGCCATGCGGTGCTCCCACGGCACGTGATGGAACCACAGCAGCAGCGGCTCCGGCACCCGCGCCAGGTCGCCGTACCGCGCGGCCACGTCAGGGGCGTACTGGCCCACCGCGTTGCTGCCACGGGCGGTCCGGTCGAAGCCGATGCCATCGCGGTCGGCGCGGTGGTAGTACACCGACGTCCAGTCCGCGCGCGGGCCGCCGTCCACCCACGGGCCGGGCCCGTAGTGGTGTCCGCGTGCCATCAGGTGGTGCAGGCCCAGCGGGGTCATGTAGTTCACGGCGGCCTCCCGCGAGGCCATCATCATCCCGACAATGGGCTGCACGACCGCGGGGTCTGGCGAGAAGGTCATCGCCGCCCAGTCCGCCGCGATGGCGCGGGCCGACTGCTGCGGATTCCATGCCAGCCTGCCGAAGGCATACCAGTTGGCGGGGTCGAAGTGCGAGCCACTCCAGGTGCGATCCGTGCCGATGTTGGCGACGCCGGCCATGCCGGTCAGCGCCTGCGCCACCGTGGCGCCCGGTCCACGGGTGTGGGACTGCAGCACCTCTTCGTACAGCGGCCCCAGGTACACCAGATGCGTGGCGAAGCCGAGGTATTCCTTGGTGATCTGCACTTCCATCATCAGCGGCGTACGCGGCATGGCCCCGAACAGCGGGTGGAACGGCTCGCGGGGCTGGAAGTCGATGGGCCCGTTCTTCACCTGCAGGATCACGTTCGGGCGGAAGGCGCCGTCCAGCCCCGCGAATTCGGTGTACGCCTGTGTGGCACGGTCGGCAGGAGCATCGTGCGCGTAGACGAACGCCCGCCACATCACCACGCCGCCATGCGGAGCCAGCGCATCGGCCAACAGGTTGGCGCCGTCGGCGTGCGAGCGGCCGTAGTCCTGCGGACCGGGCTGCCCTTCGGAATTGGCCTTCACCAGGAAGCCGCCGAAATCCGGAATGCGCGCGTAAATCTCGTCGGCCTTGTGCTGCCACCAGCGCTGTACGTCCGGATCGCGCGGATCGGCGGTTTTCAGGCCGCCTAGTTCGATGGGCGCGCTGAAACGCACGCTGAGGTACACGCGGATACCGTAGGGCCGGAACATGTCCGCCAGCGTCGCCGCTTTGGCGAGGTAGTCCGGCGCCAGGCTCTGCGCATTGGCGTTCACGTTGTTGAGCACGGTGCCGTTGATACCCACCGAGGCGTTGGCGCGTGCGTAGTCGGTGTAGCGCGGGTCGTGCCACTCCGGCAGCGTCTGCCAGTCCCACAGCGAGCGACCGGCGTAGCCGCGTTCGACATGGCCGTCCAGGTTGTCCCAGTGGTTGAGCACCCGCAGCTGCATCCGTGGCGATTCGCGCACCTCCAGCGCATCCAGTGAGGCGCCGGTCTGCAGCAGTCGCAGCAGATGGAACACGCCGTACAGCACGCCGATGTCCCGGGGCGCGGCCACCAGCAGCACGTTGCGTCCGTCGATGCGGGTCTGCCGGAGCAGATAGCCTTCGTCGCCCAGCGCGTCAATCTCCTGGCGTAGCGGCGCGATCAAGGTCGACGACTGCGGTGTGCCGATGACCAGTGACGCGTCGATGGCAGCCGCGATATGCATCCGCGGCGCGCTGCCTGTCAGGCCGGTGAGGCCACGTTCCAGCTCCTCGCGCGCGGCACGTTGCGTGGGTGTCTGGTCCGGGGCTACCACCTCCGCCAAGCGCGTGTGGTAGTCGGCCGCCAGCGCGGGTTCGAGGGGCGCGTAACGCATCCAGAGCGCGTAGCCATCCTCCGCGTGCACGGTGCCGGTGCACGCCAACAACGCCATCACCGCACCCACCATGCAATGACACCGCTCGACATCCCAGCGGAACCGCAGTGGGGACAGCAAACCTTGTAAGCTCCGGACGTGCCTTCGATGCGCCAGCGTCGCAACGAAAAACGGGAGCGCGTATTGGACAAGCCGAAGAAATCCGTCCGTCGCAAAACCAGTGGCGTGACGATCGACGAGGTGGCAGCCCTGGCCGGGGTGTCGCCGATGACGGTGTCGCGGGCGATCAACCAGGGCAAGGTGCGCGATGACACCCGCGAACGCGTGATGCGCGCGGTGCGCGAACTGGGCTATACGCCCAACCTGGCCGCCAGCACGCTGGCCGCCGCACAGCACACGCGCATTGCGCTGATCTACACCAATCCCAGCGGCGCTTACCTGCGCGAACTGCTGGTCGGCCTGCTGCGTGTGGCGTCCAACGCCGCCATCCAGCTGGTGGTCGACTACTGGGAGGATTTCGAGCCCGCCGCCGAGCGCAAGGCCGCGCGTGCCTTGGCCGGCCGTGTGGATGGCGTCATCCTGCCGCCCCCGCTGTGCGAGTCGCAGCCGGCGGTGACCGAGCTCATCAAGGCCGGCATCCAGGTGGTCGCGATCGCACCGGGCCACCTGGGCAACGGGATCTCCTGCGTGCGCATCGACGACTTCCAGGCCGGCAAGGAACTGGCCGAACACCTGATCCAGCACGGCCACAGCCGCATCGGCTTCATCTGTGGGCGCAAGGACCTCAGTGCCAGTGCACGGCGCTACGACGGCTTTGTGACGGCCTTGCACGCGGCCGGGCTGGAGGTTGATCCCGGCCTGGTGCAGCAGGGCGACTACACCTACCGCTCGGGGCTCGCCGCCGCCGAGAAGCTGCTGGCCCAGCGCCAGCCGCCCACCGCGATCTTCGCCAGCAACGACGATATGGGCGCGGCGGTGATCTCCGTCGCGCACCGGCGCGGCCTGGACGTGCCCCGCGACCTGTCGGTGGTGGGCTTCGATGACACCTCGGCCGCCACCACCGTCTGGCCCGAGCTGACCACCATCCACCAACCCATCGCCGCAATGGCCGACGCTGCCATCGATATTCTGTTGCGCACCATTCGCCGCAAGGGCGAGGACACGCGCGTGTTGACCGACCACGTCATGCCGCACCGGCTGGTGGTGCGCGACTCGGTCGCGCGCCCACCCAAGCGCTGATGTTGCACGACGCATCGTCACGCGCCCGGGCATGCGATGGTGGCCTCCGCCTCGTTCAAGGCACCCAGGGCGACGCGTGACACCGAGAGCGTCATCGCGCCCGCCGTCCCGATGGACCAGGGGCGATCCAGCTTGCCGACATCCGCGCCTGCCGCCGCCAGGCACTTCAAGGGCACGCCCACGCGGGTCCATTGACCCTTGGGCAGCTTGGCCAGCGTCGGTCCAAGCGCAACACGTGCCGAGCAGCCCGGACCGCAGCCTACCGACAACCACGCCTCGCCCTGGGGTGCGGCGTCAACGCGCAACGTGGTCAACAGCATCAGGTCGCCGTTGCTCTCGCGCTGCAGGTCCAGCGCCGTGTGCGACTGCAACGCGGCAATCGCCTCGCCCTTGCCCGTCCACGCAAGCCGACGACCGTCTTCCTGCGCCAGGTGATCCACGCCGGTGACCTGCAGCAGGTCCCCATCAAGGGACTCCGGCACCTTGGTGACGGTCACGCCCTGCCCCGTGCTGCCTTCCAGCCGCAGCGCCATGCCGGCGCCGGCATCACCGCGCGCGAAGAACACGCCGCCCGCGCCTTCATTGCCGGTAACGCCGGACACTTCCGGCAACGCGGCCAGATCGCCGTTATCGGCGTAAGTCAGGCCGAAACCGAAGGCGAACTGCGGGGCGTAGTCCTTCTGCCCCACATTGTTGACGTACTGCGTTGCCGTGCGCGGCCAGCTGAAGCTCAACTTGCCCTTGAAGTCGTGCTGCACATCGCCTCCCGGCCCACGCATCAGCACATCGGCAATGCCGGCGCCTTCCGAGCCGGGCAGCCAGGCCGCCACGAACGCGTCGGCGGCATTGATCTCCCGGTTCACCCACAGCGGGCGCCCGCTCAGGAACACCGCAACCACCGGAATGCCCTCGGCCTTCAGTCGCTTGATCAACGCAAGATCGGTGTCGTCCCCCGGCTTGTAGGCCAGTGTCGGCAGGTCTCCCTGGAACTCTGCATAGGGGTTCTCCCCGAACACCACCACGGCGACGTCCGGCTTGGTCGCATACTTCCCGTCCACCGCCAGCTCCGCCTGACCGCCAGCGGCCTTCGCCTGCTGCGCAATGCCCTCGAAGATGGTGTCTGCATTCGGGAAATCCTTGCGGGTGGTGCCGGTGCCCTGCCAGTTCAGCGTCCATCCGCCCGCCTGCTTGCCGACGTCGTTGGCACCGTCACCGGCGACGAGGATGCGTTGCTTCGGCGACAACGGCAGCACGCCGCCCTGGTTCTTCAGCAACACCAGCGATTCACGCACCGCCTGCCGTGCGACCTCACGATGCGCCGGGGCGCCGATGAGCGCGAACTGCCCACCGACCGCGCGCGACGATGGCGTGCCCGCCTCGAACAGGCCCAGCCGCATCTTGACCCGCAGGATCCGGCGCACCGCATCGTCCAGGCGTTGCGGGGCGATGGTGCCCGCCTTCACTGCGGCCAGCGTGGTGTCATAGAAGCCCTTCCAGCTGTCCGACGCCATGGCCATGTCCAGGCCGGCATTGAGGGTGGCCGGGCAATCGGTGGTGGTGCAGCCCTTGACCTGCCCGTGGCCGTTCCAGTCGCCCACCACGAACCCACCGAAATGCATGCGGCCCTTCAACGCATCGGTCAGGTACGGCTTGTGACCGTGCATCTTTTCACCGTTGACGCTGTTGAAGGACGCCATGACGGTCTGTGCGCCCGCGGCAATCGCCGGTGGATACCCGGCCGCGTGGATACGTACCAGCTCGGCGTCACTGATCCGGGTATCGCCCTGATCCTTGCCATCGGCCGTGCCGCCATCGCCCAGGAAGTGCTTTACCGACGCGATCACATGGCGACCGTCCAGGAAGGCAGGCGTGCCCACCTTGCCCTGCAGGCCCTCGACCATCGCACCGGCATAGCTGGCCACCACGTCGGGTGATTCGGAGTAGCCCTCATAGGTGCGCCCCCAGCGGTCATCCTGCGGGACGGCCACGGTGGGTGCGAACGCCCACTCCATGCCGGTGGCACGGGTCTCCAGCGCGGTGATTTCACCGATCCGGCGCAGCAGTTCCGGATTGCGGGTCGCACCCAGGCCGATGTTGTGCGGGAACAGGGTCGCGCCGATGATGTTGCTCTGCCCGTGCACGGCATCGATGCCGAACAGCACCGGAATCGCCTTGCCGCCCTGCGAAGTGTCCATCGATGCCGCATAGAAGGCGTCGGCCAGCGCCAGCCACTCGGCCGGCGAGGCATCGTAACGGCCGCCCGGGTCGGAGTTGCCGCCGGCCAGGATCGAGCCGAGCCGGTACTTGCGGAGATCATCCGGCGTGATGCTGGCAATATCCCCCTGCACCAGCTGGCCGACCTTTTCCTCTACCGTCATGCTCGCCATCAGGTCGGTGATGCGCTTTTCCAGCGCGGCGTCCTCGGCCAGCGGCCAGGTGACCTCCGGCCACGGATCGGGGGACGCCGTCGCAGACGCGGGCGCCTTGTCATCCTTCCCGCAGGCGGCCAGTACCAGCAGCAGCGCGGTCAGCAGCACGGTCTTCGGGGCGCGTGCAGCGCCTTGATGGGTCATCGCGTTCATCCTTCCATCTGCTCCAGTTCCTTGCCCTTGGTTTCGTGCACGTACCTGAGCACGAAGAAGATCGAGATGACGGCCGCCACCAGGTAGAGGCTGTACGTCGTGGCCAGCCCGGTCCCCGCCAGCAGAATGGGGAAGGTCACCGTGACGGCGAAATTCGCGGTCCACTGCGCCGCCCCCGCCACGGCCAGCCCTGAGCCACGGATCTGGTTGGGGAACATTTCGCCCAGCATCACCCACATCACCGGCCCCCAGGAGATGTTGAAGAACACCACGTAGGCATTGGCCGCCACCAGCGCCAGCGTGCCCATGCCCGGCGGCAGCTGCAGGTGTGTATCGACCAGGGAGCCGCTGGCGAAGGCCACCACCAACAGCGCCAACGACACCGCCATGCCGGCCGAGCCAGCCCAGAGCAACGGCTTGCGCCCGATGCGATCAATCAGCAGCACGGTGACGATGCAGGCGCCGATGCTGAGTGCGCCGGACAACACGTTGATCATCAGCGCGTCGTTCTCGGAGAAGCCGACCGCTTGCCAGAGCACGGCGCCGTAATAGAACACCACGTTGATGCCGACCAGCTGCTGGAAGGTGGCCAGGCCGATGCCGACCCAGACAATCGGGCGGACCCGGCCGGTCGCCTTGCTGAGGAGATCCGACAGCCGCGGGCGATGATGGTCGGTCGACAGCGAGGCGTCGATCTCGGCCAGCTTTGCCTGCGCCTCGGCAGCGCCGAACAGCCGCGTCAGCACCTGCAGCGCCTCGTCCTTGCGGCGCTTCACCGCCAGATAGCGCGGGCTTTCCGGAATGGTCAGCAACAGCGCCAGGAACAGCAGCGACGGCACCGCCTGCATCCAGAACATCCAGCGCCACGCCGCGTACCCGCCCCACAGCGCTTCGGTGGACGCACCCGCCGTGGCCGCCAGCAGGTAGTTGGAGAGGAACGCGACGGTGAGCCCGCTGATGATGGCGATCTGCTGCACCGTGGCCAGGCGGCCGCGGTAACGCGCCGGCGCCACTTCGGCGATGTAGGCCGGCGAGATCACACTCGCCGCGCCCACCGCAAAGCCGCCCATCACCCGCGCGACGATGAACATGGCCGAGGACGACGCCGCACCCGCGCCGATCGCCGACAGCAGGAACAGCACTGCCGAGACGATCAGCACGTTGCGGCGTCCCAGACGATCAGCCAGCCGGCCGGCGCTGAAGGCACCGACCGCGCAGCCCAACAGCATCGATGCGATCTCGAACCCCTGCATCCACTCGCCGGATTTGAAGGTCTGGTGCAGCCCGTCCTGGGTGCCGTTGATCACCCCGCTGTCGAACCCGAACAGGAATCCGCCAATCGTCGCCACCACGCTGATCACTACAATCAGGCGGGTGTTCTCGCCGCCCTTCATTGCCTGGTCCATTACCCTGCCCTTCTCCGGTCCGGTGTCATCAATGCGAGCTGATGCGCTCAGCGCAGCAGGTACTGGTTGATCAGGTTCTCGTAACGCTCCTGCTTGCCGCTGATCTGCGTGGGTTCACCGCCCTTGGCACCCAGTGCGGCCAAGTCGGCAAGGCTGAGCGCGCCGCGTGCGAACTGCTCGCCGGACCCACTGTCGAAGCTGGCATACCGCGCCTTGCGCCACTGCTCAAGGGGCGAATCGTTCAGCAGCGCATGGGCCACTTCCAGCCCGCGGGCGAACGCATCCATGCCGCCGATGTGGGCAATGAACAGGTCCTCCAGATCGGTGGATTCGCGCCGCACCTTGGCATCAAAGTTCAAGCCGCCTTCCAGCCCCCCCTGGCGCAGCACCACCAGCATCGCGCCCACGGTGTCGTACAGGTCGGTCGGGAACTGGTCGGTATCCCAGCCGTTCTGGGCATTGCCGCGGTTGGCGTCGATGCTGCCCAGCAGGCCGTGGTCCGAGGCCACCTGCAGGTCGTGTTCGAAAGTGTGACCGGACAGCGTGGCGTGGTTCGCCTCGATGTTGAGCTTGAAGTCCTTGTCCAGGCCATGCTCCTTCAGGAAGCCGACCACGGTGGCGCTGTCGAAGTCGTACTGGTGCTTCATCGGCTCCATCGGCTTGGGCTCGATCAGGAAGTTGCCCTTCAGGCCGATGCTGCGGCCATAGTCGCGCGCCATGGTGAGGAACCGCGCGAAGTGGTCGACCTCGCGCTTCATCAGCGTGTTGGCCAGGGAGCCGTAGCCTTCGCGGCCGCCCCAGAACACATAGTGCTCGCCACCCAGTTCAACCGTGGCGTCCAGCGCAGCCTTCACCTGTACGGCGGCACGCGCGACCACCGCGAAATCCGGATTCGTGGAGGCACCGTTCATGTAGCGGGGGTGCGAGAACAGGTTGGCCGTGCCCCACAGCAGCTTCATGCCGGTCGCGTCCTGGCGCTCTTTGGCCAGGCGCACCATGTGCTTCAGGTTCTTTTCGTACGCGCCGACATCCTCGGCATCCGGCGCCAGGTCGATATCGTGGAAGCACCAGTACGGCACGCCGAGCTTGGTGAAGAATTCGAACGCCGCGTCCACCTTCGCCTCGGCGGTGCCCATCGGCGTGCCGGTCTCCCACGGGAAGTGGCGCGTGCCCGGGCCGAACGGATCATGGCCGGCGTTGCAGAACGTGTGCCAGTAGCAGGCCGCAAAACGCAGGTGGTCCTGCATGGTTTTGCCGCCGATGACCTTGTTCGCGTCATAGACCTTGAACGCGAGCGGGTTGTCCGAGCCGCGGCCTTCGAAGGGGATGCGGCCGATGCCGGGGAAGTATTCCTTGCCGCCGATGAAGGGCTGATTGCTCATGGTGCGTCTTCCTGTCGTTGTGCGAGGTGTCGCGAAAAAGGGGATATCAGCCGCGATACAACGGCGTGATGGCATCGAGATGGCGCAGAAAACGGGCATACGCCGCGGCGTAGGCGGCCGTACGCGCCGGATCGGGCTGTGCGGACTGCAGCGGGTCGACCGCCACGTGCTGGTCGGCGATATCGGCGATGGACGCAGCGTCACCACGCGCCTGGCCCAAGGCCCACAGCGCCTGCAATGCCGCACCGAACGCCGCGCCTTCGGGCTGGGTCGGTACGTCCACCGGAAGGCCGAATACATCGGCCACCATCTGCCGCCACTGCGCACTGTTGCTGCCGCCACCGGTCAGCACGATGCGGTCGAACCGCATGCCCGCGCGGACAAAGGCGTCGTAGCCATACTTCAGGGTGTACGTTGCCCCTTCCATGGCCGCGCGGTAGAAGTGCGCCGGGGTCATGTTGGTCGTGTCCAGACCCGCCAATACCCCTTTGCCAAGCGGCAGGTCCGGCGTGCGCTCGCCATTGAGGAACGGCAGCATCACCAGGCCGTCGGCCCCGGGCGATGTGGCGCGCAGGTGTCCGTCGCCGTACCGGGTGCTGAAGCTGAAGGCGTCGGCAACCTGTTCGGTCACCACGGTGCAGTTCATCGTGCAGATCAGCGGCAGCCAGCCGCCGGTGGACGAACAGAACGCGGCCCACGCCCCGTCCGGGTCGACCACCGGGGTGTCGGAGTAGGCGAACAGGGTGCCCGAGGTGCCCAGGCTCACCGTCAGGCGGCCCGGTGCGACGCAGCCGGTCCCGATGGCGGCCATCATGTTGTCGCCACCGCCAACGGCCACCTTCACTGTCGCGGGCAGGCCCAGCGCCGCCGCGGTGGACGGATCGATGTCGAACACTTCCTCGGGCGCGGCGATGCGCGGCAGGCACGCGGCCAGGTCGCGGTCCGGATCGGTTGCGCGCAGCAGCTCGGCCGACCAGGTACGGGTCCGCACGTCCAGCCAGCCCGTCCCCGAGGCATCGCCGTACTCGCAGAAGCGCTGGCCGGTCAACACGAAATTGAGGTAGTCGTGCGGCAGCAGGATGCTGGCAAGACGCGCGTAGGCCTCGGGTCGGTGGGCCTTCGTCCACGGCAGTTTGGACGCGGTGTAACCGGTCAGGACAGGGTTGCCCGCCAGTGCGATGGTGCGCGCTGTTCCGCCCACCGCGTCCATGATCTGCACGCACTCCGCCGAGGTGCTGGTGTCGCACCACAGCTTGGCCGGTGCCAGCACCTCCCCTGCCGCGTCGACAGGAACGAACCCGTGCTGTTGGCCCGATACCGCCAGTGCAGCGATGCGGGACCGTATCTTGGGATCAACCGCACGGAAGCAGGCATGCAGTGCGGCGATCCAGTCGGCCGGGCGCTGTTCGCGGCTGCCATCGGCGTCCGACGCCAGGTCCAGGGGCGCGCTGGTGTTGGCAATGAGACGGCGCCCGGCAGGGTCGTAGACCACGACCTTCAGACTTTGCGTACCCGCGTCGATTCCAGCCACCAGATCCATCGTCTTCCGCCTCACCTGTAGTTGAAGGTAGCGCTACCATTTTCCTGCCGCAGCATGCGGCTCTGTTACGCCACGGCGGAGCGCCGTGGCCATACGTCCGCCGCTGCCTTGCAGTAGCGTTCAATGAAGGCCGCCTGCGACGGCATCGTCGCGACCGCCTGCTGCACCGGCTGCCGGATCCGCGCCAACAGCGTCCGCAGGTCTGCGTCGTTGATGGCCGCCGCCAGCGGGTGCGGCGGACCGGGCTGGATCCCCTGCCCCATCAACACGCTGGTCCAGGAATCCACGCGGAACAGCTCACCGGGGTCCTGCCAGGCATGGGCACGTTCGCGCCAGGCGCGCAGCCGGACCGCGAGCGACTCCGGCAGGGCCATCTCGCGGCAGGCCTTCCACATGGGTTCGTCGCGCTGGGTGGCGTGGTAATGCAGGATGATGAAGTCGCGCACATGCTCCATTTCCTGGCGGCTGACATCGTTGTACAGCGCCACCAGCGCCGGGCTGATGCCGTCGATCGGGAACAGCTGGATCAGGCGGACCACGGCACTGATGGTCAGGTGGATGCTGGTCGATTCCAGCGGCTCGATGAAGCCACTGGCAAGCCCGAGCGCCACCACATTCTTGTTCCACGCCTTCAGCCGGCGCCCGCTGCGGAACGGCACCAACCAGGGATCGCGCAGAGGCGGACCGTCAACATCACGCAGCAGCTTGGCCTGCGCCTCGTCATCGGACATGTGCCGGCTGGAGAACACCAGCCCGCATCCAACCCGGTGCTGAAGCGCGATATGCCAGCGCCAGCCGGCCTCGTGTGCAATGGCACGGGTGTACGGGACGGGCGGCGCGACCGCCTCGGTCTGCACCGCAACGGCGCGATCACTGGGCAACCATTCGTTCCAGTCCTCATAGCCGGTATGCAGGGTCTGCTCGGTCAACAGCCCGCGGAACCCGGTGCAGTCGATGAACAGGTCGCCCTCGATGACCTGCCCGTCTTCCAGCACCAAGGCCGCCACGGAGCCGTCGTGGGCATGCTGCCGGACCTCCCGGATCTTTCCCTCCACCCGTCGCAGGCCATGCCCTTCGGCCTTGCGTCGCAGGAACCTGGCATACAGCCCGGCGTCGAAGTGATACGCGTAGTTGAGCGCGGGTTGGGTCTCCAGCGAGAACTGGTCGCCGCGTGAGGCGACGCTCTCCAGGCAGAAGTCGCCCAGGTCCGACGGCATGCCGCGGCGCAGGCTGTCCAGCCAGAAATGGTGGAACGGCGTGGCCCAGGTGCCCTGCCCGATGGTGCCGAACGGGTGGATGAATCGGTCCCCGGGGCGACGCCAGTTCTCGAACGAGATCGAAAGCTTGAACGTGCCGGCGACGGCGCGCAGGAACTCCTGCTCGTCGATCTGCAGAAAGCGGTGGAAGGTACGGATGGGCGGCACCGTCGACTCGCCGACACCCACGGTGCCGATCTGCTCGGACTCCACCAGGGTGATGTCCAGCTGGTCGCGGAACTGGTGGGACAGCGCACAGCCGGCCAACCACCCTGCCGTACCGCCGCCCGCGATGACCACCTTGCGGATGCGCCCGTGTGTTGTGTCCGCCACGTTCAATGCAATGCTCCCATCAGCGGTTGAGTCGAGCCAGCAGTTGGGCGCGCGTGCGCCGTGCCTGTGTCTCGTCGAACGGCGCCAGCTCACCCCGGGCCACGTCCGGCAGGTGCTGACCTGCGCGTTCGCCGGGACCGAAAACGTAGTACGCGAAGATCTCAGACCACGCCTGTTTCTGGCGGGGCGGCAGATCGCGCAGCGCCCACATTGCATGCTGGAGCGCCGGCAGCGGCGAGGAAAGAAAGTGCGGCGAACTGCGCCACCAGTAGTTCACCAGCACGTTGAACGGCATCAGGCTGCGCACGTGGTGCCACCACATGCTCGGAATGAAGATCGCATCGCCGGGCTCCAGCACGGCCGTCTGCGCGCTTGCGAGCGCGTCACGGAACCGGGGATGGCGCGCGAAATCGGGGCGGTCCATATCCACCACGCTGACCACCTGGCCACCCGGCGTGGGCTCCAGCGGCCCCGGGTACAGATTGTCGATCTGCTCCGGCGGAAACAGGGTGAACCGGCGTTGGCCCACTACGCAGCACGCCAGGTTCTCGGGGGTGTCGAAATGGCAGGAAGCGGTCACGCGGTTGCCGATCCAGATGCTGGCCGACGCCTCGATGCCCTGCCCCGCCAAACCGGCGTCGTTGGACTGCGCAAACCCGGGAAGCGCCCGATCGATCAGCAGCGACGCCACGTAATAAGTGGGTGGCGTCGGGTCGTCCAAGGTGTCGGCAATCTCATCGAGCACCTGCGTCAGCAATCCACGCCGGACCTCCACGTTCAACCGGGTGAAATCGGCGTTGTAGAACGGACGTCCTTCGATCTCGGGGCCCCCGAAGGAATACGGAACGGGCACGCCGGCATCAAAGCCGCGCAGATAAGCCATCGCCTCCTGCGTGGAGCGCAGCCCGGCCTGCACCACCCCCCAGTTGCGCGCGATGCCTCGCAGTACCACCGGCACCCCCGCGGCCACCAACGCCTCCATCGGCAGTGCGGCCGGGTCCAGGCCTTCCAGAGTCTGCATGGCGGCGCCGTCCAGCACGGGTCAGTGTCCCCCGGCCGCAACGGCGGCATCGTGCATGCGCAGGCGTCGCTGCTTCTCGGCGATCAGCCGGCGCATGTTATGCAGGGACGCCAGCATCAGATACGCGCCCTCCAGATACCCGGCGCGATTGAGTTCAGCCAGCGCAGGACCGTCCAGCAGGGCCAGGCGGTCACGGTCGATCGCGTGCAGGCCATTGACGCCAATCCGATGCTGCGGATCGATCTGCACGTCCAGGGTAAGGGGTTGAATCAGGCCTTTCGCATCGAACATGGCATACATCTCCGCGCCAAAAGCATGACCATCATGTATGCCACGCAGCACGCCTGCGATATGGTCCAGGTAGGGGGTATTGCCGCCCTGCGGCAGGAACACGGGTTCGCCCTGCTGGGCGTTCACGCGCGGATGATCCAGGTCCACGTGCAGCACCGCGTCCTGGGTGAACGCACCGTCGACCTGGTGCTCCTGGAATCCGATGAGGAACGGCCCCTTGGCCGCCGCCCCGGGCAGATAGGACGCATTCCAGCGACCGTCCTGCAGAAACAGATTCTCGTGCTGCTCGAACCCCAGCAGAACGACCGACTGCCACTGGCCTGTTGCGGCGTCCTTGCGAAGGAAGATGGGGTACTCGCGCTGCAGCTCGGCAAACTCGCTCGGGTAGGCCGGGACCATGCCCACCGCGTCGCCAAATTCGGGCCCGAAGCCGGTCGCCACGCGCAGGTCGCGATGGGCGATGTTGTTGAGCATTTCGTAACGCGGCATGGTGCTGTCCAATCCCCTCAGGAGCCGTGAACAGGTGCCGCTGCGCGTGCAGCGGCACCCACCGTTCAGAACCTGTAACGAACGCCGAGCATGTAACGCGGACTCTGATCTGCGAGCTTCACGATCATCTCCGAGGTGCGTGAACGCCAGCGGACGTCTTCACCGGTCAGATTGATCGCTTCCAGGCCGAACGACCAGTGATCATCCAGGGTGTAGTTCACGCTGAGATCCCACTGTTCGTACGCTTCCACGTAGTACGGATTCCGGCTGGCCCCCTGGTTGGCCAGAATCAGGTACTGGTCACGCCAGTTCCATGCCAAGCGAACCGACCAACCGTACTTTTCGTACATTAGCATCGCATTGGCCGTGTCGCTCAGGCCCGTGAGCGAGAACTGGTCGATGCCCGGGTCGCCCGCATTGTTGTAGCCGACATCGCCGTCGACGATGGTGTAGTTGGCCAGGACGCCAAAGCCGGTGTCGCCGAAGAAGTACTGCCCGCCCAGCTCCCAGCCATGCAGCTTGGCCTTGTTCTGGTTGATGGGGCGGTTGACGTTGAACTGGTACAACGGGTCAGCGCCCGTGCCATACAGATCGTAGGCCGCTTCGGTGGCCAGCACCTGCGCGTCGGTACCGGTGTAGGCGCCCAACCCGGCCGGGTTGTTTCGCAGCAGGGCCAGCGCGGTGAACAGCGCGGTGTCATTGGCCGAGCATGCCGCCGCATTGGCTGCGCCCACCTGGGTGATGCAGGCGCCGCTGTTGAGGAATGCCAGGGCGGCCTGCGCATCCGGACCGGCGGTGGGATCCCGCAGGCCGTACAGGTTCTCCTGCACGATGGTGTTGCCGATGAAATTGTCGACCGACTTGTTCCAGTACGTCACCGACACGTAACTGGCCTCCGCGAAGTACCACTCCAGTGCCAGGTCGAGGTTGTCCGACTCCAGCGGCTTCAGCTGCGGGTTCTGGGCGGTGCCACTGGCCCGCGAGGACGGATCGATCAGCACCGAGCCAAACGGTTGCTGTGCGGTCGGGCCTGCGTAGAGGTTGCCGATCGGCGCACGCGCGATGCTCTTGCCGAACGAGACACGCCCCTTCAGGTCGTCCATGAGGTCGATGCTGAAGTCGAGGTTGGGCAGAATGTAGCTGTAGGTGTTTTTCTCGGTGAAGGGCTGCTGTTCGTCGGACAGGATCACGCGGAAGTCGTTGTTGGACTGCCATTCGATGGCTTCCGGGATGGCGATGACCGACGTGGACACCACATCGGTGGTTTCATAGCGCACGCCCAGACGGGTATTGGTGCGTCGGCCGCCCAGTTCGCCGTCCAACTCGACTTGGAAATAGGCCGATTTGGTCTTCTCCTCCACCAGGTTGTCGGCGGCGCGCTGCGGGCTCACGCCCAGATTGGCGCCATAGTTGTCCGCCGCCCACTGCGCCAGGCGGCCAGCATCGCCGCGCCAGGCCGTGAAGCTGTTGGCGTTGTAGTCGTTGAACAACCCGACGATGTTGACCGGTTGCAGCAGGTCCATCAGCCCGTTTGCAACATCCCCGTCAACGTTGGCCACGCCCCAGTCGCCCAGGGTGTTGTAATTCTCCGCGGCCTGGATGCGGTGGGTGGTCTGCTTGCTCGAATCCACGCCAAACTGGAAGCGCCCCTTGTCGAAGCTCCATTCACCGTCGACGCGACCCTGCTTGATCTCGCTGATCTGGCTCTGCGAATTGATCCGCAGCACCTGCGAACCAATCTCGCCCGGCACGAAGCCCGGGTTGACCACGCCGTTGGTCTTGGCGATGGCATCTGCCGTGCTCGGGTACCAGACCTGGGTGCCCACCGGCAGGCCGTTGTTGAAGTTCATTTCCTGCACCCATGACCCACCGCAGTGCGGTCCGGTGGTGCAGTTGTTGGTGCCGGCGATGCTGCTGAAGATGGAGCCGCCCCCGGTGAGCGGATCGTTCGGCCGACTTTCGTTCTTCGAATTGTGCGCGTCGAAGGTCAGCTTGAACCGGTCGGTGACGTTCCACAGTGCATTGAAGCCGAGCGATCCCAGCTTGTACTTCTGCATGCTGCGCTGCTGTTCAAGCCCGAAATCCTTGGTTCCCGCGATTTCGCGGATATAGATCGGCGTAGCGACCGCACCGCTGGTGTCGAAGGTTACATCGGTGTAGTTGCTGTTCTGCAGCCACATGCCCTGCTCGCCACGATTCTCGGTGATCTCGTTGGTCGAATAGGTGTAGTCCAGGGTCAGGGTCACCGCGTCGGTCGGCGCGAACTGCAGCACCGCCTGCCCATTGATGCGCTCACGCTCGAACTCGGAGAACGCATAGCGAAGGTCGTTCGGGCGACCGTACAGCGCGCCCACCGCCGGTGCATTGACCACGGTCGGGTTGCCCGGCATCGTGCCGGTCCACGGCTGGATGTTCCAGTAGTTGTTGGTGGCCTGCACCGAACCACCCTTGCGCTTCTGGTAGCTGGCACTCAGTCCGACGCCGAAGGTCTTGTCCGGATTGCTGTAGCTGAAAATGCCGGACAGTTCCGGTGTCAGATCGTCAGCGAACGGTTGGCTCTCGTCGTAGACGGCTTTGGCGCCGACACTGGCGACGGTGCCCTCATGGTCGAACGGCCGCGCGGTCAGGATGTTGATGGTGGCGCCAATACCCCCGCTGGGCACGTTGGCCTGGCTGGTCTTGTAGACCTCGATGCCATTGATGGCTTCAGCGGCCAGCTGGGCGAAGTTGAAGGCGCGGGTACCGCCGTCCACGCCGCCGATGGCCACCTGGCCCGACGCGCCGAACGCATCGGCGCCCGGCATCTGGCGGCCGTTGAGGGTCACCATGTTGAACTGGGGACCAAAGCCACGCGCTGTTACCTGCGCGCCCTCACCATCACGGCGTTCGATGGAGATGCCGGTGATACGCTGCAGGGACTCGGCCAGGTTGGTGTCGGGGAACTTGCCGATATCCTCGGCACTGATCGCATCCACCACACCGGCCGAGTCACGCTTGATATCCATCGCCTGGCTGAGGCTGTTGCGGATGCCGGTGACCTGCACGGTGTCCAGCTGTGTCGGGCTGGGCTGGGCCTGCGGCTGGGTAACCGGCGCAGGCGTCGATGCGTCCTGTGCGAATGCGGGATTGATGACCAGGACGCCACCTACAAAGGTGAACATGGCCCTGGATGTGAACTTCGCCAGCGTACGGCTCATGAACGAGCCCTCCGGCCTGCGGTACGACGGATCGAAAACGCGCTCATGACTCTCCCCTCTGACATACGATCGAATGGATGTACCGCCCCTCCAGGGGGCACGTACGGGCGATGCCCGTCTTCCACACCGAACATCGCAGCGCGCTGTGCGCTCGCTGCGACTCAACTCGCTTTCAGACTTGCCAGAACAGCCGCGTGGTAAAGGGGGGGGTACCCGCTGGCCTTACCCCGGCACAGTGGTAGCGCTACCATCACGTCACGGGCGCAGACTAATCACCCGGGATAACGCTTGTCATCATGCAGCGCAGCAAAGGAGCCGAGCCCTTGAAGAACAGCCCCAAAGCGGCCCGTCGGAAAGCGAGCGGCATCACCATCGACGACGTTGCGGCGCATGCCGGGGTGTCGGCCATGACCGTGTCGCGCGTCATCCACGGCCATGCCAGCGTGCGCGACGCCAACCGGGAACGGGTCATGCGCAGCGTGCGCGAACTGGACTACCGGCCCAACCTTGCGGCAAGCGCGCTGGCGGCGGCACAGCACACCTGCATCGCGCTGATCTACACCAATCCCAGTTCCAGCTACCTGCGCGAGTTGCTGGTGGGTGCGCTGCGCGGGTCCACCCGGGCGGCGGCGCAGCTGGTCATCGCCACCTGGGATGAACTGGATACCGAGGCACGCTGCGAAGCGGCACGGCAGCTGGCCAGCAGCGTGGCGGGCGTGATTCTTCCGCCGCCCCTGTGTGAATCGAAAGCGATCGTCGACCAGTTTGTCGGCGCCGGCATCCCGGTGGTCTCCATTGCGTCTAGCCATCTCAACGACAGGATTTCCTGCGTGCGCATCGATGATCGCCAGGCAAGCCACGACATGGTGTCGCATCTGATCGCCCACGGTCATACCCGCATCGGGTACATCAAGGGCGATCCGAACCAGACCGCGAGTGCGCACCGCTGGCAGGGCTACCGGGATGCGCTGGCTGACGCGGGCATCGGCTATGACCCCGCGCTGGTCCAACCCGGCTACTTCACCTACCGCTCCGGACTGGACGCGGCCGAACGGCTGCTGACCCTGCAGCCGCCTCCCAGCGCAATCTTCGCCAGCAACGATGACATGGCATCGGCGGTTGTTTCCGTGGCGCATCGGCGCGGCCTGGAGGTGCCGGGTGATCTGTCGGTGGTGGGCTTCGATGACACCTCCGCCTCGACCATGGTGTGGCCGGAACTGACCACCGTCCATCAGCCGGTGGCCGAGATGGCAGACAGTGCCGTCGACATCCTGTTGCGGGAGATTCGCCGCACGCCGTCCTCGGGACGCGTTACGGTCAACCATGTGCTTGCGCACCAGCTGATTACGCGCGATTCGGTATCGAGGCCTGGGCTGGCCTCAGGACGGCCGCCATCGCCGGAAGCGGCAAGCCGCTTCAGGGACATCGATGAGCAAGGTGGCTGACGCCGCTTGAACCTACAGCCCGAATCCCTGCGGTTCTGTGCAAGGACCGCTAGCGGCGCAGGGCGTCGATGATCACGCCTGTCGCGATCTCTACCAGCAGGTAGTCCGTATCCGACTGCCGAACCCACCGCTGCCCGCGACCGGGATCCCGCAGACGGTACTGCGCGTAGTCGTCCACCCAGTAGCGGCGATCAACCTCCGCCCAAGGCAAGCGGTCACCACGATGCCAAGCCTTCTTCTGCCAACCCGGCGGTGGTGCGTCACGATTGTGGGGGCCGCCTGCATGGGGCGGCGGGCCGTTGCCCCGTGCATGATGCGGAGGATCGGCCCAGACCGGGGCCGCAACCATCGCCACTACCACGCCCAAGGCGATGCCAACCAAACGACCGGCTTTCATGGAGAGCCTCCTGGTCCAGCCGCACTGCGCGGCGTCATGTCCGGAATATAGAGCAGGGCCTGTGAACGAATCGATGCGCCCGGCCGGTGCCAGTTGGGCGCTCCGCCACCCATCACTTCGGGGGCGCTGACGGCGACGGAGAATCCGGCTTCGCTGGCGAGGCCGTGTCGGCCGTTGCGTAGGCGCGCGCCTTCACTCGGAAGGGGGCAATGCATCCGGCGAGGGGGATGCAGATGGAGACAGCGAATGCGACAAACGCCAGTTTTTTCATCGAGGGGGCCATGCTGTGGAGGCTTCTATTTTCTGAGCGCTGGAGTCGGCGCCCGTCATCGTAGGTCAGTAATCGGTTCGGGCTCCTGGATGGAAGCTTCCAACAAGGCAACGTAGGTATCCAAACGTACACGCTGCCCGATCAGCACCCAGCCGAGTAGATACAAGAGCGCCAGACCAAAGATAAGCAGCGCCCCCGTCCAGCCTACATCGAACACAGCTCCCCACTCCCCCCACTTCCAGCCACGGAACTGCAGGTAAAGAGCAAGCAGCAACGGAAACGGCCCAAGACGCTGCAGCCCACCGTACATCAGGCCCATGCTATCAATCATGCTGGTTCGCAGGCTGCTGACATACCGCAGGCGCTGTTGGCGCTGGGCTCTAGGGAAGGCACGAAGATCGGCAATCACTTCTTGCCAATGGGCGAACTCCCCGTCCATTTCCATGGCATGCGACAGCCTGGGCTGGATGTACTGGCGAATTTCCCTACGCGCCGCGAGAATGCCGCCAAGGACGAAACCGGCGCACTCAACGACCAGGCAGGCCATGACTACGATCAGGGCCACATCCCCAGGAAGCCACCGGTCCGGGACAAGGCTGGTCAGCACGCCGATGCCCGCGGCCCCCACACCAACCCGGACAGACCATTTTTCCACCCTGCCCGGTTTGGGATAGATGCTGGTGTCCATCAGCCCCTGCACGCGTCGGTAGAGCCACTGGAAGGTCAGCTCCTCTGTGCTTCGTGGCCGCGGTGCATCCACCTCCGCCTGTACATGCATATCCATTGCTGTCCCTCTGGCACGTCGCCCTTGTACCGATCCAGGCATCCTAGCGTGAAGCACGCGCTTCCGCCCGCCCTGCTCCAGGCGCCCTCCCCGTCCCGAGCCTTCTGACCACGGCACCTTCACCGCGTCGCCCTATGCTGGAACCCCTTCGCGTCCACAAGGTAAAGCGCCATGACCAAACTGCACACGCTGATGATTGCCGGCTGCCTGATGGGTTTCAGCGCCGTGGCATCCGCTGAAACAGTCAACCTGACCAACAGCGCAGACGGCGCCAACCGCGATGCCGGCATCACGGCGGTAAAGAAGAAGCTGCAGGAGGCCTGCACCGAACGCAAGGGCTCGCCCGACGCCGATTCGTTCGAAGTGGTCTTCGAAAAGACCAGCGACAACCCGAATGTGCCCAAGCCTTACTACGTGGACGGCAAAATGAAGTGCGAGCTACCGGGCTGAGGTCAGCCGGCCAAGGCTCGGTCCGGTGCTTCAGGCCGAACCAGCAGCGTTCTCGCGCGCGGCGATTCTCTTGATCAGCGTGTCGATCGCCGCCTCCATGGCGTGCGCCGTATCGTCGCCGCTCTGGTTGGTGATCACGAATATGCCGAGGTCGTACCTGGGCACGATGTAGATGTAGCACTGCGACCGTGGCACGCCCCCATGATGCGCATAGTAGACGCCCTTCAAGGCGTCGCTGCTGACGAGGTTCCAGAAGTAGCCAACGCTGAATTCGGGATCGAATTTGACCAGGGCGCGATGCGATTCCGCCACGACCGGCCCAGCGGCCAGCTGGAACTTGAGGTACTTCACCATCTCGGGAACGGTCGCCTTCACGTTTCCGGAAGCGCCCCAAGGCAACTGCGGCATCGGCGTGGTCGGTATCGGGTTGTCGCTGTGGTACCCAACCGCAAGACGGGGCGCCTCGGCATCGCTCAGCCGGAGCCTGACGCCGGTCATGCCTGCAGAGTCCCCCAGGAAGTCGCGCAACAGCGTTTCGTAATCGCGCTTGTAGACCACTTCCAGGATGTGCGCCACCAGCTCCGTTCCGGCACTTGAGTAGGCGTACTCCTTTCCGGGCATGCCGCCGATCTCGACCGTGTGCAGATCCCTGAAGAAATCCGCCTGGCCGTAGCGCGCGTACACGGCATTGAGTTGGCCGGGCGTACGGTGATCGGTGAAGTCGGCCAGCACCGTATTCGCACGCGCCGGCAGCATGTTCGGCAGACCACTGGTATGTGAGAGCAGGTTGCGAACGCGTATGGGCTCGCCCTTGTACTGCAGGTTCGGGTAGTCCCCTTGGAGGTACTTCCGGATGTCGTCGTCCAGACCCACCTTGTGCTCCAGGACGGCGTTGGCCATCAGGGTGCCGGCCAGGGTCTTGCTCAACGAGCCGATTTCGTAGAGGGTCGCGTCGGTCGGAGGGCCTGGCTTCCCCGCTTCCATGTCGCCGCGGTGCCGGATGAACGCCTGGCCCCGGTACACCACGCCGATCGAGGTCGAGTGCAGCAAGGGTTGCTCGATGAGGGTTGCGGCGACCTCATCGATGTCCGTGGCCAGATCCGTCGCCGGGGCTTTTTCGCCGGCGCATCCGGCGGCCAGAAGCGCAGCGACCACTACGAGGCAACTCAACCAGTGCCTGTGTCGAACAACCATCGAAGTAGCTCGCATGCGTCGGCGCTTGGTGGGGAGGCGGAAAGGGCCCCTACGATAGCGGATACACGGCGCGCACGCCTGTCGCGGGAGGTTGGGCGGCTACCGGCCATTCCGCGGGCGGTAGCGGACCAACGGTCCGCTCTACCATGGTTCGTCCTGCCCCCGGTGGGAGCGGACCAACGGTCCGCTCTACCGTGTCCCCGGCCTTTCATTCCATCGGCTCAGCGCAGCTGATCCTTCAGGAACACCCACGTAATCAACGTGGCATCGGGCCCGTCGGGATCGGTGAACGGCAATCCCGTCTGGCTGCCACTCCACGCATGCCCCATCCCCTGCACCACGTAATGCTGGGCCAGCGTCCTGCCGCCGTAGCTATAGGTGTCAACCCGATATGCGCGCCCACCCGGCACCTGCCCGTTGTAGGTACTGGTCGGCACGTACTTCACCGAGTCGTTGTCCAGGCCATCGTCGGCCAGGTCATTGGTCTGCAGGAACTGGCGCACGGCCTGCTGGCCGTTCACCGGGTTCACCGTGCTGTCGGCGGTGCCATGGAACACCAGCACCGGGATCGGTCGCGGCGTCGGCGAGCCCGAGCACTGCCAGGCCAGCCGGCCGTTGCTGTCCGGCGAATAGATGCTGCCCGCCAAGAGCGCGTAGGCGCTGCCGGACACGGTGGTGGCCCCCTTGTACATGCCGCCGGAATGGATCGCACCGGCGGCGAATACATCCGAATAGCAGGCCAGCATGATCGAGGTCATCGCACCACCGGCCGAAATGCCGGTGACGTAGACCCGGCGCGGATCGACGCTGTAGCTGCCCTTCACCTGGTCCACGATCCCGGCCAGGATCGACGCCTCGCCGCTGCCGCGCGCCTGGTTGATCGGCAGCTGCCAGTTCCAGCAGCGTGCGGGGTTGGCGGTGACGTTCTGCCGGGGATAGACCACCAGGAAGCCTTCCGTATCGGCCACGTCGTTGAAGCCGGAGGCCTCGCCCATCAGGTTCGGCCCGGTCACGCATCCGTGCAGCACCAGCAGCACGGGCAGCGGCTGCGTGGCGTCGTAGCCCGCGGGCACCCACACCTGGTACTCGCGGGCGCCGAAGATGTTGCCGAACAGGCCTACATCCCAATGCCCGGCGGGCCCTGCAGCGAAGGCGCTTGCCGCCGTTACCAGCCAGGTGCACAGCACCAGTACGGCCGCCTTGATCGAATTGATTCCAGAGTTCATTGCCAGATCCTCATGCGTGAGTCGTGGATGAAGTGGTTCCGGGAATCCTCGTGGACCAGCCTTCCAGAGGGTGCTGCGACGCCGCTGTCAAACCCAGCCGGTGGCGTAATAGATGCCGATCACCACGAACACCGCGAGGGTCTTGATGACGGTCACCGCAAAAATGTCCTTGTAGGCCTGGCGATGGGTCAGCCCGGTCACCATCAGCAGCGTGATGACCGCCCCGTTGTGCGGCAGGCTGTCCATGCCACCGGACGCCATCGAGGCGACCCGATGCAGTACCTCCATCGGGATGCCGGCTGCCTGCGCGTTGGCGATGAAGGTCTCCGACATCGCGGCCAGGGCGATGCTCATGCCGCCGGATGCCGAGCCGGTGACGCCGGCCAGGCCGGTTACAGTGACCGCCTCATGCAGCAACGGATCCTTGATGGAGCCCAGCGCGTTGGCCACCACCATGAAACCCGGCAATGCAGCGATCACTGCACCGAAGCCGTACTCCGATGCGGTGTTCATGGCCGCCAGCACCGCACCGCTGATGGCCGCCCGGGTGCCTTCGGCAAACTGGGTGACCACCGGGCGCCAGGCCAGCGCCAGCACCGACAGGATGCCCACCAGCAGCGCCCCCACCACCGCCCAGATCGCCCCGATCTTCGCCACGTCCTGCACGACCGGCGCGGCGTTGCCCATGATCGAAGGCACGAAGCTGTGCTCGCCGCCGCCGTACCAGTGCGGCATGCCCAGGGTAAACAGCTTGTTGGAGACGAACACCAGTACCAGCGGCAGCACGGCAATGCCCGCGTGCGCCAGATGCGTGCCGATGAAGGGCGTCGGCTCGTTCACCAGGGTGGCCGGGTCGCCGTAGCCCTCGCCGTTGCGCTGCGCGACGCGCCGGCGCCACTCCAGGTACGCCATCCCCACCGCAAGCACGAAGATGCTGCCCAGCGTGCCCAGCACGGGCGCCGCCCAGGTATCGGTACCGAAGAACGTGGTCGGAATGATGTTCTGGATCTGCGGCGTGCCGGGCAACGCATCCATGGTGAAGCTGAAACCGCCCACCCCCAGCGTCGCCGGGATCAAGCGCTTGGGGATGTTGCTCTGGCGGAACATTTCGGCCGCGAACGGATAGACCGCAAACACCACCACGAACAGCGACACGCCACCATAGGTCAGCAGGCCCGACACCAGCACGATCGACAGCATCGCCCGCTGTGGGCCGAACAGCCGGATCGCGGCGCCTACGATGGAGCGGGAAAAGCCGGACAGTTCGATCAGCTTGCCGAACACGGCGCCCAGCAGGAACACGGGGAAGTAGAGCTTCAGGAAGCCCACCATCTTGTCCATGAACAAGCCGGTGAACATCGGGGCCACCAGCGAGGGGTCGGTCAGCAGCACGGCGCCAAGGGCGGCGATGGGCGCGAACAGGATCACGCTGTAGCCGCGGTAGGCCACCAGGATCAGGAACCCCAGCGCTGCAAGTACGATCAGTAACGACATACGGCGCTTCCAGGTGAGGACGCGCCCAGTATCCGGATCTGGCGGTCGCTGCCGACTGGACCTAGGTCCACTCGCCGGTGCACCGCAGCGCCGCTAGCCTAGGCTCCATGGGTGGCAATGGGCCATCCGCCACGTAGATGCCTTGGGGGAGGACCGCATGAAACGGAATTGCTTGAGCCTGATGATCGGCGCGCTGTTGGCCTCCGGGCCGGTACTGGCACAGGAGGCGCCACGCGCCGCACCGGCGGCAGGCAAGACCGCTTCGGCCACCAATCTGGACAGCATCACGGTAACCGCGCGCAAGCGTGAGGAAACCCTGCAGGAGGTGCCGGTGGCCGTCACCGCCTTTACCTCCGAGGCGCTGGACAAGATGAATGTCCAGGACATCAGCGACCTGGATGGCCAGGTGCCCAACCTGACCATCTACGCCGCGCGCGGCGCCAGCAGTACGGTCACCGCCTACATCCGCGGCATTGGCCAGTCCGATCCCACCTGGGGCGCGGACCCGGGCGTGGGCATCTACCTCGACGACGTGTACATCGCGCGCCCGCAGGGTGCGCTGCTGGACGTGTTCGACGTATCGCGCATCGAGGTGCTGCGTGGTCCGCAGGGCACGCTGTATGGCAAGAACACCATCGGCGGGGCAATCAAGTACATCTCGCGTGGCCTGCCCACCCAGAACGAAGGCTTCGCCCAGATCACCGTGGGCAACTACGGCCAGCTGGACGCCAAGGCCGCCATCGGCGGTCCGGTGGGCGGCGCCGACAGCGGCCTGCGGGCGCGCGTGGCGGTGGCCAGCATGAACCGCGACGGCTTCGGCGAGAACACGTTCAATGGCCAGCCGGTCAGTGACAAGCAGATCAACGCCGCCCGCCTCAACGTGGGTGCCTACGCGGGTGACGATTTCGACGTGCAGTTCGCCCTGGACTGGATCGACGACCAATCCGGCATGCGCGGGTCGAAGATGTTGGCACCCAACCCGTTCACCCCGGCCTACCCGCCGATGGATGACCGCTACGACATCCGGTCGGGCATGCCCAACCTCAACAGCGTCGAGACCAAGGGCGCGTCGGCAACGGTGAACTGGCGGCCCAACGACGACCTCGCACTGAAGTACGTGGTGGCCAAGCGCGAGTCGGACAGCGATGCCAACATCGACTTCGACAGCACGCCGGTCAAGCTGGCCGATGTGGGCGGGGCCTACACCGACAACCAGGTCAGCAACGAGGTCCAGCTCAACTATGATGCCGGTGGCAAGGTGCGCGGCGTGGTGGGCTTGTACCAGTTCAGCGGTGAAGCCGGGGGCCAGATCCGCAACAACTTCTTCAACCTTCAGTTCGGCGATACCCGCGGCAAGGTGCTGACCGACAGCATCGCGCTGTATGCCGATTGGACCTTCGACCTGACCAGCAAGCTGAAGCTGGACGTCGGCGCCCGCTACACCGACGAGGACAAGCGCGCGATCGTGTTGAACCGCTTCTACGCCGATGCGACCTTCAGCAGGCCGATTGCGGTGGCGGCGGATTTCGACAAGAAGACCAACTTCACGAACGTCTCGCCGAAGGTGTCGCTGGACTACCAGATCACCCCGGACATCATGGTCTACGGATTGGCGACGCGCGGCTTCAAGTCGGGCGGCTACAACATCCGCGCCAACGCCGTGGCCGTGCCGCGCTCGGCCGAGCCGTTCGACGACGAGACCGTCGACAGCATTGAGATCGGCAGCAAGATGGCTTTCCTCGACCAGCGCGTATTCCTGAACCTGTCGGCCTTCCACAACAAGTACAAGGATATCCAGCTGTCGGTGTTCACCGGCATTGATACCAATGGCGACGGCACCAATGATGCCTTCTTCGGCGACTTCACCAATGCCGGCGCCGGCACCATCAACGGGCTGGAAATCGAGTACCAGTACCTGCCCAGCCAGCATTGGCTGATCTCCGGCAACCTGGCCTGGCTGGACGCCAAGTACGATGAATACATGGACCGTGGCGTCAACGTGGCCGACCAGATGAAGTTCACCAACGCACCGGATTTCTCCGGCGCGTTGAACGTGGAGTACCGCACCGATCTGGCCAGCGGCGGCAACCTCTCGGCACGGGTGAGCTACAGCTACCAGAGCGAAGTGTGGCCGACCACCGACCTGAGCCCGGTGATCCGCCAGGACGGCTACGGGCTGGTCAATGCCGGTGTGATCTGGAAGCTGGACGATGCCTGGACCTTCTCGCTGCAGGGCACCAACCTGGCCGACAAGGAATACCGCACCACCGGTTACAACATTCCGGCGGTCGGCACGCTGATAGGCTTCTATGGCCCGCCGCGCCAATATAGCCTCAGCGTTCGTTACGATTTCTAGGAAGCTTGTGCATGACGCCGTCTTACGATGATCTGTACTGGAACAGCAACGACGGGTTGCGCCTGCATGCGCGCGACCATGCACCGGCCGCGGGGCAACCGCCTCGCGGCACGGTGATCTGCATTCCGGGGTTGACCCGCAATGCGGCCGACTTCGATGCCCTTGCACACACGCTGACCGCCGCCGGCTGGCGCGTACTTGCCGTTGACCTGCGCGGGCGGGCACGCTCGGCGCGGGCGCCGGACCCGGCCGGCTACAACCCGCGCGCGTATGCCGACGACATGGTGGCGCTGCTGCAGTCGCAGAACATCGACAAGGCGGTGTTCATCGGCACGTCGCTGGGCGTGCTGGTGACCATTACCCTCGCCTCCCGCGCGCCCGAGCGCATTGCCGCCGCGGTGCTCAACGATGCCGGCCCCAAGGTGCCGCGCGAAGCCCTGGCGCGGATCGGCAAATACGCCGGCAAGCCCGTACCCCCCATGGACCTGGCGCAGGCCACGGCCTATGTGGAATCCATCGGCAAGGCCTCGTTCCCGCGCTTCACTGCCGAGGACTGGCGGGTGATGGCCGCCAACACCTTCCGCCAGCGCGACGATGGGCTGCTGGAACTGGACTACGACCCGGCGGTGATCCGCACCACGCGGCCGTGGGTGCTGTGGCTGCTGCGCCCGGTGCTGTGGCGCGCGGTGCGTGGGCTGACGGCGCGCGTGCCGGTGCTGGTGGTGCGCGGGGCGTTGTCGGACATCCTGCCGGCCGATGTCGCACGCAGGATGGCCGCGACCTCCCCCACTGCCCGTCTGGTCGAGGTGCCCGAGGTGGGGCATGCGCCAACCTTGTCCGAGCCCGAAGCGCGTGAGGCGATCCTGGCCTTGCTGGAACGCGTGCGATGAGCGCCGCATCCTGGATTGATGAACTGCCGGCCACGCTGCAGCCGCTGGGGAAATGGGCCGCAACCGAGCGTTTGGGTGGCAGCACGCGCCTCACGCAATCACGGATCGACGCGTTCGCCGACGCCACCGGTGACCACAACTGGATCCACGTCGATCCGGCCCGCGCACAGGCGGGGTTGCCCGGCGGGCAGACCATCGCCCATGGATTTCTCCTGCTCTCCCTCACCGTCGAAGACGATGTGGCGGCGCTAACCGACTTCCCCGGCATCGCCCACGTACTCAACTACGGTTTGAACAAGGTCCGCTTTCTGGCGCCGGTGCCGAGCGGCTCCGAGGTCCGGGTGCGCTCGCGCCTGCTGGCACTGGAAGCACGCAACCCGGGGCAATGGCTGCTGACCCAGCACAAGGCCGTGGAGGTTGTCCCCGGTGGCGAAGTGGCGCTGGTGGCCGAGCAGCTGTCGCTGATCGTGCTCACCGCCTAGCACTGCCCTACCGCACCGTGCCGGCCTACTGCCCGGCGGCTGCGGTTCTCTCTACACTGGAGCGATGTTGACGCCCACCATCGTCCTGTTCGCCTGCATCGCATGGACCGTGCTGCTGTTTGGCGTTGCCCTGTGGGGGGAGCGTCAGGGGCACCGCCTGTCCAGGCTCTGGCCGGCCATCTACGCGCTGTCGCTCGGCGTGCACTGCACCGCATGGACGTACTACGGCGCCGCCTCGCAGGGCGTGCAATGGGGCTTCCCGATCCCACCGACACTGATCGGCATGGCGCTGATTTTCGCCTTCGGCCTGCCGTTCCTGGCGCGCCTCGGGCGCCTGGCCAAACAGCACAACAGCGCCACCATCGCCGACCTGGTGGTCGCGCGGCTGCGCACCGACCAAGGCCTGGGCGTCACCATCACCCTGGTCGCCTTGTTCGGCATCATTCCGTACATCGCGCTGCAGCTCAAAGCGGTCAGCCAGGGCCTCGGCGCGTTGCTGGGCGATCAGTTCGCGCCCGTCGGGTGGCAGCTGGACATCTCGTTCTGGTTCGCGCTGACCATGGCTGCGTTTACCCTGCTGTTTGGTGCACGCAAGGCATCGGCCACCGAGCACAACCGCGGCATCGTGGTCGCGCTGGGCCTGGAATCGCTGTTGAAGCTGACGGCGCTGCTGGCCATCGGCCTGTATGCCGGGCTGTCGGTGCACCAGGCCGGCACGCCCCTGCTGGAGAAGATGGCGCATCTGCCGCCGCCGGCCGTCATCCCGGATTTCCTGACCATGGTCGCGCTCGGTGCGATGGCCGCGTTCACCCTGCCCCATCAGTTCCATGTGGGCGTGGTCGAACTGCGCCAACCCTCCGACCTGAAAACGGCGCGCTGGCTGTTCCCGCTGTATCTGCTGCTGATCGGCCTGCCGTCGGTGCCGATGGCGCTGTCCGGTGCCGCGCAGCTGCCGGCGTCGATGTCGCCCGACCTGTACGTGCTGGCCCTGCCGCAGGCACGCGGCCACCACGTACTGGCGCTGCTGGCGTACCTGGGCAGCCTGAGCGCGGCCACCGGCATGATGATCCTGTCCGGGCTGACCCTGTCGATCATGCTCGGGAACCACGGCGTGGGGTCGCGCCTGCTGAGCGGCGTCACGGCCTTCAACACCGGCGCCGACCTGCGTCCGCGTGTGCTGGCGTTCCGGCGCGCCGGTATCGTTGCGGTGTTCCTGATGTCATGGCTGTACAGCCGCGCGATGAGCGGCACCGAAGCGCTCAGCGATTTCGGCCTGATGTCGTTCACCGCGCTCTCGCAACTGGCACCGGCCGTCCTGTTGGCGGTGTATCGTCCGCGCACGCCCTCCCCGGCCATCATTGCCGGCATCGTGCTGGGCTCACTGGTCTGGCTGTGGCTGGTGTTGCTGCCGATGGTGATCCCGGCCGCGCCGCCGTCTGCCAGCCCCGAGGGACTGCACTGGCTGGCGATGTTCTCGCTGCGCATGCAGCCGGGGCATATCGCGATCAGCATGGGTGCCAGCCTGGCGGTCAACCTGGCCACGGTTGTGCTGGTGTCGCGCGCCGTGCGCCCCTCGCTGCCACGGCAGCGGGACGCGGTGGCCGCCGCGTCGATGCGCAAGACCGCCGGTCGCTTCCTCGGCCCGGAACGGGCACGGCAGCTGATGGACGGCCACGCCGGGCAGATGCTGGATGACGACCGGGTCACCGCCATTGAGCGTGAGCTCACCGCCGTGGTGGGCGCCGGCATGGCGCGGCTGCTGGTGGAAGCCGCACGCGATGGCGGCGCCGCACCGCTGGACGCGGTCACCCGCGCCGTCGGCGAGGCCACCCAGGTGCTGCGCTTCAACCAGCGCCTGCTGGAAGCGGCCTTGGAGAATATGAGCCAGGGCATCAGCGTGGTCGATGCCCAGCTGCAGCTGGTGGCCTGGAACAGCCGCTATGCCGCGCTGTTCAAGTTCCCCCCGGAACTGCTGCAGGTGGGGCAGCCGGTGGTCAACCTCACGGCGTGGGCGTTGGGACAGCTGAAAATCGGCGACAGCCCCGGCGACACGCGCGACAAGGCGTTGCAGCGCCGTGTTGCCCACATGCGCCGCGCTACCCCGCACCTGTCCGAGCGGATATTCCCGGACAACACCATCGTGGAAATCCGCGGCAACCCGATGCCGGGGGGCGGCTACGTAGCCACCTTCACCGACGTCACCGCCTTCCGCCGCGCCGAGGATGCACTCAAGCGCAGTAACGAAACCCTGGAACGCCGCGTGCAGGACCGCACCGCAAGGCTGGAGCAGGCCGTGCACGAGGCCGAGCGGGCCAACGTGGCCAAGACCCGCTTCCTCACCGCCGTCGGCCACGACCTGATCCAGCCCCTGCACGCGGCGCAGCTGCTCACCGACGCCATGTCGCAGCACATTGAGTCCGAGTTCCTGGACAGCTTCCTGCGCCAGATCCGCGGCGCCCTGGATTCCACCGACGACCTGTTGTCGGGCCTGCTCGATATTTCGCGGCTGGAGGCCGGTGGACTGGTGGCCGATCCGCGCCCGTTCGCGCTGTCCACCGTGCTGGACCCGCTGGCGCAGGAGTTCGCCGTGCTGGCCGCGGCGCGCGGCCTGCAGTTCCGCCATGTCCGCACCCGCGCCTGGGTGCACAGCGACCCGCTGCTGCTGCGCCGCGTGCTGCAGAACTTCCTGGCCAATGCCATCCGCTATACGCGTAACGGCGGCGTGCTGCTGGGCGTGCGTCGCCGGGGCAATACGCTGTCGATCGGGGTGCATGACAGTGGTCCCGGCATCGCCGCGGAACAGCAGGCGGTGGTGTTCGAGGAGTTCCATCGCGGCGACCGCAGCAATGGCCAGGGCCTGGGCCTTGGCCTGACCATCGCCCACCGCATTGCCGACCTGCTGCACGCACCGCTGGAACTGCACAGCGTGCTCGATCGCGGCTCGGCCTTCTCCATCACCGTGGCACAAGCCACTGCGCCCGCGGCGCCGCGGATTGAAGCCACGGCCGGCAACAGCACCATAAAGGGCATCCGCGTGCTGGTGGTCGACAACGATCCGGACGCACTGGAGGCCATGCGGCAGATGCTGCTTGCGTGGGGCTGCGAGGTCGTCGCGGTGCGGGATGCCCGTGACGTGGGTGCAGCCGCCCACGAGGCCGCGCTGTGGCTGTTCGACTACCACCTTGACGAAGGCGATACCGGGGTTGCGCTGTGGACGCGCCTCGCCGCCGTGCATGGGGCGCGGCCAACGGTGATTCTCAGTGCCGATACCGGCAGCGACACCCGCGAAGCGGTGCGCGAGGTGGGGCTATCCCTGTTGAACAAGCCGTTCAAGCCGTTGGCGCTGCGCTGGGCGATCAATCACCTGCTGGCCACCCCGCGCCCGGCCACCGCCTGACGCAGGATCAGGCGTCCTGCGACTCTTCGATCTGCCGCGCGGGATCGGTCAACCCCATCTCGTGCAGCACGCGGATGGCCTGCGCGCGATTGCGTACGCCCAGCCGGCCCATGATGCGGGTCATGTGCGCTTTGACCGTGCGCAGTTGTACGCCCAGGCGGTCGGCGATCTGCTTGTTGAGCAGCCCTTCGGCCACCAGGCTCAGTACGCGGTACTGATGCGCCGACAAGCTGGACAGGCGTGCGGCAAGGTCGGCGTCCTTGCTGAAAGGCGCCACCCGCGCCACCGGCTCGCGCAGCAGCGCCGGAATCCAGCGTTCGCCCTCCAGCACGCTCAGCAGCGCCGACTGCAGGTCGGTCAGCCCCGAACTCTTGGGGAGATAGCCGGCAGCACCCAGGTCGATGGCACGGCGGATCACGTGCGGCTCTTCGTTGGCCGACACGATGATGATCGCCAGCCCGGGCTGCAACGCGCGGATGGTCGCCAGCCCGGCAAGCCCGTGATTGCCGGGCATATGCAGGTCCAGCAGCATCAGGTCGATCTGCTGGCTCTCGATCGCCTCGAGCACGCTGTGCAGCGAATCGGCCTCGCTGATCTGCAGATCGGCGACGGCCTCTTCGGCCGCGCGATGCAGCGCCGCGCGGAACAAGGGGTGATCGTCGGCGATGAGCAGGGTCGGCATGTCCAGCCGAGGTTAGCAAATCGCCCACCGCTCGGCACGGGTACCTAGGTACGCTGGCGCGGGCTGCCGGGCTTGCTAGGGTGGCGCAATGAACATCCATCGCTCCCTTGCTCCGTTGTGCGTCGCGCTGGCCCTGTTGCCGGGCGGTATCTCCGTCGCCGATGCCGCCGCGCCCCGCTCCACTGCCGCAGCCCCCGTGTTCGAGCAGTGGCGGGAAGCCCCGCACCGCGGCCACGATGAACTGCTGACCGCCGGGCTGGGACTGGACGCCCTGCGCGCGACCACCGCGCCAGCGTTCGCCAACCCGGCCCAACCAACAGCAGACGAGGCCCGGCGCCGCGCGATCTGGAGCAGCTGGCGCGGTATCGCCGACCTCACCCCCGGCGGCGGTTTCGGCGATGTCTACGGCCGCCTGCAGGCGGTACCCGGCCGCGAATTCTCCGCCTATGCACGCGTCCCCGGCGCGCGCCACCCGCACCGCGTACTGGTGCAGGTGCCCGACACCTTCGATGCCGCGCGACGCTGCCTGGTGGTCGCCGCCTCGTCGGGCTCGCGCGGCATCTATGGCGCCATCGCCGTGGCCGGCAGCTGGGGGCTGACCCACGGCTGTGCCGTGGCGTACACCGACAAGGGCACCGGCAGCGACTATTACGACCTGGACGCCAAGGTCGGCTTCCAGGCCGATGGCACCCCTGCCTCCCAAGGCGCGCTGGCATTCGCGCCCGTCACGCCAACCGCCGCGCACGGCATCGCCTTCAAGCACGCCCATTCGGGCGACAACCCCGAAGCAGACTGGGGCCAACATCTGCTGCAGGCGCTGCAGTTCGGCCTGCAGGCACTGGATCGCGCCTACCCCGAATCCGCCCCATTCACACCGTCCACTACGCGCACGCTGGGTGTGGGTGTCTCCAACGGCGGAGGCGCAGTGCTGCGTGCCGCGGAGATCGACGGCGACTGGTTCGATGCGATGGTGGCCGGCGAACCCAATGTCTCGGTGGCCGGCGCACCGCCGCTGTACGACTTCGTCACCCAGGCCGCGTTGCTGATGCCCTGCGCGCTGCTGGCGCTGGAGGATCTGCCACAACCGCCGCTGCAGGCACAGGCCGCGGCGGCCGGGAGCCAGCGGTGCGCCCTGCTGAAAACCGCCGGGCAGGTGCAAGGCGATGACACCGCAACACAGGCACGCTCCGCGCGGCAGCAGCTGGCCGACGCCGGCCTGAGCGACGGTGCGCTTCGTGCGGGGGCGTTCTCGACCGGGTTCGATCTGTGGCGTGCCATCGCGGTGACCTATGCGTCGGCCTATGGGCGCTACGGGGCGGACGAGCATCCCTGTGCATACCGCTTCTCGGCCGCGGCCGCTGACGGCACACCCGGCCCGGCCGCAGCCGCGCTGCGTGCCAGCTGGTGGAGTGAAGGCAGCGGCATCCCGCCGGGCAGCGGCGTGGTGCTGGTGGATGGCAATGCGGCGCGCTCGCCAGAGGACCCGCTGCAGGGCATGAACTGCCTGCGGGCGCTTGGCCGAGGCGACAGCGCCGATGCCCGACGGGTACGCACCGGTATCGCCGAGGCTACCGCCAAGGCGCCGCGTCGCGGCCTGCCGATCGTGGTCATTCACGGCATGGACGACGGGCTGGTGCCGATCAGCATGACCAGCGATCGCTACGTGCCCCTCGCACGCAAGGCGGGGGCGCAGATTGCGTACTGGCGCGTGGACAACGCACAGCACTTCGACGCGGTGCTGGCCTTCCCCGACTACCGCAGGCGCTATGTGCCGCTGCTGCCCTATATGTTCGCGGCGATGGACCAGGTGTGGGATCACCTTGAGGACTCTGCCCGCGCCCTGCCGCAGGACACTCGCATCCAGCCCACACCGCGCGCGGAAGCGCCGTTGCGGCGTGAGCAGCTGTCCATTCCCGCCGCGCCCGGCCGCTGACACGCGCCCCACCAGGAACTCCCCATGTCATTTGCCACCGCCGCAGACACGCCCGCCCCCGACGCCCATGCCTACCCGCTGCTGATCAAGCAGCTGCTGCTCACGCCGCTGGCGGTGCGTCCCGAGCAGGAGATCGTCTACGGCGACAACGTGCGCTTCGACTACCGCACACTGCAGGCGCGCATCGGCCAGCTGGCCGGACTGTTGACGTCCCTTGGGGTCAAACACGGCGATACCGTGGCGGTGATGGACTGGGACAGCAACCGCTATCTGGAGAGCTATTTCGCCGTGCCGATGCTCGGTGCGGTGTTGATGATGGTGAACATCCGCCTGGCGCCCGAGCAGATTGCCTACACCCTCAACCACAGCGGTGCGCGCGTGATCCTGGCCAACCGCGCGTTCCTGCCGGTGCTGGACGGCATCAACGACCAGCTGCCGGATGTACGCACGCGGATTCTGCTGGAGGACGAGGCCGATCAGCCGCTGCCGGCGGGTTTCGTGACCGAGTATGAGGCCGGGCTGCGTGCCGCCACGCCGGTCAGCCACTTCCCGGACTTCGACGAGAACACCCGCGCCACGATGTTCTACACCACCGGCACCACCGGCCTGCCCAAAGGGGTGTACTTCAGCCATCGGCAGCTGGTGCTGCACTCGCTGGCGGGGATGGCCGCGCTGGGCAGTGCGGCCAGCCAGGGCCGCCTGCACCGCGACGATGTGTACATGCCGATCACGCCGATGTTCCATGTCCACGCCTGGGGCCTGCCGTACGTGGCCACGCTGATGGGCATCAAGCAGGTCTACCCCGGTCGCTACCTGCCGGGGCAGCTGCTGGCGTTGATCGCCCGCGAGAAGGTGACCTTCTCGCACTGCGTGCCCACCATCCTGCACATGCTGCTGGGCCACCCCAGCGCGGCCGACACCGATCTGAGCGGCTGGAAAGTGGTCATCGGCGGCGCGGCCCTGCCCCGCGCACTGGCGCAGCAGGCGCTGGCCCGTGGCATCGACATCTTCGGCGGCTACGGCATGTCCGAGACCTGCCCCCTGCTTACCCTCGCCCAGATCGATGCCACCGCCCTGGGCGGGTCGGACGAGGCGCTCTCACTGCGCACCAAAGCCGGCATTCCGGTGCCCCTGGTCGACCTGCGCATCGTGGACGAAGACATGCACGATGTCGCCCACGATGGCGTGGCTACCGGCGAAGTGGTGGTGCGCGCGCCCTGGCTTACCCAGGGCTACCTGCACAACCCGGACGCGTCGGCGGCCTTGTGGGCCGGCGGTTACCTGCATACCGGGGACATCGGCAACATCGATGCCGCCGGCTACCTGCGCGTCGCCGATCGCATCAAGGACGTGATCAAGACCGGGGGCGAGTGGATCTCCTCGCTCGCCCTGGAGGACATCATCGCCCTGCATCCGGCGGTCAATGAAGTCGCCGTCATCGGTATCACCGACACGAAATGGGGCGAGCGACCGCTGCCGTTGGTGGTCAGGCATCCCGGCAGCGAGGTGACCGAAGCGGAGATCATTGAACTGGTCGCCGCGCGCAGCCGCTCGGGCGATATCTCCCGCTTCGCGATCCCGGACCGCGTGAGCTTCGTTGATGCGATCGAACGCACCAGCGTGGGCAAGATCAACAAGAAGAAACTGCGCAGCCTGCATGACCTGGGCGCCGCCGCCGACGCGGGATGATGCGGCGCATGCAGGGCAGACGTCAGCTCGGCATGCTGGAAGCAGCGACGCGTCGCATGCGCCTGCTCATGGCCGTGGAGACAGGCGGTGGGCACTGTATCCGGCCACCTTGGCGTGCAGTCCCGAAACGGTAGGCTCAGCCCCCTCGCCGCCGTCGTCACACAGCCACCATGACGCGAAACGGTCTCCACAGCCCCCCTGGCGCGATCCCTGCCGAGGCCGCACCAGCACGCCCCAGGCCCGGCGCCCCGGCCCGATCGACCCCGGCAGCGGCCCCCGAGCGCCCCCTCTGAACCCCTCGTTTGGGCAACCAGACGCAGGATCAGGGACAATGGCGCCCCCAATGCGCGCCCTGCGCGCCCGCCCTGCCGCCCGCACCACGCCAGCCTTCGCGCTATCCGGACCCGATTTGAACACCATCGCCCCACCCCTCGACGCCGACGACCTGCCCCTGACCGACCGCCTGCGCGCCGCGCTGGACCTGCTGGAGGCGATCGAGGCCGACCGCACCGTGCTCGACACGCTGCCCGAAGCCGACCGCGTGCGCCTGCACCAGGTGGTGGCCAAGGTCTACCACCCCGAACCCAAGGCGCGCCGGCAGAAGCTCAAGCAGCAGGCCAAGCAGCGCCACCAGGAAAAAGTGGCCAAGGCCGAGGCGCTGCTGGAGCAGACCGGTATCCGCGCCCTGCGCCGCAAGCCGGTGTTCAGCACGCCCAACTACTTCCCGCCGCACGCCGCCGGGCTGCATGACGCCCACAACGGCGAGAACGCCGCCGAGACGCCGGACCCGGTGCACTCGCCGGAGCTGCGCCATTGCTATGTGTGCAAGCAGAAGTTCACCCAGCTGCATCACTTCTACGACCAGATGTGCCCGGCCTGCGCCGAGCTCAACTTCATCAAGCGTACCGAAACCGCCGACCTGCACGGCCGCGTGGCGCTGCTGACCGGTGGCCGGGTCAAGATCGGCTACCAGGCCGGCCTGAAACTGCTGCGTGCCGGTGCCGAGCTGATTGTCACCACGCGCTTCCCGCGCGATTCGGCCGCCCGTTACGCCGAAGAGCCGGACTTCGCCGAGTGGGGCCACCGCCTGCAGGTCTATGGCCTGGACCTGCGCCACACGCCCAGCGTGGAGGCGTTCTGCAACGAACTGCTGGTCACGCGCACGCGCCTGGACTTCATCATCAACAACGCCTGCCAGACCGTCCGTCGCCCGCCGCAGTTCTATGCGCACATGATGGCCGGCGAAACCGCGGCGCTGCACGAGGTTCCGGAGACGCTGCGCAAGCTGATCGGCGACTACGAAGGCCTGCGCAGCGCCGAGCTGCTGGGCGCAACGTCGACCGCCGCGCTGCCGGTGGTGCAGGACCAGGGCTTCAACGGCGCCAACGGCCTCACCCGCGCCGCCGAGCTGTCGCAGGTGCCGCTGCTGGAGGATGAGCTGGTGGCCCAGCAGCACCTGTTCCCCGATGGCCGCCTGGACCAGGACCTGCAGCAGGTGGACCTGCGCGGGCGCAATTCCTGGCGCATGCTGATGGCCGAAGTGCCCTCGGTGGAACTGCTGGAAACGCAGCTGGTGAATGCCATCGCGCCGTTCATCATCAACGCGCGGTTGAAGCCGCTGATGCTGCGTACGCCGGGCCGCGACAAGCACATCGTCAACGTGTCGGCGATGGAGGGGCAGTTCTACCGCAACTTCAAGACCACCCGGCATCCGCATACCAACATGGCCAAGGCCGCGTTGAACATGATGACGCGCACCTCGGCGGCCGATTACCAGAACGACGGCATCCACATGAACAGCGTGGATACCGGCTGGGTAACCGACGAGGATCCGGCCGACATTGCGGCCAAGAAAGTGCAGGAAGAGCGCTTCCATCCGCCGCTGGACATCGTGGACGGGGCCGCGCGCATCGTGGACCCGATCATCCATGGCATCAACACTGGCGAGCACGTCTGGGGCCAGTTCCTGAAAGACTACGCGCCTACCGATTGGTAATGACGCGTTGAAACTCCCCGCAGCCCGGCATACCGGGTTGCGGGGGCATGCGCACCCGTTCCGGGTTTCTCGTTTCAGCAGTCTGCGTCACCGCAACCAGACCGCCCAGGCGTGTATCTTCCGCCGTCGATTCAATCCCGCAGGGTGATATTCGCCTCGCCCCTCCGTTAACACTTCGATGCTGCAGCACCGCATCGCTGAACGGTCGTAGGTATTTTCCTACACGGTAATGAGCGCAAATACGGAATGGTTCTGAGCACCATTTCTCAGTTTGACCTGACAAACAATTATGTGCACCCTAGAAATGCGGCCTGACCATCGTCACTCCGTATCGCCAGGCGTCCTCGCCTTGCCATGGAATGGCCGTATCCCAGAGGCGCCAGCTTCGTCCTGGCGCCTTGATCGCTTCATTGTTGATCAACAGGAGAAAGCGGAATGGAATTGAATGACAACGTCGTTGCAGGTTGGCTCAATGGCGCAGACAGCGTCGACGGCTGCGAGAATCCGGCGGGTTCGCTCTTCATCTACGGCCAGGACGCAACCGATGCCGCGCTGACCGCAATGGCGCCCACCATGGTGACCGGCGGCACCGGCAACTGCACCACCACCATGTCAGTGATCAACCACTGCATGTGTTGCTGATCTAGCCTGTACCGGCGCGCAGCCGAACGTGCTGCGCGCCGTCTCCAGCAATGCCGCATCCGGACACTATCGCAGGGAAGGCAATGGCGGGCACAACCGTAGTCGATTCGTTTGCTCTTGTTCTCAACCACATCACGGCAGACCAGCGCGACGCGCTGTCCAGGCGGCTGAACAGCCTGGCGCCCGGTTTGAGTACCGCGGAAATCGCGCTGATCAGCGCCCAGGCCCAGGCCGCACTGCTTGAAAACGCCCACCTGAAACTCAACCGGCTGTTGCTGCTGGAGCTGCACGCCGCCGTCCGCAGCGGCGCCATCACCGCCACCGATAACGCGGGGCAGTTCGCGCAGTTCGTGCAGCTTGCCACCCACCCCGATTTCAGCGCCCACCTGGACCAGCGCTACCCCGCCTTGCGCCCAAGGTTCCAGCAGATGCTGGCCGCGCAGTGCACTGCCGTCGAAGAACTGGCCACGCGCATCGTCGCCGACCGCGACGCCTTCCCTGCCCTGCTCGGTCGCCCGGCCGGCCAGCTGCTGTCGGTGTCGCTGGGCAAGGGCGACCTGCATTCGCAGGGGCATACCGTTGCCCGCCTTGCATTCGAAGGCGGCAATCTGATGTACAAGCCGCGCTCGCTGCGCATCGACGCCACGCTGGACGCCTTCCTTGGCGCCGTGTTCGGTGACGTGCCGGACCGGGTGCGGGTGCCACGCGTGATCGATCGGGGCAGCCACGGCTGGGCGGCATTTGCCGCGCACCGCTACTGTGACGGCAACCAGGAGCTGCAGACCTACTACCGCGGGTTGGGCCACTGGCTGGCAGTGCTGCGCCTGATCGGCGGTACCGACATCCATCTGGAAAACCTGATCGCGGTCGGGCCGGTACCGGTGGTGGTCGATGCCGAGAGCGTGTTCGCCCCGGTGATCGAAATCGAAACATCCGGCTACGGGCAGGCGTACGACATCGCCGTAAAGCTGATGATGAATTCGGTCCTGCGCACGGGCATCGTGCCGTTCCGCACCGCAGGCCTGGGCATGGCCGGCGTGGACCTCTCCGCCGCGGGCGCCCTGCCGGGCGAGCAGCCGCGCGTGCGCGTGCCGGTGATTGTCGAGGACCCCGCAGACGGGCCGCGCCTGGGCATGATCGACGCAGACTTCGCCGCGTCACAGAATCATCCATCCCCGCATCCGGACGTGTCGCGCTACTGGGACCAGATCAGCGAAGGCTTCATGCAGGCCAGCCAGCGGCTGCGCGAACTGGACGCGTCGGGGGCACTGATGCCGTTGCTGGCGCCCTTCGAAGGCTGCCAGGTCCGTGACGTGCGCCGCCCCACCATGGCCTATGCCGAAATCGGGCGGATGCTGTGGCACCCGGCGTCCCTGCATGACGAGCCCAAGGCCGTCGCACGCGCGATGGACCTGCTGGTGCGCAATGCGCAGGTGGTGCGCGCGGCGCCATCGGATCCGGCCGCCATCATGGGCGAGATCGACGACCTGCGGCATGGCGACATCCCGATCTTCGCCGCACCGGTTGCGTTGGAGCGGATCAACACCGTGATCGCCAACTGGCGCGACATGCGCATCGACCTGGAAGACGTCACGATCCGCAGCACGCTGGTGGCGACCGATCTGAACCAACATGCCCTGGCCCGGGCAGAGGCGCGCGAAGGCTACTCCTATGCCGCCCGCGATCCCCGTCCGGACAACCTGGACGCGCGCCGGCGTGCACTGGCCGCCGCCGCGGTGGAAAGCCTGCTGCGGTTGTCGGTGCGTGGCGACGATGGGTCGATGACCTGGATCACGCCGGAGATCACGCCCAACGGCTGGACGGTGCAGCCCGTGCGTCCGGACACCTACTTCGGGCTGGGCGGCATTGCCTTCGCGCTGGCCGGTTACTGGCTGGAAGTACAGGCGGGCCGTGCCGATGCGGTTGCCGGCCTGGAGGCGGCTCTGGAGGGAGCGATCCAGGTACTGGCCAGCATGTCGCGGCTGGACCACTCGGAAATGGACGGCGGCTTCGTCGGTGCCGGCTCGCGGATCTGGGCGTTGCTTGCGCTGGCAGACATGCTGGACCGCCCTGCGCTGCTCGACGACGCACGGCACTGCGCGGCGACGCTGGAGCGGCACAGTTTCGATGCGTCACCGAAGTTCGAAATACTGGACGGCGTCAGCGGCGCCATCCTGCCCCTGATCGGCCTGGCCGATGCCACCGGCGAAGCGCGCTGGCTGGCGCTGGCCACGCGTGTGGCGCGCGTCGTACAGGCGGCCGCCATCGTCGACCATGACGGGGCGCGATGGCCCAGCCCGCAGTTCGACGAACCCATCGGCGGCTTCGCCCATGGGGCGATGGGCATCGGCTGGTCGCTGGCGCGCCTGGCCGCAACCGACGCCGGTACCGCCGCCGAGCGCGACGGGTGGCGGCAGCTGGCCGCGGCGGCATTCGCCTTCCAGGAGGCGCTGTTCGAGCCCGCCACCGGGCGCTGGCGCGACATCCACCTGAAGGACGGCCAGAAGAACTTCCCGACCTGGTGCCACGGCAGCGTCGGCATCGGCCTGGCCCATGCCGACCTGTATGCGCGCACCGGCAGCGAGCAGCACCTGCGCGGACTGCGCCGGGCGGTCGCGGATGCATCCGGCAAATGGGGCTTCAGCCACACGCTCTGCCATGGCGACCTGTCCACCCGCGAACTGCTCCTGCGCGCGGCGGAACTGGACCCGGCCTGCCCGTACGATGTCGACGCGGCCGCCATCGAGGTCATCTCCTCCATCGAGGAGCACCACGGCATGGTGGGCGGCTTGACCCGCGCCGCGTTCACGCCGGGCCTGATGATCGGCCTGGCCGGCGCGATCTACGGTTTCTGCCGGATGCATCCGGCGTGCGTGATGCCGTCGCCCTTGTTGCTGGAGCGTGCACCCGGGGTGGTGCAGCGCAACCAGCAGGCCGCGCCATCAACCCGCGAGGCCGTTCCCGAATACGCCGGCTAGGCCGGCGTCACGGCCCGTCGGGCGTCGCGCGGGCCCGCGTGGTGCGGTACTGCATCCGCCCGTTGCGCCAGGTGCCGCGGGTGGTTTCAACATGCTCGCCGTCGGCAGACAGTGACTCTTCCCAACTGCCAACCAGCTGCAGCGTGCCGTCGCGGTAACGATAAGTTTCCGACGCATGCGAACAGCAGCCGCCCCGCGATGCGGAGGTGATGCTGCGATCCTGCGCATTGATCGACAACTGCGGCAGGTCCGACAACGTGGCGTCATGCACGAACGTACCGCTGGCCGGGTCGAACAGGAACACGTTGGTGGTGTTGTTCGGGCCGGCACCGCCAGACAGGCCCGGCGCGAGCAGATCCGGGTGGCCATCGAAGTTCACGTCCACCACCTGCAGCAGCGCATCGGCGTCGCCAACGGGATCGGCCTCGAAATCGCGCAGGACCTGGCGCCGCTGGCCGGTGCGGGCATCCAGCACTTCGATCGCCGTCAGCCTCACGCCGTCTTCGTCACGCTCAACGCCGACGCGGAACGTGGCCTCCGGCGTGGCGGCCGCCTGTGCCACCCAGGTAACGGTGGACACGGCATCGCGGTCGATCCAGCCACGCACCGCGCTGCCGTCCTGGCCGATCTGCTCGACCTGATACCACGCCGGGGTACGCTGCAGCACGGCCAGGTAGCTGCCGGCGGCAATCGTCGCAACGCTGCCCGCGTCGCTGGCCTGCGCGTGCAACGGCAGCGCCCGGTCCACGTGCAGCACATCCACATAGTCCCGCGGCTGCTGAAGCGCGAACCGGTCGCTGTAGTGCACCACCTCGTACTGGTTGATGTGGCGCCCGTAGGCGACCGCCGCACAGACATCGGCAATGGCGCAGGCGCCGGCCTCTTCGGCGGTGGGTGCGCGCTGCGGCGGCACCTGCACCGTGCCCTGCAGCTGCTTGCGGTCGGCCCAACGCACCGAGAATGCAGTGGCGGTCCAGTCCAGTGCCGCTTCCCGGTCGTTGGCGCCGATGTTGGTGCGGCAGTAGGGCTGCGCTTCGGAATGCGCATTCCAATCCGGGAAGGCGTACGCCGGGCACAGCAGGTTGGCGCTGTTGATGTCGTACCGGTAGGCCGCGTCGGTGACGAACACCAGTTTGTTGAGCTGCGCCTGCGGATCGCGCGAGACGAACGCATAGCGCACCCGGGCCGCCGCGGGAACGGCATGTTCGTAGCGCTGCTGGTAGGTTTCTCCCGCCGCAGGGGTCGCCGGGGTGGCCAGCAGGTGCGCGTCGGGCTGCAGCGCGTACAGCCCGGGCTGCAGCAGGTCGGGCGCGGCGAGGGTGCTGCCCGCCACGGCCAGGGCCAGTGCAGGCAAAAGGAACGCCATGGGGAATCTCGTTGGCAGTACAGAAGGCCGGCGCATGCTACCGCGCCGGCGCACGTGCTGCCCATATCACGGCCATTCGCCCGGTCCGGCACAGGACGGCGCCCTGCAACCGGCCTATCCTTGGCTACCCCTCCCCTACGGGCCAGGGACCAGGCGGCGCCCGGGTGCGCGCGCGTGGTGCCGCTGACCGTACTTCGCGTCCGATACCGTCCATGACTTCGCCTTCCCCCACGCAACCTGCGATTCCCGCCGCCGCCAGCGCCACCGCGCCCAACCAGGGCTTTGCGGTCCATATCGTCGGCGCGGCCGCCTTTGCGCACCTGCTCAACGACATGATCCAGGCGGTGCTGCCGGCGGTGTACCCGATGTTCAAGAGCGAGTTCCAGCTCAGCTTCGGGCAGATCGGCGTGATCGCGCTGGTCTACCAGATCACCGCCTCGCTGCTGCAGCCGTGGATCGGGATGTACACCGATAAGCGTCCGCTGCCCTACCTGTTGCCGTGCGGCATGATCGCCACGTGCATCGGCATCGCGATGATGGCCCTGGCCCGCAGTTACCCGATGCTGCTGGTGGCCGCCGCAGTGGTCGGCGTTGGCTCGGCCACCTTCCACCCGGAAGCCTCGCGCGTGGCGCGGATGGCCTCCGGCGGGCGTTTCGGCACCGCACAGTCCACCTTCCAGGTGGGCGGCAACACCGGCTCGGCGATCGGGCCGCTGCTGGCCGCCGCGGTGGTGATTCCGTATGGGCAGCGTTCGATTGCCTGGTTCATGCTGGCCGCCGCGCTGGCCGTTGGCGTGCTGTTCCTGCTCACCGGGTGGACCATCCGCCACGGGCAGGCAAAGATGAGCAGCCTGGCGCGCAACACCGGGGTCGGCCTGGCACGTGGCAAGGTGGTCCAGGCCATCGCGGTGATCGCGGTGTTGATGTTCGCCAAGTTCGTCTACATCGCGTCCTTCACCAACTACTTCACCTTCTACCTGATCGAGCGCTTCCATCTGAGCGTGCAGCAGAGCCAGATGTACCTCTTCATCTTCCTGGCCTCGATCGCGCTGGGCACTTTCATCGGTGGCCCGGTGGGCGACCGGATCGGGCGCAAGGCGGTGATCTGGATTTCCTTCCTGGGCGTGGCCCCGTTCGCGCTTGCCCTGCCCTACGCCAACCTGATGGGTACCGCGGTGCTGGCCGTGGCCATCGGCCTGGTGATGTCCTCGGCATTCGCCGCGCTGGTGGTCTACGCGCAGGAAGCCGTGCCGGGCCGCGTCGGCATGGTGTCGGGCCTGATGTTCGGCCTGATGTTCGGCATCGGCGGCCTCGGCGCCGCCGGGCTGGGCAAACTGGCCGACGTGCATGGCATCGTGTGGATCTACCACTTCACCTCGTACCTGCCGTTGCTGGGCCTGGCCACGGCATTCCTGCCCAGGACCCGCGCCCGGTGAGCGAGGCATGCGGCGAGCTGCGCTACACGATTACCGCCGCGCACACCCGCCACTGGGTGGATGCGGCACTGGAACGCGAGATGCGCCGGGACGACGCGCTGGCCGAGCGGCTCGGCGCAGCCCAGCAGCGTGCGGTCACACCGTTGCTGGTGCTGCTGCCGGTGTGCGGCGCTGCATGGTTGCTGCTCCATCGCGGCGCCACGCCGCAAACGTGGATGACGCTGGCACTGGCGGCGCTGCTGCTGGTGCCCGCCTGGCGATTTGCTCGCCCGTTCGCCGCGCGTCTGCGCAGCACGATGGCGCAACAGCAGACGGCCAGTACGGCAGGCGGGCGCCCGCTCAGCCGCGCCCTCGCCCGGCTCACCCTGGAAACTCGCTTCAAGCGGCTGCAGGGCGACTACCGCGTGCAGTTCGATGCCCAGGGCATGCAGGTGGCGCGGGCAGGACAGCGACCTGCGTTGCTGCGCTGGAGCGACGTTGTGCATGTCCGGGAGACCGATGCGTTCCTGGTCGTGGCCTGCGCCTCACTGCATCGTCGCGGGCAGGCGTACTGGATCCCGAAGCACAGCGATGCGATGGACCCGGAGGTCTACCGCGAGGGCATGCAGGGCTTGCTGGGTCATTGCAGAGCAGCCGCGGCGACGGCCTGACCCACCGAAGGGCCAAGCCACCGCGCCCTGCGCGTCAGGTCGTCGGCGTGGCCGCCGCCAATGCCGCCAGGTCCGCATCCGCACGCGGGCGTACAACCCGCGCCACTTCCTGTCCGTCATGCAGCAGCACCAGCGTCGGCCACAGCCGCACCTGGAAAGAGCGGCCCAGCGGCCGCCCCTTGCCGTCTTCGATCTTGAGGTGGGAGATATTGTCCCTCGCCTCCAGCCAGTCCTTCAAGGGCGCCTGCGCGGCACTGCAGTGCGGGCACCACGGCGCGCCGAATTCCAGCAGTTGCCAGCCGGGCGCCGCATCGACGGCGGCGCGGCTGGGTTCCTGCGCGGCATAGGCGCGCGCGTAGCTCATCGCGGTGACTCAAGCGCCCGCTGGATGTCTTCAAGCGGCGCGTTGGTGAGGTCCTTGGCAATATCGGTCAGCAGGCGGGCCTGGACTTCCTTGTGCAGCTGCGGGCGGATGCGCCCCAGGGTCTGCGGGTCGGCGATCAGCACCAGGTGCGCATAGCGGTTGTTGAGGGCGTCCTCGTTCAACTGTCCGGCAAGCTGCTTGGCGAAGGTGGCTTCGTTCATCTGCGCGATGCTGGTGTCCTGCGGCATTGAACCGGACGGACCCTGCCCCGAGACGCCCTGCGCACTGATGTCCTGCAGCTTCAGCGCGTCCTGCTGCTTGAGCTGCAGCGTATGGCCACTGCCGATGTTGGTGAACACGCGGGCCGAGCCGCCGTCTGCGACGACAATCAAGGTGCCTTCCGGGATCTGCTGCTGCATGGTGAACTCCTGTGGAAAAACGGGTGCCAGTGCACCCAGCTCCACCGTAGGCGGGCAGGTGTAAGGACCGCGCATACGAATGTGTTCGCCATGTGTGCAGCGCACGCTCTGCGCAGTGGTCAGGGCGCGCTGGCGTGCAGCTCCATCGCCCGCATCACGATCGGCTTGGCCCAGTCCGGGGTGTGCAGCAGCTCGGCCACCGACACCGGGTAGTGCAGCCCGCGGCGGTCCCAATGCAGCAGCGGCAGCGGGTTGGCGCAGCCCTGTGCATCCAGCGGAGCGCTGTTGTCGTAGACCTGCAATTCGGCCAGATAGGGCAGCAGCGCCAACAGGTTTTCACGCGATGCGTCGTAGCGGGCGTGAATCTTGTCCTGGGGAATATCGTGCCCCCCCTTGGCGACGCGCGCGGCCACCCGATCGATATGCAGCTGCACGCTGTCCAGGCCGCAGAACCAGATCGCCACGTCGTGGGTTTCGCACGCCTCGCGCAGCAGCCGCGCGATGGTGTTGCCGCCCAGGGTGGTCTCAAAGGCGAAATCGCTGCCCTCGGCCATGGCGCTGCGCAACCGCCGTGCGCCTTCGTGCCAGGCGGCGGAGTTGGCCTCTTCGGCCGCCCACCCCGCCTGGACCAGGGCGCGGGTAAAGGAATCCGGATTGAACCAGGTCAGGCCATCGGCCTCCAGCCAGGTTCCCAGCAGCGAACTCTTGCCGGCGCCATTGACGCCGGCAAGCACCAGTATCCGCCCCATCGGTCAGAGCGACTTGCCGGGGGTGATCCTGCCGCGCCGGATCGGCTGGCCCAGCACCTTGCCCAGCCCGCCGTCGCGGTTGAGGCTGGCCAACTGCACGTCGAACTGCGCGCGCAGCCGTTCCAGCTCGCCGCCGCGCTCGTCGGTGTCGGCCTCGGCGGCCTTGGCCAGCAGTTCCTGGTAGGCCTTGATGTCCACGATCACCGCTTCGGGGTGGTTGTGGTTGGTGATCACCAGGGCCTGCTTTTCGCGCACGGTGCGCATCAGGCTTGGCCAGCCACGGGTCTTTACCGACGATGCAGTGGCCTTTTCAAGGCCGGGCAGGTCCAGGGGCAGGGTCATGGCAGGCTCCAGCGCGGGATATGGCGCCATCATACGCCTTTTGGCCAAATTGGACATAAATCCCATTTTGGCCTATCCCGGGTGCCCCGACAAACCGCGAAAGCCCTTGCCATGCAAGGGCTGCACGGGTTTCCCCAAGGCTCAGCGCGACATCGAGTACGGCGCCTGGGCGCCCTCCCCCGGCCAGGCCTTGTTGGGCTCGGCCTGCAGGGTGAAGCGCAGCTCGCCGCCGGCCAGGATCTCGGCATGGCGCAGGAAGGTGCGCTGCAGGGGCTGCCCGTTGAGGGTAACCGAGCCCACGTACTGGTGGCCCTTGGCCATACCCTCGGTGACGATGCTGAAGCGCTTGCCGTTAGGCAGGTTCAACGTTGCCTTGGGCAGGAACGGGCGGCCGATGATGTACTCGCCACTGCCCGGTGCCACCGGGTAGAAGCCCAGCGCGGTGAACACGTACCAGGCCGACATCTGGCCCAGGTCGTCATTTCCGGCCAGACCATCGGGACGGTCGGCGTACTGGGTGTCCATGATCTGCTTCAGGCGCGCCTGGGTGCGCCACGGCTGGCCGGCATGAGCGTACAGGTAGGCCACGTGGTGGCTGGGTTCGTTGCCGTGCGCATACCAGCCGATCAGGCCGGTGATGTCTTCCATATGCTCGAAGATCGACGGGTCGACCTTGGCCTCGAACACCTGGTCCAGGCGGGCCAGCAGTTTGTCGCTGCCCCCGTGTGCGGCGGCCAGCCCGGCCACGTCCTGCGGCACGTACCAGGAATACTGCCAGGCATTGCCTTCGGTGTAGTCGGTGCCGTACCCGCTGGCCGACGGATCGAACGGGGTGCGGAAGCTGCCGTCACGCTTGCGCGCGCGCATGAAGCCGGTCTCGGCGTCGAACGCGTGGCGCCAGTTGCCGGCGCGGCCATCGAAGGTGGCCTGCACGTCCTTGCGGCCCATGGCCTCGGCCATGCGTGCGATGGTCCAGTCGTCGAAGGCGTACTCCAGCGTCTTGCTGGCCGCCTCGCCCTCTTCGTCGATCGGCACCCAGCCCAGTTCGCGGTACTGCGCGATGCCGTCATACGGGCCGTAGTTGGCGGTGGCCACCATCGCATCCAGCGCCTTGTCGGCATCGAAACCGCGGATGCCCTTGAGGTAGGCATCGGCGATCACCGGCACGGCGTGGTAGCCGATCATGCACCAGGTTTCCTGGCCGTGGAACGCCCACACCGGCAGCATGCCGTACGCACTGTGCTGCTGGTGGGCGATCAGCGAATTGATGAAGTCGCTGTTGCGCTTTTCCGGCTGCACCAGGGTCAGCAACGGATGCAGCGCACGATAGGTGTCCCACAGCGAGAACGTGGAGTAGTTGGTGTAGCCCTCGGCGCGGTGCACGGCATTGTCCGAACCGCGGTACTGGCCATCGGCATCCATGAAGAGGGTTGGGCCCAGCATGCTGTGGTACAGCGCGGTGTAGGCGCTGCGGCGATCATGCTCGGGGGCCTCGATGTCCACGGCGGACAACGCCTGGGTCCACTGCTGCTTCGCCTCGGCGCGCACGCGGTCGAAGTTCTGATCTTTCGCCTCGGCGTCCAGGTTGGCGATCGCGCCCTGCTCGCTCACCGACGAGATGGCCACGGTGACCACCAGCGGCGCATCCAGCGCACCAAAATCGAACGTACCCACCAGTTGCCGCCCTTCGATCTGCGGCCGCTGGGTGGGATCGTTCTGGCCCGGCGGTGGGAAGCCCTTGTAGGCAATGTCGGTTTCAGTGTTGTGCAATGCGTGGCCGGTCAGCGGGCGCGAGAAACGCATCGCGAAATACAGCTGCCGGCCCGGCGCCCAACCGCGGGTTTCGCGGAAGCCGGTGACCGTTCCATCGGGCTGCAGGCGCAGCCGCGACCACAGGATCTTGCCCGGATAGTCATACAGGCTGGTGCGCAGGTCGAGCAGGACCCGCGCCTGCTGGCCACGTGGATACGTGTAGCGGTGCACGCCGGTGCGGGCACTGGCGGTGAGCTCGGCACGCACCTTGTAGTCGTCCAGCGTTACCGCGTAGTAACCCGGCTCGGCCTTCTCGTTGTCGTGGTGGAAGCGCGAGGCATAGCCACTTTTGGGCTTGTCCGGGTCGCCGCGCTCCAGCCCGGGATCGCCGGTGAACGGCATCACCAGCACGTCGCCCAGGTCCGAATGGCCGCTGCCGGAGAAATGGGTATGCGAGAAGCCGACGATGCTGCTGTCGTCATAGCGGTACCCGGCAGCCCAGCCGTAGGCTTTTTCGCGCGGCTGGATGCGGGTGTCCGGACTGAGCTGGACCATGCCGAACGGCACCGTGGCGCCGGGATAGGTATGCCCTTCTCCACCGGTGCCGATGAAGGGGTCGACCGAGGCATAGGCTTTGTCAGCGGCGGTCTTGGCCGGGGCGGCCGCAGCCAGGCCGGAGGCGAACATCGCCGTGGCGGCGACAGCGATCAGGAGACGACGGTCCAACGTGGGCATCGGCATTTGGATCGATTCAGATGGTAGTCAGATCCTAGCACCCCCCTTACGGCACCGCATGCTGCGCTGCGGCTGAATGGCCTCCGAAGCGTCAATCGCCGGCGCTATCGAATGCAACAAATTGCATGGATCGATCTATGGCCGTTCAACAGACTGTCCCCTCCTTACTGCAGTGCACAAGAGAAGAGCCTGTCGATCCACCTCAAGCGAGAGCTGGTCTGCACTCTGCTCTCGCTACTGAGAACTTCCGGAAAAATCACGTCGTTGTCACATCGCCATATCTTTGATCCATGCTAGCGAAGTGAATGCGGTCCTTTTCGGAGTTTTTTTCCCACAGGAGTAATGCATGAAGATCATCGTTCGTCGCACCCTCGCACTCGCCTTGGCAGCCGCACTGTCGCCGATACTGAGCACAAATGCAGGTACGCTGAACCCTGGCGACTCCGCAACCGTGGAGCCTGGCGATCCAGCCGAAGCGTGGACGCTCGATGCTGCGTCGTTGATTCTTCGCCCAGGTGCTGCCTCCCTTGGAATAACAGCGGACAATGCCTCCACGTTGTCACTTGCCGCAGGCTCCATCAACGGAACACTGAACGTCGCCCGATCGAGCGCGACGCTCGACGGAACAACACTAAGTGGCGGAGTGATCGGCCTGCTCGCAACCCGTGGCTCGAACGTCACGATGACAGGCGCCTCCGTCATCGCGGAAGATCTCGGAATTCAATTGTCGAGTGACGCGACGGTCACCCTGGCCAATACGAGGGTATCCAGCACGGCTGGAGGCTCATTCCTTAGCGGTAGCGGGTTGGCCTATGGTGGATCCGCCAGTGCCACGGTATCGCAGGGATCCCGCATTGTCGGCGCCAAATACGGCGCAGGGCTGACCTACGACCCTCGCGGCGGGAACGTATTCAATGGACGCAATCAGCTGATCGTGGACAGTTCCCACATCGAGGGTGGTACTGACGCGGCGGTCTACGTCACCGAGTTCCTGGGCAGTAGTGCCACTCCGTTCGGCACCGATATTGTTTTCCGCAACGGAGCGACCGCCAAGGGTGGCAATGGGGTCCTGCTGGAAACCAATGGCGTAGTAGATGTGAATTTCACCGCCAGCAACAGCACGCTTGTTGGTGATGTCCGGAATGGTCCAGGAGCCATCGCAAATGTGCTGTTGGACAACAACGCCCACCTCTCCGGGACGATGACGAATGTTACCCGTGTCACACTCGACACGGCCACCTGGAACATGACCGGCAATTCCACCGTTGGCCGGCTCGATCTCGGCAGCGGCACGGTATCGCTGGGCAACGGCACAACCTTCAACACCCTCAACGTCGCGGGCAACTTCAGCGGCAACGGCGGCACCCTCGCCTTCAACACCGCATTGGCTGGCGACACCGCGGCCACCGACAAACTGATCATCGGCGGCGACACCAGCGGCAGCGCCAACGTGCGCGTCAACAACGTGGGCGGTGCCGGCGCACAGACCGACAAGGGCATCGAGCTGATCCGGGTGGGCGGAGCCTCCAATGGCCAGTTCAACCTGGCCGGCCGTGCCGTGGGTGGCCAGTACGAGTACTTCCTGTTCAAGGGCACTGGCGCCGATGGCAACTGGTACCTGCGCTCGCAGCTGCCGACCGCACCGGACCCCTGCGATACCGACCCCACCCTGCCCGAGTGCAATCCGGTGAATCCGGAGCCTGTGCTGCGCCCGGAGGGCGGTGCCTACCTGGCCAACCTGCAGGCGGCGCAGGCCATGTTCCGCTTGGGCTATCACGACCGCCATGCCGGCCAGAACAGCGGCCGCGCCTGGGCGCGGGTGGATGGTTCGCGTACCGGCTTTGATGCGGTAAGCCAGCAGCTGGATGTGCAGGGCAACAGCCAGTCGCTCAGCGTCGGTGCCGATGTGTGGCGCAACGATGCGGGCAGCGGCGTGGGCGTGATGCTGTCCAGTGGCAATGCCACCAGCACGTCCACCAATGCACTTACCGGCTACTACGCGCGTGGCAAGGTCAAGGGCGAAGCACTGGGCGTGTATGGCACGTGGCGGGCGGGTAATGCCGTTGATCCCTATGCCGGCTTCTACGTGGATGGTTCGGTGCAACGTGCCCAGTTCCGCAACCGCGTGGAAGGCGTAGGCCTGGACGCGGAGCGCTACGACAGCCGCGGCTGGCAGGGCGCGATTGAAACCGGCTACGCGTTCCGTGTGGGCGGTGCACAGGCCGGCGGGATCTTCCTGGAGCCGCAGCTGCAGGTGGGCTACAACCGTTGGGACGACCTGCGCCACACCGAGGCCAATGGCACGGTAGTGACCACGCAGGATGCCGATGGGCTGTATGGCCGCGTGGGCCTGCGCTTGTCCGGCGTGACCCGCTGGGGCGATGGTGCCGCCGATGTGCAGCCGTATGTCGCCGCCAACTGGCTGCATACCCGCGCCGAGTCCCAGGTGTGGATGGACGACGAGCGCGTGGATGCGCGCATTCCGCGCAGCCGTGCGGAGGTGAGTGCCGGTGCGTCGTTGAAGTTTGCCAACGGGTTCGGAGCGTGGGCCGGGTTGGCCCGGCAGCAGGCCAGTGGGTATCACCAGACCAGTGCGCAGCTGGGGATGAGTTACAGCTGGTGATGGCATGGAGCCGCCCTTGGGCGGCTCCATTTTTTGGGCGTCGCGGTGATCCTGGTGTGCGGGGAGCCGGCCAGCGGCCGGCACTACCGAGACCGCACCGGAGCCGGCCGGCGGCAAGCATTACCGACATCGTGCCGGAGCCGGCCGGCGGCCAGCATTACCGAGATCGTGCCGGAGCCGGCCAGCGGCCGGCATTACCGGGGTCGCACGGGAGCGCCGGGTCAGGCGGGGCGCGCGTCGTCGGGGATGGCCGCCTCGGGCAGCGTTGGCTGGGCGTTGTCGACGGTCATCAGGGCGTCGCTGCGCAGCAGGGCGCGGGCTTCGGCTTCGCTGGCCACCGCCGGCGGTGAGCCGCGCAGCGGCAGGCGCGCGGTTTCGGTGACGAACAGCATGGTGATGATGCCAATGACCGCTGCACCCATCAGGTAGTACGCCGGCACCAGTGGGTCGCCGGTGCGCTCGACCAGCCACGCGGTGACCAGCGGCGTGGTGCCACCGAACAGCGACACCGAGACATTGAAGGCAATCGACAGCGCGCTGTAACGCACCGGGGTGTAGAACAACGCCGGCAGCGTGGAGGGCATCGAACTGGTGAAGCACACCAGGGCCAGGCCCAGCAGCATCAGGCCCAGGAAGATCAGCCAGTCGTTGCCGGTACCGATCAGTTTCAGGCACGGAATGGCCAGCGCGAACAACGCGATGCACGCGCCGATGATCATCGGGCGGCGGCCAAGCTTGTCACTGAACAGGCCGCCGACCACGTTGAGCGGCATCATCACCAGCATCACGATGATGATCAGCAGCAGGCCCTTGCTTTCGGCGTAGCCCATGGTGACGCTGAGGTAGCTGGGCATGTAGGTGAGCAGCATGTAGTCGGTGACGTTGAACACCAGCACCAGGCCCACGCACTTGAGCAGCTGCGGCCAATGCACGCGGAACAGCGCACCCAGGCCGGGGCGCTCGTTGTCGCGCTTGTCGGCCTCTTCGGCATAGGCCCGGAACGCCGGGGTTTCTTCGAGCTTCATGCGCATGTACAGGCCCAGCAGGCCCAGCGGACCGGCCACCAGGAACGGTATGCGCCAGCCCCAGTCCAGCATCTGCGCGCTGCTCAACGCCATATGCAGCGCCGTCACGGTACCCGCGCCGGCAATGTAGCCGCCCAGCGTGCCGAACTCCAGCCAGCTGCCCATCAGGCCGCGGTTGCGGTCGGTGGAATACTCGGCGATGAAGGTGGCCGCGCCGCCATACTCGCCGCCGGTGGAGAAGCCCTGCACCAGCCGCGCCAGCAGCAGCAACGCCGGGGCCCACAGCCCGATGCGCTCATAGGACGGAATCAAGCCGATGCTGAAGGTGCCCAGCGCCATCAGGATCATGGTGAAGGCCAGCACTTTCTGGCGACCGTACTTGTCGCCCAGCGGCCCGAACACCAGGCCGCCCAATGGGCGCACCAGGAAGGCCACGGTGAACGTGGCAAAGGTGGCGATCAGCTGTGCGGTCGGATTGCTGGCGGGAAAGAACACCTGCCCCAAGGTGACCGCGATGTAGCCGTACACACCGAAATCGAACCACTCCATCGCATTGCCGAGGGCGGCGGCGCCCACGGCCTTCTTGAGCATCGGACGATCAACAACGGTCACTTCATCCACCTGGACGTGGCGACGGCGTTTGAACCACCCGAAATGGGCGTGTGCGGCATGCAGGTCCTGCATTCTGCTTTCTCCTGGAAGCATGGCCACCACCACGCCCGAGGTCCCGCGCACGGCACAGGAAAGAACCGCCTTCGAAAGAACGCAGCACGAGGCGCGAAGAAGGGGTGGCAACAGGCGTTCCCGGACGGCCGCGTGGAATTCCACGGCGCTGCAGGAAGGGTGACCGAGAGACGGGCAACGGCCCGAGACAATGATCAAGCGACACATGGTACTACACATCGAAAATGTGATCCTTACCTCATCTTCACGTGAGTACTACGCAACGCTATCGATGGACATGAGGAATCGTGCAGAATCCGTGCGCCGCTGCGGCGTGCTCACACGGAACGTGCGCGCGGCATCCCATCACCAGCACGAAGAGATACCACCCCGATGTCCATCAAGACCACCACCCTGTGCGCCCTGCTCGGCCTGCTCGCACCCACCGCCGCCATGGCCCAGGACAGCGCCACTACGCTGTCCCGCCTGCTGGAATGCAAACTGTCCGCTGACCAGGTGGCCGCCTTCACCGACAGCATCAACGCCGAAGAAGTCACCGACTTCGCCCATGCCGGTTCGGCCGCGTCGGGCGATGCCGCGCTGAGCCTGTGGAAGAGCGACGCGCCCATCACCGCCTGGGGCGAAACGTCCGACCTGGTGCACCTGTCCAGCACCACCGAAATGCTGCTGGCCTTCAAGGTGGCGCCCGGCCAGGAACTGAGCCGCGGCAAGACCATCGTGGACCGCATCGGCGGGATGTCGCCGCGCCCGGACCAGGCGGCCATGGAAGAGACCTACGGCTGGAAAGGCATGGACTACCGCAAGCCGCTGGGCGGCAACCGCACGGCCCGCGTGCTGGTGGACCTGAGCTACTCGCCGGGCTGGGTGACGGTGGGCTGCGCGTACAGCGACATCCTGTAAGTACCCGCTGCGCATGCACGGCGGTGCGGGCGCCGATGCCGCACCGCGTGCGTGCGCGCATGCGACGCAATGTCGCAGCGGCGGCAACGGCGACCTTGACCTTTGTCATGGTGGTGCCTGGGGGCTACGTCGATCCTGTACGGGACACGACGTCAACGCGTTGCCGGTACGCCGGCATCGCACCCACCGCACCGTTCCAAGGAACCCGCCATGTCTTACGCCCCCGACAATGCCCAGCTGTTGAACGCACTGCAGAACGTCATGGTGATCTCCACCACCGACCTGCAGGGCAACATCACCTATGCCAACGACCTGTTCTGCACGCTCACCGGCTTCACCCGCGACGAACTGATTGGCCAGCCGCACAGCATCGTGCGCCACCCGGACGTGCCCAAGGCCGTCTACAAGGACATGTGGGACACGATCAAGGCCGGCAGGAGCTGGACCGGCATCGTGCCGAACCTGGGCAAGGGTGGCGTGCTGTACGTGGTGGACACCACCGTGCAGCCGCTGTTCGACGCTGACGGCGCGATCACCGCCTACATCAGCATCCGCCGCGTGGTGAATGACCTGATGGGCAACTTCGACGCGGTGGAGTTCAGCAAGGAAAAGTTCGACGACTTCTACGCTGCCGCCTGATGGACGTCGCCGCCCCGATCCAACGCGTCCTGGTCGGATACGGCTCCGAATCCGGCAACGCACGCGCCCTGGCCCACCGCCTGGGCGCGTTCCCGGCCCTGCAACGGCATGCGCCGCAGGTGCTGCCCTTCAACGACATCGACGTTGCCTCGCTCGGCGCAGGCGACGTGCTGCTGGCGCTGTCCAGCTCATTCGGTGATGGCGAGCCGCCCGCCAACGGCGAGCGCTTCGCCGAGGCGCTGCGCCAGTGCCCTGCCCTGCCCGGGCTGCGCTACGCCGTGTTCGGGCTGGGCGACACGGGCTACCCGCAGTTCTGCGGTTTCAGCAAGACCCTGGACCGCCTGCTCGGGGCGCGTCAGGCGCGGCCGATCATGCAGCGCGTCGACGCCGATGGCGGCTACGAGCACTTTTTCGAGCAATGGGCCCCGGTACTCGGCGACGTACTGGACGGCAACCCGTCCGCCGGCCGCGACCTTCGCCTGCAGGTGACCGCGTATGCCGAGGACAATGCGTTCGCGGCGCCGATCATCGCGCGGCGCCGCCTCAACGCACGCGATCCGGCGGCATGGCACCTGGAGCTGGACCTGCGCGGCAGCGGCATCGCCTACCGCGCGGGCGACACCCTGCACGTGGTGGCCCCGAACGACCCGGCGCTGCTGCAGGCACTGGCGCGCTGGTATGGCCAGGGCGACGCGGTCGAGCTGCTCCGTCACAAAGAGCTGCGACTGCTGGGCAAGTCCCTGCTCCGCGAGCTGGCGCGACTGACCGGCAGCGAGGTGCTCAAGGACCTGCTCCGCAGCAGCCAGCGCCAGGCGCTGGAGGCCTACCTGCATGGGGCCGACCTGCTGGATGTACTGAACGACCACGCCAGCCCGGACCATGTGCCACTGGAGCGGCTGGTGGCACTGCTGTCGCCGTGCCTGCCGCGCGCCTACTCGATTGCATCGGCTGCCAACAGCACGGCGGTGGCGCTGTGTGTGCGTGAGGTGCGCTACACCCGCACCGGGCGCGAGCGCCGCGGCACCGCCACCGGCTGGCTGCTGGACGGCGACGGCAGCGCCCGCGTGTATTGCCGCTCCAACCCGGGCTTCCACCTGCCCCGCGACCCGGATGCGCCGCTGCTGATGGTCGGCACCGGCACCGGTATCGCGCCGTTGATGGGGCTGTTGCGCGAGCTTGACGCCGCTGGCCAGCAGCGCGAGGTTCACCTGGTGTTCGGCGAAAAGCATCGCGACCACGACTTCCTCTACCAGCAGCAACTGGAGGCGTGGCGCGCCGACGGACGCCTGCAGGGGCTGCACACGGCATTCTCGCGCGACGGCACGGCCAAGTATTACGTGCAGCACGCGCTGGCTGAGCAGCCCGAAACGGTTGGCGACCTGCTGCAGCGTGGCGCGCATGTGTACCTGTGCGGCAACAAGCAGCATCTGGGCGCTGCCGTGCAGGACGCGATCAACACGATCATGCCGGCCCACGAAGGCGGCGGTAGTACATGGGATACGTTGCAGACCGAGGGCCGGCTGCACCGGGAACTGTACTGAGTCCTCTGCCAGGGCGGTGCTGCGCGCCACCTGGCCGAAACCGGTTCGTCAGCCAGTCGCGCCGGTCCCGTCGCTTGCCGCGGCCAGCGCAGCCAGCCGGTCCGGTTGCAGCACCTGCATTTCGCGCTGGTTGACGGCAATCACGCCGTCATCGCTGAGACGGCGCAGCACGCGGCTGGCGGTTTCCGGCGCCATGCGCAGGTAGTTGGCGATCTCCACCCGGCTCATGCTCAGGTTGAAGCGCAGCGGCGAGAAGCCGCGCCGTGCATAGCGCTCGGACAGATCCAGCAGGAACGCGGCCATGCGCTCTTCGGTGCGATGGTTGGCCGCCATCAACGCCACCTTGCCGATCTCGGCGCTGAGCAGGCTGAACAGCTTGGCCTGCAGGCCGGGCATGCGCGTGGCCAGCAGGCTCATGCGCGGGAACGAGAACCGGCACAGGTACACCGTATCCAGCGCAACGGCGTTGCAGGGGTAACGCGCCCCGTGGATCGCGTTGAGCCCGATCACCTCGCCGGGCAGGCTGAAGCCCAGCACCTGCTCGTTGCCCTGGCTGTCGTTGAGGTAGGTCTTGACCATGCCGCCACGCACCGCGGCGATCGAATCGAACGCATCGCCCGCGCGGAAGATATGCTCGCCCGCGCGGAACGGCCCCACGTGGTCCACCAGCACATGCAGCTCGGCCAGCGCGGTCTTGTCGTAGCCCTGCGACATGCACGCATCGGAAAACGCGCAGGTGCTGCAGAAATGCAGCGCATCGCCGTCATCGGCGGCAGCGGGGTTGGGGGTGCCCGGTGACGACATGACGGCGGTGATCAGCGCTGGGCCAGCGCGAAGTCCAGGCCGGCGCACACGGCCGCCACCTGCGCATCGTTGCATTCCTGCGGGTTGGTGCGCGGGCTGTCCGGATACACCTCGGTGGTGGTGGCATAGCGTGCGTTGGTGAAGCCGGCGCAGGCACCGATCGAACGGGATTCGCCCCACACCACCCCGTTGGACTGCAACGGCATGCCGATCAGCTCGCCCTTGGCATCGGCCGGTGCGATATGCGTGACCTTCTCCACCGCGGCCACCAGCGCCCGCTGGAACGCCGGCTGCGGGTCTTCGCTGTTGCCGATCACGTAGAAACCATCGGGAATGATATCCGGCACCAGGTCCTTGCCGTCACGCGCGCAGCGGGCCGGATCAAACTCTTCGAGGTCGCTGTTGGTGGTTTCATGCAGGTCCAGATGCACCAGCAGGCCGTCTGCCCGGGTGCCCACCCAGCGCATCAGCGCGGCGGCCTCTTCGATCTGGCCGCCGTCACGGAAGCTGCGGTTGGGATCGATCGCATCGGGGTTCCAGCGCTGGATGCGCTCATAGCCCCACGGGCTGACGCACGGGGCCACGATCAGGTTGATGCGCCCGGCGTAGGCGTCGGCGTGCTGGTCCAGGAACTGCAGCGCGCCATGCACGCCACTGGTTTCATAGCCGTGCACGCCACCGGTCACCAGCGCGCTCGGCAGCGCCGGGTCCCACGCCTGGTTCACCACCGCAAACAGCGGGTAGTGGTCCGGGGCATAGTCGAGCTGGCCATACTGGACCACCTCGAACCGCTCGCCCAGGCGCTCGAGCGCGGCCACCACGTCTTCGTGGTAGCTGCGCTGGCGCTGCTGGCGGGTCCGCCATTGCGCGCGCTCGGCGTCGCCCCAGGGCTGTCCGGGGGTGCCGATCGGGTAAAAGTGCGCAAGGGTCATCGGAGGCTCCAGAAGTCGGGAAACAGGCCTACGCGAAAACGCGTGGCCCAGCCCGGTAGTGTAAATGCAGAAGGCCTGGGTGGTCCCAGCGGCGTCCGCGCAGGCCAGAATAGGCAAGGTGCCCTTTGCACCGTGTAATCAGCAAGGACGGCAACGCGTGATCGACATCTGCCCCGCGGCACCCCACCACATCGAGGCCCTGGTAGCCCTCGACAGCGTGGCCCAACACGCGCCCGAGCGTGCCGCCCAGATCCAGGCCTGGGTGCAGGCCGGCACCTGCCACGTGCTCCTCGTGGACGGGCGCGCAGCGGCCTACGGCGTCCTGCACCACCAGTTCTTCAACTGCGGATTCATCGAGATGCTGATGGTCGGGCCCGGGTATCGGCGCCAGGGCCTGGCCCGCCAGCTGATCGAGCACCTCCGCGCGCAGTGCGCGCGCCCCAAACTCTTCACCTCGACCAACCGCTCCAACACCGCAATGCACGCGCTGCTGCTGCAGGCCGGATTCCAGCGCAGCGGGTACATCGACAACCTGGATGAAGGAGATCCCGAATGGGTGTTCTTCTGCCGCGTGAGCGGCGGCTGATGTTGGCCCCAAGTGCCACGGCAACGTTGTGGTAATGCGTCTGGCTTTCACCGTGGCCACCGCCCACCCCGACCTTGCTGCAGGATAGGCAACGACGCCGCGCTTTTTGACGGTGGTCGGTGGGTCGGGCGCTGGGTCCCCATGCCCTTGGAGGCGAAATAAAGGGGGAGGTGGCGGCCGCAGGCCGACGCCGGAGGACATTCGCCGGAAAGGGCATGGGGGCCCAGCGCCCGGCCCGTCGACGTCCGCGTTTGGAAAGCGTCAAGGCACGCTTCTGCTTGCCCCGCAGATCGGCGAAGAACCAAAAAAAGGGGGCCGGTTGCCCGGCCCCCGCATGCACCGACCACCGGTCGGTGCCTACCGGCGTGTGTCGGTGCCCACCGGCGTGTCATGCGGCCTGCACTTCCTCGTAGCCGTTGAAGCGCATGTCACTGGACGCACGGCCCTGGGTGAGCGAGCGCAACGCCGTGGTGTAACCGGCCAGCCGCGCGAGCGGCGCATAACCCAACACCTCCACCTGCGCACCGTGGTCCTCGATCGACGCCACCCGCCCTTGCCGACGGTTGAGGTCGCCCACCACATCGCCCACGTTGCCCGATGGCGCATGGATCGCCACCTCCATCACCGGCTCCAGCAGGCGCGTGCCTGCCGTCGCCAGCGCCGCCTTCACCGCCTCGCTGCCGGCGCGATGGAACGCCATCTCCGACGAGTCCTTGGCATGGGTCTGGCCGTCGGTCAGGGTCACCTCGATCCCGACCACCGGATGCCCGCGCGGGCCTTCTTCCAGCGCCGCACGCACGCCCTTCTCCACCGCCGCCACGAACGCCTTCGGGATCACCCCGCCCACGGTACGGTCGACAAAGCGCACCGCATCGTCGCCGGTGGGCGCCACCTCGATCAGCACCCGGGCGAACTGGCCCTGGCCGCCGGTCTGCTTGGCCACCTTGCCTTCCACGCCCTGCACCGCGCGCGCCGGCGTTTCCTGGTACGCCACGCGTGGCTCGCCCACCCGCACCGGCACATTCCACTCGCTGCGCAGGCGTTCGACCATCACCTCCAGGTGCAGCTCGCCCATGCCCCAGATCAGGGTCTCCCCGGTCACCGCATCGGTCGCGACGCGGAACGAGGGATCTTCCTGGGCCAGGCTCGACAGCGCCTGGCTCATCCGGATCAGGTCGGACGCCTTGTCGGCGTTCAACCGCCAGGCCAGCACCGCGTGCTGGGCATGGATGGTGTCCAGCAGCAGCGGCGCGGACGGCGCACTGAGCGTTTCACCGCTCACCGCATCCTTCCAGCCGATCACCGCCACGATCTCACCGGCCACCGCCTCGGTGATGTCGTGGGTGTGGTCGGCCTGTACCCGCACCAGCCGGCTGATGCGCCGGCCCTGTGCGTGCTGCGAACTGGCCACCTGGTCGCCCACCTTCAACGTGCCCGAGTACAGCCGCACGAAACTCAACGCGGCATGGCTCTGGTGGGTGATCTTGAACAGCAAGCCCGCCAGCGGTCCCTTCGGGTCCGGCGGCAGCAGCACCTCGTCGTCGCCACGGGTGGCAACGACCGCAGGGCGGTCCAATGGCGAGGGCAGGAAATCCACGATCGCATCCAGCAACGTGTCGATGCCCTTGCTCTTGAACGCAGCACCGGCCAGCACCGGCACGCCCGCACCGGCCAGGGTGGCCCGGCGCAGCGCAGCGCGCAGTTGTGCGTCGTCCACCGCTGTACCGGCCAGCCACGCATCGGCCAGCACCTCGTCATGGTCGGCCACGGCTTCGATCAGGCGCAGGCGATGGGGCTGCCAGTGCGCCTGCTGGTCCGCGTTCCAGTCCTGGCGGGTCGGGTTGCCAGCGTCGTCCCACTCCACGATCTGGCGGCCGACGAGATCGACCCAGCCGTGGAATTGGCTTTCTTCGCCCAACGGCCAGCCGAGCGCCCAGGGCCGTGCCTGCAGCTTGTCCTGCAACTGGCCCAGCACGCGCTCGAACGAGGCGCCCACGCGGTCCATCTTGTTGACATAAGCGATCAGCGGCACGCCGTGCCGGCGCGCCTGGTGCCACACCGTTTCGGATTGCGGCTGCACGCCATCGACCGCGGAGAACACCGCCACCGCGCCGTCCAGCACGCGCAGCGAACGCTCCACTTCGATCGCGAAATCGATGTGCCCGGGGGTGTCGATCAGGGTCAGGCGGTGGTCGTCGCCACCGCGGGGCGCCCAGTGCGCCTGCACGGCCGCTGCACCGATGGTGATGCCACGTTCGCGCTCGATCGCCGAAAAATCGGTGGTGGCCGCGCCGTCATGCACTTCGCCGACGCGACGGATCTCGCCGGTTTTCCACAGCAGGCGTTCGGTGAGCGTGGTCTTGCCGGCGTCGATGTGGGCAATGATGCCCAGGTTGCGCCAGTGGGAAAGAAGGTGGGTATGCGTGTTCATGGTCAATGCTCGTGTCGCCAACATCGGGGAGCCGCACGCCGCCGTTGGCTAACGGGCGTGCGGCCAGGTTTGGGGCTCGGCGATCTGGTGCATGGCACGTTCTCCTTTGCGGTGTTCTGGAGCGGGGAAGGAACTGGAATGCGGAAACGAAAAGAGCGCCCGGTGGGGCGCTCTGTCTGGGTCGTTCAGGGGGATCGGGTATCGATCAGCCGCCGGATGAGCCGCAGGGCAGACGCGCCCGTTCCACGCTTGCGCGGGTCTGGGTAAAAAACGTCAGGAGCGGTTGCGAACGCATCGGGGTGTCCCGGAAGGAATGGCGCCATTGTAGACCCGTGCTGGCGGGCGGCAAGGGCTTTTACGCAACACCGGCAGAACACTGCCATCCATCCAGCGATGGATCGACCATCAACAGAACAATGACGCCGGGGGCCTCAGTCCTTGCAGCCCGCCGCCGCCCGGGCCTCGCCCACAGTTGCGGCGTGCCCTTCGCCCGAGGACACCCAACCGGTGAGGGAGAACGCCGGATCGATGCGGGCCGCCTTCGGCTGCGTACCGATCAGCACCTCCATCCAGCTGCCCACGGCCGGCAGCTCGGCCATCCGCGCGTCACGGTCGGCATCGGTGCTGAAACTGGCGTCAGGTCCGGAACGCGGCGTGGATTCTTCCGTGGCGATCTTGCGCGCACGCACCCGCAACGCACCGTCGGGCATGCGCTGGGTGGTCACCTCGGCGCGCTCCACGCCATAGGCCCAGTTGGATTCGGCGCTGCGCGTGGTTTCGCTGCCGTCGTCGGCCACCTCCACGTTCTCACCGGTCCATTGCATCACCTGCACCACCCCGCCCACGCTGCCCATCATGGCCGCGTACACCAGCATCTGCCGCTGTTCCAGCGGCAGCGTGGCCACCTCCGGCTTGTCGGCGGGCACCTTGATGTAGCCCACCTTGCGGCACAGCATCATCACCCCACCGTCGGCCCAGGTGGTCAGCTGGTCGCCGTCGGCGAAATGCTGCGTCTGCATGCGGGAGATCTCCGCGCCCTTGCCTGGCAGCTGCTGCACATCGATGCTGGCCGCGTCCGAGGCGGCCTTGTTCAGCGACACGGTACTCAACGTGGCGGCCGTGGCGGTGCCGGAGAGCGCAAGGAGCGCAGTGGCGAGTGCGATGCGTGTGGGGGTGTGGGTCATGCGATCAGTCCTTTGCGGAAGCGCGCCGATGGACATCGACGTCGAACAGGGTCGCGCATGATACGTGGGCGGGTCGGCCCCGTGGCCCGCTGCGACCGGATGTCGCAACGGCCGATATGCGAATGGGTTGCAATTGCATCCGTACGCCAACCAGTTAAAATGGCGTGCAGATTCCCGTTGCCTGGCGTGGAATCGACGTCCGCAGCATTGCGCATCGCCACCGGCCAGGCAGTCGCCCCCTCCGTCCCGAGCCGCGCCATGCATTCTTCTTCCCCCCTCCCCTACAGGCTGCGCCGCACCCTGTTGTCCGTGGCCTGCACGCTGGCCGCCATCACGCTGGCCTACGACGCAACCGCGCAGCAGGCCACCGCGCTGGATGCGGTCCAAGTCAACGCCTACCGCACCGCCAACAGCACCAGCGGGGCCACCAAGACCAGCACCAGCATCGCTGAAACGCCGCAGTCGGTGTCGGTGATCGAGCGCGCGGAGCTGGACGCGCGCGGCGTGCAGTCGCTCAACGATGCGATGCGCTACGTGGCCGGCGTCAGCCTGGAAAGCAGCGGCATCGACAACCGCGTGGACGACTTCCGCATCCGCGGCTTCGATGCCGGCAGCTGGGCCAACAATGTCACCCTGGACGGCATGCGTGCACCGCAGGGCAGCCAGTGGAACCGCAGCATGTTCGACAGCTGGAACCTGGACCGCGTGGAAGTGCTCAAGGGGCCGTCGGCCGTGATGTACGGCCAGGTGGCGCCCGGCGGCATGGTCAATCAGGTCAGCAAGACCCCTACCCCCGACCAGCAGCAGCAACTGCGCCTGGGCGTGGACGCCAACGGCCAGTACAACGCCGCCTTCGACGTGGGCACCGGCAGCGCGGACAACGCCCATCTGGTGCGGCTGGTCGGGCTGTACCGCGATGGCGCCACCCAGATCCAGCACACCGAACAGAAGCACTGGTTCCTGGCGCCCAGCTACACCTGGCAGATCGCCGACCGCACCCGTCTGACCCTGCTGGGCATGTACCAGAAGGACGACGGCGGCTCCACCTACCAGTTCCTGCCCGCCGCCGGCACGCTCAACCCCACCGCCTACGGCCACATGAAGAACAGCACCTTCATCGGCGAGCCCGGCTGGAACACGTTCAACCGCACCGTGTGGACCGCCGGCTGGCTGTTCGAGCACCAGTTCAACGACCACCTCACGCTGACCCAGAGCGCGCGCCGCACCCACGTGGATTCGCTGTACCGCGGCGTGGTGACCTTCGGCGCGCTCAACGCCGATGGCCGCACCCAGAACCGTCGCGGCGTGATGGGTACCGGTGATTCGGATGGCGACACCTTCGACACCCGCCTGCAGGCCCGCTTCACCACCGGTGCGGTCGACCACACGGTGCTGCTGGGCTGGGACTGGCAACGTGCCGACTGGGACGGCGTGCGCAGCGCGATGAGCAGCCCGCGCCCGATCGACATCTTCAACCCGGTGTATTCCAACTACGTGCCCACGGTGAGCACCGAAACGCCCACCGCCGGCGTCAACCGGCAGAGCGGCGTGTACCTGCAGGACCAGCTGGCGCTGGGCAACTGGCGCCTGACCCTGGGCGGCCGCTACGACTGGACCAAGGACGACAGCAGCAGCGCCAACCGCAACATCAGCACGGGCATTTCCACGCCCGGTGGTCGCAACGTGATCAAGAGCGAGGCGTTCACCGGCCGCGCCGGCGTGCTGTATGTGTTCGAGAACGGCCTGACCCCGTATGTGAGCTATGCCGAGTCGTTCCAGCCCTCGACCAAGTCGCCGCTGGACAGCTTCACCCAGGCCACCTTCGAGCCGGTCACCGGCGCGCAGTGGGAGGCCGGCCTGAAGTACCAGCCGGCCAGCGTGGATGGGCTGGTGACGCTGGCGGTGTATGACCTGCGCCAGCAGAACATGATCGTCGACGATCCGATCGCCAGCCACCGCACCTGCGGCGCCACCGGCACCGCCACCTGCTCGATCCAGGGCGACGAAGGCCGCGTGCGCGGCATCGAACTGGAAGGCAGGATCACCCCGTTCGAGGGCTTCAGCCTGATCGGCGCGGCGTCGCGGATGGATTCGGAGATGACCCGTTCGGCACCGTACAAGGGCAAGGAGCTGGCGATGGTGCCCGACTACAGCGCCTCGTTCTGGGCCGACTACACCTTCCAGGGCGGCGCATTGCAGGGTCTGAGCCTCGCAGCGGGGGCGCGCTACAACGGGGTGAGTTACGGTGACAGCGCCAATCTGTACCGTATCCCGTCGTACACGCTGTTCGACGCGGCGATCCGCTACGACGTGGGCCAGATCGGCAGCACCACGGTGCGGCTCGCGCTCAATGCCAGCAACCTCGCCGACAAGCGCTTCGTGTCCACCTGCACCGGCGTGTCGTCGTGCTACTACGGCAGCGGCCGCACGGTGACGGCGACTGCGACGTTGGGGTGGTGATACACGGTAGAGCCGACCGTTGGTCGGCTGCAGGGAATCGCGCCGTCGGTAGAGCCGACCGTTGGTCGGCTGCTCGTGATCCGGGATTGCCTGGAGCCGGCCAGCGGCCGGCACTACCGGTGCGCGGTCTTTCGTGCCGACCAACGGTCGGCACCTCCGGCAATGGCCGCACGACGACGGACACTGCGACGATGGGCTCGTAACACACGGTAGAGCCGACCGTTGGTCGGCTGCTCGTGATCCGGGATTGCCTGGAGCCGGCCAGCGGCCGGCACTACCGGTGCGCGGTCTTTCGTGCCGACCAACGGTTGGCACCTACCGATCAGACGCACGGTTGGCACCTACCGATCAGACGCACGGTCGGCACCTACCGATCAGACGCACGGTCGGCACCCACCGATCAAGTGAACCTCGGCACCCGCCGATCGGAGGGCGCCGCCACGGACCGCCGCGCGTCAGTCCGCGTCGGCCACAACCACCAGCGGCACGCCGCGCTGCGGGTGCTGCAGGACGATCACCGGTTGCTGGTACACGCGGCCCAGATGGGCTTCGGTAAGCACTTCCGCGGGCGTGCCGTCGGCCGCCACCCTGCCCTGTTCCAGCAGCACGATGCGGTCGGCGTAGCCTGCCGCAAGATTCAGGTCGTGCAGCACCACGATCACGCAGGCACCGGCGTCGGCCAGCGCGCGCACGCTGCGCAGGGTGCGCTCCTGGTGGCGCAGATCCAGCGCCGCGGTTGGCTCATCCAGCAGCAGCAAGGTGGTCTGCTGGGCCAGCACCCGGGCAAACGTGGTGCGGGCCGATTCGCCGCCGGACAGCTGCTGTACCTCGCGCAGGCGCAGCGCCTGCAGTTCGGCAGCGTCGATGGCCGCTTCCACCTGCGCATCGTCCGCCACCGGATCCGGCGGATGTGGCAACCGCCCCATCGCCACTACTTCCTCCACGCTGAAGGCGAACCGCACCCCGTGTTCCTGCGGCATCACCGCGCGCTCGCGCGCCAGCGGCCCGGCCTTGTAGTCGGCCAGCGGCCTGCCCTGCAGCAGCACCTCGCCCGCATCGGCCTGCAGGTCGCCTGCGGCCACCGCCAGCAGGGTCGACTTGCCCGCACCGTTCGGCCCGACCAGCGCCGTCACCGTGCCGGGCACGAAATCCAGCGCGATCCCATGCAGGATCTCGCGCTGCTGGCGGCGCACGATCACCCCGCGCAGGCGCAACAGTGCGCTCATGGGGTGTCCTTGCGACGCTGTTGCAGCACCAGCCACAGGAAGAACGGCGCGCCCAGCGCGGCCGAGAACAGGCCCAGCGGAATCTCCGCCGGCGGGTCCAGTGTGCGTGCGGCCGTATCGGCCACCACGATCAACAGCGCGCCCAGCACGCCCGACACCGGCAGCAACCAGCGGTGGCCCGGGCCAACCAGCATGCGCGCCACGTGCGGCACCACCAGACCCACGAACGCCACCGAACCGGCAAACGCCACAGCGGCCCCCACCAGCAGCGCACTGAAGGCCACCAGGCGACGCCGCGTACGGGCCACGTCCAGGCCCAGATGCTGGGCCTGGCGTTCGCCCAGCGCCAGCATGTCCAGCGGCGTGGACAGACGCTGCAGCGCGAACACACCGATGGCGAACAACGGCAGCACCGCCACCACGTCGCTCCAACTGGCCCGCGCCAGCGAGCCCATCTGCCAGAACACCAGCGACTGCAACTCGCTTTCGCTGGCGATGTAGGTCAGGAAACCGATCAGCGCCGAGCAGAACGCCGCCATCGCGATGCCCACCAGCAACAGCGTCGCGTTGCCGCTGCCCTTGCCTGGCCGCGCCAGCAGGTAGGTCAGGCTGATCGCCACGGCGCCGCCGACAAACGCGGCCACCGGCACGATCCAGCCGGCCGCACCGGCCGCGCCCAGCACGATGGCCGCCACCGCACCCAGCGCCGCCCCCTGGCTGACGCCCACGATGCCCGGGTCGGCCAGCGGATTGCCGAACAATCCCTGCAGGCTCGCACCGGCCATCGCCAGCGCAGCGCCGACCATCGCCCCCAGCAGCGCGCGCGGGATGCGCAGCTGCCAGACCACGGCCTGGTCACGGCTGCTCACGGCCTGCGGGTCCACCAGCCCCAGCTTCACCCCGAGCGCCTGCAGCACCTCCAGCGGTGGCAGCCGCAAGGGCCCCACCGCGAACGAGGCCAGCACCGCCAGCACCAGCACCACGGCGGCCAACACCAACATGCCGCGCCCGCGTCGGCGGCGCCGATCGGCCGGACTCATGCCTTGGGCAGCGCCGCCAGCGCCTTGGCCAACGCCAGTGCGCCCACGCCCGAACCGACGCTGGCGTACTTGAGCTGTACGTCGGGCATCACCCAGACCCGGTTGGCCTGTCCGGCCGGGGTCTGCTTCAGGGTCGGGTAGGCCTTCCACAGGCCGTCGGCGCCGCCGAACAGGGCCAGGTCGTGCTCGGTGACCAGGATCACCTCCGGTGCCGCGGCCACCACGCCTTCATTGCTCAGCGCCGAGTAGTTGGCTACGCCCGCTTCGGTGCCGATGTTGAGCCCACCGGCCAGCGCGATCAGCTTGGCCGATGCACTGTCGGTACCGGCCACGGTCGGCGCGCCGCCGGCACCGGTGGCCGACACGTGGATCACGCGCGGTTTGCGCCCACTGGCGGTGCCGATCGCCGCGGCCTCGTCCAGCTGCTGCTGCACCTGGGTGGCCAGCGTCTGACCGGCATCGGCCAGGCCCAGCGCCGCAGCGATCTTGCGCACCTTGTCCGGTGCCGGCTGCAGGTCGTCCACCACCACCGCCGGCTCGCCCACCGCGCGCAGCTTCTGCGCCAGATCGGTATGGCGGCGCAGGCTGTTGCCCAGAAACAGCGAACCCTGCAGGCTGAGCACGCCCTCCACACCGGTGGTGCGGTTGAACAGGAACTGGTGCGGCGCGGCGCGACCGGACGCGGTGGTGGTGTTCTTCGGCGCGGCAAACACCTGCTTGCCCAGGCCCAGCGCATCGATCACCGCAATCACGTCGTCGCCGCCGACGATGATCCGGCTGGTGTCGTCCACCTCGACCTCGGCACCGTCATCGGACCGCACCTTGGCCGGCAGCACGGCAGCCTGGCCCACCAGGCCCGGCAGTGCCCCGCCATCGAGCCGCGTCCAGCCGGCGGGCAATGCGCCGTCGGCTGGCGTGTCGGTGGCCGACGCGGTGGTTGCCGCGGGCGCATCGGCGGCAGGCGGGGTGGCCGGGCCACTGCAGGCGGCCAGTGCCACGGCCATGGTGAGCGGCAACAGCCGCAGGGACGTACTGGATTTCATCATGACTCCTTCGACAGGGCGGCCGATGACCGCCCTGCCCGTTGACTCAACGCTGGCGCAGCGCGATGCGGGTGATGCGGTCGCCCTTGGCATCGTCGGTGCCGCGCGACTTGTTCACCGCGAACACGTTGCCCTTGCCGTCGGCACGAACGTGGTTGGGGAAGGTACCGCCGTCCAGGTTGCCGACCACCTTGCCACTGCGGTCCACCACGGTCACGGTGCCGGCACCGCGGTTGGTCACGTAGGCCAGGCCGGCCTTCGGATCGAAGGCAACGTTCAGCGCGCCGGCACCCACCGCGACATCGTGCAGCACCTTGCCACTGGCGACATCCACGATCAGCAGGTTGTCGGTGCCCTGCGAGGCCACGTACAGCCGGTTCTGCTGCGCGTCGTAGGCCACGCCGGAGGCGCTGATCGAGTTGCCCAGGTCGATCACCTTGTCGACCTTGCCGCTGGCCACGTCGATCACTGCTGCTTCGGGCGTGCCGATGCTGACGGTGAACAGCTTGCCACTGGCTTCATCCAGCACCAGGCTCATCGGAACGAACTTCTCATCGTCCACGCCCGACGCCAGGGTGATCGGCTCCAGCGCCTTGAAGGTCTTGGCATCGAACACCGACAGATGGTCCTCACCGGTTGCCGACGCGAACACCTTGCCATGCTTGGCATCCACCACCACGTCGCGCGCATGCGGCACCGTGCCGACCGGGAACTGGTGCACCAGCGACAGATCGGACTGGCGGTAGACCGCAATGCTGTCCTGGCGGGTGTTGGTCACCCACACGGTGCCGTTGGCATCGTCCACGCCCACGCCGTACACGGCAAACACGCTGCCGCCCTTGGCGTCGGGCACCTGGGCCGGGGTGATCGCCTTGACCACCTTGAGCGTCTTCGGGTCCACCTTCAGCAGCTGCGACTGGGTCACCGGCGGGCGGCCCACCGCCGAAGTCACGAAGACCGCGTTGCTGGCCGCGCTGTAGGCCGACTGGTACAAGCCCTGCACCAGCTTGTTGGACTGGGTGGTGAACTGGTCCTGCCCGGACAGCGGCAGCTGCGGCGACACGCGCAGCTTGAGCACGGCCGCGGCGGCCGGCTGGCTGGCGCGCACCACCACCGGGTGGGTACCCGGCACCGCATCGGCGGGAATCTGCAACTGGGTCTTGAAGTTGCCTTCGGCATCCACGGTCAGCGGCTGCCCGTTGAGCACGGTATCGCCACGCAGCAGGCTGACCTGCTGGCCCGGCACGAAGCCGCGACCGATCACTTCGGCGCTGCTGCCCGGCACGACGTTCTCACCACGCGAGACAACTTCGCCCTTGAACACGCTGGCGGGCTGGTCGAACACGGGCTGCGCGTTGCCGACAACAGCCAGCAGCAGGCCGGCGGCCAGGGTGGTGAGACGGAGGGAAGAACGGAATGACATGACAGGCTCCTTGCACGGGGTACCGCGCAGCGCGCGGGGGTTCATTGGTTGCCTGGGCCGGTGCAGAGGCGCACGGAAAGCCTGGGTAGCGGGGGTGCACGGCCAGGCCGTGCGGAGAATGGGGGTCTCAGGGCTGCGCGGGCGCTTCCCGGCTGCGGTCGCCCACGCCATACAGCGCGCTCAAGGCAGCCTGCAACGACGCGGCCAACATCGGGCCGTGGCCCAGTCCATCGAATTCGCGGTAATGCACGTCCAGCCCCGGCACCTTGGACAGGCGTTGGGACAACTGCATGGCCGCATCCGGCGTAGCGCCGCCGATGCGGCGCAGGTGCGCCACCACGCGCGGGTTGCTCATGTCGCGCTTGCCGCGATCACCGACGCGCTCGGCGCCGCCGAGCATCACCCACACCGTGGCGGGCTGGCCATGCTGGTTTTCCAGGAACTGGCGCTCCATGTCACCCAGCGGCGCCCCCTGGCTCCACCACAACGAGGGGCTGGCGGCCAGGTAGTACTGGAACGCCGCCGGCCGGGTGTAGAGCGTACTCAGCACGAACAGGCCGCCCAGCGAGTGGCCCCACAGCGCCTGCTGCTGGCGGTCGATGGTGGCGCGCTTCTCCACTTCCGGTTTGATCCGCCGTTCGATCAGGTCCTGGAATGCAAACGCACCGCCGCCTACCACGGTCGGCTGCCCACCTTCATCGTCGGCGCGGTCGATCCAGGCGGTGTAGTCGGTGGTGCGCGCGGGCGAATCGATGCGCAGGTCGTTGTCGTAACCGATGAACACCAGCACCGGCGCGGCCTTGCGCGCGGCCAGCTCGGCAAGCAGCGGCTGGTCCATCACCATGGCGGCGGCGTTGCCGTCGAGCATGTACAGCACCGGCGCGGGCGCCTTGCCGCCGCGCAACGGAATACCCACGTTGACCTGCCAGCGGCGCTGTCCGTCCGGACTGTCCAGACGGAAGCGCTCGAAGCGATAGCTCTCGGCCTTCTGTTCGAAGATGGTGTTGCTCACGCGCTGCTGCGGATTGCGCTGCTGTGCCGATGCGCTTGGCAGGGTGCAGGCCAGGCTCAGCATCAGACCGGCTACGGGCAGCAAGGCATATACACGGCGGCGGGCTGCAAAGGACAACGTCATGGGCACTGGTGGACGGCAGCACGGAGCCACGCCGCCCTCTTCACATGGAGACAACGCAGTGTATCCTAAATGCGAATGCTTATCACATAGATCGGTGTAACAGCGTGTATCCGCGCGCCGGCTGCCACACAAGCAAAGGCCCGACCAAGCGGCCGGGCCCCTGCACAGTGTTCAACCGGCAGCCGACTTATTCTTCTTCGTCCTGCCCGCCCTGCTGACCGGCGCGCTCGCGCTTCTGGTCCTGATCCTGGTCCTGCTGTTGCTGCTGGCCCTGGCGCTGCGGATCGCGCTGCTGCTGTTGCTGGCCCTGCTGGCCCGGCTGGTTCTTGTCCTGCTGATTCTGTTGGTTCTGCTGCGGGTTCTGGTTGGTACCCATCTGTGCATCTCCGGTGTTCGGCAACGAAATGATGCCGGTGACTGCACCGTAGGCGTGCACGGGTTAGCAGCGCGTGCGAAGTTGACCGCCGCGCGTAGACGCCGCCCGCATATCACTAAACAATTCATGACGCCGCCTGCGACTGACATCGCAGTGACACAGCAGACAGGGAACTACGCGCGCGTTTTCGGGGTCGCGACTGCGCCCCGTGGCATATGCAGACTTGCATTCTTCTTAAGCAGCGGACGCTGCCACGCCCTGTCGCGACCTGTGCTCAGGCGCGCGTCACCATCGACACAATCGTCTCGGCCAACTCACGCTGCGCCTGCGCCGCAGTGATGTCACCGTTGACCGCGGCATACGACAACCCTTCCGCCGCGCCCAGCATTCCCCACAGCCCTACCGACGGCAGCGACTGGTTGCGCGCGAACGGCGCCAGCAGCGCGCGGCACTGCTCGATGAACACCGTCTCGTACTCGCGTTTGACGCGCGCCAGCTCCGGCGAGCCGGCCAGCGCCGCCACCACACCGGGAATTTCGCGCCCCTGGGTCTGCACGCACGCCACGTAGGCCTGCGCAATCACGTCGGCTTTTTCCTGCAGGGTCGGGCCGGCGGCGGCCAGTGCCGTCTGCAGCACCACGTCCTGGCGCTGGTCGAAATCGCGGTACAGGGCAGCCAGCAATCCGGCGCGGGTGCCGAAATGGTCGTACACCACCGGCTTGGTCACGCCGGACCGCTCGGCCAGCCGCCCCAGTGTCAGGGCATCGGTGCCCTCCTCGCGCACCAGTCGCCACGCCTCGGTCAGCAGTTGCTGCTGGCGGTCGGGGCGGCTCAGCCGGCGACGGGGCGCGGCATCCGGAGGTTCAGGCAGGCGGCTTGACATGGCTATATACCAATCGTAACTTACTGGACGTAACTTACCAAAAGTATACACCCTCCCCCGTCACCTGGATTCCCCCATGCACACCCTGATCGTCACGTCGCATCCCAATCCGGATTCCCTCACCCACGCCGTGGCCGCTCGCATCCGCGACGGGATCACCAGCGCCCACCCCACCGCGACTGTCGAAATGGCCCACCTGGCCAGCGAAGGCTTCGACCCGCGCTTCACCCAGGCCGACCTGGATGGCCACCAGCGGCGGCAGCCGTTCCCGGACGACGTGCTGGCCGAGCAGGCGCGGCTGGACCGTGCCGACACGTTGGTGCTGGTGTTTCCGGTGTACTGGTGGGCCATGCCCGCCCAGCTCAAGGGCTGGATCGACCGGGTCTTTTCCAACGGCTGGGCCTACGACGACAGCAGCGGCCGCGTGGAGAAGAAGCTGTCGCGCCTGCAGGTGCATCTGGTTGGCCTGGGCGGTGCGGACCAGCGCACCTGGACCAAGCGCGGCTACGAGACCGCCATGAAGACCCAGATCGACACCGGCATCTTCGACTACTGCGGCGCACCGGTGGTGTCGTCCACGTTGCTGCTGGAAGTGGACACCACCGCGCCGGACGCGCATCTGGAGGCCAGCGCAGCCCTGGGCCGCGCCATCGCAGCGCGGTGATGCGATACGCCCTGGCAGGTCACTGCCGGGGCGATGCACTCACTTCGCCGCGCTCTGCCACGCCGCCACCTTGGCCCGGGCCTGTTCCAGCAACCCATCCAGTGCCTTGCGATCGTACAGCTGGCCACGCAGCAACACGGTGTCGATGCGGCGGGTGGCATTGATGTCCTGCAGCGGGTTGGCGTCCAGCAGCACCATGTCGGCGGCCTTGCCCACCGCGATGCCGCCATAGCGATCCAGCATCCCGAACCACGACGGCCCTGCCCGCGTTGCCGCCGACAGTGCCTGCGCAGGGGTCAGGCCTTCCTTGACGAACAAACTCAGTTCGTCGTGCAGGCCGATGCCGGGATAGTTGAACGAGTTGAGGAAGCCGGCATCGGTGCCAGCCATGATCGTGACCCCGGCCTGCTGCAGCATCGGCAGCACCCCGGCCACCTGGTGGTACTCGCGATGGCGCGCCTCGATCTGCACCGGCGTCGCCTTGGCGGCACGCTCGACGCGCCAGGCATAAGTCGCCTGCAGCTTGGGGCCGATGTAGGCCAGGTACGGATCGTTGGCATGGTCATCCTGGTCGAGGAAATCCAGGATGCGTCCGCCGTTGAGGGTGGGCGTGACGTACACGCCCTTGGCCGCGAACCCACGGTAGGCCGCCATCGCCGTGTCCCGGTCGAAGCCGGCGTCCAGCTGCCGGTTGGCTTCGGCGCGATCGATGCGCTTGTCCGCGAAGGCCGCCGCGATCGCCGCTTCGTTCTTGACCCCGGCCTTGTAGGCATAGTCCAGGTGTTCGATGGAACTGATACCGGCGTCCACCGCCTGCTGCACGGTCAGCGCCATCGGAATATGGCCGGAGGCACGCAGCCCGTTGGCACGCGCACCGCGCACCGCTGCCAGGAACAGGTCCGGGGTCAACGTGCTGTCGGTGATCTTGACGAAGTCGACCTTGTCTTCCTTCAACCGCACGAAGGCCGCATCCAGATCGGCCTGGTTGCCGACCTCGATCGTACCCTTCCAGACCGGCTTCACCCCTTCGATCTTGGCGCCGGAGGTGAACAGTTGCGGCCCCATCAGGCTGCCGTCATGGATCTGCCCGCGCCACTGCAGTACCTGCGTGGGCAGGTCGCCGGAGGCGTCCCGGATGGTGGTGATGCCATGGGCGATATACAGCGGCAACAGCGCCTTGTTCTCTTCGATCAGCTCCGGGCCGCCGCCGAAATGCACGTGCATGTCCCACAGCCCGGGAATCAGGTACCGGCCCTTGGCATCCACCTGGCGCGGCGCGCGCCACTGCCGTGCAATCGCCTTGTCCGCACCGACGGCGACGATGTCAGCGCCGCGCACCACCACGCTCTGATTGGCCTGCGTACTGGCATGCTCCACGTCGACCACCGTGGCCTGGCGGATGATCAGATCGGCCTGCTCGGCGGAGAACGCCGGCGCAGCCAGCATCAACAGGGTCGGAAGCACGGCACACAGCGAAGGTTTCATGGACGGGGCACGATCAGGGAAGACCGGGCCACCATACGGCGCTGGCGTCGGCATGCACCAGTTAAATCTCGGCATGGCCAACATGCAGCAATCAAATGCACTGCCCGGCAGCATGCGCGCCGGGCAGTGCCGGCACCCTTAGACCTCGCCCTGCATCGCCGGGCGCGCCTGCAGCCGCCCCAGCCACTGCTTCACCTGCGGATGCGCCTCGACGTCGGCCCCGAAGTAGACGCCATAGCCCACCACCGACCCCACCACCAGATCGACCAGCGAGTACGCCTCGCCCAGCATCCAGGGACGCTCCGCCAGCCGCGCCTCCAACAGGTCCAGCAGCTCGTTGACGCCCGCCAGAGCGGCAGCGGCCTGCTCGTGGCTGCGCAACGCCTCGTCGCGGGTGGCCAGCCACAGCCGGTTCAACAACGCGGCATAGGTCACGTAGGCCCAGGTGGTCCACGACAGCGCCTGCAGGCGTTCGGGCGTGCCGTCCTGCGGCCACAGCCCCTGCGCCACGCCATGCTGCGCACCCAGCCACTGCAGGATGGCCAGCCCTTCGAACAGCGGCGTTCCATCGACCACCAGGCACGGCACCTTGCCATTGGGATTGATCGCCAGGTACTGCGCCGTACGCTGCTCGCCGGTGCGGATATCGATCTTGACACGGTCGTGGGGCACGGCCAGTTCGGCCAAGGCGCAGGCAACCGGGGTGGCGCTGGACATGGGGTGCCAATAGAAGACGAGGGACATGCGGAACTCCGTGTAGTTGGACTGGGAGGGAGGGTGCCGCCGCCGGGGCCTTGCACCACACCCACAGGCTAGCCACCATTGCGGACACCTTCTGTCCGCGACCGTCGCGCACACTGCCGCCATGCTCACCGCCTCGACCCGCCTGCTCAGCCTGCTGTCCCTGCTGCAATCGCGGCCACACTGGGCCGGCACCGCCTTGGCCGAGCGCACCGGCGTGCATCCGCGCACGCTGCGCCGCGATATCGACCGCCTGCGCCAGCTGGGCTACCCGATCCAGGCCAGCAGCGGCGTGGCCGGCGGGTACGCATTCCGGGCCGGACGCGCCCTGCCTCCATTGCTGCTGGACGACGACGAAGCCCTGGCCACGGCCGTGGCCCTGCGCACCGCCGTGACCGGCACCGTCAGCGGCATCGAGCAGACCGCGATCACTGCCCTGGTCAAACTGGAACAGGTCATGCCACCCCGCCTGCGCCGGCGGCTGGACGCGCTGGGCTCGGCGATCCTGCCGCTGGGGCCGTCCGGCCCGGTGGTGGATGCCGGGCTGCTGGCCGTGCTGGCGGGCGCCTGCCGCGACCAGCTACAGCTGCATCTGGCCTACGCCGACCGCAACGACCAGGCCAGCCAGCGCCGCGTGGAACCGCACGGCGTGGTGCATACCGATCGGCGCTGGTATCTGGTGGCCTGGTGCACCACCCGGCAAGACTGGCGCACCTTCCGCATCGACCGCATCACCGCCGCACCGGTGGTCGGCGCGCACTTCAGCCCGCGTGCGGGCCCGGGCGATGGCGACCTGCGCACCTGGGTGGCCCAGTCGCTGTCACTTGCCCAATCCAGTGAGCCGGCGCGGATCATCCTGCACGCGCCCTTGGCGGCCATGCGGCGACAGATCCCCGACACGGCCGGGCAACTGGAACACGTCGACGCGCACCGCTGCCTGCTGCGCTGTAGTGCCAACCCGGCGGGCGCCATCGTGTACTGGTTGATGGCCCTGGACCTGGAATTCGAGGTGCTGGGTCCGCCGGAACTGCAGGACAAGCTGCGCGACGCCGGGCAACGGGTAGCACGCAGCCTGGCACGCACGGGCAGCTGAGCCGCGCCGGGTTTGCCGCCCCCACGACGGCATGCTAGAACTCCACCCCCTGCCAGATGTGGATGGCACCGTGGCTTCCCCCGCAAGACCCCACCGCAGCCTGTTCGACCTGGACCTGCTGCGCGCCATTGTCACCGTCGCCGACTGCGGCAGCTTCACCACGGCCGCCGCGCGCCTGCATTCCAGCCAGTCCACGATCAGCCAGAAGATCCGCCGCCTGGAAGACATGGCCGGGCATCCGCTGCTGGTCCGCGGCAACCGCGAAGTACACCCCACCGATGCCGGGCAGACGCTGCTCGGTATCGCGCGGCAGATGCTGGCCCTCAATGAGCAGATGCTGGAGGCGCTGGCCGGGGCCACCGTGGCGATCACCGTGCGCCTTGGCGTGCCGGAGGACTTCGTCAATGCACGTACCACGCGCCTGCTGGCCAGCTTCAACCGCCGCCACCCGCAGGTGAAGCTCGAGGTCACCAGCGGCCTGAGCCGCGACCTGGCCAGTGGTTACGACCATGGCGAACTGGATCTGGTGCTGGTCAAACAACGCCGCAACAGCCGGCAGGCGGTGGCGTGCTGGCCCGAGCCGATGCGCTGGATCGACAGCGCCCGCGCGCCCTGCATTGGCCTGGACCCGATCCCGCTGGTGACCTTTCCGCCGCTCGGGCTGTACCGCGACGACCTGATCGCCGCCGTCGAGGCCATGGGCCGACGCTGGCGCATCAGCTTCACCAGCTCCAGCCTCAGCGGCATCCAGGGCGCGGTGGCCGATGGCATGGGCATCAGCCTGCTGCCCGCGCGCGCCACCACCGGCGACCATCGCGTGCTCACCCGGCGCCAGGGTCTGCCGCCGGTTGAAAGCATGGAGATCGCGCTGCTGCATCGGCCCAACGCCGATCCACTGGTGGCCGAGCTGGCCGCCCGCTTCGCACGACTGCTCGACCGCGAGCGTCGCTGAGCACACCGCAGGCAGCGCGGGGCGAACACCCGCAGGGCGACGGCGATCCGCCTGGATAGTGACGGCGCTCGCGAACTGGACATAGGAATCGTCGCAAATGCGCAATGAAGCGGTATTGCCGCACAGCCAAGCGAGGAGAATTCCTAAACACTCTCCGTCGCGTGCTTTCCTTTGTCCAACAGCAAACAGATCCCATGAGCGGACAGGCCACCCCCTGCACCTTGAAGATCGCCCTGCTCGACGACCACGATGTTGTCCGGCACGGCAGCTTCGTCCACCTTTCCTCCGACCCCCGCTTCGACGTCGTCGGCAGCCACGCACATAGCAACGACCTGATCGCCACCCTGGGGCGCATGCCGGTGGACGTGGCGGTAGTCGACTACACACTGGCCAGCGATGACCTGGCCGGCAAGGACCTGGTGGCATTGCTCCGGGAACGCTTCCCCGCCGTCCGCCTGCTGCTGTTCACCGCACATGCCAGCCGCGTGCTGCTGTCGGCGGTGCTGCGCGTTGGCGCGGCCGGCATGGTGACCAAGACCGAGCGCCTGGATGCCCTGTCCGATGCCGTCGCGCAGGTGGCCAAGGGCGGCTGCAGGGTGCCGGCCGAATTCGGCCAGGCACTTCCCGATGCCACCCTGTCACGCAGCGAGCGCGACGTACTGCGCTTGTGCCTGTCCGGCCTGACCGTGAGCGAGATCGCCCTGCACCGCCATCGCAGCATCAAGACCATCAGCACCCAGAAGCACGCGGCGTTCCGCAAGCTGGGCCTGCGCAGCGATCGCGACCTGTTCACCCTGCGCCCGCAGCTGGCCCCGCTATGAACGGCCGCTGGCACTGCCTGCTGGTGATCGCGCTGCTGGCCGCACCGCTGACCGCCACCGCCACCGCCACCGCCGCGCCACGCACGGTGCGGGTGGCACTTGACCCAGGCCAGTACCGCACGCTCTCGCGCGAAGCCATGCCCACCCGCCACGCCAGCCTGGCGCACGGCTACGCCGCATTGGTCACGGCGCAGACGGGGCTGCGCTTCGACGAGCACATGCAGCCCTCCAGCTGGGCAGCCGTGCAGGCATTGTGCGAAGACCGCGCCGACCTGATGCTGATGGTCGGGCCGCCCGAGCAGCCGCCGTGTGCACTGGCCACCTCGCCCGCCTACTACCGCGGCGAGGCGCTGCTGGCCAGCCGGCACGCACAGCGGGCGCAGGTGGTACTGGGCGACGGCGCGCCCCATCGCATCGCGGTGGTCCGGGGCAGCCGCTATGTCACCTGGCTGAGCCGGCACTATCCGCAACTGCAGGTGATCGCGGTGGCCGACCTGCCGGATGCCCTGTCGGCGGTGGAAACCGGTGTTACCGACGCCGCGCTCGGGCTGGACGTACTGATGCGGCCGCTGGTCCGCCGGGAATTCGACAGCCTGCTGCTGCACAGCGCCCCGGACGACCTGCCCGCCTCGATCCACCTGGTGGCGCGCCGCGCCGATCACGGAATGATCGATGAGATCGATGCGGCAATGCAGGCGATCACCCCGCAGCAGCATGCCCAGGTGCTGCAGCGCCTGGCCCGCACCACCTACCTCAGCATTCCGCCGCTGGGCATCTTGATCCGGCACTACCAGTGGCAGGTGCTGGCGGCCGGCGCGCTGATGTCGCTGCTGTTGGTGGCCGCCTTCTGGCTGCTGCGCACCCAGCAGTCCGCGCAGCGCAACGAGCGCCGGCAGGCGCGCTTCATCGGGGTGATGAGCCACGAGGTGCGCAACGCTGCACAGGCGCTGGTGGCGTCGGTGGACCTGCTGAGCCAGTCCGGCCTGGATCCGGGCCAGCGCCAACTGGTCAACGCGGCGCGCACCGCCGGCACCGGCCTGCGCCACCTGCTGGGCCATGCACTGGACTACTCGCGGATGGCCGCCGGGCAGTTCCGGCCGGCGCCGGACTGGCATGACGTCCAACAACTGGCCAACGACTGCGTCGCCGCCGTACGCCCCAGCGTCCACGCCAAGGGGCTGCAGCTGGACCTGGCGCTGAACCCGGATCCACTGCCTCTGCTGTGGATCGATGCCGCCGCACTCCGCCAGATCCTCAACAACCTGCTGGGCAATGCGTTGAAGTTCACCGCACAGGGCCGCATTGACGTCGCCCTGTCGGTGCAGCGGCGCGCCGGCGGCACCGAGCTGCAGCTGACCATCAGCGACACCGGCATCGGCATTCCCGCCGAACGCCAGGCCAGCGTGTTCAAGCCATTTGCGCAGGCTCATGCGGACCACGCGCCCGACGCCGGCGGCGCAGGGCTGGGGCTGTCGATCTGTCGGGACCTGGTGAACGCACTGCAGGGCCGGATCGCACTGCACAGCGCACCCGGCCAGGGCAGTCGATTCGACGTCTGTCTTCCCACCTCGGCCCCGCCTCCGGTGCCGGCTGCGCCTGCCGCCCCGTTGGCAGGCTGCACCCTGCTGCTGGTCGAAGACCACCCGCTGACCCGGACGTTCGTTGCACGACAGCTCAGCGCGCTGGGCGCCACCGTCCAGACATGCGCCGATGCTGCAAGCGCCCTGCGCGCGCAGCGTGCCGCACCGAGCATGGTGGTATTGATCGACTGCGACCTGAAGGACATGAGCGGCTACCAGCTGGCGACCCTGCTGCGCGACGCCGAGGCGCTGCAGCCCGGCCCGCCGGCGCGCCTGCTGGCATTCTCAGGGTCCAGCTCACCCGCGCATGTCCAGCGATGCCGTGCCAGCGGCATGGACGCGGTGCTGTACAAGCCGCTGGACCCGGCGCAGCTGCTGGCAGTGCTGGATGTGGAGGTGACGCCGGGGTCAAACGGCAGCCAGGCCGTGGACAACAATGACCCGATGTGGGCGCCGTACGTGCACGCACTGCAGGAGGAATTGTTGGCGCTGCAGCAGGCCCGCGACCAGCGACAGGTCGCCGCCCTGCGCCGGCATGCGCATCGGCTGACCGGGGTGCTGCGCATGCTGGGACGTGAGGCGCTGGCCGATACCGCTGCGGACCTGCACGAGGCGCCACTGGAAACGCCCACCGACTGGCTCGACGCTGATCGGCTGCTTGCCCATCTGCGTGCACACGCCGGTGCGCTGCCGCGTTCGCGCGTTACTTGAGCTGCAGCGGATACCGCTGCCACAGCACGTGCACCAGAAACCCGGTCAATTCCGGATCTTTGCTGCTGATCGCCGCGCGGATCTTGTCCAGCAGCACCATGTCGCTGCAGCTGCGCACATCGGCGTGATCGGCCTGACCGGCGCGACGCGCACGGTAGCGTGCCGCGCGCTGTGCATCGGTCATCGCATAGCCGAACGTGGGCGGACGGCCGCGCTTGCGCGGCAGCATCAGCTCCAGGGTGCCGGGGTCTTGTTCATCGCGCATGACGGACGAAGATGCAAACGGGGGCGCGCACGATATCGTGAGACATCACTTTAATCCAGCCTTTTGCGCGGCTTTCTGCGTTTTGCCTTCAGCGCGCCGCTTCGGCAAGGCGCGCACCCAGCCACACCAGCACCATCCCGCCCATCAAGGTGACGCCCAGATACAGCGGCACCATCGCGCCGCGCCCGCCGCGCGCAAACACAAGAGTTTCCATCATCAAGGCCGAGAACGTGGTGAGCCCGCCCAGCAGCCCCACGATCAGGAACGCGCGCCAATAGGCTGCCTGGCTGCCGCGAGTCTGCAGCCACATCATCAGGTAGCCGGCGGCGAACGCGCCGACCAGGTTGGCGGTCAATGTTCCCCACGGAAACCCGTGCCCGAACTGGCGCAGCATGGCGTCGCCGATCATGAAGCGCAGCGCCGCGCCCAGCGCTCCCCCGGCCATCACCAGCCCCAACTGCTGCCACCAGAGGGTAAGGCCGTCCATCACTGCCCGCCCTTGTCGGCGCGCGCCTGCTCGCGCGCGGCACGCAGCCGGTCCAGCTTTTCCTTCAGCTTGATTTCCAGTCCGCGCGCGACCGGCTGGTAATACACGCGCTCACCCAGTGCATCCGGGAACCCGGTCTGGTCCAGCGCGATGCCGCCTTCCACGTCGTGGTCGTACTGGTACGCCGCGCCGTAGCCGAGGTTCTTCATCAGCTTGGTCGGCGCGTTGCGCAGGTGCAGGGGCACCTCTTCGGTGCCGCTGTCGCGGACGTCGGCCTTGGCCTGGTTGAAGGCGGCATAGCCGGCGTTGGACTTGGCGGTGCTGGCCAGGTACAGCACCAGCTGGGCGAAGGCCAGTTCACCTTCGGGGCTGCCCAGTCGTTCGTAGATGTCCCAGGCTTCCAGTGCCATCGACTGCGCGCGCGGGTCGGCCAGGCCGATATCCTCGATCGCCATGCGGGTCAGGCGCCTGGCCAGGTAGGACGGGTCGCAGCCACCGTCCAGCATGCGCGTCAGCCAGTACAGCGCGGCGTCGGGGTTGGAGCTGCGCACGGACTTGTGCAGCGCCGAGATCTGGTCGTAGAACTGCTCGCCGCCCTTGTCGAACCGCCGCGTGCGGTCGGCCAGCACCTGCTGCAGCATCTCCGGGCTGATCCTGCCGCCGTCACCGCCAGCCAGTTCCGCGGCAATTTCGAGCAGGGTCAGTGCGCGGCGCACGTCGCCATCGGCGGCGGTGGCGATTTCCAGCAGCGACTCGGCCGCCACCTGCACCGGCTCGGCCGCCAGCCCGCGCTCGGCATCGTCCAGCGCGCGCTCCAGCGCCTCCACGATATCGGCCGGCGACACCGCTTCAAGCACATGCACACGGCAACGCGACAGCAGCGCCGAGTTCAGCTCGAACGACGGGTTTTCGGTGGTGGCGCCAACGAACACGATGGTGCCGCGCTCGATATGCGGCAGGAACGCATCCTGCTGGGCCTTGTTGAAGCGGTGCACCTCGTCCACGAACAGCACCGTGCGGCGCCCCTCGGCGAACCGCTGCGCCGCTTCGGCCAGCACCTGACGCACGTCGGGCAGCCCGGACAGCACGGCCGAGATGGCGCGGAATTCGGCATCGGCGTAATGCGCCAGCAGCAGCGCCAGGGTGGTTTTGCCGCAGCCCGGCGGCCCCCACAGGATCATCGAGTGCACATGCCCGGACTCGACCGCGCGGCGCAATGCACTACCGGGCGCGAGCAGGCGCTTCTGCCCCACCATCTCGTCCAGCGTCTGCGGGCGCATCCGCTCGGCGAGCGGACGCATGTTGTCCCGATCCACGGTCAGCAGATCGGGCCCATTGAATGTCGTTCGATTTCTGGCCACGCGCCTATTCTACCGTGGCCGGCCATGCATCGACCCGCCCGTAGCGCCGGGCTCTGCCCGGCTGCCTTTCGCGCGTACCTGCCAAGCCGGGCAGAGCCCGGCTCTACGTCGCTGCCTTTCGCGCGTACCTGCCAAGCGGAGCGGCCGGGCAGAGCCCGGCTCTACTGGCCGATGACGTCGGTGCCCTTGGGCGGCGCGAAGCTGAAGGTGCCCGCGGCGAAGCCCGGGTTGCGCTTCCAGCCGGTGAAGGTGATCACGGTGCGCTGGCCAACGGCGTCCACCACTTCCATGCGGGCCAGGCCCTGCGCGTTGAAGCCCAGGGCGGCGTACTGGAAGGCGGTGTCGGTTTCACGCTTGGGGCTCAGCGCGAGCCACTGCAGGCCGTCGCGGGTGGCCGCCTCTTCACTGACGTCGTACTGCTTGTCCAGCAATGCCGGGTTGATCAGCGCGGTCAGCGGACTGTTCTGCTCTTCGGCGCCCTGTGCACGCACGGTGGCCTGCTCCAGGTCCGGCTCGTACACCCACACCTTTTTGCCGTCGGCCACGATCAGCTGTTCGTGCGGCTTGATGTACTCCCAGCGGAACAGGCGCGGCGCCGACAGCGCGACCCGGCCGCTGGTGTTTTCCTTGACCTTGCCCTTGCTGTCGAACACCTGCTGGCTGAACTGCCCGTCCAGGCCCTTCAGGCCCTGGGTGAAGCGGTTGAGCTCATCACGGGCACCGGCCCAGGCAGACGCTGAGCCCACACTGGCCATGACCAGGGTGGCGGCAACCAGGTAGCGACGGAAAGTGGTGTGCATGCGAGGTATCCGAACAGATGGGAAGGATGGAGTGCAGTGTGCCCAGCCAAACCTGAATGGGCGATCAGGCATAGTATGCGCCGCGCAGCTGCGCCCGCCTACCGGTGGCGCAGGGTCAGGGACTGACCTGGACCGTCTTCAGGTCGCCATACACCACCTGGCCGCGGAACCCGCGCCGGACCTGCTGGTAGAGCGCGCGGAAGGCCGGGTAATCCTGCGCTTCGCACAGCGCCTGCGGCCCGCGTACTGCCCGCTGGTGCAGACGATGGTGGGCGGTGATGACCTGGCCGTCGCGGGTCCAGTCCAGCCGGTACTCACCGGCGGCATTGCGGAACTGCTGGCTGCGGGGGATGGCCACGATCGGCACGCCGGCCGGGAACTGCAGCCGGTAGGTTTCCTCGCGCAGGCTGTCGGTGCAGTAGAACGGGGTGTCGTTGGTCGGTGCCGAGGTGGTGGTGTAGATGTCGCGGAACGATTCGCCCCCGGGCGCATCCGGCAGCGGCATGCCACCGACCGCACCGAAATCCACGTAGTCACTGGCATGGAAGTCGTAGCGGTAGTTGAACGGCCGGGTCAGATCCTGCGGATCCCCCAGCAGGGTCAACGTGCCGCTGCCGTCGAACCCGGACGAGGCCATGATCGACTCCTCCACCCGGGCGCGGTTCTGTGCGTTGAGGCGGGCAAAGGAACCGCGCATGCCGATCTCGCTGATTTCGCTGGGCTGCTGCACGGTCTGCCCGCTCAGGTTGCCGGCCGCATCGAAGCGGAAGCCCACCTCCAGCCCGTTGCCGTTGCGCGATGCATCGTTTTCCGGCGTGCGCGCCACGGTGGCCTGGCGGGTCAGCAGTACCGGCGCGCCAAGGTCGCCATCGGGCAACTGGCCAAAGCGGGCATAGGCGCTGGTGGAATCCAGGTACAGATCGAATTCGGGGATGTAGGTGATGGCGTGATTGAAACGCCCCAGCAGCGGGATCGCCGGCAGGGTCGGTCCGCCGCCGGCGCCGATCAGCACCGGCGTGCTCTGGATGCCGCGCGCTGCCAGCAGGGCTTCCAGGATCACCACGTGGTCCTTGCAGTCGCCGTAGTGGTTGTCGAGGATGCTCTGCGCCGGGTTCGGCTCCAGCCCGCCGTTGCCCAGATACACCGCCACGTAGCGGATGTTCTGCGACACCCAGCGATACAGCGCGGCGGCCTGCTCCCGACGGTCGGCGATGCCGGCGGTGAGCTGGTCGGCCAGCGCCTGGATGCCGGGCGTCACCTTCGCCGCCTCGCCGCCCTTGAGCTGGTAGGCACGGGCCACCTGGGCCCAGTCGCGGTAGGTGCTGGCCATGATGGTCGGGCTGAACTCCCAGGCGGCCGCCGACCAGTTCTGCGCCTGCATCGGCGTGGGCCGCTGGTACTGCCACTCCCAGTGCGCCTGCCCGTCACGGATGATGGGGGTGTCACTGCCCTGCACGCCGCGTTGCTGCACGAACATCGGCATGGCGGCAGGCGCCGACAGCGTGACCCGTGCGTCGTCGTACTGGGTGAACACGCTGAAGGTTTCCCACAGACCGAAATAGCCCGGGAAGTACGGCGTGTTCTGCGTCCGCCGGGTCTGGTACACCACCCGCGTGCCGGGGGCCAGGTTCGGAAACACCACCACCCGCACCTTGCGGTCGGCATACATGGCCGCAGCCGCGCTGGAGTAGCTTTCCTGGGTATAGATGCGATCGGCCGGCACGTCGCGGCGCTGGCCGTCGGCGGTCAGCGTATAGGCCGCCAGCACGTCCAGCGTCTCCATCTTTTCGCTGTAGCTCAGGCGCACCTGGCTGAACTGCTCGACGGCCGCCTTGGTCTTGAGCAGGATCTCGTACTCTTCGGTCTGCACGTTGCCCGCATCGGGGCGCACGGCATAGTCGGCGCGATAGCGCACGAAACTGAAGTTGTTGCTGGCCTGCGCGTCGGCGCCCTGCTCCACTGGCGCCGCTGCAGCCGGGGACGCGGCCGGGACTGCCGGCGTCACACCGGCATGCGCGGCGGTCGCCATCAGCGCCAGCCCGCCCACCACCCACCAGACCATCGGCTTCATTGCGCTTCCTTGGGACGAGGGTACCGGTGACTGAGCCGGCGGTGACGCAGCTGGGCAGAGCGCGGGGATGGAACAGCCGGACGGCGCCCGCGGATGGAGCAGCCGGGCAGCGCCCGGCTCTACTTGGGGGGTGGCGGCGCGAGCACGCTGCGGTCGCCGTTGTGTTCGGGCGGACTGACCACACCGGCCATTTCCATCGCTTCGATGAGGCGCGCGGCGCGGTTGTAGCCAATCTTGAGCCGGCGCTGCACGCCGGAGATCGAGGCGCGGCGGGTTTCGGTGACGATGCGCAGCGCTTCGTCATACAGCGGGTCGGACTCATCGCCGGCACTGCTGCTGGCTTCGGGCAGGCCGCCGGCCCCCACCACCACGCCGTCGCCCATCATCTGCACTTCGTCCAGCACGCCGCTGATGTAGTCGGCCGGCCCGCTGGCCTTGAGGTGCTCGACCACGCGGTGCACTTCCTCGTCGGACACGAACGCGCCGTGCACACGATCCGGCAGCGCGGTGCCGGGCGGCAGGTACAGCATGTCGCCGTGGCCCAGCAGCGTTTCGGCGCCGGACTGGTCCAGGATGGTGCGCGAATCGATCTTGGAACTGACCTGGAAGCCGATGCGGGTGGGAATGTTGGCCTTGATCAGGCCGGTGATCACGTCCACCGACGGGCGCTGGGTGGCCAGGATCAGGTGGATGCCGGCTGCACGGGCCTTCTGCGCCAGACGTGCGATCAGTTCTTCGACCTTCTTGCCGACGATCATCATCATGTCGGCGAATTCGTCGATGAAGATCACGATGAACGGCAGCGTCTCCAGCGGGCGCGGGGCTTCGCCCAGCTCCGGGTTCGGCTTGAACAGCGGGTCCATCATCGGCTGCCCGGCGTCCTCGGCGTCCTTGACCTTCTTGTTGAAGCCGGCCAGGTTGCGCACGCCCACCGCGCTCATCAACTTGTAGCGCCGCTCCATTTCGGCCACGCACCAGCGCAGGCCGTTGGCGGCTTCCTTCATGTCGGTCACCACCGGCGCCAACAGGTGCGGGATGCCCTGGTAGACGCTCAGCTCGAGCATCTTCGGGTCGATCATCAGCATCCGCAGGTCTTTCGGCGAGGCCTTGTACAGCAGGCTCAGCACCATGGCGTTGACCGCCACCGACTTGCCCGAACCGGTGGTACCGGCCACCAGCAGGTGCGGCATGCGCGCCAGGTCGGCCACGGTCGGGCGCCCGGCGATGTCCTTGCCCAGCGCCAGGGTCAGCGGGCTGGCCGACTTGTCGTACTCCTTGGAGCGCAGGAGTTCGGACAGGTAGATCATTTCGCGGGTGACGTTGGGGATCTCCAGGCCGACCACCGACTTGCCGGGGATCACATCGACCACGCGCACGGATTTGACCGACAGGCCGCGGGCGATGTCCTTGTCCAGCGAGCTGATCTGGCTGACCTTGATCCCCGGTGCCGGCTCGATCTCGAAGCGGGTGATCACCGGGCCGGGGTACGCGCCCACCACCTGCGCTTCGATGCGGAAGTCCTTGAGCTTGAACTCGATCTGCCGCGACAGGGTCTCAAGGGTGTCTTCGTCGTAGCCCTTGGGTTGCGGCTTGGGATCATCCAGCAGCGCCAGCGGCGGCAGGTCCGAGCCATCACCGTTGACGCCGCGGAACATCGGAATCTGGGTCTCGCGCTTGGCACGATCACTCTTTTCCAGCACCGGCTCAGGGCGCGGCTCGATCTTGACCGGCTCGCGCTTGGCCCGCACCTCGGCATCGACCTTGCGCACTTCCTGGCGCTCTTCGCGCATGGCGCGGGTCTGCTGCCACTCGGTGGCCTGCTCTTTCTTCTTGTTGAACAGCGGCGGCAGCGCCAGCACCCAACGCCCGATCTTCTCCATCACCACGAACCAGGAGATGCCGGTGGCCAGGGTGATCGACGCCAGCAGCAGCACCAGCACGAACAGGTTCGCGCCCAGCGCACCGAAACCGGCACTGAGCGAATTGCCGACCAGCCGCCCCAGGATGCCGCCGGCATGGGCCACGTCACCGGTGAACAGGCGCACATGCAGGAAACCGGTGCCGGCAATCAGGAAACCGACCAGGCCGACCAGGCGCAGCGCCGGGTCCAGGTCATGCTCGCCCTTGCTCTCGCGCTTGAGGCCGAACATCGCGATCCAGGCCAGCGCGCCGAGCACGATCGGCAGCACGAAGGCGATGTAGCCGAACAACTGCAGCAGCACATCGGCGATCCAGGCGCCCACGCGACCGCCCATGTTGTGCACCGGGGCCACCACGCTGCCGGTATGCGACCAGCCCGGATCGGCGGCCGAATAGGTGAACAGACTGGCCACCAGGTACAGCAGCGCCGGGGCGATCGCGATCAGCCCGAGGTCGCGCCACAGCCGTTGGCGACGCGGATTGTCGGCAGGCGCGGGCGCGGCTGCCGCTTTGCGCGACGGTTTGCTGTCAGGAGACTTGGATCGTTCCGGGAGCTGCTTCGCCACCTTAGACCACACCTTGGGAATGCACTGTTAGTGCTTGATAATAAACGACTGGCAGGCACCCCGGTAGGTCTGGACCGCTGGTGGGCATGCCCGCCCGGCCCGGCCCGTGTCAAAACTCCGGCACGGGGCCCGCCACACGCCCTGCAGGTTCCACCGTTCCACCGTTCACCTTGAATCGCCCTGCCCCTGCCGCCACTCTATGACCTGTCCCGGACGTCCCGCAATGCACCGCCGGCGCCCCATCCCGTCACCTTTACGCGAGTCTACATGAGCAATTCCACGCCCTCCCGCCACCAGAAGCTCGTCATCCTCGGCTCCGGCCCGGCCGGCTGGACCGCCGCCGTCTACGCCGCCCGCGCCAACCTCAAGCCAGTGGTCATCACCGGCCTGCAGCAGGGTGGCCAGCTGATGACCACCACCGAAGTGGACAACTGGCCGGGCGATGCACATGGCCTGATGGGTCCGGACCTGATGGCGCGCATGCAGGCCCATGCCGAGCGCTTCGAGACCGAGGTGATCTTCGACCACATCCACACCGCCGACCTGGCCCAGCGTCCGTTCAGGCTGATCGGCGACAGCGCCGAGTACACCTGCGACGCGCTGATCATTGCCACCGGCGCCACCGCCAAGTACCTGGGCATTCCGACCGAAGAGGAATTCAAGGGCCGCGGCGTCTCCGCCTGCGCCACCTGCGACGGCTTCTTCTATCGTGACCAGGACGTGGTCGTGGTGGGCGGCGGCAACACCGCCGTGGAAGAGGCCCTGTACCTGTCCAACATCGCCCGCAAGGTCTACCTGGTCCACCGCCGCGACACCCTCAAGGCGGAGAAGATCATGCAGGACAAGCTGTTTGCCAAGGTGGCCGCCGGCAAGATCGAGACCGTGTGGCACCACCAGGTGGACGAAGTGCTGGGCAACGAGGCCGGCGTCACCGGCGTGCGCGTCAAGTCGACCCTGGACGGCAGCACCCGCGACATCGAGGCGCACGGCTTCTTCGTGGCCATTGGTCACCACCCCAACACCAGCCTGTTCGACGGCCAGCTGACCATGAACAACGGCTACCTGGACATCCGTTCGGGCCTGGGCGGCAACGCCACCCAGACCTCGGTGGAGGGCGTGTTCGCCGCCGGCGACGTGGCCGACCAGCACTACCGCCAGGCGATCACCTCGGCCGGTTTCGGCTGCATGGCCGCGCTGGACGCCGAGCGGTATCTGGATGCAAAGGGCATGGCCAGCTGATTCCGGCCCCAACCGCTTGAAAGGAAAAGGCCGGCGCGAAAGCGTCGGCCTTTTTCGTGGCGCGCCGTCGCGCACCCGCATCCCGTCGCTCTGCCCTATCCTTCCCACATGCCCGATACACGCTTCCTGCATCGCCTGTCCGATGTCCCCGCCACCGCCTGGGATGCCCTCCATGACGGCAGCAATCCGTTTGTCAGCCACGCGTTCCTGGCCGGCCTGGAAGACCATGGCTGCCTGCGCCCGGAATGGGGTTGGCGACCCCGCCACTTCACGCTGTGGGAGGGCGACACGCTGGTCGCCGCCATCCCGGGCTGCCTGAAGGACAACTCGCATGGCGAGTTCGTGTTCGACCACGCCTGGGCCAACGCGTATGCGCGCCATGGCCTGGACTACTTCCCGAAGTGGCTGGGGGCGGTGCCGTACTCGCCGGTGACCGGGCCGCGCCTGCTCGCGCGTGGCGATGCCGACCGCGCAGTGCTCGCCGAGCGGCTACGCACTGAAGTGGCGCGCATGGGCTGGTCGTCGGCACACATCAATTTCCATCCGGCCGAAGAGGATGCCGCGTTCGGACCGGGCTGGATGCTGCGCGAGGACATCCAGTTCCAATGGCACAACACCGGCCAGTGGCGTGAGTTCGGCGCATTCCTTGCGGCGATGAACCACAAGCACCGCAAGAACATCCGCCAAGAGCGCGCCAAGCTGGCCCGCACCGGCGTGAGCTACCGGGTCGTGCATGGCGATGAGGCCAGCGAAGAGGACCTGCTGGCGATGCACGGGTTCTACCTGCAGACCTTTGCCGAGTACGGGAACGCACCGGCGCTCACCTTGCCGTTCCTGCGCCACCTGGCTGCCCGGATGCCGCGCCAGCTGGTGATCTTCCTGGCCCTGATCGACGACGCGCCCGTGGCCGGCGCGCTCTGCCTGCGCGGCACCACGACGCTGTACGGACGTTACTGGGGCGGGGCCACCCTGCCCGGCCTGCATTTTGAAACCTGCTACTACCAGGGCATCGAGTACTGCCTGCGCGAAGGCCTGGCGCATTTCGAACCCGGCGCGCAGGGCGAGCACAAGCTGGCGCGCGGCTTCCTGCCGCAGACGGTACGCAGCCGGCACTGGGTGGCCGAGCCCGCCTTTGCCGAAGCGCTGGCCGACTGGTGCGAGCACGAGCGCGACGAGGTGGCACGCTATGCGCATACGCTCGCCGGACACAGTCCGTTCCGGCAGGACCCCTGAGACCCGCCGGGCGGACGCCGGGAGTTGTGCCTCAGGTGCATTGCCACAGGTGCGCACTGACCGCGCACCCATCGCACCAGTATGTGTAGAGCATGCCCCCGCTGCCCCACAGCAGGATGCCGCCGTCGACCGTGGGCAGAACGGAGTCGAGCTGCATCACCACTGGCATGGCCGCACCACAGTCGGGGCACGAGGGGTACTGCGCGGACTGCACCCAGCTCGGCGCACCGCCCACTCGCGAAAGGTTTTCGTCACCGTTGGACACCCCCCAATCCTGTTCCCGCCAGCGTTGCCCGGGCAGCGACACCAGCTCAACGTCCGCCTCCATCAGCACCCCGCCCCCCTCGACATCCGCAGCAGGCACATCGCGGCACTGGCTCGGGTGCGCCTGCGGAAGTCCCTCGGCGGCATGCCGGTAGAAGAGCGGCCCGATGCCGCTCCAGCCGCAGCAGTCCAGGCACAGGCCCAGCGTAAGCACGCCCTCGGCCGTGGCGCCCACGTGCCGCGCGTCCAGCGATAGCAACCGCTGCAACGGCGCGTGACACACGCCGCAGCGAGCCTGCAGATGCCCACCCATGTGGGCGTGGCCGCGTGATTCGCCCTGGTTCCAGGTGGCATGCAGCCGCCAGAGGCGCCGACGCCACGGCGCTGCATCCGCGCTCTGGGCCGCCCGCTGTGCGGGCGCGAAACGCAGGTGCAGCGGTTGGTCGGTGTGCAGTTGCGCGCCGGTGGTCCGATCGATTCCCGCCTCGTGCGCCCACGCGTCCGCCGCCTGCCCCGTCGCCCGCGCCAGATAGGACAGCGCCCGGTCCTGCACGGTTGCGCGCCCGTTTTTGACCAGCGCCAGGGCCCGGTCGACGTCGTCCCGCCCTTCCGCCGCCTCCAGCGCAACCGCCCAACGCGCAGCCACGTCCGCCGGCAGCCCGCGCCATGGGTAGGTCGCCGCACATCCCTGCTGCCCGGCCACCGCAAGCAGAGCCTCCCAGTCGTCGATCAGCACATCGCAGGCCTGGTACAGCGCGTAGCCCACGATCTGGCGCGCCTGTCGGTGGGCCGGGTCGCCCAGGAGTGTTCGCCATGCGGCGTCGGCCACCGCGATCAGCCGATCGTCCGTCAACAAGCCCAGCGCACGGTCCAGGAATGTTGCCGGCGTGCAATCGCGCCGCATGGACTGCATCAACAGCGTCTCGAGGGCGGCGGGATCCTGCTCGGCCAGGTCCAGCATCGGGCTGACGCTGTCGACGCGATGACCATCGCGCGCATGCCGGGACAGGATGCTGTCAATCAGGGGATTCATGCAGTGGGCAACACGCTGGACGGGGCGCAAAGTCTGAGCCGGTCGCGCGCGTTTGGGAAATGCAGCGCCGCTCACGCCAGCCTGGACGCCAGCGGCGTGAGCATGACGCCCGGGGTCGCGTGGCCACCGCTTACACTTCCCACATGACCCGCTCGCATCCCTGGCGCCTGGCCGACGCGCACAACGCTCCCTTCCCTCCTGCCGAGACCGCGTTGCGCGAACCGGATGGTTTGTTGGCCGTCGGTGGCGACCTGACGCCGGTGCGGCTGCTCAATGCCTATGCCGGCGGCGTGTTCCCGTGGTTTTCCGACGGGCAGCCACTACTGTGGTGGTCGCCGGACCCGCGCATGGTGTTCCGCACCGACGGCGTGCACCTGTCGTCGCGGTTCCGCCGCAGCCTGCGTGCCAGCCCGTGGGTGGTACGTGCCGACACGTGCTTTGCCGAGGTGATCGCCGCCTGCGCGGGCAGTTTCCGCCCGGGCCAGGACGGGACGTGGATCACCGATGGGATGCGCGACGCGTATGTGGCCCTGCACCGAATGGGGCACGCGCATTCGGTGGAAGTGTTCGATGGCGAGCGGTTGGTGGGCGGCATCTACGGCGTGGCGATCGGGCAGATGTTCTTCGGGGAGAGCATGTTCAGCGCCGCCAGTGGTGGCTCCAAAGTGGCGTTGGCCGCATTGGCCCACCGTTTGGCACAGTGGGGCTGGCCACTGATCGATGCCCAGGTGGAGAACGATCATCTGCTGAGCATGGGCGCCGAACACTGGCCGCGTGAGCGCTTTCTGGCGCTGGTGCGGGAGCAGGTGCGGATGGATGCGGCGGTGGGGAGCTGGACGACGGCGTTTGGTGAGATGGCGGCGGCGGTGCTGGCAAGCCAGGAATCCTGAGGAGCCGGCCAGCGGCCGGAAGTACCTGGCGCGGTCGAGAACAGGAGGAGCCGGCCAGCGGCCGGCACTACCGGTGATCGCTCGGGATCGCGGGGAGCCGGCGAGCGGCCGGAAGTGCCGGGTGCGCGGCGGGTGAATCGCTGGTAAATCGGGCCGCTTAACGCAAACTTTGCATGAACGGGCGAACGCGCGTAAAATGCCCGCTCTTAAGGCCAGCTCGGCCGTTTACAGAACTGCACAGGACTACATGTCGAAAGACGACTCCATCGAGTTCGAAGGCACCGTCAGCGAGACGCTGCCGAACACCACTTTCCGCGTACGACTGGAAAATGGGCATGAAATCATCGCCCACATCTCCGGCCGCATGCGCAAGAACTACATCCGCATCCTGACGGGCGACCGTGTCAAGGTCGAAATGACGCCCTACGACCTGACCAAGGGTCGTATCACGTACCGCATGAAGTAAGCGGTTCGGGGCGGCTTCCCAACAGAAGCCCCGCCAGAAGGCCAGCCAGGAGCTGGCCTTTTTGCGTGGCCGCGATAAAGCGGCCACCCCCCTGCCAAGCGACACCCTGACCCTGTGCACCCTGACATCGGTAAGGCTGCCTTGACGCAGATTCGCACTGGCGCGGCACCCGACACTCTGGTTGCCGATCCAATCCGGATCGCCATCCCCCGGCCCCTGCCATGAAGACCCTGTCCCTGCTCAGCCTGCTGGCCTGCACCTGTCTTGCCACTGCGACCCAGGCCGCCGAACCGGCGCCCGCCGCCGACACCGCATGCATCACGCTGTCGGCCGACCAGCAGATCGTGCGCGCCGGCGCCGACCGCGACATCCTGCTGCGCAACGCCGACCAGCACTACGTCGTGCGCTTCAAGGACAGCTGCACCAGCGCCGCACAGACCTCGGACCTGCGCTTTGTCACCCCCGAGCGTGATGGGCAGCTGTGCGGCGGCGGCGTCAGCAGCCTGCGCACCAAAACGCAGAAGTGCACCGTGAGTGAGGTGGAGCCGATCACGCCGCAGCAGTTCGGTGCGCGGGCGCGCGCGCGGCGCTGAGCACTGGATCGGCGGACATGAAAAAGCCCCTTGCGGGGCCTTTTCATGTACCGGCTGCACGTCACGACCAACGGTCGTGTTTTACACTGTTGCCGGCAGCAGGCGCTCCGGTTCGGCCTGCGTTTCCACGAACAGCTCGTCGTCGCGCACGTCGATGCTGACCCGGCCACCGTTGACCAGCTTGCCGAACAACAGTTCGTCGGCCAGCGGACGCTTCACCTTGTCCTGGATCACGCGCGCCATCGGGCGGGCGCCCATCAGCGGGTCGAAACCATGGCGGGCCAGCCAGTCGCGCGCGGTGGGCGTGGCCGACAGGCTGACGTGCTTCTCCTGCAGCAGCATCTCCAGCTCGATCAGGAACTTGTCGACCACGCGCAGGATGTGCTCGAAGCCCAGCGGCTGGAACTGCACCACCGCATCGAGGCGGTTGCGGAATTCCGGCGTGAAGCTCTTGCGCAGGATTTCCATCGCGTCGGTGGCGTGATCCTGGCGGGTGAAGCCGATCGAACGCCGCGAGGCCTGGGCCGCGCCGGCGTTGGTGGTCATCACCAGCACCACGTTCTTGAAGTTGGCTTCGCGCCCGTTGGTGTCGGTGAGCACGCCACGGTCCATGACCTGCAGCAGGATGTTGAAGATGTCCGGATGGGCTTTTTCCACCTCGTCCAGCAGCAGCACGCAGTGCGGGGTCTTGACGATCTTCTCGGTGAGCAGGCCGCCCTGGTCGAAGCCGACATAGCCCGGGGGCGCACCGATCAGGCGACTGATCGAATGCGGCTCCATGTACTCGCTCATGTCGAAGCGGACCAGCTCGATGCCCAACTGCAGCGCAAGCTGCTTGGTCACCTCGGTCTTGCCCACACCGGTGGGGCCGGCGAACAGGAAGTTGCCGATCGGCTTCTCCGGGTTGGCCAGGCCCGAACGGGCCAGCTTGATCGCCGACGACAGCGTCTCGATGGCCGGATCCTGGCCAAAGATCACCATCTTCAGGTTGCGCTCCAGGTGCTGCAGCACGTCCTTGTCGGTGGCACTGACCTGCTTGGCCGGAATGCGCGCCATCTTGGCCACGATCGTTTCGATTTCCTCGATGTCGATCAGCTCCTTGCGCTCGCCCTCGGGTAGCAGGCGCTGGCGGGCGCCGGCTTCGTCGATCACGTCGATCGCCTTGTCCGGCAGCAAACGGTCACCGATGTGCTTGACCGACAGGTCCACCGCGGCCTGCAGCGCATCGTCGGCATAGGTCACGCCGTGGTGCGCTTCGTAACGCGGCTTGAGGCCCTGCAGGATCTCGTAGGTTTCGCCCACGGTCGGCTCGACGATGTCGATCTTCTGGAAGCGCCGCGCCAGCGCGCGATCCTTCTCGAAGATGCCGCGGTATTCCTGGAAGGTGGTCGAGCCGATGCAGCGCAGCTCGCCCGACGCCAGGGCCGGCTTGATCAGGTTGGAGGCATCCATGGTGCCGCCCGACGCCGACCCGGCACCGATGATGGTGTGGATCTCATCGATGAACAGCACCGCATTGGGCATCTTCTTCAGCGCGGTCAGCACACCCTTGAGGCGCTTTTCGAAGTCGCCCCGGTACTTGGTGCCGGCCACCAGTGCGCCCAGGTCGAGCGAGTAGATGATCGCATCGGCCAGCACGTCGGGCACCGAACCTTCGACGATGCGCTTGGCCAGGCCTTCGGCGATGGCGGTCTTGCCCACGCCGGCCTCGCCCACGTAGAGCGGGTTGTTCTTGCGGCGGCGGCACAGCACCTGGATGGTGCGCTCGATTTCATCGCGACGGCCCACCAGCGGGTCGATCCGGCCGTTGCGGGCGGCCTCGTTGAGGTTGCTGGCAAACTCGGCCAGCGCATCGCCCTTGCCTTCGCCCTCGCCGCCCTCGGCGCGGCCTTCACCATCGGCCGCTGGCGGCACTTCGCCGTCTTCGCCCAGCTTGGCGATGCCATGGGACAGGTAATTGACGATATCCAGCCGGGTCACGTCCTGCTGGTTGAGGTAATAGACCGCGTGGGAATCCTTTTCGCCGAAGATGGCCACCAGCACGTTGGCGCCGGTCACTTCCTTCTTGCCCGAGGACTGCACGTGGTACACGGCCCGCTGCAGCACACGCTGGAAGCCAAGCGTGGGCTGGGTGTCGCGGCCATCATCTTCGGCCAGGCGCGAGACCGAGGCCTCGATGGCCTGCTCCAGCTCCTGGCGCAGGCGCTCGGCGTCGGCCCCGCATGCCTTCAGCACGGCTTGGGCGGACGGGTTGTCGAGCAGTGCCAGCAGCAGGTGTTCCACCGTCATGAATTCATGCCGGGCCTCACGGGCGCGCTTGTAGCACTGACCGATGGTGTGTTCGAGGTCTTTACTGAACATGTTCTACTCCGGCGGCAGGTGGGAACAATATGCGGCCTAGCTGCGCAATTTCCATCACCCTAGCGGATTGGTGCGTTCAGACAGCGTTAGCGGTCCAACCCCACCCGGTTTCCCCAAGGTGCTTCCCAGCAACTCCATGATGCCTGAACTCCAGCTCACGAAATGGCAGCTTGTCCGTGATGGCGACGTCATCACCACCCCGCACGCCCGCCTGTGGCCGGTCCGCCTCCCCGACGGTTCCGCGGCCATGTTGAAGGTGAGCACGGAGACCGAGGAGCGCAACGGCCACCGGCTGCTGCGCTGGTGGGACGGCGACGGCGCGGTGCGGCTGCTGGCCCATGACCACGAGGCAGTGCTGCTGGAGCGCGCCCAACCGGGCGAATCGCTGCGGCCGATGTCCATCGCCGGCCAGGATGCGCAGGCCACCGCGCTGCTGTGCACGGCTGCCGAACGCCTGCACCGCCCGCGCGGCGCGGCGCCGGAGGGGCTGGTGCCACTGCAGGACTGGTTCCGGGCGCTGCTGCAGCCCGGCGTGGCGCTGTCGCCATTGCTGGAACAGTGCAGATCACTGGCAACGGCAGTGCTGGCCACGCAGATCGAGGTGCGCCCACTGCATGGCGACCTGCACCATGACAATGTGCTCGACGGCGGCGCGCGCGGCTGGCTCGCCATCGACCCCAAGCGCCTGCTTGGCGACCGCGCCGTTGACTACACCGTGCTGTTCTGCAACCCGGATCTGTGCGGGCCGGGCATCCATGTGGCCATCCACCCGGACATCTTTGACCGCCGCGTGGACCAGGTCAGCGCGCTGGCCGGACTGGAGCGCACGCGCCTGCTGCGCTGGATCGCGGCCAGCGCCGGGCTGTCGGCGGTGTGGTTCCTCGAGGATGGCAGCGCCGCCGACGTCGACCTGGCGGTAGCGGCCATGGCCCTGCGTCAGTTGGCACGCACCGGCGGCTAGCCGCTGGTCTTTTCCATCGTGCACAGCAGCGGGTGCTGGTTCATGCGCGAGAATTCGTTGACCTGGGCCACCTTGGACTCGGCAACCTCACGGGTGAACACCCCGCACACGCCGCGACCGCGGGTGTGGACGTGGAGCATCACCTGGGTGGCCTTGTCCAGGTCCATGGCAAAGAAGCTCTGCAGGACGGTCACCACGAAATCCATCGGGGTGTAGTCATCGTTCAGCAGCATCACCTGGTAAAACGGCGGCGGTGCCACCTCCGGCCGGGCCGGTTCCAGCATGACGCCGTGATCGTGGTGGGGTTCTTGGTTGGGCTCGCGGGGCATCCGCACATTATAGCGGGATTGGACGCCGCCTCTGTCGCCCTTCACAATCTGCATATCCACCCCACACTTTCACAGGGATTTCATGAAAAGGATCGTCACCGCGCTGTTGCTGACCGCCACGATGTTCGGCGCCCACGCAGCCGAACCCGACAAGGCCGTCGGCCGTGTGCTCAAGCAGCTGGACTACCCCTACGAGATCGACGAGGACGGCGACTACAAGCTGGTCTTCGATGCCGGCGAGGACCGTACCCAGCTGGTGTTCGTGCGTTCGTCGGTGGAAGAGTTCGGCAGCCACAAGATCCGCGAAATCTGGTCGCCCGGCTACAACTCCCCCGGCAAGCAGTTCCCGGCCGCGGTGGCCAACCGCCTGCTGGAAGACTCGCAGGACGCCAAGATGGGCGCCTGGGTGAAGCAGGACCAGCTGGCCATGTTCGTGGTCAAGGTGGACGCCAATGCCAGTTCGGCCGCGCTGAGCGATGCCATCGATGCGGCCATGCGCACCGCCGATGCCATGGAAAACGAGCTGACCGAGACGGACGAATACTGAGGTGAATGCCGTGCAGGACCCGCGCTGGACGCCCCATGTCACCGTCGCCACCGTTGTGGTGCGTGACGGGCGCCTGTTGCTGGTGGAAGAGCGTATCGACGGCCGTGACGTGCTCAACCAGCCGGCCGGGCACCTGGAGGCGGGCGAAAGCCTGGCCGCCGCGGCGGTGCGCGAGACCCTGGAAGAAACCGGCTGGACGGTGCGCCTGAGCGCCTTCATCGGCGTCTACCAGTGGACCGCGCCCGACGGCACCGCCTTCCTGCGCTTCGCCTTCGCTGCCGCGCCGGTCGAGCACGATCCGGCCCGGCCGCTGGACACGGGCATCCTGCGCGCGCTGTGGCTGACCCCGGCCGAGCTGCAGGCCAGTGCGGCACGCCTGCGCAGCCCGTTGGTCTGGGAGGTCGTGGCCGACTACCTGGGCGGCCATCGCCATCCCCTGTCGCTCCTGAAGGAAACCGCATGAGCACGCCCCGGGTGATGGTCGGCGTGTCCGGCGGCGTGGACTCCTCGGTGGCGGCCTGGCGGCTGGTCCAGCAGGGCGAGCCGGTGGCCGGGCTGTTCATGCAGAACTGGGCAGACGACGGCAGCGGCGACTGCCGGGCCGAGGACGACCGCCGCGACGCGGTGGCCGTGTGCGGCCTACTGGGCATCCCGTTCCACTTCCGCGATTTCTCCTCCGAATACTGGCAGGGCGTCTTCGCGCACTTCCTGGCCGAATACGCCGCCGGCCGCACCCCCAATCCGGACGTGCTGTGCAACCGGGAAGTGAAGTTCAAGCATTTCCTGGACGCGGCCCGCGAACTGGGTGCCGAACGCATCGCCACCGGCCACTACGCCCGCGTGGCGCAGGTGGGTGGGCGCTGGGCGCTGCTGCGCGGCGCCGACCGCAGCAAGGACCAGAGTTACTTCCTGCACCAGCTGGGCCAGGAACAACTGGCGGCCACCCTGTTCCCGATCGGCGACCTGCAGAAGAACGACCTGCGCCGGATCGCCCGCGACGCGCGACTGCCCACCCACGCCAAGAAGGATTCCACCGGGATCTGCTTCATCGGCGAGCGCGACTTCCGCGAGTTCCTGGGCCGCTACCTGCCGGCCAGGACCGGCGAGATCCGCGACCCGGACGGCGCCCTGATCGCCGAACACCCCGGCGTGTTCTATTTCACCCTGGGCCAGCGCGAGGGCCTGAACATCGGCGGCGTGCGTGGCCGCCCGGCCGCGCCCTGGTATGTGGTGGGCAAGGACGTGGCCAGCAACGTGCTCTATGTGGACCAGGACCGTGACAGCCCCTGGCTGCTCTCGACCCGGCTGCATTCCGAGGCCGCCCACTGGATCGCCGGCGCCCCACCCGCCCGCCGTTTCGACTGCACCGCGCAGACCCGCTACCGCCAGCCCGATGAACCCTGCACGGTGACCGTGCGCGACGATGGCACCCTGGAGGTGCTGTTTGCGCGCCCGCAGCGCGCCGTCACCCCCGGTCAATCGCTGGTGTTGTATGACGATGAGGTCTGCCTGGGTGGCGCGGTGATCGCCGCCACCGACGCGCCGCTGGAACAGCGGCTGCGGACTGCCCCTTCCCCCTTTGAGGTATCTGCTGCATGAGTTTTTCCGTCGACGACCGCGTTCTTGCACTGGCCGGCATCGCCCAGGCCCTGCAGCAGGTGCGCCGCATCGCCGAAACCGGCCACTCCGAAGCGGCCGTGGTGCGCACCGCTGTAGACAGCGTGTTCCGCATCGATGCCGAGACCCCGCAGGCCATCTACGGCAGCCCGGCCAACGTGGCCCCGGGGCTGCGCCTGCTGCACAACTATTTCCGCAACCAGGGCCAGGACGACGCCCTGCCCCGGCTGGCGCTGGCCGTGCTGCAGCTGGAGCGCCGGTTCGTGCGTGAGCATGCGGTGGTGGACAAGGTGAGCCAGGGCATCGAGCGCGCCCAGCGCCAGGCCACCGAGCTGGGCGACAGCGCCCACCCGGACGTGCTGGCCGCCCTGGGCGGGCTGTACGCGGACACCATCAGCAATCTGAAGCCGCGGGTGATGGTCCAGGGCAACCCGCACTACCTGGGCCAGGCCGGGGTGGTGGCCGAGATCCGCGCCCTGCTGCTGGCGGCGGTGCGGTCGGCGGTGCTGTGGCGCCAGACCGGCGGTCAGTACTGGGACTTCCTGTTCTCGCGCAAGGCGATGATCGAAGCGGTGGACCGCCAGCTGCGCTGACCCCGCGTGCAGCCACCCGTGGGGTGGCTCTACCGTTGATGGATGCGGGTAGAGCCACCCCATGGGTGGCTGGGTTGCGCGGTCGGGGATCCCGCAGCCACCCATGGGGTGGCGCTACCGCGGGGAGGCTTTTCGATGGAATGTGCAGTGCAGCACTAAAGCAAATGGGGGTACGGCCGATACCTCAACCGTGCACTTCCCGAGAACGTCCATGTACTCACGCATCTTCATCCGTCTGGCCGCCCCCCTGGTCCTGACCCTGCTTCTTCCTTTCGCCATCGGTTTCGAATGGCCCGCCGCGCTGCGCTGGGCCATCCTGACCACGATGACGCTCAGCTGGCTGGGCTTTGCCTGGTGGACCGCCCGGGCCCAGACCCAGCGATCCCCCGAGCACGCCCGCATCCTGCGTGAGCAGGACCAGCTGCTCACCGAGCTGCGCAGCTTCGTTGCCAACGAAGTCGACGGCTCCCGCGGCGAAGTCGAACGCGCCCGTGATCTGATCCGCCACGCGGTCAGCGGCCTGGGTGGCAGCTTCGACGCCATGAACCGCAAGTCGCGCCAGCAAAGCCAGGCATTGGCCCGCATCGTCGACCGTGCCGGTGAAGACGGCGGCGCCGGTGTCGACGTCGCCCGCTTCGCCCAGCATGCCAGCCACCGCATGGAACAGCTGGTGGAAGCCCTGGAGCAGGTGAGCGGCCAGAGCAGCAACACCGTGCAGCACATCGACCAGATGGCGCAGCACCTGGATGGCATCTTCGCCCTGCTGGAAGACGTCAAGTCGATTGCCGACCAGACCAACCTGCTGGCGCTGAACGCGGCCATCGAAGCGGCCCGTGCCGGTGAGGCCGGTCGCGGCTTCGCGGTGGTCGCCGACGAGGTGCGCAACCTCTCCGAGCGCTCCACCACGTTCAACGAGCAGATCCGCAAGTTGGCGCACAGCTCCAAGGACGCCATCGCCAAGGTCCGCGAGACGGTCTCGCACATGGCCTCTCGCGACATGGACCGCTCCCGCGAAGCGCGTCACGAAGCAGCGCAGATGCTGGACAACGTGGCCCAGATCAACGCCTCGCTCGGCGACGGCATGCGCGAGATCTCCGAGTGTGGCCGTGCCATCGACAGCAGCGTGGCCGAAGCGGTCCGCGCCCTGCAGTTTGAGGACATTGCCACCCAGGCGCTGGGCGGCGTGCATACCCACCTGGACCGCCTGACCGCCATCAACCGCGAAGCGGTGGCCCTGCAGGAACTGCTGCACCGCAATGGCGGCGTGTTCGACGAAGAAGTCGTCAGCGCCCTGCAGCGCACCGGCAGCCGCCTGCGTGAAATGCGCAGCGAGTGGGAACGCCCGCCGCACAAGGCCGTTGCCCAGCAGAGCATGGCCGCTGGCGCGGTCGAGCTGTTCTGACCAAGATGTTCGGTGCCGGCAGCGGCACCCACAACGGCCCCGGTTTTCCCGGGGCCGTTGTGCTTGCAAGATCCGTCCTGGCTGCAGATGATCGACCCATGCTGTTGACGAACACCCCCCATGCCGTGCCCTCCTCTTCCGCCCCCCTGCCCGAGGCAGTGGCTGCGCCGGAGGAACGCATCCTCCCGCCCTCGCCTGTTCGCACACCCGAGCCGTTGCGTGGCCGCGCATTGCTGGCCCAGCTTGAGCAGCTGGCGCAGCGGGAACTGGCGCAGTTGGCGGCACAGGGCGGGCTTGCCGGATCGTCAGGCGCCGCTGCCGTGGACCCGGCATTGATCGGCCTGGCCTGGGACCTGGGGCTGAGTGGCGATGCCGTAGCGACCGCTTCCCCGGACCCGATGCATCCCCCGCACCGTCCATGACATCCGGCTTGAGGCGCGTGGCACTGCATGCGCAGGGGCTGGCGTCACGGGCGCCGTTCGGCGAAGGCCCGGCGGGCACCCACCGCGCCATCGCTCACCTGGGCTATGTGCAGATCGATACGCTGTCGGTGGTGGAGCGCGCGCATCACCACGTGCTGTGGAATCGGGTGCCCGATTACGACCCGGCGCACTTGAACCGCCTGGTCGGCGAGCGGCAGATTTTCGAGTACTGGTATCACGCGGCGGCCTATCTTCCGATGTGCGATTACCGCTATGCGCTGCGCCGGATGCACGCGATACGGACGGGAGAAAGCCGCTACTTCCGCGGCGGCGACCCGCGGCTGATGCAGCAGATCCTGGCGCGGATCCGCGCCGATGGCCCGATGCGGATGCGCCACCTGGACCCGGGCACCAAGGAAGCCGGCAGCTGGTGGAACCAGGGGCCCGGCCGGCGCGCCTTCGAGACGCTGTTCATGCGCGGCGACCTGATGGTGTGCGAGCGCAATGGCATGGAGAAATCCTACGACCTGGCCGAGCGCTGCCTGCCCGACGATGTGGACCTGCGTGTTCCCACGCTGGGTGAGTACGCGACCTATCTGTTCGAGACCACGCGACGGTCACACGGCGTGTTCACCCTGAAACAGCTGCTGCACCTGCAGGCCGGAAAGGACCTGCGCGATGCGATGCGCGCGGTGGTCGACGAACGGGTCGATGCGGGTCAGGTGAGCATGTGCAAGGGCGACGATGGGGTGACCGCCTACGTCGATGTGGCCGCGCTGGACCATCCGATGCGGCTGCGTCGCGAGGTGAAGATCCTGTCCCCGTTCGACAACCTCGTCATCCACCGTGACCGCCTGAGCGCCCTGTTCGCCTTCGACTACCGGGTCGAGTGCTATGTGCCGGCGAGCAAGCGCGTGCATGGCTACTTCTGCCTGCCCGTGCTGTACGGGGACCAGGTGGTGGGCCGGGTGGACTGCAAGGCGCACCGTAGCGAGCAGCGGCTGGAGGTGATACGCCTGCACCTGGAGCGCGACGATCTGGATCGCGATCACTTCCTGCCGGCACTGCGCAAGGCGCTGCACCGGTTCGCGGTGTTCAATCGATGTCCGGAGCTGGACGCACGCGCCATGGATGGGATGGCCCTGCGGTAGCGGTTGCCTGCCTGCCGACGGCCGATAGTTGTGGCATCGGGTGTTGGCCGGCGACGCTTGGGCGCCCTGCCCCGTCATTGTTTGAGGCGCCACAGTCTATCGGCCGTCGGTCCGGATGCGCCACGGGCGGGCTATCCTGTGTTGCTGCGCCGGCCTGCAAGGGTGCCGGCATCCACAAGGAACAGCATGGCCGAACTGACAGATTTCCATCTTTTCTGGGGCGAAGCGATGGCGGCGGCGGAGCGGCATGCCGCCTCGATGGAAGCCGATGGCGCCGAAGATTTCGCCCGGCAGCTCTATCGCGAGTACCTGGAACAGGGCGCACCCAAGGCGCGCAAGAAATGGCTGGCCACCCGGCTGGCAAACGCCTTTCCCTGCATGGATGCCAAACCGAAGTGGGTGGGTGAGCCGGCCTGGTTGTACCACCAGGGGCAACCGATGGTGTTCCTGCACCAGTTCCAGGTCAGCATTGCCGCGCAACACCTGATCGGCCACATGTCATTGGGCGAAACGCTCTACATGTTCGGAGGGCGACACCGGTTGGGCCCTAGCCCCGACGATGGCTGGACCGACATCTACCGCATGTCCGTGCAGACCTACGAAGGCGACACGGTGGGGGAGATTCCGGGCCCGCAGGGGTAAGCGCACCCACGCGATCCGCGGTAGAGCCGACCGTTGGTCGGCTCTACCGGGAGCAGCCGACCAACGGTCGGCTCTACCCGCCAAATGTGCGTGACCAACGGAACGCCACGCATGTTGAGGGATTGCGTGCGATCAGATCGCGCGGACGCGGGCGCGGAGGCGGCCCCTGGGTGCCAGCAACCCCACGGAACCCCACAAACGTAGAGCCGACCGTTGGTCGGCTGCACCGGGAGCAGCCGACCAATGGTCGGCTCTACCCGCCAGGGGTGTGCGGTCAACGGACCCCTGCGAACGTTGAGGGATCGCGCGCGATTAGAGCGCGTGGGTCGGGAGCATGGCCGCGGTCCCGGGGACACCACGCACACGGAACCCCACAAACGTAGAGCCGACCGTTGGTCGGCTGCACCGGAAGCAGCCGACCAACGGTCGGCTCTACCCGCCAGGGGTGTGCGGCCAACGGAACCTTGCGAACGTTGAGGGATCGCGCGCGATCAGAGCGCGTGGGTCGGGGTCATGGCTGCGGCCGCGGGGGTGACACCACACGCGCGAATCCCCACATACGTAGAGCCGACCGTTGGTCGGCTGCACCGGGAGCAGCCGACCAACGGTCGGCTCTACCCGCCAGGGGTGTGTGACCAACGGAACGACGCGCATGGTGAGGGATCGCGTGCGATCAGATCGCGTGGGCGGGGACGCAACGGGGGCCCCTGGGTGCCGGCAACCCCACGGAACCCCACAAACGTAGAGCCGACCGTTGGTCGGCTGTACCGGGAGCAGCCGACCAACGGTCGGCTCTACCCGCCAAAGGTGCGCGACCAACGGAACGCCGCGCATGGTGAGGGATCGCGCGCGATCAGATCGCGTGGCTCAGCGCGACCACCGCCTCGCGCGGCGCGATGCGGGTGCCGCCGGTCTTCAGCCATTGCGCCAGGTCACGCGGGGTGAGCGGGCGCGAATACAGATAACCCTGGATCTCGTCGCAGCCCTGGCGGCGCAGCATGGCTTCTTCCTGCTCGGTTTCCACCCCCTCGGCGACGACCTTCATGCCCAGCGCATGGCCCAGGTGGACGATGGCCTGGGTGACTTCGGCCGTGCCGGTGTCGTGCAGCATCCCCTGCACGAAACTGCGGTCGATCTTCAGGCGGCCCACCGGGAAGCGGTTGAGGTAATGCAGGTTGGAGAAACCGGTGCCGAAGTCGTCCACCGCCAGCGGCACGCCGTGGCGTTCGAGCACGTCGAAGCAGTGGCGCAGTACATCCGTATCCCGGATCAGCGCAGACTCGGTCAACTCCAGTTCCAGCCGCTGCGGCGGCCAGCCATGGGCATGGCAGATGTCGATCACGCGCTCGGCGAAGCCGCGGTCGCGCAGTTGAACCGCCGAGACGTTGACCGCCACGCGGTCGAACGCCAGGCCGGCGGCATCCCAGGCAGCGGCCTGGCGGCAGGCCTCGGCCAGCACCCAGTCGCCGATGCGGACGATCTCACCGCATTTCTCGGCGATCGGAATGAACTCGGCCGGGCTGCAGTAGCCAATACCGGGGCGATGCCAGCGCAGCAGGGCTTCGATCGCCGGTGGTTGATCGTTCTCGGCGTGCAGCAGCGGCTGGTAGGCCAGGGTGAACTCTTCGCGCTCGATCGCGCCCAGCAGCGCATGCTCGATCTCCAGCTTGCGCTGGATCTTGGCCAGCGCGTCCTGGCTGTAATACTGGTAGGTGTTGCGCCCCGCTTCCTTGGCGGCGTACATCGCCGCGTCGGCCGCGCGCAGCAGCGATTCAAAGTCGTGGTGGCTCTGGTCGAGCATGGCGATGCCCACGCTGGCGCCCACCTTCAGCGTGGTCTCGCCGCGCTGCAGCGGCTCAGCCAGCGAGGCGATCAGCTTGCGGGCCACGTGGCCGGCGTCCTCGGGGTCGGCCAGGTCACGCAGCACCACGATGAACTCGTCGCCGCTGAAACGGCCGAACAGGTCGGCGTTGCGCAGGTTCTGGTGCAGGCGGCTGGCCGCTGCCTTCAGCAGCGCATCGCCGGTGGCGTGGCCGAAAGTGTCGTTGATGGTCTTGAAGCCATCCAGGTCGATGAACAGCATGGCCAGCGGCGCGCCACGGTCGCGCGCTTCTTCGATGGCATCGGCGGTCTGTTCGCGCAGCAGCATGCGGTTGGGCAGGCCGGTCAGCAGGTCGTAGTGGGCCAGCAGTTCGATGCGCTCGTTCGCTTCGCGTTCGCGGGTGATGTCACGGAACAGCACCACGAAGCGGGTCGGCAGGCCATCGCGGCGGTCCAGTTCAATCAGCACCTGCACCCAGATACGCAGCCCGGACTGGCGGTAGAAGCACAGATCCAGCTGCTCGGGCAGGCCGCCGTCGGCGATGCGCTCCAGCGCCGCCTCGAAGGCATCGCGCGAATCCTGGGTGTACAGGGCCAGCGCCTGGTCCAGGCTGATCGGCTCCTTGCGCAGGCCGTGGATGCGGTAGCACTCCTCGGTCCACTGCATGTGGCGGGTGGTTACTTCGATTTCGCAGCCACCGATGCGGCCCAGCGCCGACACGCGGTTGAGCAGTTCGGTGCGCCACCGGATCAGCGCGTCGGTCTGGTGCTGTTCGGTGATGTTCTGGACCTGGCCCAGCAGGCGCTGGATGCGCCCGTCTGCGCCGAGCAGCGGCTGCATCCACAGCCGCAGGTGCAACGCACCTTCGCGCTCGCGCGGCAGTTCCAGCTCCAGCGTGGTCGGCTTGCCATCGCGCAGCATGCGCCGCCAGGCGTGGCGCAGCAGGCTGCGCGAGCGCGGTTCAAGCTGGCGCAACCAACGCCGGCGACCGCTCAGCGGATCTTCGCCCACGCCCAGCAGGGCGCGGAACTCCGGCGACCACCAGAACTGGCGCTGGGCCGGGTCCCACGACCAGCTGCCCATGCTGGCGATGCGCTGGGCTTCGCGCAGGTGCACCTGCTGCTCCAGCAGCTGCGCCTCCAACTGCTTCTGGGCCTGGATGTCGGTGTGCGTGCCCACCATGCGCAGCGGTTGGCCGTCGGCGGTACGCGCCACCACCCGACCACGATCGAGCACCCAGCGCCAGTCACCGTCGGGATGACGCAACCGGTACTGGGCGGTGTACACCTCGCCGTCGCCGCGCAGGTGGGCGTCCAGGGCGGCGCGCACGGCCACCTGATCGTCCGGATGGACCGGAGCGAGCAATGCCGCGGTGACATCGCCCCGGGTGACTTCTTCGGCCGGTACCGGCTGGTCGTCCCAGCGCCGTGACCGGATCACCGCGTCGCTGGGCAGGTCCCAGTCCCACAGGCCATGGCCGGCGTGGTCCAGGGCCAGCTCCCAGCGGCTGCCGGCATAGCTGGCCACCGGCTCGGGCACGCTCAGCGTGAAGGCCAGCAGGTTGCCGTCCGGGTCGTGCACGGCCCGCATCCAGCCATCCAGGCGACCGCGCGGCCCGCCGGGCAGCTGGCAGGGCACCAGGCCTCCATCAGCCGCCAGCAGGCGCAGGTCTTCAAGCAGCTCGCCATAGGCCGCCACGGTTGCCGGCAGCCCAAGCTCGCGCGCGACCGGGTTGGCCGCCAGCGGCCGCCCGGCCCGGTCGAGGATGACCAAGGCCGACGCCAATGGGTGCTGCAGCAGACTCGCGATAATCCCTTGGTCCACGCGGTAAGACTCCGATAACGCACCCGACGACCGGGAACGCAATCGTTAGCGGCGGATTTCGCCAATTATTGAGCGGTGCGCGGCGTGCACCCCCAAATGGCATGACACCCACTAAGATGCAGTTCGCCCGCCCCGAAGGTCCCCGACCCGTCCATGCCTGTCGCCCCCTCCGGCCTGCCCCACCCCACCGCCCCCGAACGCCCGCTCGCCCAGGCCCTGCGCCGCGACCGCTGGCGGGTGGTGGCCGGTTACCTGGTGCTGGCGCTGGTGTGGATCCTGTGCAGCGATGCCGCGGTGCAGGTGATGGCCGGCGACATGGCCACTGCGGCGCGGTGGCAGACCGCCAAAGGCACCTTCTTCGTGGTGGCCAGCGCCGGGCTGATCTACCTGCTGCTGCGTCCGCTGGCCCAGCACGTGCTGCACGCCCATTCGCGGCTGGAGAGCTCCGAAGCCCGCCACCGGCAGATGTTCCAGGACAACCCCGGGCCGATCCTGGTGTACGACCTGGAATCCCTGGCGATCCTGGATGTGAACCCGGCCGCCAGCAGCCTGTTCGGCTGGGACCGCGAGGCGTTCATGGCCATGCCGATCAGCGCGCTGTGGCCCCCCGGCGACGAGCCCCAGCTGGCCGCCAAGCTGGCGGAGATCCGCGCCGAGCCCGGCGAGCTGTGTGTATTGACCGCCGACCTGCAGTTGCGTGACGGCAGCCGCCGGCGCATGGAAATGCGCAGCAACGCCATCAATTACGGTGGGCGCCCTGCCCGGCTGCTGATCGCCATCGACCGCACCAGCGAAACCCAGGCCCTGCGCCGCCGTGACATGGCCCTGGCGCGGGTTGAGGAAGCGCACGAAATGGCCCGCATCGGCGCGTGGGAAGTGGACCCGGCCACCGGGCTGGGCCGCTATTCCAACCAGGTCTATCACCTGCTGGGCCGCCGTCCGCCGGAAGCGCGCCGCTGGCATCGCTTCGAGGAACTGCTGGTGCCGGCCGACCCGGCCACGGCTGCACTGAGTGAGCAGCTGCTGCAGGACATGACCGGCGAGCAGGTGCAGATCGACGTGCTGCTGCCGCTGCTGGCGATGGACGGACGTGCGCTGATGGTGCACCTGCGCGCCGAAAGCGGGCACGACGATGCCGGCCGGCCCCGCGTGCTGGGCACCTTGCAGGACGTCACCGAGCGCGAGCAGTCGCGCCGCCTGCTGCGTGAGCGTGAAGAGCAGTTCCGCGAGCTGGTGCGGGTGCTGCCCGATGGCGTGGTGATCCTGTCCGACGAATACGTGCTGTATGCCAACGCCTGCGCGGCGGCGCAGTTCGGCTATGGCCAGCACACGCTGCTCGGCGAGCCGCTGTCGGCGCTGGTGGACGCCGGTGATCTGGCGCGGGTGCGGGCGCAGCTGTTCGCGCCGATCCCGCTGCCGAGCACCGGCGCCGGTGAAGTGATTGGCATGCGCCGGCTGGACCGGCAGCGCTTCCAGGCCGGGCTGGCCGTGGGTGACGTGCGCTATGGCGGACGCAACTGCAAGCTGTTGATCGTGCGGGACCTGAGCGAACCCGAACGGATCCGCGAAGCCCTTGAAACCAGCAACCGCGAATTGCAGGCGATGGCCGGGCGGTTGTTCTCGCTGCAGGAAGATGAGCGCCGCGCGATCTCGCGCGACCTGCATGATGACATCGGCCAGGCGATCACCGCGATGAAGCTGTCGGCGTACGCCGCACAGGACGAGGCCGATGACGCGCGCCGCGGCGAAGACCTGGAACAGATCATCCAGCTGGCCGATGCCACCGTGGGCAAGCTGCGCGACATTTCCACGCTGTTGCGCCCGCCACAGCTGGACGCGCTGGGGCTGGAAGCCGCGCTGCGCTGGCAGGCCGGCATGTTGTTCCGCTCGGCGGCCATCGAACTGCTGGCCGACATCCAGGCGCTGCCGCGACGCCCGCAGGGCGATATCGAGCAGGCCTGTTTCCGCATCGCCCAGGAAAGCCTGACCAACGTGCTGCGCCACGCGCGCGCCAGCCAGGTGAGCCTGCAGCTGCATGACGTGGGCGACAGCGGCCTGCACCTGCAGGTGCGCGACGATGGCGAGGGCTTCGACCCGGAAGGCCCGCGCGGGCTGGGGCTGATCGTGATGCGCGAACGCGCGCAGAGCGTGGGCGGCACCCTGCGCATCGAGTCGGCGCATGGCGCCGGCACCCTGATCGACCTGTACCTGCCGTATCGCAGCAGCGCTGCGGCCACTCCCGATACTCTGGAACACTGAACATGTGGAACCCTTCCCTGCCCCTGGTCAGCATCGAGGACGCACCACCGCGCCTGGGTGCGGGCAATCCCGAGCTGCAGGCGATGGTCACCGAGGCCGCCTCCGGTGGCACCCCGCTGATGCTGATGCACGTGGACATCGACCATTTCGCGTCGGTCAACGAGAACATGAGTGCCGAAGTCGGTGACCAGGCGCTGGTGCTGGTGGCCCAACGCCTGCAGCACCACCTGCGCGGCCGCGGCAAGCTGTGGCGGCATGGCAGCGACGAGTTCCTGATCGCGGTGCCGCGCAGTGCCGGCGTTCCGTTGCCGGAAGACCTGGCCGAGGAAATCCGGCAGCAGCTGGAACTGCCGTTGTCGGTGCTGCCGTACACGCTGTTCATGACCGGCAAACTGGGCGTGAGCCTGTGCCCGGAGCATGCCACCGGCACCTCGCGCCTGCTTGACCACGCCGAGGACGCCCTGCACCAGGCCGCCCGCGAAGGCGGCAATGCGGTCCGCATCCATGCCGTGGACACGCCCTCCAGTGCGCACAGCGAGAGCATCATTGCGCGCCAGATCGTCGACGCCATTCCCAATGGCGAGTTGAAGCTGCGCTACCAACCGCTGGTAAGTGCGCGCGATGGCCACGTGGTGGGCATGGAGGCGTTGCTGCGCTGGCAGTCGCCCACGCTGGGCATGCTGGTGCCGGAGCGCTTCATGCGCACCGCCGAGCGGCTGGGCATCATCGTGCAGATCGGCACGTGGGTGCTGGAAGGCGCGCTGAAGCAGGCCAAGCTGTGGCGCGACCAGGGCTTCGACGATTTCACCATCGCCGTCAACGTGTCCACGCTGCAGCTGCTGCGCCCGAACTTCTTCGCCGAAGTGATGTCGGTGCTGCAGGCCGCCGGCGTGCCGGCGCAGATGCTGACCTTGGAGATCAACGAAAGCGCGCTGACCAACAACGTCAATTTCGTGCATGAAACCCTGGTCAACCTGCGCAACGAAGGGATCAGCCTGAGCCTGGACAACTTCGGCACCGGCGATTCCAGCCTGAGCGCCCTGGTGCGCTACCCGGTGGACAAGCTGAAGATCGACCGCAGCTTCATCAAGAGCGCGCCGGCCGGCAACCGCGAGGCGGCGATCGCGCGCGCCATCATCGCCATGGGCCACCAGCTGGGCATGACGGTGATTGCCAACGGCGTGGAATCGCAGGCGCAACTGGGCTTCCTGCGGCGCAACGACTGCGACGTATTCCAGGGCTACCTGTTCGGCGAGCCGATGTCCGCCGATGCGGCCGGCATGACCCTGCGCCGCCGCTACCTGCGCCCGGAAGCCTTCGCCGAGACCCGCCCCGATCGCACGCTGCTGCTGCTGGACGACGAGGAGAACGTGCTGCGCTCGCTGGTGCGGCTGTTCCGTCGCGATGGCTATCGGATCCTGGCGGCTGGCAACGTGCGCGATGCGTTCGACCTGCTGGCGATCAACGATGTGCAGGTGATCCTGTCCGATCAGCGCATGAGCGACATGAGCGGCACCGAGTTCCTGGGCCGGGTGAAAATGCTGTACCCGGACACGATCCGGCTGGTGCTGTCGGGCTACACCGACTTGAACACGGTGACCGACGCGATCAACCGCGGCGCGATCTACCGGTTCCTGACCAAGCCGTGGAACGACGACGAGCTGCGCAAGCACATCCACCAGGCGTTCCGCACGCACGAGGAACAGCGCCGGGCCAATACGGCGCCGCCGGTGGCGCTGCCGGCGGTGGACGAGGACTGAGGGCGCCATTGATCGGGGGGGATGACGACGGAGGACCGCCAACCATCGCGCCGGATGACGACCGAGGACGCCCCTCATCGAGGTAGAGCCGACCGTTGGTCGGCTGCTTTAGGACGCCCCCGCGCGATGCAGCCGACCAACGGTCGGCTCTACCCCCGGTGGGGTGCGACGGCAGCCGACCAACGGTCGGCTCTACCTCCGGTGGGTGCGTCGGCAGCCGACCAACGGTCGGCTCTACCTCCGGTGGGGTGCGTCGGCAGCCGACCAACGGTCGGCTCTACCCGGCGGGGTGCGTCGGTGGCCGATCAACGGTCGGCTCGTGCGTCGGTAGCCGGGCAGAGCCCGGCTCTACGTGGCGGGATGCGTCAGCGCGGCTGTTTGATCGGCAGGACCAGGCGGAACCTGGAGCCTACGCCCGGGGTGCTGTCCAGGTCGATGCGGCCGTGGTGCTTGTTGACGATGCTGTAGGAGATCGACAGGCCCAGGCCGGTGCCGCTGCCCACCGGCTTGGTGGTGAAGAACGGGTCGAAGATGCGCTGGCGCAGGTCCGGCGAGATGCCGCCGCCGGTGTCTTCGAACTCCACCCACACGTGGTCGCCGTCCACGCCGGTGCGCACCGTAATCGTGCCGCGATCGGCGATCGCATGGCCGGCGTTGAGCAGCAGGTTCATGTACACCTGGTTGAGCTCGGACGGCAGGCATTCCACCAGCGGCAACTGGCCGAATTCGCGCTGCAGGGTCACCTTGTACTTGAGCTCGTTCCAGATGATGTTGATGGTGGACTCAAGCCCGGCATGCAGGTCGACCAGCTTCCACGATTCGTCGCGGCCGGAATACGAGAAGTCCTTCAGGTCGCGCACGATCCGGGTGACCCGCTCGATGCCCTCGCGCGACTCGGCCATCAGCTGCGGCAGGTCGCGGCTGATGAAGTCGATGTCGAAGCGGGTGCGGATATCGTCGATCTCCGGGATCAGCGCCTTCGGGTCCGGCGCGCGCAGGGCGCGCTCGTACGCTTCGATCACGGTGAACAGGCTGCGCAGGTACTCCTGCAGGCTGCCCAGGTTGGAGTGCACGTAACCGATCGGGTTGTTGATCTCGTGCGCCACGCCGGCGGCCAGCTGGCCGATGGAGGCCATCTTCTCCGACTGCAGCAGTTTTTCCTGGGTGCCGTTGAGGCGCAGGTACGCCTGGCGCAGCTCGGCATGGCGCTGCTGCAGTTCGCGCTCGTAGTCTTCCTGGCCTTCGATGCGGCGGAACAGCGCCAGGTAGTGGCGCTGGCCCGCGTCTTCGTGATGGTAGACGTGGGCGATGACCATGCGCTCGCCGACCGGCAGGCTGCCGTTCCAGTAGCCGTGCTGGCGGGCGTGCTCCAGCGCGTCCGGCGGCAGCAACTGGCGCAGCCATTGCGCCGCGCCCAGGCCGGCGGCGTCTTCGGCGTGGCCGAGCATTTCGCTGACCGCGGCATTGGCCAGGGCCACGCTGCCATCCTCACGGAACAACAGCATGCCTTCGTTGACCCGCTCGAACAGGGCAAGCAGGACCGGCTGCGGCGGCAGCGGTGCGGTGACAAGATTGGAAGAAGCGGTCACGGTCACATCGGGCAGTCTAAACAGGCGCCCAATATACGCGTTGACCCGCGTGACGACAGCCCGTGCACGCGCAGCGGCCCGCGAGGGGCCGGATCAGGCGACGGCCAGCGGCCGCCGCGTATGCAGAATGTTGGCCTGGCCCTTGGCGTCATACGCCGAGGACGCTTCGCTGCGGCCCAACTGGCGCAACGCCCAGTTGACCTCGCGGCGACGGCGCGAGAGCAATACGCCGTTGGCGCGGTTGCGCTCGGCCAGCTCCTGCAGGCGTTCGCCCTGCCCGACCGGCAGCGTGGCCTCGAGCGCACGCAGCGCGTCGAGCTTGGCCCCGGTGGCGCGGATCAACGCCTGCACGTCATGCTCCACCAATGCCTGGCGTTCGACGTCCAAGGCATCGCTGAGGCGCTGCAATGGCTCGCTCATCGCCAGGTTCATCCCTGCAGCTGCTGGTCCAGCTCGAGCATGCGCGAGGCAATCGCATCGGGGTTGATCTTGTAGGTGCCGTTCTGCAGCGACTCGCGCACGGCCTGCACGCGGCCGGCATCGATGGCCGGGGCGGTGCTCAGCTCGCGCTGCATGGCCTGCAGGCTGGTGGCCTCGCCGGTCAGGCGCAGGCTGTCGACAGCCTCGACCGGACGGGTCGGGCCATCGGTGCTGGCTGCCGGCTTGCTGCCAAGCGCGACGCTGCGCAGATGGGCGGTGGCCTGCAGGTTGCCGTCGATTTTCTGGCTCATGAAGTTGTCCTGGGAATGCGGTTCACAAGGGATAACGGCATGGGGACCGCCATCTTTAGGGGGTTCTGCGGTTTTTTTGACGATTTCCGCCGCAGGTTCAGCAATGTGCTCAGCGCGTCACAAAAACGTCGCCGTTGGTGGCCACCGTACCCTGCACGACCTTGCGTGAGGACAGATTCTCCACTGAAACACGTTCATTTTCACCGGCATCGGCCAAGGCCTTGCCGGCCACGCGGACTTCCACCCCGCCAAAGCGCGAGACCAGCGCCACGCTGTCGCCCCGACGCACCAGGCGCTGGGCAACCAGGTCGTTGGCGGCGAGCAGGCTGCCAGCACTCAAGGTGCGCCGGGCAACCCGCCCGACCGCGGCGGCCGGATCGGCCAGCGCCGCCCCGGCAATCCGGGCCACGTCACGCTGGGCAGTCGTGATATCGGCCAGGGCGATGGTTTCTCCAGCGGCGATGCCACGGTTGAGAATGAGCACGGTCTGGTTGCGGCGGATCTTGACCGGCACGAACAGCCGCCAGCCGCCGGCATCGGGGCAACTCACTTCTACTGTAGTAGTGCCGGTGGGCTGGGCGCGCAGGCCCTGCCCGCAGATGGGCAGGCGCAACGCCGAATCGAGGGTGGTGTCGCCTTCGCTGCCGGCCGGCAGGGTCGACAGCGCGGCGGCCCGGATGCTGTCCACCGGCTGCCAGGCACCGGCGGCAGACGCAGGCGCGCCGGCAAGGGCAAGCAGGGCAAGGATGATCCAACGCATGGCGACTCCAGGGGCAAGGCACATGGGCAGCGTCCTGCAAGCGGCGTGCCGGACGCGGGCGTGCCGGGCCCTCAAGTCGACCGCGCTGGCGCCGATACCCCTTCCATGTCACATGACCTGCTCAACCGCATCGACCAGCGTACGCGCCTGGCCGGCCACAATCGTCTGGCCCTGCTGCTGTTCCGGCTCGGCGGACGCCAGCTTTTTGGCGTGAATGTGTTCAAGGTGCAGGAAGTCCTGCGCCGTCCGGACCTGTTCCAGGTACCCGGGCTGCCCAGCCAGTTTGCCGGCGTGGCCGATGTACGCGGCCGCTCGGTACCGGTGCTGGACCTGGGCCTGGCCATCGGCCATCCCGAACGGGAACCGGACGCGGACAAGGCCCCGGGCTACCTGGTGGTGACCGAGTTCAACCGGTCGATCCAGGGCTTCCTGGTCAGCGGGGTGGAACGGATCGTCAACATCGCGGTGGAAGACATCCACCCGCCGCCGGAACTGGGCGCCGAGTCGAGCTATCTGACCGCGGTCACGCGGTTCCAGGGCGAGCTGATCCAGGTGATCGACGTGGAAAGCGTGCTCGCCGACATCGCCCAGGTGCGCGGCGAGGCGGTGCTGGACCCGTCGTTGGCCCAGTCGCTGCCCTCCGACGGCCCGCAGCTGCAGGTGCTGGTGGTGGACGATTCGCGGGTGGCGCGCCAGCAGATCCGCAGCGTGCTGGACCAGCTGGGGGTGGGCGCGACGCTGCTCTCCGATGGCAAGCAGGCGCTGGACCACCTGATCCAGATCCACGCCTCGGGCGAGAACCCGGCCGATCGCTATGCGATGGTGATCTCGGACATCGAGATGCCGGCGATGGACGGCTACACGCTGACGACGGAAATCCGTCGCCACCCCGGCCTGGCCGGGTTGTACGTGCTGCTGCATACCTCGCTGTCGGGCGTTTTCAACAACGCGATGGTCGAGCGGGTGGGCGCCAACGCGTTCGTGGCCAAGTATTCCCCGCACGAACTGGCCGATTTCGTGCTGGATCGTTTGCGGAAGGTGGCGATGGCGGCTTGATTGCGGGGCGGTTGGTTCGCTGAGGCCGGGTCGGGATGGGTGGGGCCGCGGGGCACGCTGCAAGTACGTCCCTGTAAGCTCCGTCGCCGCATCCATGCGGCTCAGGGCCCCGCAACCCCACCCACCCCGCCCCCTGACAGTGGGTCGGCGCCCGCTTATCTATTGGGGCTGAGGTGAAGCAGCCGAGCAACGCTCGGCTCTACCTTGGCGCCCCTTCCATTCCGTTCGCCGGTACAACGCGGCATCGTTTCATCATCACGCCCAGCCCCTGCTGGGCTTTTTTGTGGGCGTCAGGGTGCCGCAGCCGGGCAGAGCCCGGCTCTACGCGCCTGCGCAGCAGGCGTTGCCGGCCAGCGGCCGGCACTACCCCTCCTCCCGAAGCCGGCTGTGGCATTTCCGTCCGACGATGCAGACCTGTCCGGGCGAGAGGCGGTAGACGCTGCCGGGACCGTTGGGCGCCATGGATGGCGCCCACGAGCCTCCAGGGACGGATTTACGGCGTGTCCCGGCAGGGTCTACCGCCTCTCGCCCCGCGCAGGAATGACTAGCGCCGCATCCGTCACCGCCCACCCACTGGCACAGCCCTTGCACCGCTCCCCCCATCGTCCCGTGGGAGCGCGCCATGCCCAATCTGATTTCCGACTATCTGGGGGTCCATGCCCAGGCCATGCCGTTGCGCGAGCAGCGGATGAAGCTCATCGCCAGCAACCTGAGCAATGCCGACACCCCCGGGTACAAGGCCCAGGACCTCGACTTTGATGCCGCCCTGCGCAATGCCCAGGGCCTGGACAGCAACGGCCTCATGAAAACCACCAACGAACAGCACTACGCCATCGGCGGCGGCCTCAACCCCTTCCAGATTGCCAAGGAAGGCGTCCAGCCCAGCATCGACGGCAACACAGTCGACCCCGATGCCGAACGGGCCGCCTATGGCCGCGCCGCGCTGGAATACCGCGCCTCGCTCAGCTTCGTCGAATCCAAGGTGCGCTCCATGCTCACCGCCATCACAGGCCAATAAGCCATGAGCAACCTCCCCATTTTCGACATCGCCGGCTCGGCCCTCCAGGCCCAGTCCGTGCGCATGAGCACCATCGCCTCCAACCTCTCCAACGCCGACACCGTGACCGGCTCGGCCGAGACCGTCTACAAGCCGCTCGAACCCATCTTCCAGTCGGTCACCAGCCGCACCGACCCCAACATCACCACCGTCCAGGTCAAGGAAATCAGCCAGAGCGACGCCGCGCCCATCAAGCGCTACGAGCCTGGCCACCCCCTCGCCGACGGCGATGGCTACATCTACCAGCCCGACGTCGATCCGGTCGCGCAGATGGTCAACCTCATCTCCACCTCGCGCAATTACCAGGCGGGCGTGGAAATGCTGACCACCGCCAAGGAACTGGCGCTGGCCACCTTGACCATGGGTCGCTGACCCTTCATTCCACAGGACATACCGTCATGAGCAGCACCAGCGGCGTCGGCCAGGGCAGCGATATCTATTCCGCGCTAGGCCTCAACGCACCCAACAGCGACACCAGCAAGAAGAAAAGCACCCTGGACCAGGCCGACTTCCTGCGCCTGATGACCGAGCAGCTGCAGCACCAGGACCCGCTCAAGCCGATGGACAACACCCAGATGGTGGCGCAGATGGCGCAGCTGTCGCAGGTGCAGGGCATCACCGACCTCAACACCACCGTGAAGGGCTTCCAGGACCAGATGTCCGGGGACCAGATCCTGCGCGGTGCCGCCCTGGTCGGCCACGACGTGCTGATTCCCTCCACCAAGTGGTCGCTGGAAACCGAAGGGGCCACCAACGGCATGGTCGCCGCGCCCGGCGCCGGCTTCGTCAACGTGGACATCACCGATGCCAACGGGGTCAAGGTCAACACGCTCAGCGTGGAAGCCAAGGCCGCCGGCGAAGTCACCTTCGAATGGGACGGCAAGGACGCCAACGGCAACCGCATGCCGGCCGGCAGCTACACCCTCGCGGCCACCTTCACCGACAGCGCCGGCGCCAAGACCAAGGCCAACACCTACGTCGAAGCCCCGGTGGAAAGCGTCACCGTCGGCTCCGATGGGCTGTACCTCAACCTCAAGGGCCTGGGCACGGCCCCGATCGACTACGTGCTCCGCATCAGCTGAGCCGCCCCACCCCGCATACCAGGAGCAATCCCATGGGCTTCAATGTCTCGTTGTCCGGCATCAACGCTGCCAATGCCGATCTGAACGTCACCGCGAACAACATCGCCAACGTCAACACCACCGGCTTCAAGCAGTCGCGCGCCGAGTTCGCCGACCTGTTCTCGGCCACCAGCTACGGCCTGTCCAAGAATGCCATCGGCCAGGGCGTGCGCCTGACCAACGTGGCCCAGCAGTTCTCGCAGGGCAACAACGAACAGACCGGGCGCAGCCTGGACATGGCCATTTCCGGTGAGGGCTTCTTCACCATGTCCATGAACGGCGCCCGCGTGTACTCGCGCGCCGGCAACTTCCAGACCGACCAGGCCGGCTACGTGACCAACCCGCAGGGCGCGCGCCTGCAGGTGTTCGCCCCGAACGCCGACGGCACCAGCTTCGATGCCGGCCGCCTGGTCGACCTGCAGCTGCTCACCACCGACAGCCCGCCCAAGCAGACCAGCAAGGTCAACGTCAGCTTCACCCTGCCCGCCGACGCCAAGGTGCCGACGGTCAACCCGTTCAGCCCGACCGACTCCAACAGCTACAGCCAGTCCACCGGCGGCATCACCGTGTACGACTCGCTGGGCGTGAGCCACACCCAGACCTCGTACTTCGTCAAGACCGCCAACCCCAACGAATGGCAGGTCTACAACTATGTGGACGGGCAGGCTGCGGGCGCCCCCACTGCGCTGACCTTCAACAACGCCGGCGCGCTGACCTCCCCGGCCAACGGCCAGATCACCCTGACCCCGTTCACCCCGAGCACCGGTGCCGGCCAGCTGGCGCTGACCCTGGACATCTCCGGCTCCACCCAGTACGGCGAGAAGTTCGCGCTGCGCAACACCCAGCAGGATGGCTACGCGGCCGGCAAGCTCAACGAGATCACCGTGTCCGAAGACGGCGTGGTCTACGCGCGTTACTCCAACGGCGATGACAAGGCACTGGGCCAGGTGGCACTGACCACCTTCAACAACACCCAGGGGCTGGAAGCCAAGGGCAACAACCTGTGGGTGGAAACCTTCAGCTCGGGCACCCCGCGCACCGGCTCGCCGGACAGCTCCAACCTGGGCAAGGTCCAGGCCGGTTCGCTGGAAGCCTCCACGGTCGACCTGACCGAGCAGCTGGTCAACATGATCACGGCCCAGCGCAACTTCCAGGCCAATTCGCAGATGGTCTCGACCATGGACCAGATCACCCAGACCATCATCAACATCCGTTGATGAGCCACTGACCGCATCACGGGAACAAGACGATGGACAAGGCGCTCTACGTAGCGATGACCGGTGCACGCGCGTCGCTGCAGGCACAGGGCACGCTCTCGCACAACCTGGCCAACACCGATACCCCTGGCTTCAAGGAAGCCCTCGCCAACACCGAGGCCTTCCCGATCAAGGGCACCGGCTATGCCTCGCGCGTGGACGCCCTGCACGTCGACGCCGGCTTCAACCGGCGCATGGGCGCGCAGCAGATCACCGGCAACCCGCTGGACCTGTCGCTGCAGTCAGGCAACTGGCTGGCGGTGCAGGCCCCGGCCGGTGGCGGTGAAGCCTACACCCGCGGTGCGGCGCTCTCGATCACGCCCAATGGCCAGCTGGTGACCGCCGGCGGCCACCCGGTGCTGGACGAGAACGGCGCGCCGATCGCCATTCCGCCGCACCAGGCGATGGACATCGGCAACGACGGCACGATCTCGATCATTCCGCTCGGCGAAGGCCCGCAGACCATGGCCAACATCGGCCGGGTCCGCGTGGTCGCCGCCGCCGACGAACGGCTGGAGCGTGGCCTGGACGGGCTGATGCGCAACACCGACCCGCAGCAGCCGTTCGTGCAGGCCCAGGGCAAGTCGCTGGAAAGCGGCCAGCTGGAAGGCAGCAACGTCGATGCCGCCGGTGCGCTGGTGCAGATGATCCAGCTGCAGCGCCAGTACGAAATGCAGGTGAAGGTGATCAAGCACGGCGACGACAACGCCCGCAGCGCCAACAGCCTGCTGCGCCTGGGTGGCTGATCGCCCCGGTGACGGCTTTCCGGCGCGGTTCTGGCACGCGCCATGCATTCGCTCCTGTAACGGCCGCCCCATGCGGCCACCCGCAACAGACAAAGGAACATCGCCATGAACCAGGCATTGTGGATCGCCAAGACCGGACTGGATGCGCAGCAGACGCGCATGTCGGTGGTTTCCAACAACCTCGCCAACACCAACACCACCGGTTTCAAGCAGGACCGTGCCAGTTTCGAAGACCTGCTGTACCAGCAGGTGCGGCAGCCCGGTGGCGCGTCCTCGGCGCAGACCCAGCTGCCCACCGGCCTGCAGCTGGGCACCGGCGTGCGCGTGGTGGCCACCTCGAAGAACTTCGAGCAGGGCAGCCAGCAGCAGACCGGTCGCGCACTGGACGTGATGGTCAACGGCCGCGGCTTCTTCGAAGTGCAGATGCCCGACGGTTCCTCGGCCTACACCCGTGACGGCTCGTTCCAGCGCAACCAGCAGGGCGAACTGGTCACCAACAGCGGCTACCCGGTGCAGCCGGGCATCCAGATTCCCGAAGGCGCGCAGTCGCTCACGATCGGCACCGACGGCACCATCAGCGTGAAGATGGCCGACGACGCCGCCTCGGTGGAGATCGGCGCGCTGACCCTGACCGACTTCGTCAACCCGGCCGGCCTGCAGGCACGCGGTGAAAACCTGTTCCTGGAAACCACCGCCTCGGGCCCGGCACAGAACGGCAACCCCGGCCTGAACGGCCTGGGCGGCGTGGTGCAGGGCGCGCTGGAAGGCAGCAACGTCAACGTGGTCGAAGAGCTGGTGTCGATGATCGAAACCCAGCGCGCCTACGAAATGAACGCCAAGGCGATCTCCACCACCGACGCGATGCTCGGTTACCTCAACCAGAACGTCTGATCGGCCGAACCGGAAGAACTGCCATGTTGCCCCTGCGCCCTACCCTTCGCCTGTTGCTTGCCAGCTCCGTGGTCGCCCTGCTCGGCGGCTGCGTCATCGCCGGCGATGTCCGGCCCTACCCGGCGATGGCGCCGATCACCCCGATCGTGGCGCCCAGCGCGCAGGCTACCGCCGGTGCGATCTACGCCGCCGGCCCCGGCCTGCAGCTGTACTCGGACCGCCGCGCGCGTGATGTCGGCGACCTGCTGACTATCACCCTGACCGAAAGCACCACCGCGCAGACCACCGCCAACACCACCACAGCCAAGGAATCGGAGCTGAGCATCGGCACCCCGACCCTGTTCGGCGCACCGGTGACGCTGGGCGGCAAGGACATCCTGGCCGCCAGTGCCGCCGGTTCGCGCGACTTCACCGGCAAGGGCACCAGCGCGCAGAGCAACCGCCTGCAGGGCAGCGTGACCGTCACGGTGGTGCAGCGCCTGCCCAACGGCAACCTGGTGGTCCAGGGCGCCAAGAACCTGCGCTTGAACCAGGGCGACGAGCTGGTGCAGGTACAGGGCATCGTGCGCGCCGCGGACATCTTCCCCGACAACACCATTCCGTCCAGCCGCGTTGCCGATGCCCGCATCGTCTACGGCGGCCGCGGCCCGGTTGCCCAGTCCAATGCAATGGGCTGGCTGAGCCGCTTCTTCAACTCGGCGTTGACGCCGCTCTGAGCCTGACATGACCTCCTTCTTCTCCCTGTTCGGGCAGCGACGCATGGCGTCGCTCTACGCGGCAAAGCAGCGACGCGCGGCATCGCTCTACCCGATGCGCGCGGTGCTGGCGCTGCTGGCCGTGTTCGCGGTGGTTGCCCCGGCGTCTGCCGAGCGCATCAAGGACCTGGCCCAGGTGGGCGGCGTGCGTACCAACGCGCTGGTGGGCTATGGCCTGGTGGTTGGCCTGGACGGCAGCGGCGACCGCACCAGCCAGGCGCCCTTCACCGTGCAGAGCCTGAAGAACCTGCTGGGCGAGCTGGGCGTCAATGTGCCGGCGAACGTCAACCCGCAGCTGAAGAATGTGGCGGCCGTGGCCATCCATGCCGAGCTGCCGCCGTTCGCCAAGCCGGGCCAGCCGATCGACATCACCGTGTCGTCGATCGGCAACGCGGTGTCGCTGCGCGGCGGCTCGCTGCTGATGGCGCCGCTGCGCGGTGCCGACGGCCAGGTCTATGCGATCGCCCAGGGCAACCTGGTGGTTGGCGGGTTCGGTGCGCAGGGCAAGGACGGGTCGCGGGTGTCGGTGAACGTGCCCAGCGTTGGCCGCATTCCCAACGGCGCCACCGTCGAGCGCGCCCTGCCGGACGTGTTCAACGGCGGCGGCGACATCACCCTGAACCTGCACAAGAATGACTTCACCACGGTGTCGCGCATGGTCGCCGCGCTCAACAACGCCTTTGGTGATGGCGCGGCGCGCGCGATCGACGGCGTGACGGTGTCGGTGCAGTCGCCCAGCGACCCGGGCGCGCGCATCGGTCTGCTGGCCCGCATCGAGAACCTGGAACTCACCCCCGGCAGTGCGCCGGCCAAGGTGGTGGTCAACGCGCGGACCGGCACGGTGGTGATCGGCTCGCAGGTGCGGGTGGGCGCGGCGGCCATTTCGCATGGCTCGCTGACCGTGACCATCAACGAGAACACCAACGTCAGCCAGCCCAACGCGTTCGGCAATGGCCAGACCGTGGCCACGCCGCAGTCCACCATCACCGCCACCAACGATGGCAGCCGCATGTTCAAGTTCACCGGCGGCACCACGCTGGACGAGATCGTGCACGCGGTCAACGCGGTGGGCGCGGCCCCCGGCGACCTGATCGCCATCCTGGAAGCCCTCAAGCAGGCCGGCGCGCTGAGCGCCGAACTCGAGGTGATCTGACATGCGCATCAATCCCGCACTGGAACTCAATCCGGCCCAGGCCAACAGCCCGGCCAAGGTCGACAAGGTGGCGCGCCAGCTGGAAGGCCAGTTCGCGCAGATGCTGGTCAAGAGCATGCGCGATGCCAGCTTCGGCGATTCGCTGTTCCCCGCCGAAAACACCATGTTCCGCGAGATGTACGACAAGAAGATCGCCGAGGCGATGACCCGCGGCCGCGGCCTGGGACTGTCGGCGATGATCACCCGCCAGCTCGGCGGCGCGGAGGCCGACGCGGCCAAGCCGACCGACACCGCATTGAACCCGGCGGCGGCGCTGCGAGCCTACCGGCTCAATGCGCCTGCCGCCACGCCGATGGCGCTGCCGACTGGCACCGCCCCGGCCAGCGCGCCGAGCGAAGTGGACCTGCTGCAGCAGCTGCGTGGCGCCGATCCGTCGGCGGTGCTGCAGCCGATGGAGCGCGCCCTGGACCTGATCGCCGGCCGCGAAAGCAGCCAGATGCACGAGGCGATCGGGCGCAGCGATCCGTATGCCACGCCGCCGGGCGTGAGCGAGCCCACCCAGGAAAACTGGGCGGCGCTGGCCAACGACCGCTGGAGCGGGGTCAACGACACCGCGCGCGGGCCGGGCGCGGTCGATACCTTGGCGGCCAACACCGCCGCCGCGAAGCTTGGCCCGCACACGCCGGAAGGCTTCGTGGCCAGCATCTGGGGCCACGCGCAGCAGGCCGCGCGCGAACTGGGCGTGGACGCCAAGGCGCTGGTCGCCCAGGCCGCGCTGGAAACCGGCTGGGGTCGCAAGCTGGTGCAGCGCAACGGCGGCGGCAGCTCGCACAACCTGTTCGGAATCAAGGCCACCGGTTGGAGCGGCGAACGCGCCAGCAGCGGCACGCATGAATATGTGGACGGCGTGCGCCGCAACGAAACCGCCAGCTTCCGTGCCTACACCTCGGTGGGTGACAGCTTTGCCGACTACGTGAAACTGCTCAAGAACAGCCCGCGTTATCAAAACGCGCTGCAGGCCGGTGGCGATGTCCGCGGCTTTGCCCAGGGCCTGCAGAAGGCCGGCTACGCCACCGATCCCAGCTACGCGGCCAAGATCGCCGCGATTGCCGGCGGCCCGACCATCGAGCGCGCCATCGCCGCCGTGGGCGACGCCAGCCAGCAGCTGGGCCGCACCTTTGCCAGCACCGCCAGCCCGACCGGGCTGGGTGTCATCCGTCGTTGAGGTAACCCATGTCCAGCGTACTTTCCACCGGCACCAGCGCCCTGCTCGCTTTCCAGCGGGCGTTGGCGACCACCAGCCATAACGTCGCCAACATCAACACGCCCGGCTACAGCCGGCAGAAGGTCGACTTCGCCACCGCCAACCCGCAGAACTTCGGTTATGGCGACGTGGGCAATGGCACGCGCATCAGCGACATCCGCCGCGTGGCCGACCAGCTGGCGATCTCGCGGCTGCTCGATGGCAGCGGCGAACTGGCGCGGCTGAAGCAGCTGTCCAGCATGGCCGACCGGGTCGATGCGATGTTCTCCGATACCGCCACCAACGTGTCCGGGGTCTGGTCCAGCTTCTTCGACACCGTCAGCGGCCTGTCCTCCAACGCCTCCGGCACCGCCGACCGCCAGAACATGCTGGACGGGGGCAAGACCCTGGCCAGCCGCTTCCAGCAGCTCAACGGCCAGCTCAATACGCTCAACGGCGAGGTCAACAACGGCCTGATCGCTGGCGCCAGCGAGATCAACCGGCTGGCCAAGGAAATCGCGCAGCTCAACGGCGCCATCGGCGGCAACGCGGCCAATGCGGCGCCGGACCTGCTGGACCGTCGCGACCAGCTGATCGCCAATCTGGTCGGCTACACCGGCGGCAATGCGGTGATGCAGGACGGCGGCATCATGAACGTCTACACGGCCGGTGGCCAGGCGCTGGTGGTGGGCACCACCGCGTCCAAGGTCACCACCGTATCCGACCCGTACATGCCCGAGCGCCTGCAGCTGGCGCTGGAAAGTGCCGGCCAGAAGATCACCCTGGAATCGAAGACGCTCGGCGGCCAGATCGGCGGCCTGCTGGAATTCCGCGACACCGTCCTGACCCCCACCCAGGCCGAACTGGGCAAGCTGGCGATCGGCATGGCCAGCAGCTTCAACGACGTGCACCGCCAGGGTGCGGACCTGTACGGCAACCTGGGCGGCGACTTCTTCAACATCGGCGCGCCGCGCATCACCGGCCATGCCGGCAATGCCGGTACCGCCAGCATGACCGCCAGCTTCGGCGACCTGTCCAAGCTGGACGGGCAGAACGTGGTGCTGAAGTTCGACGGTACCCAGTGGCAGGCCAGCCGTGCCGACACCGGCGTGGCGATCGCCATGACCGGTACCGGCACCGCCACCGACCCGCTGGTGCTCAATGGCGTGGAGCTGGTGATGACCGGCACCCCGGCGGTGAACGACCGCATGCTGCTGCAGCCCACCGCCGGCGTGGCCGGCACGATGTCGGTGGCCATCACCGACACCTCGCGCATTGCCGCGGCCGCCCCGATCAAGGGCACCGCCGCCCTGTCCAATAGCGGCACCGGCAAACTGACCGGGGTCAAGGTGACCGACCACGGCAACGCCGCGCTGCGCAACCCGGCCGCGATCGTGTTCACCAGCGGCACCCAGTACACGCTGGATGGCGCCGGCCCGTTCACCTACACGGCTGGCCAGACCATCAGCGCCAACGGCTGGAGCTTCGTGCTCGATGGCGCGCCCAAGACCGGCGACACCTTCAACATCGGGCCGACCCCGGCCGGCTCGTCGGACAACAGCAACGCGCTGCTGCTGGCGAAGGTGGAACAGGCCAAGGCCTTCAACGACGGCACCGTTACCCTGAGCGGCGCCCTCGGCGGGCTGACCACGCAGGTGGGTGCGGCCGCACGCTCGGCCGATTACTCACTGCAGGCCCAGCAGGTCATCACCGACCAGGCGCAGTCCGCGCGCGATTCGATTTCCGGGGTCAACCTCGATGAGGAGGCCGCCGACATGCTGCGGCTGCAACAGGCCTACCAGGCCGCCTCGCAGCTGATCTCCACCGCCGACACCATGTTCCAGACCATCCTCGGAGCCGTAGGCCGATGAACAATCGTATCTCCACCGGCATGATGTTCAGCCAGTCGGTCTCGTTGATGATGGCCAAGCAGGCCAAGATGAGCCACCTGGAACAGCAGATCGCCACCGGCCGCCGCCTGGTGACCGCCAAGGACGACCCGGTCGCCTCCGGCGCCGCCGTGGGCCTGGACCGCACGCTGGCCTCGCTGGACCGCATGCAACTCAACGCCGGCAACGTGCAGAACCGGCTGGGCCTGCAGGAAAACGCACTGGCCCAGGTCGGTGACATGATGGGCCGCATCACCGAACTGACCATCTACGCCAATAATCCGGCGCTGGCCTCCTCCGACAAGCAGTCGATGGTCACCGAGATCGAAGCGATCCGCAGCAACCTGCTGGCCCTGGCCAACAGCACCGACGGCACCGGCCGCTACCTGTTCGGCGGCACCGCCGACGGCAGCCCGCCCTTCAGCCAGGTCGACGGCAAGGTGGTCTACAACGGCGACCAGAACCAGCGCCAGGTGGAAGTGGGCCCGGACACCTACGTGCTCGACGCCCTGCCCGGCAGCGAGATCTTCCTGCGCATTGGCACCGGCGACGGCCACGTGGATGGTGCGGCGGCCACCGGCAACACCGGCACCGGCGTGCTCACCAACGTCACCCGCGACGGCAGCAACAGCTGGGACGGCAAGGCCTTCAGTGTCCGCTTCACCGCCGCCGACCAGTACGAGCTGCTCGACGACACCGGCACGGTGGTGTCCACCGGCACCATGAAGGCCGGCGACGACCTGGTGCTCAATGGCGTGCGCCTGCACGTGGATGGCAAGCCGGCCGCCGGCGACACCTTCAACGTAAGCCCCGCCACCAGCCGCGACATCTTCAGCACCCTGGACAGCCTGATCGGCTCGTTGAAAATGGACACCGGCAGCGCCAGCCAGTCCGCCGCCCAGCAGAACCTCCTGCAAAGCGGCCTGCGCGACGTCGCCCGTGCCTCCGAACGCATGATCGACTCCCGCGCCGCCGGCGGTGCCCAGCTCAAGGCGCTGGACAATGCCGCGGACATGCGCGAATCCAACACCGTCACCCTCAAGGGCACGCTGTCGCAGATGCGCGACCTGGACTACGCCGACGCCATCAGCCAGTACCAGCTGGAAAGCACCGCCCTGCAGGCCGCGCAGACCCTGTTCTCGCAGATGCAGCAGATGTCGTTGTTCAACACGCTGCGCTGACAGCGCGTTACGAAACAGCGGGAAGGCCTGAAGGCCGCGATGCGAACAGCATCGCGGCCTTTTTTGTTGTGCGTCGTCAAGCGCGCCCGCGCGCAGCCGACGCCTGGCGGGATTCCGCGCGCGTGATAGCACGCGAGCGTTCTTCGACGCGCAGCATGCGTTCGTCGCGCCGATGCAGGGTATCGGCAGTCGTTTGGGAACCGACCCTACCGGCGTCATGCCGCGTCGGTGTTTGTGGTGCGTGGGCGCCTTGACCGTGTCGAAGCGGCAGCCGGTGCCCTGCTCTACCGCCCCTGCTCTACCGCCTCTTCCTTGGGCACCGACCTACTCAGGAAGGCCCGGCCCGGGTGGGTTGGCGGGACCGTTGGGCGCCATGGATGGCGCTCACGAGCCCCCATGGATGGGTTTACGGCGTGTCCCGCCAACCCACCCGGGCCGGGCCTCCCAGGACGTGGCCGATGCGGCGCCTGGCTTTGGCTGTGGCTGTGGATGCAAGCCGGGCAGAGCCCGGCTCTACGTGGGGCTGTGGGTACAAGCCGGGCAGAGCCCGGCTCTACGGCGCGAGCCCGGCCGCGCCCGGCGTTACGCGTGAAAACCCCTTCAATTTCCGCCTCCCGCGCCGTTAACCCTTCTATCGGGGAGCACAGCCAAGGCCCCGGACGGCACCAGCAGCAACCCCAGCGAGATTTCCGCCTAAAGGTTGTTGACAAAGCGCCGTTATTGATTTGGCAACAGCGAAGCACACAGCCAAACAAAAAAAAACGGCGGCGCTTCGTTCCATTCACCACCGGGATTCCAATAAGGGAGACGACCCATGGCACAGGTAATCAACACCAATACGATGTCGCTCAACGCTCAGCGCAACCTGAGCACCAGCGGCAGCTCGCTCGCTACCACCATCCAGCGCCTCTCGTCTGGTCTGCGCATCAACAGCGCGAAAGACGACGCCGCCGGCCTGGCCATCAGCGAGCGCTTCGGCACCCAGATCCGCGGCACCGACGTCGCCATCCGCAATGCCAACGACGGCATCTCGCTGGCCCAGGTCGCCGAAGGCTCCCTGAGCGAAATCGGCAACAACCTGCAGCGCGTCCGCGAACTGGCCGTCCAGGCCTCCAACGCCACCAACTCCGCCAGCGACCGCAAGGCCCTCCAGGCCGAAGTCACCCAGCTCGTCAGCGAAATCGACCGCGTCGCCAAACAGTCCGACTTCAACGGCACCAAGCTCCTCGACGGCAGCTTCACCAGCCAGCTGTTCCAGGTCGGCGCCAACGCCGGCCAGGCCATTGCCATCAACAACGTCGTCGACGCCAAGGCCAGCTCGCTGGGCAACGCCAAGTTCGCCGCCCCCGTGGACAGCACCGCCGACGTCGCCACCATCACCGACCTGGCCGGCGTCACCATCAACGGCGCCGCCATCGGCACCATCACCGGCAAGACCACCGCCGAGTTTGCCGCCTCCGCCGCGGCCCAGATCAACAGCAAGATCGGCGAAGCCGGTGTCTATGCCGAAGTGGTCACCACCGCCGGCACCCCCGACACCCACCGCCTGAAGCTGACCTCGGTCCAGGCCGACCGCGACCTGGTCATCGACGGCGCCGCCCAGCTCGGCCTGGCCGACTCCACCGCCGCCGCGCCCAGCTCGGTTGCCGCCACCGCCACCTCCAGCTTCGTGCAGGACCTGGACGTCTCGTCCTACGTCGGCGCACAGAAGGCACTGGAAATTGTCGACAAGGCCCTGGAATCGGTCAACAGCGTCCGCGCCGACCTCGGTGCCATCCAGAACCGCTTCACTTCCGTCGTCGCAAACCTGCAGACCTCCTCGGAAAACCTGTCCGCCTCGCGCAGCCGCATCCGCGATACCGACTTCGCCAAGGAAACCGCAGAGCTGACCCGCACCCAGATCCTGCAGCAGGCCGGTACGGCCATGCTGGCCCAGGCCAACCAGGTGCCGCAGAACGTGCTCAGCCTGTTGCAGCGCTGACATGAGCCGCTCCTGAAGCACGTCATGAGCGTCTAACCCAAATCACGTGCAACCGCTCAAGGACCTCTTCCCATGGCACAAGTCATCAATACCAACACGATGTCGTTGAATGCTCAGCGTAACCTGAGCACCAGCGGCAGCTCCCTGGCCACCACCATCCAGCGCCTGTCGTCGGGTTCGCGCATCAACAGCGCCAAGGACGACGCGGCTGGCCTGGCGATCTCCGAGCGCTTCGGCACCCAGATCCGCGGCACCGACGTGGCCATCCGCAATGCCAACGACGGCATCTCGCTGGCCCAGGTCGCCGAAGGTTCGCTGACTGAAATCGGCAACAACCTGCAGCGCGTCCGTGAACTGGCCGTGCAGGCGTCCAACGCCACCAACTCGGCCAGCGACCGCAAGGCCCTGCAGGCCGAAGTGACCCAGCTGGTCAGCGAAATCGACCGCGTGGCCAAGCAGTCCGACTTCAACGGCACCAAGCTGCTGGACGGCTCGTTCTCCAGCCAGCTGTTCCAGGTCGGCGCCAACGCCGGCCAGGCCATCGCCATCGACAAGGTGGTGGACGCCAAGGCCGACGCGCTGGGCAACGCCGTGTTTGACAGCAACTCAATCACCGTTGCTGCCGGCGGTTCGGTTGCGGCTGACAAGGGCAAAACCATTTCCTTCGACGGCCTGAAGATCGGCGGCGGCGGCATGGCGGCGGCGATCACCATCGACAAGGTTGAAATCACCTCCACCGGCGTCGCTGCCGACGACCAGAAGGCGCTGGTGCAGGCGGTGGCCACTGCCGTCAACGCCAAGATCGGCGAAACCGGCGTCTACGCCGAAGTCGATGGCGCCGCGGGCAAGATCAACCTGACCTCGGTAAAGGAAAGCGTCAACAAGGATGGGGACTTTACCGCCATGACCGTGACCGCAGGCACGAGCGCAGGCGTCACTGGCTTCAACTCGGGCGTGCCGACTCCGACCCCGGCTGCACCGACCGGCAAGCTGCTCAAGGACGTCAACATCGACAGCGTGAAGGGTGCACAGCAGGCCCTGGAGATCGTCGACAAGGCGCTGGGTTCGATCAACAGCACCCGTGCCGACCTGGGCGCCGTGCAGAACCGCTTCACCTCGGTCGTTGCCAACCTGCAGACCTCCACGGAGAACCTGTCGGCCTCGCGTAGCCGCATCCGCGATACCGACTTCGCCAAGGAAACCGCAGAGCTGACCCGCACCCAGATCCTGCAGCAGGCCGGTACGGCCATGCTGGCCCAGGCCAACCAGGTGCCGCAGAACGTGCTCAGCCTGCTGCGCTGATCCAGCCGCTCCACAACGGCGCCGGGCTGACCGGCGCCGTGTCCACCGCCTCACGTTTCACCCAAGCCTGAAGGAATCCCCATGGCACAAGTCATCAACACCAACACGATGTCGTTGAATGCTCAGCGTAACCTGAGCACCAGCGGCAGCTCGCTGGCCACCACCATCCAGCGCCTGTCGTCCGGTTCGCGCATCAACAGCGCCAAGGACGACGCGGCTGGTCTGGCCATCTCCGAGCGTTTCGGCACCCAGATCCGCGGTACCGACGTGGCCATCCGCAATGCCAACGACGGCATCTCGCTGGCCCAGGTCGCCGAAGGCTCGCTGACCGAAATCGGCAACAACCTGCAGCGCGTCCGCGAACTGTCGGTGCAGGCGTCCAACGCCACCAACTCAGCTAGCGACCGCAAGGCCCTGCAGGCCGAAGTCACCCAGCTGGTCAGCGAAATCGACCGCGTGGCCAAGCAGTCCGACTTCAACGGCACCAAGCTGCTGGACGGCTCGTTCTCCAGCCAGCTGTTCCAGGTCGGCGCCAACGCCGGCCAGGCCATTGCGATCGACAAGGTCGTAGACGCCAAGGCCAGCTCGCTGGGCAATACCACGTTCGCCAATGCCTACAAGGGTACCGCCCTCGATGCCGCCGGCACCGCGGGTGTCAACGAAGACCTGGCCACGGCCGATACGGTGTTCACCGGCCTTCAGGTATCGATCACCCCGAAGGACGGCACTGCCGCCGCCATCAATATCGGCGATATCTCGGTAAAGGCCGGTGAGTCGATCTCCAAGGCTACCGCCGCCGCGGTCAACGCCAAGCTGGGCGAAACCGGCGTGATGGCCAGCGTTGACAGCTCGGGTGTGATCAGCCTCAGCTCGGTCAAGAATGGCCAGACCTTCGAACTGGCTGCTGGTGGTCCGGCTACGGCAGGCGCAACCGCCGTGGCTGCTGACTTTGGCAACATCGGCCTGGAAGAGAGCAGCACCGATGGCGGCACCATGACCGGTGCAACCGCCAGCGTGCTGTCCTCGGTAGACATCTCCACCGTCGAAGGTGCACAGAAGGCGCTGGAGATCGTGGACAGCTCGCTGAGCGCGATCAACAACACCCGTGCTGACCTGGGCGCCATCCAAAACCGCTTCACCTCGGTTGTGGCCAACCTGCAGACCTCCACGGAGAACCTGTCGGCCTCGCGTAGCCGCATCCGCGATACCGACTTCGCCAAGGAAACCGCAGAGCTGACCCGCACCCAGATCCTGCAGCAGGCCGGTACGGCCATGCTGGCCCAGGCCAACCAGGTGCCACAGAACGTGCTCAGCCTGCTGCGCTGATCCACGCCTGCAGTGTCGGCGCCGGCGTAACCGGCGCCGACACCGACACCGACACCGACGTCCAACGCTCCACCCACGCCTGAAGGAACTTCCATGGCACAAGTCATCAACACCAACACGATGTCGTTGAATGCTCAGCGTAACCTGAGCACCAGCGGCAGCTCGCTGGCCACCACCATCCAGCGCCTGTCGTCCGGTTCGCGCATCAACAGCGCCAAGGACGACGCGGCTGGTCTGGCCATCTCCGAGCGTTTCGGCACCCAGATCCGCGGCACCGACGTCGCCATCCGCAATGCCAACGACGGCATCTCGCTGGCCCAGGTCGCCGAAGGTTCGCTGACCGAAATCGGCAACAACCTGCAACGCGTCCGCGAACTGGCCGTGCAGTCATCCAACGCCACCAACTCGGCCAGTGACCGCAAGGCCCTGCAGGCCGAAGTGACCCAGCTGGTCAGCGAAATCGACCGCGTCGCCAAGCAGTCCGACTTCAACGGCACCAAGCTGCTGGACGGTTCGTTCTCCAGCCAGCTGTTCCAGGTCGGCGCCAACGCCGGCCAGGCGATCGCCATCGACAAGATCGTCGATGCCACGACCGCCAAGCTGGGTACGTCGACCTTCGCTACCGGCAAGGTGGCTGATGCGACGGCCGCCCTGACCGCCGATGCCACCCTGACCGGCACCATCAAGGTCGGTTCGGCCACCGTCACGCTGGACAAGATCGAACTGAAGAGCGGCGCCACCGTTGCCGATCAGAACAAGGCTGCCGTCACCGCCATCAACTCCAAGCTCGGCGAAACCGGCGTGCTGGCAGAGCTGGATGACACCGGCAAGATCGTGGTCACCCAGGTCAAGGACGGCGTCGCAATGACCGCCGCCGACATCACCCTGACCGGTGCTGCTGGTTTTGCGCACACTGCCGACCCTGCGGTTACCACCGCCAACGTCGCCAATGTGGACGTCTCCACTGTCACCGGTGCGCAGAAGGCACTGTCGCTGGTCGACAACGCGCTGAGCTCGATCAACAACACCCGCGCAGACCTGGGCGCCGTGCAGAACCGCTTCACCTCGGTCGTTGCCAACCTGCAGACCTCCACGGAGAACCTGTCGGCCTCGCGTAGCCGCATCCGCGATACCGACTTCGCCAAGGAAACCGCAGAGCTGACCCGCACCCAGATCCTGCAGCAGGCCGGTACGGCCATGCTGGCCCAGGCCAACCAGGTGCCGCAGAACGTGCTCAGCCTGCTGCGCTGATCCACGCGTCCACGCCGCCGGCAACCGCCGGCGGCGCGGGCAAACCCCGAAACATCCGTTCAAACGTCACGCAGGAACGGGCCATGGCCATGGGCCGGACTCTCTCTCCCGGCAGCCACATCCCCGTGGCCATGGCCCGCCCCTGCGGCAGAACCGTTATCAGCGCTGTTAGTTTGACTGAACATCCCGGGTGGCTTCGTCTCCCCCCGCTTTTTCAGTAGCCTGAGCCCTCCTCTACATTGGAGGAGGGTTTTTTACAGACCCCCGGCCGGACCGTACTGCGTCCCGCCCGGATACCCCTGCAAAGCGCGTGCCATTCTTCCGCGCCGAGCCAGTGGCACAACTCCTGCATCAACGTGGTTCTAAAGACCCGGCGGCTACGGCCGCTACATTCGTTGACAGCACGGCCACGCGGCACCCCCGCGACGGCTCACAGACAGGAGAAACAACGTGGCTGACTTTGGTTATGGTGGCATCGGTTCCGGACTGGATATTTCCGGCATGGTGGCCAGCCTGGTCGCGGCCGACCGCAAGCCGGCGGACAACGCACTCAACCTGCAGCAGTCCAAGGCCAAGATGCAGCTGTCGGCGGTGGGCACGGTCAAGTCCGCGTTCGACCTGCTGACCACCTCGCTCAAGGCGCTCAAGGCCTCCACCGCGTTCGATGCCCGCCTGGTCAGTGCGACCAAGAGCGGCACCGACGACATCCTGACGGTCACCAGCACCAACGCCGCGGCGACCGGCAGCCACGAGATCGACGTCACCCAGCTGGCCACGGCCAACAAATGGATCGCCGACACGTCGGTGTCCAAGACCAAGACCTTCGGCGCCGGAACCCTGACGCTGGACGTCGGCGTGGGCGACAAGAAGAAGACACTGGAAATCCAGGTCGAAGCCGATGACACCCTCTCTTCGATCCGCACCAAGATCGAGAAGGCCGGCCGCAGCCTGGGCGTGCAGTCCACCCTGATCGCCTCGGGCGACAACCAGTTCCTGTCGATCTCGCAGGAAAAGGCCGGCACAGCCAACGCCATCAAGCTCAGCGCGGGGGCCGGCAATGCCGACCTGACCGCCCTGGCGGCCAGCATGTCCGAGCGCACCCCGGCGGCCGATGCCAAGCTGACCATCGATGGCGTGGAAGTGGTGGCCAGCGAGAACACCGTCACCGACGTGGTTCCCGGCCTGACCCTGAACCTGAAGAAGACCGGCAAGAGTACGGTGACGGTCAGCACCGACGTGGCCGCCGCACGCAAGGTCATGCAGGACTTCGTGACCGCCTACAACGGCGCCATCAGCGCCATCAACACGGCCACCAAGTACGACATCGAGAACAAGGAGCCGTCGTCGCTGACCGGCGATGCGCAGATGCGCGGCGCGTCCAGCCAGCTGCGCGCGATGATGGGCGGCGTGCTCAAGGACCTGGCCGCAGCCGGCCTGGACCCCAAGACGCTGGGGCTGCAGACCCGCGCCTACCCCAATGCCGATGGCAGCCTGGTGCTGGATGCCACCAAGTTCGAAGCGGCCCTGGTCAACCAGGCCGGCGCGGTGCGCCAGGCCCTGACCGGCGATGACGGCGCGGCCGCCAAGCTGTTCAACATGGTGGATGGCTACACCAGCACCACCGTGGGCAAGGAAGGCGCGTTCGTTTCGCGCACCAAGAGCATCAATGCCACCCTCACCGACATCGACAAGCGCCGCAAGGCCCTGGACGTGCGCATGGCCGGTGTCGAAGAGCGCTACAAGAAGCAGTTCCTGGCCCTGGATACGTTGATGGGCAAGCTCAGCCAGACCACCTCCTCGCTGAGCGCGCAGCTCAGCCAGCTGGCCGGTTGATCCCTACGGCAGCGTGCTCAAGTTAATCGCGCACGCTGCCGATACAGGTACCGACGCAGTACCAACGCAGGCTCCACCCCCGGTGCCGCAGACCTCGCGAGGCACGCGGCCCCGCACGAAGGAGACATGATTGATGTACGGTTCGAACCGTCAATTCACCGAGCAGTACCGGCAGGTCGGCGTACAGAGCGCGATCACCGATGCCGATCCGCACAAGCTGGTCGCCCTGCTCCTGGCCGGCGCGCTGGAACGCGTACGGCTGGCCCAGGCCTGCCTGGAAGGCGGCGACCAGGCCCGCAAGGGCAAGGCGATCGGCGAAGTCTGCGCGATCGTGGGCCACCTCAACGGCTCGCTCGACCACGAGGCCGGCGGCGAGATCGCCGGCAACCTGTCGGCGCTGTATGACTATGTGATGCAGCGGCTGACCGAAGCCAACCTGCACAACGACCCCGAAGCCCTGCGCGAATCGCTGGAGCTGCTGGGCGAAATCGACGCCGCCTGGAACGCGATTCCGCGCGACCAGCGCGTGCCAGCCCAGGCCGCGCTGTAATGGCCACTACCCTGCTCACCCTGGCCGACCTCAACACCGAGCTGGACACGCTGGAAACCGCGCTGCTGGCCGATGACCACGAGCGTGCCAGCGACTGCCTGGATACGCTGCACGTCAACCAGGCACGGTTCCTGGCCCAGCCCGGTGCCCTCGATGATGTGCCCGGCCTGAGCGCCCTGGAAGGCCGCCAGCAGCGGATCATGGTGATGATGATGAGCCAGCGCGACGAAGCCGGCCGCCACCTGCGCCACGGCGCCAACGCCAACCGGGCGGCGCACGCCTATCTCACCGCGGAGTCGCTGGCATGAACGACGCGCGCCCCGCGGCCATCCATCATCCGGCCGAAAGCGAGCTGTTCGATGAAACGTTGAGCTGCGAGGTGGCGCTGCCGGCCGAGTTCCGCCTGGGCAGTGCGGTGATACGCCCCGGCACGGCCGAAACCCTGCTGCGCAGCGTGGCCCTGGTGGAAGATGCACGCAGCGACGACGGCCACGACGACCGCGGCGAGTCCAGCGCGCAGATGCAGCGGCTGGAGGCCAAGCTGGACCTGACCATGGTGCTGCTGGGCCGGCTGGTGCGGCAAAGCGCCCAGGACCTGGACCTGCGCCCGCTGCGCTGGTCGCGCCGGGGCATCCGCCTGGAACAGGGTGCGCGCAGCGGCGCGGCCGCCGGCAGCCTGGGCGTGATCCGGCTGCAGCCCTGCGACTGGCTGCCCGACCATATCGACCTGCCGGTCGCCGTGCTGGCCGAAGCGGCCACCGGCGCCGGCGCGCACTTCCTCTGGCTGCGCTTCGAGCCGATGAGCGATGCGCTGGAAATGGCGCTGGAACGCCACCTGTTCCGCCTGCACCGGCGCCAGATCGCCCAGGCGCGCCTGGCCGATCGCCGCCCGTAACCGGGGCTCAAGGGTGCCGGCCGGCGGCCGGCACGGCACACCGTGACGCGTTCGGCTTGGCGGTAGGCCGCCACTCCGTTAAGGTGGCCGTCTTCTTCACATCCCCCCAAGCCTGCCTGTGCGCGTTCTCATCGTCGACGATCACACCCTGGTCCGCGCCGGCCTCAGCCGCCTGCTCCAGGGCTTTGCCAATGTCGAGGTGGTCGCCGATGCCAGCAATGCCGAACAGGCGCTGCAGATGGCCATTCAGCACAACCCCGATGTCATCCTGATGGACCTGTCGCTGCCGGGCCGTACCGGCCTGGAAGCCCTGAGCGACATCCTGCTGCGCGCCCCCGGCACCCGGGTGGTGATGATGACCATGCACGACGACGCGGTGCACGTGCGCGATGCGCTGGACCGTGGCGCGGTCGGCTTCGTGGTCAAGGACGCGGCCCCGCAGGAGCTGGAACTGGCGCTGCTCGCCGCCCATGCCGGCCAGGTGTTCCTGAGCCCGCAGATCTCAGCCAAGATGCTGGCGCCCATGCTGGGCAAAGAAAAGCCGGTGGGGGTGGCCGCGTTGTCGCCCCGCCAGCGCGAGATCCTGCGCCAGATCGGCCGCGGCGAAAGCAACAAGGAAATCGCCGCCGACCTCGGCATCAGCGTCAAGACGGTGGAAACCCACCGCGCGCGCATGATGGAGTCGCTGGGCTGCCGCCGCGCCAATGATCTGCTGCTGCTCGCCGCGCGCCACCAGCACGAACTGGAATGAACCGCGTCGGTTCTCCGGCAGCCTGAAGCCTTCAGGCGGGGCGGCGACGGGATTTTGAACGGCGCCGGGTCATCCGGGCGACCAGATATAGGGGTTCCAGCCGCAGGCGGCGTCAATTTTCCGCGCTTGTGTAGGGATTTTCCTGACTCACTGTCAGGAACCTGACGACAGCACTAGGGAACCCCCTGATTACGGTGTCGGGATAACACAAGCAAGATGTGTTCCATAACGCGCCGGGGAGTCGGTGCGATGGGGAACACACATGAAGCCGACGATGTCGACCCAGCTGGGTCAGCAGCTCCACCTCACGCCGCAACTGCTGCAGTCGATCCGACTGCTGCAGCTGGACGGCATGCAGCTGGAGCTGGAAATCCGCCGCGCCCTGGAGACCAATCCGCTGCTGGAGATCGAAGAGGCGCCCGAAGCGCCCGCGGCCGACACCAGCGACACCACCACCGTGCAGGAAGTGGCCGCGTTCGACGAGCTGCCCGAAAGTGCGATGTGGGATGTGCCCGGTGCCAGCTGGCAGGACGGCGACGATGACCGCATGCAGCGGATTGCCGCCGACGAATCCAGCGACCCGCACCTGCGCGCCCTGCAGCGCCTGACCCTGGAGCTGGACGCACGCGAACTGGCCGTCGCCAGCTTCTGGCTGGAGCACTGCGACGACGCCGGTTACCTGGACGCGCCGCTGGCCCAGCTGCAGCTGCTGGCCAGCGCCCATCACGACGTGGACGCCGCCGGCGTCGAAGCGGTCCGCCAGCAGATCCTGCACGGCGACCCGGCCGGCCTGGCCGCCTGCGACCTGCATGAATGCCTGAGCGTGCAGCTGCGCGCCCTGCCCGGCCGCGTCCCGGCCCGCCACCTGGCCCAGCGCGTGCTCGACGACGGGCTGGAAAGCCTGGCCGCGCACGACTACATCGCCCTGGCCCGCCAGCTCGATGCCGAAGTGGCCGACATCCATGAAGCCGTTCGGCTGATCCTGTCGCTGCAGCCGCGCCCGGGCGACAGCCTGCGCCCGGACGACAACGGCGTGGTCATCCCCGACGTCATCGCCTGGCACGCCGACAACCAGTGGCGCGTGGCGTTGAACCCGGCCACCAGTCGTCGCCTGAGCATCAACCCCAGCTACGAGCACGCGCTGGCCGATGCCGGCGAGGCGGCCCAGCCGCTGCGCGACATGCTGCAGGAAGCGCGCTGGCTCACCCGCGGCCTGTCGATGCGCTATGACACCCTGCTGCGCACCACCCGGGTGATCATCGAGCGCCAGGCCGGCTTCCTTACCCGCGGTGAAGAGGCCATGGCGCCGCTCACCCTGAAAGAAGTGGCCGATGCGATCGGCATGCACGAATCGACCGTGTCGCGCATCACCACCGGCAAGTACCTGCAGACGCCGCGCGGCACCCTGGAGCTGAAGCACTTCTTCGCCGTGCGCCTGGAAGGCGCCAGCGTCTCCGGCCAGGCCGTCAAGGCGATGGTGCGCCGCCTGATCGACGCCGAACCGGCCGGCCGCCCGCTGGCCGATGAGGCCATCGCCGGCCTGCTGTCGCGCCAGGGGGTGAACATCGCCCGCCGTACCGTTGCAAAATACCGCGAACAACTGGACATCGCCCCGGCGCGTGAACGCCGCCGGATCAATGCCAGGACCCCGCAACTGGCCCGGGTGGGCTGAAGGAAATGGAAGACATGAACAAGCTCACCGTCCTGCTGGTCGACGACCACGAGGGCTTCATCAACGCCGCCATGCGCCACTTCCGCAAGGTCGACTGGCTGGACGTGATCGGCAGCGCCGCCAACGGCCTGGAAGCCATCGAACGCTCGGAAACGCTGCGCCCGCAAGTGGTGCTGATGGACCTGGCGATGCCCGAAATGGGCGGCCTGCAGGCCACCCGCCTGATCAAGTCGCAGGACGACGCCCCGTACATCGTCATCGCCAGCCACTTCGACGACGTCGAGCACCGCGAGCACGCCCTGCGTGCCGGCGCGGACAACTTCGTCAGCAAGCTGTCCTACATCCAGGAGGTCATGCCGATCCTGGAAGGTCTGAAGGGGAATGGATCATGAGTGAGTCGCGCATCCTGGTACTGGACAGCGACGCGGTGCGTGCCGAGCGCACCGTCGCCCTGCTCGAATTCATGGACTTCAACCCGCGCTGGGTGGCCGACGCGGCCGATTTCGACATCACCCGCCAGCGCTCCACCGACTGGATGGCCGTGATCATCGGCGGCCTGGAAGCCGGCGCGCGCAGCGATGCGCTGTTTGCCTGGGCCGGCCAGGGCGCCCTGCCGCCGCCGGTGATGCTGATCGACGGCGACGCCCCGCGCTTCGCCCAGCAGCATGGCCTGCATGAAGCCAACGTGTGGCCGCTGGAAGCGCCGCTGCGCCACGCGCAGATGGAAGCGCTGCTGCGCCGCGCCAGCCTGAAGCGGCTGGACGCCGAGCACCAGGCCGGTGCCGTGCAGGAACAGGGGCCCACCGGCGAAGGGGCGGCGGTAAGCGCCCTGCGCCAGATGATCGAACAGGTGGCCGCGTTCGACACCACCGTGCTGGTGCTGGGCGAATCGGGCACCGGCAAGGAAGTGGTGTCGCGCTCGATCCACCAGCGCTCGCCGCGCCGTGATGGCCCGTTCGTGGCGATCAACTGCGGGGCGATCCCGGCCGAGCTGCTGGAGAGCGAGTTGTTCGGTCACGAAAAGGGCGCCTTCACCGGTGCGCTGAGCGCCCGCAAGGGCCGCTTCGAGATGGCCGAGGGCGGCACCCTGCTGCTGGATGAAATCGGCGACATGAGCCTGCCGATGCAGGTCAAGCTGCTGCGCGTGCTGCAGGAGCGCAGCTTCGAGCGCGTGGGTGGCAACCAGACGATCCGCTGCAACGTGCGCGTGATTGCCGCTACCCACCGCGACCTGGAATCGCGCATTGCCGACGGCAAGTTCCGCGAAGATCTGTTCTACCGGCTCAACGTGTTCCCGATCGACGTGCCGGCGCTGCGCGAGCGCAGCGAAGACCTGCCGGCGCTGGTGACCACCATTGCCGCGCAGCTGGCGCGCACCGGTCGCGGCGAAGTGCGCTTCAGCGCCGAAGCCCTGCAGGCGCTGGCCAGCTACGAGTGGCCCGGCAACGTGCGCGAACTGACCAACCTGGTCGAGCGCCTTGCCGTGCTGCACCCCGGCGGCACCGTGCGCGTGCAGGATTTGCCGGCGCGCTATCGCGGTGATTTCAGCGCCAGCGTACCGGCGCCCGTGGTGGCCCCGGCGCCGGTGGCCGACGAGCGTCTGGACCTGCGCAGCTTTTCCTTCCACGTACCGACGCCGGGCAATGGTGCCGCCGCGGACGCGGGCCCGGCCGCCCGCGCCCCGGCCCTGCCCGACGCCGGCCTGGACCTGCGCAACCACATGGCCAACATCGAGTTGAACCTGATCAACGAAGCACTGGAACGCACCCAGGGCGTAGTCGCCCACGCCGCCCAGCTGCTTGGCCTGCGCCGCACCACGCTGGTGGAAAAGCTGCGCAAGTACGGGATCGAGCGCGACCAGGCCGAACTGGCCGGCTGAGCCGACCGCACGTTGGAATGACGCAGAAGCCCGGGCCTGTCCCGGGCTTTGTCGTTGTGGCGTTCGCGGCAACGGCCGGCAGACAGATTGCAACGTTTCCTACAGACACGCGCCATGCACTGACTAGCATCAAAGGCACATCCCCGTGGAGGTCTTCCGATGCGCCTGTTCCCCGTGCTGCTCTTCCTGGCCCTGCTGCCCACCACCTCCCTGGCCACCCCGGCCTGCACCTTGCCGGCCACGCTCGACGCGCGACAGTTCATCAATATCAGCGATCCGCTCTATCGCCCCGACAACCCCAACGCCGGGCGGATGGTGCAGGTGAATTTCGCGGCCAACCAATACGTGCTCGACATCCTTGGCACCCCGGTGCGCGTGCAGGGTAGCTACCGCTACCAGCGCCATGCCCCGCACCTCGGTGAAATCCGGATGCGCGAAGCCTTCCCGGGCGGCACCGCCGCCTACACCCTGCTGCTCACCTGCCTGACCGACAGCGAGGGCATGTTCGTCTTTACCCAGCACACCGGCCCGATCGCCCCGGCCCGCCGCCAGAACAGCGGCCGCTGGACGCTGACGCCCTAGAAGAGCAGCCACAGAAGAGCAGCCACAGAAGAGCAGCCACCCAAGGGGTGGCTCTACCCCCGATACCGTCCCATGGGTGGCCGCACAGCCGGCACACCGCCTGGTAGAGCCACCCCATGGGTGGCTGCACGACACCCCGCCGGTTTTCCGACGCCGGCGCCCCGACACGCGCGCCGCGTCAAAGCGCCGCAGCAACATTCCGTCGCGCAACGCGACCGGCCGCCCCACCCGCCCTCGCCGCGTGAAGGCGCAAGCCCTTGTGCCACCAACAAAACTGAACCGGTAAACGGTTTCGGCACGCCACTTGCAACGTATTCACCCGAAACCCCATCCCAGCTTCGGAACGTTCCAGATGTCGCACTCCGTCACCTCCGTCCTTTCCCAGATCCGCTCCTTCCAGACCCAGATGGGGCAGTCCGCCGTCAGCCCGCTGACGGAGGCGCCGAAGAGCAATGCCATCCAGGGCCTTGTCTCCCCCCAGGAAGTGCAGGGTCCGAGCTTCACCGAAACCCTGCGCGGCGCCATTGCCGGCGTCAACGATGCCCAGCAGAAGTCCGGCGCATTGGCCAAGGCCTTCGAACTGGGTGAACCCGGTGCCGACCTTGCCAAGGTAATGGTCGCCTCGCAGCAGTCCCAGATCGCCTTCCGCGCCACCGTGGAAGTCCGTAACCGTCTCGTCCAGGCTTACCAGGACGTGATGAACATGCCGCTGTAAGGATAGAAACGCATGGCCCTGTCGCTCTCCAAAGAATCGCTGAACACCGAAAAGGCTGGGCAGTGGTTCGACCGGCTGCAAAGCCTGCAGATCACCCGTCGGCTCGGACTGATGGCGATGATCGCCGTGGCCGTGGCGGCAGGTCTGTTCGTGTTCTTCTGGTCGCAGAAGCCGGGCATGGTGCCGCTGTACACCGGCCTGGACCAGAAGGCCACCGCCGAAGCCACCGACCTGCTGCGCACCGCGCAGATTCCGTTCGAACTGGACCCGGCCACCGGTGGCATCACCGTGCCGGAAAAGAACCTGCACGACGCCCGCCTGAAGCTGGCCGGCTCGGGCCTGACCGACAGCGGCCGGCTCGGCTTCGAGCTGATGGAGCGTGATCCGGGCTTCGGCGTCAGCCAGTTCATGGAAAACGCCCGCTACCAGCATTCGCTGGAAACCGAGCTGTCGCGCACCATCAACACGCTGCGCCCGGTGCGCGATTCGCGCGTGCACCTGGCCATTCCCAAGCCCAGTGCCTTCACCCGCCAGCGTGACGTGGCCAGTGCCTCGGTGGTGCTGGAACTGCGCGGTGGCCAGCAGCTGGAACGCGGCCAGATCGATGCCATCGTGCACATGGTGGCCGCCAGCATTCCCGACCTGGCTCCCGAGCGCGTGACCGTGGTGGACCAGAGCGGGCGCATGCTGAGCGTGTCCGATCCCAACAGCGATGCGGCGATGAACGCCGCGCAGTTCGAACAGGTGCGCCGCCAGGAAACTTCGTTCAACCAGCGCATCCGCGAACTGCTGGAACCGATGACCGGCCCGGGCCGGGTCAATCCGGAAACCAGCGTGGACATGGACTTCTCGGTCATCGAGGAAGCCCGTGAGCTGTACAACGGCGAGCCGCAGAAGCTGCGCAGCGAACAGATGAGCGAGAACAGCAGCAACGTGCCCGGCCCGCAGGGCGTGCCCGGTGCGGCCAGCAACACCCCGCCCGGCCCGGCCGCCGCGCCGGCCACCGCCGCCGCCCCGACCGAAACCTCGAAAAACGCCACCCGCAACTACGAGCTGGACCGCACCCTGCAGCACACCCGCCAGCCGGCGGGCCGCATCAAGCGGGTGTCGGTGGCGGTGCTGGTGGACAACGTGCCGCGTGCCGGCGCCAACGGCAAGACCACCGAGCAGGCGCTGTCGGCGGCCGAACTCACCCGCGTCGAAGCCCTGGTCAAGCAGGCGGTCGGCTTCGATGCCGAACGTGGCGATACGGTGTCGGTGATGAATGCCCCGTTCGTGCGTGAAGTCACCCCGGTCGAAGGGCCCAAGTGGTGGGAGCTGCCGCAGGTGCAGGACGCATTGCGTCTGCTGCTCGGCGCGATCGTGGTGCTGGCCCTGGTGTTCGGTGTGCTGCGCCCGGCGCTGCGCTCGATCACCGGCCAGACCAAGAAAGACAGCGATGAGGCACTGGAACCGCACAGTGCCGATGTACAGCTGGTCGACGATGGCGAAGGCCTGCCCACGCTGGGCAGCGAACGCCTGAACGCGGCCGGACATGAAACCCTGGCACTGCCGGTGGACTCCTACGAGGAACGACTGCGCATGGCGCGTGAAGCTGTAAAGACCGATTCCAAGCGCGTGGCCCAGGTGGTCAAGGGCTGGGTGGCCAATGACTGACGCCACCACTGCGCCGCTGAGCGGCGTACAACGCGCCGCCGTGCTGCTGCTGTCGCTGGGTGAACTGGACGCGGCTGAAGTGCTGCGCCACATGGAGCCCAAGGAGGTGCAGAAGATCGGCATCGCCATGGCCACCATGACCGACATCACCCGTGCCCAGGTGGAAGGGGTGATGGACCAGTTCAGTTCCGAACTGGGCTCCAAGACCTCGCTGGGCGTGGGCTCGGACGACTACATCCGCAACATGCTGGTGCAGGCGCTGGGCAGCGAGAAGGCCGGCAACCTGATCGACCGCATCCTGCTCGGCCGCAACACCACCGGCCTGGACGCGCTGAAGTGGATGGACCCGCGTGCGGTGGCCGACCTGGTCCGCAACGAGCATCCGCAGATCATCGCCATCGTGATGGCCCACCTGGAAACCGACCAGGCCGCCGACGCGCTCAAGCTGCTGCCCGAACGTACCCGGGTGGACGTGCTGCTGCGCATCGCCACCCTGGACGGCATTCCGCCAAACGCGCTGAACGAGCTCAACGAAATCATGGAGCGCCAGTTCGCCGGCAACCAGAACCTGAAGTCGTCCAACATCGGCGGCGTGCAGTGCGCGGCCAACATCCTGAACTTCATGGACAGCGGCCAGGACCAGGCGATCCTGGGCGAGATCGCCCGCATCGACGCCCCGCTGAGCGGGCGCATCCAGGACCTGATGTTCGTGTTCGACGACCTGGTGGACCTGGACGACCGCGAACTGCAGCTGGTGCTGCGCGAAGTCAGCGGCGAGCGCCTGGGCCTGGCCCTGCGCGGCGCCGACATCAAGGTGCGCGACAAGATCACCCGCAACATGTCCCAGCGCGCCGCCGAGATCCTGCTCGAAGACATGGAAGCACGCGGTCCGGTGCGCCTGTCCGACGTGGAAGTGGCGCAGCGCGAGATCCTGGCCATCGTCAAGCGCATGGCCGATGAAGGCACCGTCACCATTGGCGGCAACGCGGAGGCGATGCTGTGAACAACGCCGTGCGCTGGCTTGCCCCGGACCTGCTGGCGGTGCCCGAACCGGCACCGGTGGAGGAGAGTTTCGAGCTCACCGAACCGGATCCGGAGCACGAACCGGAACCGCTGCTGCAGCTGCCCACGCTGGAGGAAATCCAGCAGATCCAGGACGCCGCCGAAAAAGACGGCTTCGACCGCGGCCATGCCGACGGCCAGGCCCAGGGCCAGGCTGAGGTGCGCCGTCTGGTCGCGCAGATCGAAGGCATCCTGGACAACTTCAGCCGGCCGCTGGTGCGGCTGGAGAATGAAGTGGTGGCCGCGCTGGGCGAACTGGCCGTCCGTATCGCCGGCACCCTGGTCGGCCGTGCCTACCAGGCCGACCCGGCGCTGCTCGCGCAGCTGGTGGGCGAGGCCGTCGACGCGGTCGGCGGTGCCAACCGCGAGGTTGAAGTGCGCCTGCACCCTGACGACATCGCCGCGCTCACCCCGCTGCTGCAGCTGTCACCCACCCAGCGCCTCACCCCCGACGTCAGCCTGAGCCGCGGCGACCTGCGCGTGCACGCCGAAGCGGTGCGCATCGACGGCACCCTGGAAGCCCGCCTGCGTGGCGCGCTGGATGCGGTGCTGCGCAAATCCGGAGCCAGTGCATGAACACCGAACCCCTGCCCGTCCCGGCCGCCGAGTGGGCGCCCGCGCGCAACCTGCGCCTGGCCGCGCGCCTGGACAGCATCCAGCCCGACGGCAACCACGGCCGCGGCCTGATCCGCGAAGGCGTGCTGCGCCGTGCGGTCGGGCTTACATTGGAAGCGGTCGGCTGCGAATCGCCGATGGGCGCCAGCTGCAAGGTGGAAGTCGCCGACGGCGGCTGGGTGGATGCCGAAGTGGTCGGCTTTGCCGGCGAGCGCACCTACCTGATGCCCAGCGCAGAACTGCATGGCCTGCTGCCCAACGCGCGGGTGGTGCCGGTCCTGGGCCGCGGCGGCGTGGAAGTGGGCGAAGGCCTGCTCGGCCGGGTCATCGACAGCGATGGCGTGCCGCTGGACGGCAAAGGCCCGATCCGCGCCGAAGGCACCGTGAGCATGGCCGGGGTGTCGATCAACCCGCTTGCCCGCGAGCCGATCACCCAGCCGCTGGACGTGGGCGTGCGCGCGATCAACGCGCTGCTGCCGATCGGCCGTGGCCAGCGTGTCGGCCTGTTTGCCGGTTCGGGCGTGGGTAAATCCACCCTGCTCGGCATGATGACCCGCTACACCGCCGCCGACGTGATCGTGGTGGGCCTGATCGGTGAACGTGGCCGCGAAGTGCGCGATTTCGTTGAAAGCACCCTCGGCGAAGAAGGCCTGCGCCGCGCCGTGGTAGTGGCCAGCCCGGCCGACCGCCCGCCGCTGGCGCGCCTGCACGGCGCCTACCGCGCCACCGCCATTGCCGAATGGTTCCGCGACCAGGGCCTGAACGTACTGCTGCTGATGGACTCGCTGACCCGCTTCGCGCAGGCCCAGCGTGAGATCGGCCTGTCGGTGGGCGAGCCGCCCACTACCCGCGGCTACCCGCCGTCGGTGTTTGCCAAGCTGCCGGCCCTGGTGGAACGCGCCGGCAACGGCGCCAAGGGCCGGGGTTCGATCACCGCCTTTTACACCGTGCTGACCGAAGGCGACGATCCGCAGGATCCGATCGCCGACGCCGCCCGCGCGATTCTCGACGGCCATATCCTGCTGTCGCGCCGGGTGGCCGACAGCGGCCTGTACCCGGCCATCGACGTGGAATCGTCGGTCAGCCGCGTGGTCACAGAAATTGCCGACGAACCCTGGCGCCTGCGCATCCGCAAGCTCAAGCGCCTGGTCTCGGCGTACTCGTCCAACCGCGACCTGATCGCGATCGGCGCCTACCAGCGCGGTAACGATCCGGCCACCGACGAAGCGCTGGAGCGCTGGTCGGACATCGCCGAATTCCTCGGCCAGGACGTCGGCAAGGCCGCCGACCTGCCGCACAGCCAGGCCGCACTCAAGCGCCTGGTGGAACCTGAGAGCTAAGCCATGATCCAGTCCAAGCGTTTCGATCCCCTGCTCAAGCGGGCCCAGGACCACGAAGACGAGGTTGCCCGTGACCTGGCCGAACGCCAGCGCACGCTCGACACTCATCTGTCGCGCCTGGACGAGCTGCGCCGTTACGCCGACGAGTACGCCAACGCGCAGATGGCGGCCACCAGCCCGGCCCAGCTGCTCAACCGGCGCGCGTTCCTGGACCGCCTCGACAGTGCCGTGGCGCAGCAGCGCCAGACCGTGGACCACAACCGGGAAAAGGTCGAAGCCGAACGCGCCCGCCTGATCCTGGCCAGCCGCGACAAGGCGGTACTGGAACAGCTGGCCGCCAGCTACCGCGCACAGGAGAAGGTGGTCACCGACCGCCGCGACCAGCGCGAGATGGACGACCTCGGCGCACGCCGCAGCCGCCAGGCGCAGCGCGAAGACACCGACACTGGAGGTACGCCGTGATGCCCCCCGCACTTCAGGGCACTGCGTCCACGGGCGCTGCCAAGGCCACCGGTACATCCCCGCGCAGCGACGCGTCGTCCGGCGATACCCGCCGGGACTTTGACGCCCTGCTCAACGGCGACGGCGCCAGCACCGCCAAGGCACCCACGCGCCCCGCCGGCAAGGCCGGCAACGCGGGCACTGCCGACGGGTCGGCCAAACCCGGCACCGAACCGAACACCCCCGCCACTGCCGATGCGCCCAAGCGCCCGGGCAGCGACGCGTCCACCGAGGCCACGGCCGACGCAGGCACTACCGAAGGCACCGCCGCCGCCAAACCGGCGGCCCAGGACAGCGCGGACGACACCGAGCCCGCGCCGTGGCCACCGCTCGGCCTGGCCGGGCTGGCCCTGGCCGGCACCCCGCCGCACCTGCCGCCCGCGCTGCAACCGGCCGCCCCTGCGGCGACCGATGCCGACCCGCTGCTGGCCACTGCCGCCCCGCTGCCCGCCCCGGCGCTGCCGTTGGCGGCCGCCGCGGCAGGTGCCGCTACCGCCAGCGAACCGGCCGCCGCGTTGGTGTTGCCCGCCGATGCCACGGTGGCCGACGACCCGGCACTGCTCAAGGCCGTGACCGACGCCCTGGCCGGCGCCGACAGTGGTGATGCCCCGGCCACCCCACTGCTGCACGCGCTGCACGCGGCCGAGCTGAAGACCAGTGCCGTCACGGCGGCATTCACCGGCAGCCCGACCGCCACCCCGGACGTGGGCGCCGATGACTTCGGCGATGCCATGAGCGCCCGCATCGGCTGGTTGGCCGACCAGAAGATCGGCCATGCAGTGATCCGGGTAACCCCGCATGACCTGGGCCAGATCGAAGTGCGCCTGCAGATTGACGGCGACAAGGTGCACGCCAGCTTCAGCAGCGCCCATGCCGAGGTCCGCCACGCGCTGGAAACCAGCCTGCCCCGCCTGCGCGAGATGCTCGGCGAGCAGGGCTTCCAGCTCGGCAACGCCGATGTGGGCCAGCAGCACACCGCGCAGGGCGGCCAGGACGGCAACGGGCAGCCCGGCGCGACCGGCGGCGACGGCGAACCGACGCTGGCCGACATCACCGTTTCGCCGGCACAGTTGATGCGCCAGCGCGGGTTGGTTGACGCGTACGCGTAGGCAGCCCCTGTAAATGCCGGCCACGGGCCGGTTTACGCACTGCACGCAGGGGGCTTTCCTCCTCGTCAAACACTCCACGCACCCGGTAGTGCCGGCCGCTGGCCGGCTCCTCAGGAAATCACGGGTATACGTGGAGCCGGCCAGCGGCCGGCACTACCTGGGGATCACGGGTATGCGTGGAGCCGGCCAGCGGCCGTCACCGCGCGCCAGCGCGTTGCCGCCCGCCCCCGCCAGAAACCCGACGCCGGTCTGCCCCGGCATTCAGGCACGGCCTTTGCATGTAGCCAGGAAGCAATCCAATGGAGCTTCCCCTCGTGGCCGCAGCCGCCGACAAAACCAAGAAATCCGCCGACAAGGACAAGGCTGCCAAGCCGCGTAGTCCGTTGTTGATCACCGCCCTGGTGGCCGTGCTCGCCGCTGGCGCCGCCGGTGGCGGTGCGTGGTACTTCGCCACGTCGTCCCAGCACGACAGCAAGGCAGCCAAGCCGGCCGCCAGCAAGGCCATGCCCGCACCGGCGCAGTACTTCGGGCTGGAGCCGCCGTTCGTGGTCAACCTCAACAGCAGCTTCGACGGCCCGCGCTACCTGCAGGTGGAAGTCCAGCTGATGACCCGCGACCCGGCCGCGCTGGAGGCGATCAAGCTGCACGCCCCGGCCATCCGCGCCAAGCTGCTGATGCTGTTCTCGCAGGTCGAGCCCACCCAGATCGCCGACCGCGCCGGCAAGGAACGCCTGCAGGCCGACTCGCTGGCCGAAGTGCAGAAGCTGCTCAAGGCCGAAACCGGCTCCAAGGGCGCCGACGAACTGCTGTTCACCAGCTTCGTCACCCAGTAAGGGCACACCATGAATGACCTGCTTTCCCAGGACGAGATCGATGCGCTGTTGCACGGCGTGGATTCGGGTGCGGTCGAAACCGATGTGGACGCGGCAACGCCCGGCGAAGCCCGCAGCTACGACTTTGCCAGCCAGGACCGCATCATCCGTGGGCGCATGCCGACCCTGGAGATGGTCAACGAGCGCTTCGCGCGCCTGTGGCGGATCGGCTTGTTCAACCTGATCCGTCGCTCGGCCGAGCTGTCGGTGCGCGGCATCGAGCTGATCAAGTTCAACGACTACATGCACTCGCTGTACGTGCCCACCAACCTCAACCTGATCCGCTTCAAGCCGCTGCGCGGTACCGGGCTGATCGTGTTCGAGCCGACGCTGGTGTTCGCGATCGTGGACAACTTCTTCGGCGGTGACGGGCGCTACCCCACCCGCATCGAAGGCCGCGAGTTCACCGCCACCGAAATGCGCGTGATCCACCTGCTGCTCAAGCAGACCTTCGCCGACCTGCAGGAAGCGTGGGCCCCGGTGATGGACGTGGAGCTGGAGTACATCAACTCCGAGATCAACCCGCACTTCGCCAACATCGTGACCCCGCGCGAGTACGTGGTGGTCTGCCGCCTGCACGTCGAACTCGATGGCGGTGGCGGTGACATCCACGTCACCCTGCCCTACTCGATGCTCGAACCGATCCGCGAACTGCTCGATGCCGGCATCCAGAGCGACCGCAACGACCGCGATGCCAGCTGGGGCGTGATGCTGCGCGAACAGCTCAACATCGCCGAAGTGACCCTGTCCAGCGTACTGGCCAGCAAGCGCATGACGCTGCGCGAACTGACCGGGCTGAAGGTCGGCGACATCCTGCCGATCGACCTGCAGCCGCAGGTGCCGGTGTGCGTGGAGAACATTCCGGTGTTCACCGGCGAGTTCGGCGTCGCCAATGGCAGCAACGCAGTGAAGATCATCGCCACCCATCCCCCGGGCACCCGCCCACGCGTTCCCGTTATCCAGGAAGACCCGCAATGAACGATATCGAAACCAACGAACCGGCACCGGCACAGTTCACCACGCTGCAGTCCGATGACAGCCTGGGGCCCGAACTGAACCTGGATGTCATCCTCGATGTGCCGGTGACGCTGTCGCTGGAAGTGGGCCGCGCGCGCCTGCCGATCCGCAACCTGCTGCAGCTCAACCAGGGCTCGGTGGTGGAACTGGAACGCGGTGCCGGCGAATCGCTGGACGTGTTCGTCAACGGCACGCTGATCGCGCATGGCGAAGTGGTGGTCATCAACGATCGTTTCGGCGTGCGCCTGACCGACGTGGTCAGCCCCAGCGAACGGATCCGGAGACTGCGTTGATCGCATCGCTGCTCATCGCCGCCGGTACCCCGGCGGCCAAGGTCGGCCAGCACGCGGCCGCCGCACCGAGCATGTTCGGTGCGGTGCTGGCGCTGCTGGCGGTGCTGGCGCTGATCATCGGCCTGGGCTGGCTGCTCAAGCGCATGCCCGGCAGCGGCTTCCGCCCGGCCGAAGGCATGCGCGTGGTGGCCAGCCTCAACGTGGGCGCCAAGGAGCGCGTGGTGGTGGTGGAGGTCAACGGTGAGCAGCTGCTGCTGGGCGTCACCGCCGGCGGCATCAACACCCTGCACCACCTGCCCGAACCGCTGCCGACGCCGGCCCCGGCGCGCCTGCCGGACCTGAAGAACCTCCCGACGCTCAAGAACCTCCCGAATTTCGCCCAGCTGCTGCAACAGCGGCTGCGCAAGGAACCCTGATCATGCGTGGCCCGAACGCCTCCTGGACCCGTTACCTGCCGTTGCTGCTGCTCCTGCTGTTGTGTGCGCTGCCGGCGCTGGCGATGGCCGCCCCCGGCCTGCCTGGCACCCCGGCGCTGCCGGACGTGAATGTCGGCAAGATCGGCGGCCAGCCGGTCAGCCTGCCGCTGCAGACCCTGCTGCTGATGACCGCGATCACCCTGATCCCGTCGATGCTGCTGGTGCTGACCGCCTTCACCCGCATCATCATCGTGCTGGGCCTGCTGCGCCAGGCGCTGGGCACCGGCCAGACCCCGTCCAACCAGGTGCTGCTGGGCCTTGCCCTGTTCCTCACCGCGATGGTGATGCTGCCGGTGTGGCAGAAGGCCTGGGGCAGCGGCATGGCGCCCTACCTCAACGGCGAGATCGACTTCCAGACCGCCTGGACGCTCACCACCCAGCCGCTGCGCGCCTTCATGCTGGCGCAGATCCGCGAAACCGACCTGATGACCTTCGCCGGCATGGCCGGGCACGGCACCTATTCCGGTCCGGATGCGATTCCGTTCCCGGTGCTGGTGGCCTCGTTCGTCACCAGCGAACTGAAGACCGCCTTCGAAATCGGCTTCCTGATCTTCATCCCGTTCGTGATCATCGACCTGGTCGTGGCCAGCGTGCTGATGTCGATGGGCATGATGATGCTGTCGCCGATGCTGGTGTCGGCACCGTTCAAGATCCTGCTGTTCGTGCTGGTCGACGGCTGGGTCCTGGTGGTCGGCACCCTGGCCGCCAGCTTCAACGCGGTGCAGTGACATGACGCCCGAACTTGCGTTGACCGAACTGCGTGGCGGCCTGATCGTGGTGCTGTGGGTGGCCGGCCCGCTGCTGCTCACCGTGCTGATCGTCGGCGTGGTGGTGGGCGTGGTGCAGGCCGCCACCCAGCTCAACGAGCCCACCATCGCCTTCGTGGCCAAGGCCGCGGCGCTCACCGCGGTGCTGTTCGCGCTGGGCAGCCTGCTGATCGGCCAGCTGGTGGAGTACACCACGCTGCTGTTCCAGCGCATCCCGCACCTGATCGGGTAGCAGGCCATGGATTCCGCCACCCAGATGGCTGCCGACGGCCTGCAGGCCTTCGGCATGATCGGCACCATCCTGTGGACCATGCTGCGCATCGGCGCCATGCTGATGGCGATGCCCTTGATCGGCACCCGCGCGGTGCCGTCGCGGGTGCGGGTGGTGCTGGCCGGTGCGCTGGCCGTGGCGCTGTCGCCGCTGCTGCCGCCGGTGCCCCAGTGGACCGGGTTCGACGCCGCCACTGTGTTGAGCATCGCCCGCGAGCTGGCTATCGGCGTCTCGATCGGCTTCCTGCTGCGGCTGGTGTTCGAAGCCGGCGCCATGGCTGGCGAGCTGGTCGCCCAAGGCACGGGCCTGGCCTTTGCACAGATGAGCGACCCGCTGCGCGGCGGCAGTTCCGGCGTCATCGGCCAGTGGTTCTACCTGCTGTTCGGCCTGCTGTTCTTCAGCACCAACGGCCACCTGGCCTTGATCTCGCTGCTGATGGACAGCTACAAGGCGGTCCCGATCGGCGCCGCGCTGCCCAACATCGACACCTTCCTCAGCGCCGCACCCACCTTTGCCCTGCAGGTGTTCCACGGTGCGCTCGGTCTGGCGCTGCCGCTCACCGTGGCGATGCTGGCGATCAACCTGGCCTTCGGCGTGCTGGCCCGTGCCGCGCCCGCGTTGAATCCCATCCAGCTGGGCCTGCCGGTGGCGCTGCTGCTGGGCCTGTTCCTGCTGACCGTCCTGGCCGGCGAAATGGGGCCGCCCGTGCAACGCCTGTTCGATGCCGCCTTCCAGGCCGCCGATGGCGTGACCCGCTGATTCACCCCGCCCTCACGAAAAAGTGTGCGCGGACACTTGCTATCCCCCCCATCGTTGGCGGTAGGCTGTAGTCACCGCCCGCAGTCCGGGGCCGGGAGCCGCACACGCCGGGGAAAGGCACGTGCGGCCTGCATGCCCAACGCCATTGCAGATGCGCGGACCAAGGAGAGTCATCGATGCTCGACGGCAGCTACACACCGTGGTTGGTCGTGGTTTCGCTGCTGGTCGCCATGCTCGCGTCGTTCACCGCGCTGGACATGGCCAATCGGATCACCACCGCGCCCAGCGCGCGGTTGAGCACCTTGTGGCTGTTCGGCGGTGGCTGCGCGATGGGGCTGGGCATCTGGTCGATGCACTTCATCGGCATGCTCGCCTTCCGCCTGCCCATTCCATTGGGCTACGACCTGGGCTGGACCGCGGTGTCGCTGCTGGCAGCGATGGCCTCCTCGATCTTCGCTTTGTGGCTGGTGTCGCGCCCCACCCTGCCGCACTCGCGGCTGGCGCTGGGCGCCCTGCTGATGGGCAGCGGCATCGCCTCGATGCACTACCTGGGCATGGCGGCGATGCGCATGCAGCCCGGCATCGATTACCACCCCGGCTGGGTCACCGCGTCGCTGCTGATCGCACTGGCGGCCTCGTGGACCGCGCTGTTCGTTGCCTTCCGGCTGCGCCACAGCCAGCGCCGCATGCGCCACCGGCTGATGCCGGCCGTGCTGCTGGGCAGCGCCATCGTCGGCATGCACTACACCGGCATGGCCGCCGCACGCTTCCCGGCCGACAGCATCTGCGGCGCGGCCGCCGGCGATGGCCTGCAGGCGCAGTGGCTGGCCGCACTGGTGCTGGTGCTCACCACGGCGATCCTGGCCGTGGTGCTGATCGTGTCCTGGCTGGACCAGCGCATGCAGGCGCAGCTGCTGCGGCTGCGCAACGACACGCTGCGCAGTTCTCTGGACGTCGCCCAGGCCGAACTCACCCAGGCCGCCCTGCATGATCCCCTGACCCGCCTGCCGAACCGGCTGCTGCTGCAACAACGCATCGAGCAGGCCCTGGCCGAGGCCGAGCAGCGCGGCAGCCGCTTCGCGGTGATGTTCATGGACCTGGACGGGTTCAAGCAGGTCAACGACGCCTACGGCCACCAGACCGGCGACGCGCTGCTGGTGGCCGTGGCCGAGCGCACCCGCCAGCTGCTGCGCCCTTCGGACGTGCTGGCACGGCTGGGCGGCGACGAATTCGTGCTGGTGGTGCGGATCGACAACGACGAGGACATCGCCACGCTGGCCAGCCGCATCCTGCAGGCGGTCGGCGGCGGCCCGCTGCTGCCCGACCACGAACTGCAGGTCACCGCCAGCATCGGCATCGCGATCTGCCCGGACCACGCCGCCAGCGAGCGCCAGTTGATGGGCTTTGCCGACGCAGCGATGTACCAGGCCAAGGAAGCCGGCCGCAACGCCTATGCGGTGTTCTCCGACTGGATGAACGACAGCGCCGAGCAGCAGTTCCAGCTGCTGGCCGACCTGCGCCGGGCGATCGGCACCGACCAGCTGTTCCTGCACTACCAGCCCAAGATCCGGGTGGCCGGCCAGGGCGTCAGTGGCGCCGAGGCCTTGATCCGCTGGCGCCACCCGCAGCAGGGCCTGATTCCGCCGGACCGGTTCATCCGGCTGGCCGAGCGCAGCGGCGTCATCAACGAGATCGGGCGCTGGGCGCTGGGCGAGGCCTGCCGCCAGCTGCGCCAGTGGCAAGACGCCGGTCACGAAAGCTGGACGGTGTCGGTGAACCTGTCGCCGATCCAGTTCAGCTCGCCGCACCTGCTGGAGGAGGTGCGCGACGCGCTTCGTACCCATCGGCTGGAGCCGCGGCGGCTGGTGCTGGAGATCACCGAAAGCACCGTCATGCGCGACACCGAGGCCAGCCTCACCCTGTTGCAGGGCATGGCCAGCCTGGGCGTGGGCATTTCCATCGACGACTTCGGCACCGGCTATTCGAGCCTGTTGTATCTCAAGCGCCTGCCCGCCACCGAGATCAAGATCGACCACGCCTTCGTGCGCGACCTGGAGACCAGCTCGGAAGACGTGGTGATCGTCTCGGCGATCGTCGCGCTGGGCCACGCGCTGGACATGGACATCGTGGCCGAAGGCGTGGAAACCACCGGCCAGCGTGCGTACCTGGAGCGGCTGGGCTGCGACTACCTGCAGGGCTACCTGCTGGGGCGCCCGGTGGACCCGGAACGCTTCATGCAGCTGCACGACCACCCGCGTCCACGGGTGGAGATGGCCGCCGGATGGAAGGCGCAGGCACGGCCGGGCGCGGCGGCGGGCTAGCGGCACGCGCTGGAAATTGACGGCTGCGCGCAATACCCTGCCCGTACCATGGGAACAGCAGGCAGCAGGATGTCAGGGAAGAATGTGTTTGAAGGTCCGCGCTGGCAGCGCGATCTTGTTCGTTTCCTTCCCTTGAAGAGCCAGTTCGTGCTCTCCGGGAACATCCGCGACCTGCAGGCAGCCGAAGTGGCGCCGGGCACGGTAACCGCGCAGAGCTTCAACCAGACCCTGTGCAACACCCTGCTCGATCAAGGCTACGCGCAGGTGCTGGGCTGGGACCCGTTGGCCGGTTTCCGCGCCCTGGAACGCCCCGGCACCGATCCCGCCAGCGGCATCGCCCTGCTGCAATCGCTGGGACTGACCCCGGTGGACGGGGCCGCGCCTGCCGGTATCGACCTGCTCAGTGCCACGCTCCAACGGCTGGTCGTCCGCCAGGGCGAGCCGGTGGCATTGATCATCGATTTCGCCTCGCGCCTGGCGGTGCGCAGCGACGCCCTCAGCGCGGCCGAACACCAGCTGTTCACCCAAGCCCTGGTGCTCTCCCACCAGGCACGCAGCCGACCGGGCGGCGTGCAGCGCAAGCCGTTCTTCAACACGGTGCTCTGGGTGGTGGAGAAGGAAGGTGACCTGCCCGACTGGCTGCTGGTCGGCAACCCGCGCATCCGCCACGTTCCGGTGGCCAAGCCGGACCAGCTCACCCGGCGCGCACTGGCCCCGGCCCTGCTCAAGGGACTGGCCGGTGCCCAGGACGCCAGCGCCGAGGCTACCGCGCAGGCGGTGGACGCCTTCGTGCAGAGCACCGAGGGGCTGCTGTTGCTGGACCTCAGTGCCATCGCCCAGCTGGCCCGGGTCGAAGGCGTGGCCGTGGACCAGATCGGCGACGCCGTGCGCCGCTACAAGGTCGGCGTCACCGAAGACCCCTGGCTGCGCATCGACCGGCAGCGCATCCGCCTGGGCGATGCGTTGGTCCACCAGCGGGTCAAGGGCCAGCACCATGCGGTGACCCACATGCTGGACATCGTCAAGCGCGCCATGACCGGCGTGGGTGCAAGCCGCAAGGGCAACCGGCCGCGCGGCGTGGCATTCCTGGCCGGCCCGACCGGCGTGGGCAAGACCGAGCTGGCCAAAACCGTCACCAGCCTGCTGTTCGGCGACGAAAGCGCCTACATCCGGTTCGACATGTCCGAGTTCAGCGCCGAGCATGCCGACCAGCGGCTGATCGGCGCCCCGCCCGGCTACGTCGGCTACGACGTGGGCGGCGAACTGACCAACGCCATCCGCGAGAAACCGTTCAGCGTGGTCCTGTTCGATGAGATCGAGAAGGCCCATCCGCGCATCCTCGACAAGTTCCTGCAGATCCTCGACGACGGCGTACTCACCTCCGGGCGTGGCGACCGCGTGTATTTCTCCGAAGCGCTGATCGTGTTCACCTCCAACCTGGGCATCTACCGCCAGGGCGAGCATGGCGAGCGCGTGGCGAACGTGTTGCCCGGCGAGCCCTTCGAGCAGGTGCAGAGCAAGGTGCACGACGAAATCGACCGGCACTTCAAGCTGGTCCTGAACCGGCCGGAGATCCTCAACCGGATCGGCGAGAACATCATCGTGTTCGATTTCATCCGCGAGGAGGTCGCCGTGCAGATCTTCGACCAGATGGTCGACGCAACCCTGGCCGACCTGCAGGCCCAGCAGTTGCACGTGACCCTGGCCGCGCCGGCCCGCGATGCGTTGCGGTCGCTCTGCCTGAAGGACCTGTCCAACGGCGGGCGCGGCATCCGCAACCAGCTCGAGGCGCACCTGCTCAACCCGCTGGCGCGTGCCCTGTTCGACCAGGACGCGCAGCCCGGCCAGCAGTTCACCATCGTTGCGCTGGATGCCAACGTCCTCGACCTGGCGCGCGGTTGAACCGTCCACTGCAGCTGTCACGCGTGCATTTCCCGGTGACCACGCTGGGGCCGGGGCAGCGCCTGGGCATCTGGTTCCAGGGCTGCAGCATCCGCTGCAGCGGCTGCATTTCGGCCGACACCTGGGGGCCGGGGCGCACGGTCGTCGACGTGGCCACGCTGCTCGAGCAGGTGGCGCCGTGGCTGCACCAAGCCGACGGCATCACGATTTCCGGCGGCGAGCCGTTCGACCAGTTCGACGCGCTGCTGCAGATGCTGGTGGGGCTGCGCCAACGCACCGCCGCGGACATCCTGGTGTACAGCGGGCACCCGCTGGAAACGCTGCAGCCCATGCTCGACCAGGCGCGCGACCTGATCGACGCGGTGATCAGCGACCCCTACCTTGAACATGCAGCCCAGTCGCTGGCGCTGCGTGGCAGCGACAACCAGCGCCTCACCCTGCTCACCGCGCTCGGTCGGTCGCGCCTGGCCGGCCTGGAGCGCACCAGCACACCGGCCGACAAGGCACTTGACCTGATGTTCGACGCCACCGGCACCGTCTGGATGGCCGGCATCCCCCGCCGCGGCGACCTGCTGCGCCTGCGCGAGCTGCTGCGCGCGCAGGGCCACCAGGTGCAGACCAGCGCACACACTTCATCGCGTCGTCCAGCCGAGTAAGTCCATGATTCGTTTTTGCCCCAATTGCCACACCGAACGCGCGTTGGCCGAGATGTTCTGCGAAGGCCTTGTTGACGCGCACGCGTGCGGCTGGGATCTGGCCGGCGAGCCGATCCACCCCGCTGGCTGGCGGCCGCAGAGCGTGGTCACCCAGGCAGCGGTGCAGGCCTCGACGGTCGGCGCCGCCGCAGCGGACGTGGTCTGCGACAACGGCCACCCGATGACGCCCGGCGACCTGATGTGCCTGCACTGTGGCGCCAGCGCAGCGGACGCGACGACGGCGGCAGAGCTGCCGCCCCCGGCCGCCGACAGCAGCGAAACGGTCATCGATGGCTGGCGCCTGCTGCGCCAGATCAGCAGCACCGACGGCGTGCGTGACCGCTACCAGGCCGAACACACCGCCACGGCGGTGCAGGCCGTGCTCACCCTGTACCGCCCCGGTGCCGAACCCGACCCGGCCATCTACGATGTGATCCGTCGCCTGCCCCGCGCGCACGTGCCGGAGATCATCGCCACCGGGCGCTGGGATGACCGCGCCTTTGAAGTCGTGGAAATGCTCACCGGTGGCACCCTGGCCGAGCTGGGCAGCGTGATCGGCGACCGCGAGGCGGTCCGCCATATCGTCAGCGAACTGGGGCAGGCGCTGCATGCGTTCAACGAAGCCGGGCTGCGCCACCGCGACCTGCGCCCGGCCAGCCTGCTGGTACGGGCCCGCACGCCGCTGGATCTGGTGATCAGCGGGTTCGGTTCGGCGCGGTTGTCCGAGTTCGACCTGGACATCGTCTCGCCCCTGGAGATCAGCCGCTACATGGCGCCCGAGGCGATCGCCGGTGGCGTGGCGGCGGCGTCGGACTGGTGGAGCCTGGGCATGATCCTGCTCGAACAGCTTACCGACGGCGCCTGCTTCGACGGCATCCATCCCAACGCGTTCCTGATCCACGTGCTGGCCAATGGTGTTCCGATCCCGGATACGCTGGACCCGGAGCTGGCGCTGCTGCTGCGTGGGCTGCTGGCCCGCGACCGTCACCAGCGCTGGCAATGGCCGCAGGTGGCCGACTGGCTGGCCGGCATTGCCGTACCGGCGCCGCCGGCGGCGCAACACGCGCAGGATGAGGGCGACGGCGCCAGCCTGCCGCTGGGCACGCGCCGCTACCATCGCCCCGCGGTGTTCGCGCTGGCCGCCGCCCAGGCCGACGGCTGGGACCAGGCCCTGGACCATCTGCTGCGCGGGGGGATCGTCACCTGGGCCGAGCAGGTCGGCCTGCCCGCCACCCGCATCGCCGGGCTGCGCCAGATCGCGCGCCACGAAGGCATCGAGGACGATTTCCGGCTGATGCTGGCGTTGAAGGTGCTCAACCCGGAAATGCCGTTGATCCATCGTGGCGACATCGTCACGCCAGGCTGGTTGCTTGAGCACCCGCTGGAGGGCTACCGGCTGGTCAGCGGGTCGGTGCCGGACCTGCTGGAACACCTGCAGACCGACAACTGGCTGTGCAGGCTCAAGCGGCGCGAGGAAAGCGTGCGCCAGCGCGCGCTGCACCAGCACATCGCCCTGGTCGAGGAATCCCTGCGCGTCTACCTGCTGTCCACCTCGCGGGCCAAGCTCGCCTCGCAATGGCAGGAACGCCAGCGCCTGCTGCCCGACACCGCGCATCCCGGGCTGCTGTCGCTGGCCGAGCGCAGGGTGGTGGCCGAAGAAGACCTGATCGTGTTGCTGAGCGCGGAAATCGGCCAGTTCCGCAGCGCCGAGGCCATCCTCGCCGAGGCCGCCACGCTGGCCGCCAGCGCCGGTCTCGAGGCCTTCGACAACGACGCAGCCGCGGCCCTGCTGCTGCACCCGCGTACCGAGCTGTATCGCAGCGTGGACGCGCGCATCCTGGGCTTCGCCCGTTCCGGCCTGCCCGTGGTGGATGGCTGGGCCGAACAGTTCCGGCTGGAGCGGCGCATGCCGCTGGCGCGCGCCCTGGTGGTGCTGGCCGTGCCCGCCAGCCGCTGGCTGCAGCCCCAGAAGCAGCAGTACGTCTCGCAGATCCTGGACTTCTTCGAAAAGAAGGTCGTCACCGCTGTGATGCGCGGGCCGCTGGTGCGCATGAGCATCGGCAAGACCACCGCACGCGTGGACATGCACGAAGTAGACAGCACCCGGCGCCCCGCCGCCGCACTGCTCGATCACCTGTTGCAGCGCAACGCGCGCGCCGTCCAGCTGGACCCCGAATCGTTCCAGCGCACCCCGCAGCTGGAACCCCGCCTGATGGCCCTGGCACGGCAGAGCGCGCTGTACAAGCGCGACACCGGCATCGACGGGCTGTATCTGGGCTTTCCGTTCCTGCTCAGCCGCGATCCGCGCGGCACGTCGCGCACCCGGATCATTCCGCTGCTGCTGTGGCCGGTCACGCTGCTGCTGGAACCGGGCACGCGCGGCCAGGTCGGGCTGGCCTTCGATGGCGAACGCGAGGAAGTGCGGCTCAACCCTGCCCTTGAAAGCGTGCTGGGCACCGAAACCTGCAAGCGCTGGCGCAGCACCGCCGACGAACTGCTGGGGCGCTCGGCGATCCGGGCCGCCGATGTGATGGATGCCTTCGGGATGCTGGCCACGATCCGCTCGCGCAGCCTGGTGGGCCTGCCCCCCAGCAGCGTGGAGGTGGCCCCTTACCAGGACGAACTGGACTGCGCCGCAGTGCTTTTCCATGTCACGTTCATGGGCCAGGCCATCGGCGAAGACCTGCGCCAGCTCAAGGTTCTGTCGCCGTCCGGCACCGGTCTTGAAACCGCGTTGCGGCTGGCACCGCCGACCGACGCCGACAGCCCCCCGCCGCCTGCCGCGCCAGAGCTGCAGCGCTACTTCACCGTGGCCAGCGATCCCTCGCAGGAAGCGGCGGTGCTGCAGGCACGGCAGGGGCCGGGCCTGTTGATCGAAGGCCCACCCGGCACTGGCAAGAGCCAGACCATCGTCAACATGGTGGCCGACGCGATCGGCCGGCAACGCAGCCTGCTGATCGTCTGCCAGAAGCACGCTGCGTTGGAAGTGGTGCACAAGCGCCTGGTCGCCGAAGGGCTGGGCCAGCGCGTGGTCATGCTCAACGACGTCAACCGCGACCGCGAACCGGTCATCCGCAGCATCCGCGAGCAGCTCGACGCCCTGTTCACCGCCGGCGCCACGCAATCGGCCTGGCAGCAGCAGCGCCAGCAGGTAGCCGCGCGGATCGAGGCGCTGGAAGGCGAACTGGACCGCCACCAGCACAGCCTGCACCAGATCGACGACGCCACCGGGCTGAGCTACCGGCGCCTGCTCGGCGAACTGATCGCGCTGGACACCGGCACGCCCCCGCTGGTTCTGCCGGCCCTGCGCCAACGGCTGCTGGCACTGGACCTGCCCACCCTGGTGCAGCGCGAGGAAGCGTGTGCGCCGTTGATCCGGTTGTGGCTGCCGGCGCGTTACGAAGGCAGCCCGCTGGTGCAGTTGCGTCCCTTCGCGGCCGACGCGGACACCCTCGCCGCGTTCGTTGCCGCCCTGCAGGCGTTCACTGCGGCCGAACAGCACCGGCAGGCGATCCTGCTGGCACACCCGGCCAGCTTCGAGCTGGACGATCCCGCTCCGCACCAGGCGTGGAAGTCGGCGCACGTGGCGACCCTGCTCGGCCTGGACGACGCACAACGGATCCGGCTGGCGCGCTGGCTGCCGCTGTTCCGCACCGCACGCGCGGGCCAGCCAAGCCAGGGCGACATCGCGCTGGACCGGCTGCACCAGATCGAGCACGCCGTGGCGGCGCTCGACCTCGACGCCTTCTCCAGCACGCTGTCGCCGGCCCTCACCGGCGTCGACGAGCGCACGCTGGCGCAGCTGCAGCGCGACGCCGCGCGCGTCCTGGGCGCACGCGGCCTGCTGGCCCGCCTCAACCCGCTGCACCTGCTGCGCCGGCGACGGGTGAACCGTGTCCTGCAGGAGCAGTCCCACGCGATGGGCGAAGCAGGCGCCGCAGCACTGCTGGCCGCCGCGACGCTGGAAGCACGCTTGCGCCCGCTGCGCAGCGAACTGGCCGGCCTGCACCAGCAGCTGGCGCTGGACCCGGTGGGCCAACAGACCGGCATGGCGCTGGGCCCGATGGCACGCGCCAGCGGGCGCCAACTGCTGGACGTACAGGCACTGGCCCAGGCGCTGGCGCAGTCGCCACGCCCCCAGCAGGCCGATGACGCTGCCCTGGCGGGCGACCGCGCGCACCTGGAGGCACTGCTGCAGGACCTGGATGCCTCGCTGGCGCGGCATGCCGCCCGCCATGCCAGCGCGCAGCAGCTCGGCTTGCTGGCCGACTGGCTGGAGCAGACGCTGACCGACGCATTGGCCGCGGCCATCGCCCACAACCAGAGCAATGCCCAGGTGCTGCAGCACCTGCAGGATGCCCTGCCCCATCTGGCCGCCTACCAGGCCTTCCGCGGGCGCGCCGGGCAGCTGTCGGCCGCAGACCTGGACCTGCTGGCACTGCTGCGCCAGCTGCAACCGCAGCTGGATGCCCTTCCCAGCGACGCGCTGGAGCCGGCCGTGCGCCGCCTGCTGCATCGCGAAGCACGGCTGGGCTGGAAGCACCGCATGGAGCAGGCGATCCCGGCGCTGCAGTTCGGCCAGGATGAAACCCAGGCCAAGGTCGCCAGCCTGGCCGCTGCCGACCAGCAGATGCGCCGGCTCAACCGTCAGATGCTGGGCACCCACATCGACCTGCAGCAGTTGGGCAACCGCAAGCAGTGGGAAGACGTGACCCGGCTGACCGGGCGCCGTTCGCGCCGCCTGCGCGAGTTCATCGAGCTGGGCAGCGAACTGGGCCTGATGCACCTGCGCCCGATCTGGCTGATGAACCCGGACGTGGCCAGCCGCGTGCTGCCACTGCAGGCCGGGCTGTTCGACACGGTGATCTACGACGAAGCCTCGCAGATGCCGGTCGAGTTCGCCCTGCCCACGCTGTTCCGTGGCCGGGTCACGGTCGTCAGCGGGGATGAGAAGCAGATGCCGCCCACTGCCTTCTTCTCCAGCCGGGTGGAAAGCGATGAAGCCGAGGTCTTCGATGGCGACGAGCCCGATGCCGAGGTCGATGCCGAGCAGCGCGACGCCTTCGAGGAAACCTGGAACCGGCGCGAGATCAAGGATTGCCCGGACCTGCTGCAGCTGGCCCGCAATGCCCTGCCCAGCACCACGCTGCAGATCCACTACCGCTCGGCATACCGCGAACTGATCGGCTTCTCCAACGCAGCCTTCTACGGCAACCGGCTCAACGTGCCGGTGCGCCATCCGCGCAGCAGCATCGCGCGGATCAAGCCACTGGAACTGATCCAGGTCGACGGTGTGTACCAGCACCAGAGCAACCCTGCCGAAGCGGCACGGGTGGTGGAGTACCTCGCCCAGTTGTGGCAGCACCCCTATGCCGCCCGCCCCTCGGTGGGCGTGGTCACCTTCAACCGCAAGCAGGCCGAGCTGATCGAAGAGCACCTGGAGCAGCGCGCCGGGCAGGATGCCGCCTTCCGTGCCGCGTTCGCCGAGGAACGCGAGCGCAGCGAAGACGGCGAGGACATGGCGGTCTTCGTCAAGAACGTGGAAAACGTGCAGGGTGACGAGCGCGACATCATCGTGTTCTCCTCCACCTTCGGCCGCAACGCGCAGGGCACCTTCCGGCGCAACTTCGGCGTACTCGGCCAGACCGGCGGCGAGCGCCGCCTCAACGTGGCCGTCACCCGCGCCCGGCAACGGGTGGTGATGATCACCTCGATGCCGATCGCCGACATCTCCGACCTGTTCAACACCCAGCGCGCCCCGGCCAGCCCGCGTGACTACCTGCAGGGGTACCTGGAGTACGCCCGCGCCCTGTGTGCCGGCGAGTTCGACGGCAGCGCGCGGCTGCTGGATCGCCTGCAGACCGATCGCAGCGTGGCCAACCGCACCCACGCGGCGCCCGCCGACGGCTTCACGCAGATCGTTGGCGCCTACCTGCAGTCGCTGGGATGGGACGCCGCGGCCGCCAGTGAAGGTGACGCATTCGGGCTGGACTTCGCCATCGAACATCCCGACACCGGCAACTTCGCCATCGGCATCGAGTGCGACGCGCCCAGCCACCCGCTGCTGGCGCATGCCCGCGCCCGTGAAATCTGGCGGCCCTCGGTCCTGCGCCGCGCCATCGGCGGCATCCACCGGGTGTCCTCGCATGCCTGGTACCACGACGGCGAGGCCGAACGGGCACGGCTGCGGCTGGCCATCGACGCGGCCATGGCCCCCGCCCCGGTGCCGCCCCCGCCTGTCCCCGCACAACCGGAAACCCTGCCATGAGTGGTCCCAAAGTCGTCCGCATCGTGACTGCCGAAGAACTGCTGGCCCTGCGTGAAGCGATGCTGCACCGGCTGGACCAGGCGGTGGCGCGCTGGCAGGCCCAGTGTGAGCGCGTGGGCGAGAGCGACGCATCGGCGGTGGCCGCGGTAATGGCACGCCGCCAGGCGCTGCAGGCGCTGTTGGCGGACAGCGACAACACGCGGTATGCGCTGCTGATCGAGGCCGAAACGGCCTTCCTGCAGGCCGACACCCGCGACCGCGAGGCGCGCGCCATCGACCGCGCTGCCGCAGGCCGCCAGCAGCAGCGGCGGCTGCGCGACAACGCCGCCGCCGTGCTCAACACCCTGCAGGACCGATCCGTTGATGCAGACGCCGGCCTGCTGCAGTCGCTGCAGGCACTGGCCGACGGTCACCCCGGTACTGACGCGGAGGCGGTGCTGGCCCGTGCCTTCGCGCTCCTGTCGCCGCCGGACGCGCAGGCAACGCTGAGTGATGACCAGCGCGCGTTGGCCGCCGCATTGCAGACCGCCACGCCCACCCCCACGCTGGCCGACTGGGCCGCCCGGCAGCCCGCCGACCCCGAGCGCGAGGCGCGCCTGCTGCGCGTGGACCGCCATATCGCCGAACTGCAGTTGCTGCAGGGCGCGGCAGTCGCTGCACCCTACCTGGAGGCGCTGCACAAGGCCGAGCAGGAAACCGCCCCGCAACGGCGCAACCTTCTGCTGGACAGCCTGGTACTGGACCTGGCCGCCGCCTCGGCCGCGTTCGCCCAGCGCCGCACGCAGCTGGAACAGCTGCAGGATGTGGCCAGCAGGCTGGCTGCCGTGGACCCTACCGAGCATGCGCCGTTGCTGACCCGGGTGGCCGCCTGCAGTACCGACACCGCGCTGCCGCTGCTGACCGAGCTCACCCTGCAGTGCGACACCGCCCTTGCCAGCCACCAGCAGGCGCTGGCGGCAGTTTCCCGGCGCCAGGCCGTGCTCGACGGGCTGGCCAGCCTCGGCTACGAGGTGCGCGAAGGCATGGCCACCGCATGGCAGGACACTGGCGCGGTCGTTCTAAAGAAAGCTGCCACCCCTGGCTATGGCGTTGAGGTGGGCGGCCGTGCAGACGGCGGGCGCCTGCAGGTCCGGGCCGTGGCCCTGGCGACCGACCGCGACCGCGCTCGCGACCGCGACATCGAAACCCTGTGGTGCGGTGAGTTCGGCCGGCTGCAGGCGCTGCTGCACGGGCAAGGTACCGCGCTGGTGATCGAACGGGCCCTGGGCGTGGGTGAGGTGCCCTTGAAGGAGACCATCGCCACCGCGACGCAGTCCGACCAGGTGCAGGTCTCGCGCGCACGCAGCGGCCCGGCCTGACGTCACGGAACGGTTCTTGCACGACCCCGGGTAATCCCCCCGTGTCGTGCAGCCCATGTCCGAGAACGAACAAGCCGGCGAAAAGACCGAGCAACCTACCGAAAAACGCCTGCGCGATGCCCGCGAGCAGGGCAACATCCCGCGCTCGCGGGAGTTGGCCACCGCCGCGGTGTTCGGTGCCGGCGTGCTGGCGCTGATGGCCTATTCGGGCAGCATCAGCAGCAGTGCCAAGGCCTGGATGAAGACGGCGCTGAGCCCGGAACCGGGCCTGCGCATGCACCCGCAGGCCCTGTTCGGCCACTTCGGCGAGCTGCTGCTGCAGCTGCTGTGGGCGATGTGGCCGTTGGTGCTGATCTGCCTGCTGGCCAGCTTCCTCGGCCCGGTGGTGATGGGCGGGCTGCGCTGGTCGAACAAGTCGCTGATGCCCGATTTCAAGCGGCTCAGCCCGATGGCCGGCATGAAGCGCCTGTACGGCCCGGAGGCAATCGCCGAGTTCACCAAGTCGCTGTTGCGCATCGCCTTCGTCGGCACCGCCGCCGGGCTGGTGGTCTGGCACGGCGTGCGGCCGCTGCGCGACCTGCTCAACCAGCCGCTGGAAACAGCCATGGTGCACGGCCTGGGCTTCACCTTGAAGCTGATGCTGGCCACCGGCGGGGCGATGATGCTGCTGGCCGCCTTCGATGCGCCCTACCAGCGCTGGAACTGGATGCGCAAGCTGAAGATGACCCGCGAAGAGCTGCGCCGGGAAATGAAGGAAAGCGAAGGCAGCCCGGAAGTGAAGGGCCGCATCCGCCAGCTGCAGCAGCAGCTGTCCAACCGCCGGATGATGGAAGCGGTGCCCACCGCCGACGTGGTGGTGGTCAACCCCACCCACTACGCGGTGGCCCTGAAATACGAAGGCGGCAAGATGGGCGCCCCCACCGTGGTGGCCCTGGGCGTGGATGAAACCGCCCTGCGCATCCGTGAAGTGGCCGACGGCAACAAGGTCGCCATCGTCTCTGCCCCGCCTTTGGCACGCGCCTTGTATCGGGAAGGTCAACTTGGAAAGGAAATTCCCGTGAGACTGTATTCGGCCGTAGCCCAGGTCCTGTCCTACGTTTACCAGCTGCGCACCTGGCGCGGCGGTCCGATGCCGGCCGCCCCGAGCATCAACGTGGATGAATTCGGCACGGGAGGCCGCGCATGAGCGCCCAGCCCGTCGGTGCCGGCATGAACGCCCGCAAGGTCCTGGACATGATCCGCAACGGCCTGGGCGCGCCGTTGATCGTGCTGGCGCTGCTGGCCATGGTGGTGATGCCCCTGGCCGCGCCGGTGCTGGATGCCCTGTTCACCTTCAACATCGCCATCTCGCTGATGGTGCTGCTGGCGGTGGTGTACGTGAAGCGTCCGCTGGACTTCACCATCTTCCCGATCGTGCTGCTGATCACCACCATGCTGCGGTTGGCGCTGAACGTGGCCTCCACCCGCGTGATCCTGCTCAACGGCCAGAACGGCCACGAGGCGGCGGGCAAGGTGATCGCCGCGTTCGGTGAGTTCGTGATCGGCGGCAACTACGCGGTCGGCATCGTGGTCTTCGCCATCCTGACCATCATCAACTTCGTGGTGATCACCAAGGGTGCCGGGCGCGTGTCCGAAGTGACCGCCCGCTTCATCCTGGACGCGATGCCCGGCAAGCAGATGGCCATCGATGCCGACCTCAACGCCGGTTTGCTGACGCGCGAGGAGGCCAAGGCCCGCCGCGAGGAAGTGCGTGAGGAAGCCGACTTCTACGGCGCGATGGACGGTGCCAGCAAGTTCATCCGCGGCGACGCGATCGCCGGCATCCTGATCCTGTTCATCAACCTGCTCGGCGGCCTGGCCGTCGGCGTGCTCCAGCACGGCATGCCGTTCGGCGACGCCGCCGCCACCTACACCCTGCTGTCCATCGGTGACGGCCTGGTGGCCCAGCTGCCGGCGCTGCTGGTGTCCTCGGCGGTGGCCATGCTGGTCACCCGCGCCTCGCGCTCGCAGGACATGGCCCAGGCCATGATGGGCCAGGTGTTCGGCCAGTACCGCGCGCTCACCATCGCCGCGGCCATCATGGGCGTGGTCGGGCTGGTGCCCGGCATGCCCAACGTCGCCTTCTTGACGCTGGCCGCCATCCTCGGCTTCGTGGCCTGGAAGGCCTGGAAGAAGAGCACGGCCGCCGCGCGTGCCGCCGAGACGCCGGCCGCCAGCCGCGGCGAGACCCTCGGCCTGCCCGGTGCCACGCCCTCGCCCACCGCCGAACTGACCTGGGACGAACTGCGCCCGGTCGACCCGCTGGGCCTGGAAGTGGGCTACCGGCTGATCCCGCTGGTGGACAAGAACCAGGGCGGCGAACTGATGGCGCGGATCAAGGGGGTGCGGCGCAAGCTCACCCACGACATCGGCTTCCTGATTCCGTCGGTGCACATCCGCGACAACCTGGAACTGCCGGCCACCGCCTACCGCCTGCTGATTCACGGCGTGCCGGTGGCCACCGCTGAAATCCACCCCGACCGCGAACTGGCGCTGGACCCGGGCAGCGCGCTCGGTGCGCTGGAGGGCATCGCCGGCAAGGACCCCGCGTTCGGCCTGGATGCCACCTGGATCCAACCGCACCAGCGTGCCCACGCCGAAACCATGGGCTACACCGTGGTCGATCCGGCCACCGTGGTGGCCACCCACCTGTCGCACCTGATCCGCGAACACGCGCCCGAACTGCTCGGCCACGAGGAAGTGCAGCAGCTGCTGGCCAACCTGGCCAAGAGCGCGCCCAAGCTGGTGGAAGACCTCACCCCGAAGTCGCTGCCGTTGTCGGCGGTGGTGCGGGTCCTGCAGAACCTGCTGATCGAACGCATTCCGATCCGCCAGCTGCGCAAGATCGTCGAATCGCTGGTGGAGAACGCGCCCATCAGCCAGGACCCGGCCACGCTGACCGCTGCGGTGCGCAACGCACTGGGCCGTTTCATCGTGCAGGAGATCGCCGGCATGTCGGCCGAGCTGCCGGTGTTCACCCTCAACCCGCAATTGGAACGTGTCTTGCAGGAGTCCACACAGGGCAACGGCGCCGCACTGGAACCCGGACTCGCTGAGCGACTGCACCAAAGTCTGGCCGAATGTGTCAGCAAGCAGGAAGCGAAGAATGAGCCGGCGGTCGTGTTGGTACCCGGCCCGGTGCGTGCCGCGCTGGCACGGCTGGTGCGCCACAGCGTCCCCTCGCTGTCGGTGCTGGCCTACAGCGAGGTACCCGAGGACAAACGACTGAAGCTGGTCGGCACGATCAGCTGACGTCGGAACCCCGACGGACATGTGCCAGAAAACAGACACACCCCCATTTCGATATCAACGCAGCAGGACATAAAGGGAAACCCGGACCGTGCAGACCACCGACAACCAGCGCTTCCCTTCCACCACCCCGCCGCCCCAGTCCCGGTACCACAGCATGAAAATCAAACGCTTCGTCGCTCCCGATATGCGCTCGGCCATGAACCTGGTGCGCAAGGAACATGGTCCTGATGCGGTGATCCTGTCGAACCGGCGGATCGAGGAAGGCGTCGAGATCGTGGCCGCGGCGAATTACGACGAAGGTGCGGTGCAGCGTGCGCTGGAAGCAGCGCGCAAGGACGTGGCCCCGGCCCCGGCGCCGCGACCGCGCAATGCCGCCGATGCGGTGATCGCCGCGGTGACCCGTCGCAAGCCGACCGTGGTTGCCGCCGAACCGGTGGCCGCCACCACCTCTGCGGTGGCCGCGCTGGCCCGTGCCGCGGTGGGTGCCACCGGCCGTACCCTGGACACCGCCAACGAGATCGTGCCGCCGCCGGGCAGCAGCGGTTTCGCGGCCACCCTGGCCCGCGCCGCCACCGCCCCGGCGGCCGGCATGAGCGCGCTGCCGGAACAGATCTTCGCCCCGTTCAACGTCGAGCAGGCCGCCGCCGCGTCGCCGGCACCGGCACAGTTCGAGCCGGCTGGCGCCGAACCGGCCGTCGCCACCGTCGCCCCGCCGATCAACCGCGCCCGCTTCATCATCGACCCGCCGCTGGACGACGAACCGCACTTCCAGATGCATGTGCCGACTGCCGCCGTGGCGATGCCGCCGCTGCCGGTCAGCGTCACCGTGCCGCCGGCCCTGCCGGTCGCCGAGGCCGTCGCCACCGCCGTGCCGCAGGCGCTGGCCGCCGTCGCCGAAACCCGCGTCGAAAACCCGGCGCCGGTGGCCGTCACGGAACCGGCGCAGGCCCAGCCGCAGCCCGCCGCCGAACTGGTGGTGGTGCAGCGCGATGACGAAGAGATCCGCCAGCTGCGCCATGAAGTGGCCGGCATGCGCCACGTCATCGAACGCGAAATGCACCGCTTCACCGACGAGCGCCTGCGGGGGTCGCCGGTACGCGCCGCCGCGCTGGACCTGATGGACGAATACGGCTTCGACGCCGGCATCAGCCGCGACGTGGCCATGCAGATCCCGCTGGACACCGAAGCCCACCGTGGCCGCGGGCTGATGCTGGGCCTGCTGTCGCGCAAGCTGCCGATCGCCCCGGTTGACCCGCTCGAGTCCGGCGGCGTGATCGCCCTGGTCGGCCCGACCGGTGCCGGCAAGACCACCACCATCGCCAAGCTGGCCTCGCGCTTCGCCGAGAAGCATGCCGCCCGCGACGTGGCCCTGGTCACCACCGATACCGGCCGCATCGGCGCCCGCGAGCAGCTGTACGGCTTCGGCCGCCAGCTCGGCATCGCGGTGCACGAAGCCAACAGCGGCAGCGACCTGAACCAGCTCCTTGAGCGCCTGCAGGACTACAAGCTGGTGCTGATCGACACCGCCGGGCTGGGCCCGCGCGACCGTGCCCTTGCCGCCCAGCTGCAGTGGCTGCGCGCCGCCGAGCAGATCCGCACCCTGCTGGTGCTGCCGGCCAACACCAGTTTCGGCGACATGGACGAGGTGGTCCGCCGCTTCAGTGCCGCCAACCCGCAGGGCGTGGTGCTGAGCAAGCTGGACGAAACCGGCCGCTTCGGCACCGCCCTGTCGGTGGCCGTGGACCACCGCCTGCCGATCACCTGGGTCACCGATGGCCAGGACGTTCCCGAAGACCTGCACCGGGCCAGTGCCGCCAATCTTGTACTTCGCCTTGAAGATTTGCGCCGCGCGGCCGATATGCCCTGCAACCCGGAGTTGAACCATGCCGTCGCGTGAGTACGCCAAGCTGACCAAGACCTTCCCGTTGTCTGCCACCCGCAGCCAGCCGCTGGGCCCTGTGCGCACCATCGCCGTCACCGGCGGCAAGGGCGGCGTGGGCAAAACCAACGTGTCGGCCAACCTGGCCGTGGCGCTCGCCGACATGGGCAAGCGCACGCTGCTGCTGGACGCCGACCTGGGCCTGGCCAACATCGATGTGATCCTGGGCCTGCAGCCCAAGCTGACCCTGGCCGACCTGGTCGCCGGGCGCTGCACCCTGGATGAAGTGATCATGGAAGGCCCCGGTGGCGTGCTGGTGGTCCCGGCCGCATCGGGTCGCCGGCACATGGCCGAACTGCAGCCGGCCGAGCACGTGGGCCTGGTCAACGTGTTCTCCGAACTGGAGCGCGAGCTGGACTTCATGGTGGTGGACACCGCCGCCGGCATCACCGACGGCGTGCTGACCTTCTGCCAGGCCGCCCAGGACACCGTGGTGGTGGTCTGCGACGAGCCGGCCTCGATCACCGACGCCTATGCCCTGATCAAGGTGCTCTCGCGGGAACGCGGCGTGGACCGCATCCAGGTGGTGGCCAACATGGTGCGCGACCCCAACGAGGGCCGCGTGCTGTACGAAAAGCTGACCCGGGTCTGCGAGAAGTTCCTGGCCGATGTGTCGCTGAACTACCTCGGCTGCGTGCCGCAGGATGACTGGCTGCGCCTGTCGGTGCAGCGCCAGCAGCCGGTGGTCAAGGCCTACCCGTCCAGCCCGGCCGCCCAGGCGATCACCGAAATCGCCCGCCGCACCGCCCGCTGGCAGGCCCCGACCGAGCCGCGTGGTGGGGTCGAATTCTTCCTGGAACGCATCCTCAAGCAACGCGGGGTGACCGCATGAAAGGCGCCGCACAATACAAAGAGGTGCAACGCACCGCCGCCAACGAATGCATTGCCCAGCATTCGGACCTGGTGCGCCGCATCGCCCACCACCTGGCCGCGCGCCTGCCGGCCAGCGTGGAAGTGGATGACCTGATCCAGGCCGGCATGATGGGCCTGATCGAAGCCTCGCGCAGCTACGACGCCGACCAGGGCGCCTCGTTCGAAACCTATGCCTCGATCCGCATCCGCGGCTCGATGATCGACGAGATCCGCCGGGGCGACTGGGTACCGCGTTCGGTGCACCGCCGCGCCCGCGACGCCGCGTCCACCATCCGCCGCCTGGAGCAGAGCACCGGCCGTGCCGCCAGCGCCACCGAAGTGGCCGCCGCCATGGACATGCCGCTGCCGGACTACCTGCGCCTGATGGAAGACGCCGCACGCGGCCAGGTGCTGAGCCTGGAATCGCGGATCGAGGACCAGGGCGAGCTGGACACCGTCGCCCAGGGTGGCCCGACCCCGCAGCAGGTGCTGGAGCGTGGCGAATTCGGCCGCGAACTGGGCAATGCGATCGGCCTGCTGCCCGAACGCGAACAGCTGGTGCTGTCGCTGTACTACGAGCAGGAACTGAACCTGAAAGAGATCGGCGCCGTGCTGGGCGTCAGCGAGTCACGCGTGTGCCAGATCCACGGCCAGGCCGTGCTGCGCCTGCGGGGCCGATTGAAGATCTTCGAGGCGGCCGACGCCGGCCTCGCGAACACTTGATACCGAGGAAAGTGCTTTGAACAAGAACATGCGTATCCTGATCGTCGACGATTTCTCGACCATGCGTCGTATCGTCAAGAACCTGCTGGGCGATCTGGGCTTCACCAATACGGCCGAAGCCGAGGACGGGCATGCCGCGCTGTCGCTGCTGCAGAGCCAGCCGTTCGATTTCGTGGTCACCGACTGGAACATGCCGGTGATGACCGGCATCGACCTGCTCAAGGCGATCCGCGCCGACGCCAAGCTGAAGACCCTGCCGGTGCTGATGGTGACCGCCGAAGCCAAGCGCGAACAGATCATCGAAGCGGCCCAGTGCGGCGTCAACGGCTACATCATCAAGCCGTTCACCGCGCAGACCCTGGAAGAAAAGCTCGGCAAGATCTTCGAACGCCTGGCAGCGAGCGCCTGATGGAAACCCTTCGCGACAAATCCGCGCTGGTCCAGCGCCTGCAGGACGCCCTGGCTGCGCTGGAAAGCGGCGATGAAGCCGGCTGGCGCCGGGAAATCGACGCGCTGGCTGCCTTGCGTACCCAGCCGATGATGGCCGGCCTGAACCGGCTCGCCCGCGAACTTGGCCAGGCCCTGGGCGAACTGCCCAGCCTGCCCAGCGAAGCCGGCGAGCTGGACGATGCCTGCGCGCGCCTGGACCACGTGGTGACGATGACCGAACAGGCCACCCACCGCACCCTGGACCTGGCCGAGGAATGCCGGGCGCTGACCGAACAGCTGCGTGCCAACGGCCTCACCGCCGACCAGGACCAGCAGCTGGACCGGATCCGCCACAACCTCACCGAGATCGCCCTTACCCAGAGCTACCAGGACCTCACCGGGCAGATCATCCGCCGCGTGGTGGGGATCGTGCGTCGCGTGCATGAAGGGTTTGGCGCACTCGGCCTGCCGCCGCAGGACGACACCGCGCACAAGCGTGACAACGGCCTGGCCGGCCCGGCCGTGAGTGGCCTGGACCGTCACCAGGTTTCACAGGTGGATGCTGACGACCTGCTTTCGGATTTGGGGCTGTAACACCATGAGCGCTGTTCCAGACGATATTGCCGCCGATTTCATCCTCGAGGCCCAGGAAATCCTGGACCGCCTTGGCGAACAGCTGGTGTCGCTGGAGCAGTCGCCCCAGGACAGTGACCAGCTCAATGCGGTGTTCCGTGGCTTCCACACGCTCAAGGGCGGTGCCGGCTTCCTCGGCATCCAGGCCATGGTCGAGTTGTGCCATGCCGCCGAGGAAACCCTGGGCATGGCCCGCTCCGGCAAGGCCACCCTGCAGGCCCACCACTTCGACGCCGCCCAGCAATCGCTGGATTACCTGCAGTCGATGCTGGATTCGGTCTCGGCCGGTACCGAGCCGGGCTACGCGCCGCCGGAACTGATCGCACAGTTCGACGTCAACGGCCCGGCCACCCCGGCCGCTGCCGTTACGCCGGCCACCGGCGAACTGATCAGCGAAGACGAGTTCGAAGCACTGCTCGACACCCTGCACGGCGGCGCCGCCCCGGCAGCGGTGGCCAGGAAGGCAGACGACGGCCTGATCGGCGAAGACGAATTTGAAGCCCTGCTCGACCAGCTGCACGGCGGCGCCGTGCCCGGCGCCAAGCCCGCAGTCGCGGCCGCCCCGCCACCGCGCGCACCGGCCGCACCGCCGGCCAAGCCGGCTGCCAACAAGCCGGTGGCCGAGGCCGAGCACACGGTGCGCGTGGACACCAAGCGCCTGGACGCCATCGTCAACCTGATCGGCGAACTGGTGCTGTCACGCAACCGCCTCAAGACGCTGCGTGCGCGCCTGCACGACGAAGAACTCGACCGCGCCGTCTCCACCCTGGACATCGCCACCGCGCGCCTGCAGTCGGCGGTGATGCGCACCCGCATGCAGCCGGTGGGCAAGGTGTTCTCGCGCTTCCCCAAGGTCGCCCGCGACGTGGCGCGCAACCTGAAGAAGGAAGTGGAACTGGAGCTGGTCGGCGCTGAAACCGAGCTCGACCGCAACCTGGTCGAGGCCCTGGCCGACCCGCTGGTGCACCTGGTGCGCAACGCCATCGACCACGGCGTGGAAACCCCCGACCTGCGTGAAGCCCAGGGCAAGCCGCGCAGCGGCCACGTGCGGCTGTCGGCGCAGCAGGAAGGCGACTACGTCAGCATTGAAGTGCAGGACGACGGCGCCGGCATCGATCCCGAACGGCTGCGCCAGAAGGCGCGCGAAAAGGGCCTGATCGATCCGGAAGCGGCGGCCCGCCTGACCAGCGAGGAATGCCTGCACCTGGTGTTCCTGCCGGGCTTCTCGACCAAGCAGGAAGTCACCGACATTTCCGGCCGTGGCGTCGGCATGGACGTGGTGCAGTCGCGCATCCGCGAGCTCAGCGGCCAGATCCAGATCCAGTCCGAGCTGGGCCGTGGCAGCCGCTTCATGATCCGCGTCCCGCTCACCCTGGCGATCCTGCCCACCCTGCTGGTGCAGGCCGGCGAAGACGTCTATGCCCTGCCCCTGGCCCGCGTGATGGAAGTGCTGCACGCGCCAAACACCTCGCTGGGCTGGTTCGACGGCCGCGCCGTGCTCGACCGCAAGTCGCACACGCTGCCGCTGGTGGACCTGCGCCATTGGCTGGCCGTCGCACCGGCCGCCTCGTCGCTGCTCACCATCGTGGTGCTGCAGGCCGGCGAAGCCCGCTTCGGGCTGGTGGTGGACCAGGTGCGGGGCCGCGAGGAAGTGGTGATCAAACCCCTGCCCAAGGCACTGCGCGGCCTGCGCGGCTACGCCGGTGCCACCCTGATCGGCGACGGCCGCATGTCGCTGATCCTGGACGTGGACGGCCTCCGCTAACCGCTTTGTAGAGCCGGGCTCTGCCCGGCTGCTTCCTCCAAAACTGTGACCGCCGCCCCACCGGATTCCTTCGGCATCTCAAGTCCCATTCACATACGCCGATAACGGACCCATGGACAGACTCAGCCTCATCGGACTTTTCCTCGCCCTGGCCTCACTGGTCGGCGGCAGCATCCTCAAGGGAGCCGGCCTGGCGTCACTGTGGTCGCCGGCCGCCTTCGTGATCGTGATCGTCGGCACCATCGCCTCCATCCTGCTGCACACCTCGCCGGCGGTGTTCAAGCACGCCTTCAAGATTGTGCGCTGGGTCATCCTGCCGCCCAGCAGCGACCGCCACGAGCTGATCAAGCAGATCGTGGAATGGAGCAACATCGCCCGCCGCCAGGGCCTGCTCGGCCTGGAAGCCCAGGTGGACGCACAGAACGACCCGTTCCTGCGCAAGGGCCTGCAACTGCTGGTGGATGGCGTGGAGCCGGAAACCATCCGCCACATGATGGAAATCGAACTGAGCAGTCAGGAGCACCAGGACCTGGCCGCGTCCAAGGTGTTCGAGGGCATGGGCATCTACGCCCCCACCCTGGGCATCATCGGCGCGGTGCTGGGCCTGATCGCGGTGATGAAGAACCTGGCCGACCCGAGCAAGCTCGGCCACGGCATCGCCGCGGCGTTCACCGCCACCATCTACGGCATCGCCTCGGCCAACCTGCTGTTCCTGCCGGTGTCGGCCAAGCTGAAGAGCGTGATCCACCACAACAGCCGCGACCGCGAAATGATCATCGAAGGCCTGATCTCGATCGCGCAGGGCGAAAACCCGCGCAACATCGAAACCAACCTCTCCGGGTTCCTGCACTGACATGGCCCGTCGCAAGCATCACGAAGAGCATGCCAACCATGAGGCCTGGGCCATTCCCTATGCCGACCTCATGACGCTGCTGCTCGCCTTCTTCGTGGTGATGTACGCCATCTCCTCGCTCAACGAAGGCAAGTACCGGGTGATGGCCGATGCGCTGACCACCGCCTTTGGCGGCGCGCCGCGCACCATCAACCCGGTGCAGGTGGGCAACCAGCAGGTGCAGGGCGGCGGCTGGGACAGCCCGTCGGTGATCAAGGCCGGCAACCGCGTCGGCCCGGCCGCGCCGGCCCCGTCCAACGACCCCACCCTGCTGCCGGCGATGGCCTCGCAGATGCGCATGCCGGTCTCGGTGCGCAACCAGGAACAGCTGCAACGCGCCGAGCGCCAGCTCAACACCATCGCCGACCGCCTCACCGCCACGCTGGCGCCGCTGATCGAGCGCGGCATGATCACCGTGCGTCGTACCGAGCTGTGGATCGAGGTGGAGATCAACAGTGACATCCTGTTCCCCACCGGCTCGGCCACGCTGGACGTGCACGCACGCGACACCCTGTCCAAGCTGGCCCAGGTGCTGCGCGAGGCGCCCAACGGCGTCCGCGTGGAAGGCCACACCGACAACATTCCGATCGCCACGCCGTTGTTCCCCTCCAACTGGGAACTCTCGGCCGGGCGCGCGGCCAGCGTGGTCCACCTGTTCGCCGACCAGGGCCTGCAGCCGTCGCGGCTGGCGATGGTCGGCTACGGTCAGTTCCGCCCGCGCGAAGACAATGCCAGCGCCGAAGGGCGCAACCGCAACCGGCGCGTGATGGTGATCATCCTGGCCGACACCGCCCAGGGCGTGGATCCGATCGGGCCGCAGTTGACCGCCGAATCGGACCCGGCCACGCCCGGCAAGACCCCCTCCGTAACCCCCATCGCACCGGTGCAGTTGCCACCGGTGCCGGCCGGCAGCCGTGTGGGCGCCGCCGTCTCCCCTGCAATGAAGGAGTGAACCGAATGCGCATCTGGGCAATCGCCAATCAGAAGGGCGGCGTGGGCAAGACCACCACGAGCCTGGCCCTGGGCCGTGGCCTGGCCACCCTGGGCCACCGTGTGCTGCTGATCGATCTTGATCCGCATTCGTCGCTGACCCGCGCCTTCGGCGTGCCGCTGGACCCGCCGCCGCAGGGCGTGCTGGAACTGTTCGGCGCGCCGCCGGCCGAGCTGTCCTCGCTCAGCCGCCACAGCGATATTCCCGGCCTGGATTACGTGTGCGCGCAGGCCGCGCTGGCCACCCTGGAACGGCGAAGCGCCAACCAGCCCGGGCTCGGCCTGGCCCTGCAGAACGCCTTTGCCCGCCACCAGGGCCAGCACGACTACATCCTGCTGGACTGCGCGCCCACGCTGGGCCTGCTGATGATCAATGCGTTGGCCGCCGCCGACCGCCTGATCATTCCGACCCAGGCCGAACCGCTGGCCCTGCACGGCCTGGACGGCATGGTGCGGACCGGCGAGATGGTCGAACGCTCGCGCCGTCGCCCGCTGCCGATGTCGATCCTGCCGACCCTGTTCGACCGCCGCACCCGCGCCGGCAACGAAACCGTCAAGCTGATGCAGGACACGCACGGCCACCGCGTCTGGGAAGACGCGATTCCGGTCGACACCCGCATCTGCAATGCCGCCAGCCTGACCATTCCGGCGCAGTCCGACGACTACCCCGGCCGTGGCCTGGCGGCGTACCGCCGTGCTCTGGAATGGATCATGGCCGACGACGCACTGCAGATGGAGCGCGCGGCATGAACACCGCCGGCGTGCTCGACGACTACCTGGAACAATTGCTGGGCGATGCCGTGCCGGCGGCACCGGTGCAGGCCGACGTATCGACCCTGCCGACCGCCGCGGTGGCCGCGCAGGACGACGCCGAAGCCGATGGCGTGGCCCGTGCGATCAGCGCCGAGTTCGCCCGCCACGCGCTGGCCGATGCCGGCACCGATCCGGACAACGACGCACCCGCACCCGCACCCTCAGCGCAGTTCGACACCCCCACCGCCCCGGGCGCGCCGGCCAACCTGGCCCTGCTCGACGAGCTGATGAACGATCCCGCGCTCGGCCCTCCGGTCGAAACTCTCGCGACCGTGCACGACACCCCGACTTCGCCCGGCGCGCCCGCCAACCTCGCCCTGCTCGACGAGCTGATGAACGACCCCGCGCTCGGCCCACCGGTCGACACCCTCGCGACCGTCCACGACACCCCGACCTCGCCCGGCGCGCCGGCCAACCTGGCCCTGCTCGACGAGCTGATGAACGACCCCGCGCTCGGCCCGCCGGTCGCGGCGCTCCCCGCTGCGACTGCCGGCGCGGACGCGGCCAGGCCCAGCTGGGACGACCTTCCCGACGATGTGCTGCACGACAATGCGCCGGCCGTCGCAGCCCCGGTCGCCCCTGCTCGCCCTGTTCCCGCCCCCGCCCCGACACCCACCGCCCGCGCCATGCCCCCCCCGATGCCGATGAGTGCCCCCAGCGCCCGCAGTGCCGCCCCGGCACCGGCGCACACCCGGCCGGGCAGCTGGCAGGAACTGCAGGCCCAGGCGCGCAATCCGGCCTCCAGCCCGCGCGAGAACCGTCGGGCCAGCGAGCGCACCTCGCGCTGGCTGCGCCTGCGTTGCGGCGCCCAGGCCTACGCACTGGAACTGCTCAAGGTGCAGGAAGTGGTGCTGCCGGTGCCGCTGCTGCCATTGCGCGGTACCGCCGACGCCATGCTCGGCATCATGAACCTGCGCGGCCAGGTGGTACCGGTGATGGACCTGGGCATCCACCTGGGCGCCGGCCCGGCCCAGGAAGACGCCAACACCCGCATCGTGGTGCTCGAGGAAGATGGTGAAACCATGGGCCTGCGCGTGTCGGCCGTGGAAGACGTGGCCAATCTCACCGACTCGCAGATCGAGCCGCCCGATACCGCCCGCATCTGCCAGATTTCCAACGACCTGTTCCGCGGCGTGGCCCGCATCAGCGCCCAGCCGATGATCCTGCTGGACGCCACGCAACTGCTGAACTGAGCGGTAGAGCCACCCCCTGGGTGGCTGCCGTCCGGCCCGACGCCGTGACGGCCTGGCAAACGCTTTTTGCCATGCCGTTGCCTGGCAGCCACCCATGGGGTGGCTCTACCCGCCACGCCACCCGACAGAACGATGAAGATCCCCCGGCGCGCCCCTAAAGCTTTGTGGGTTTGGGCCGTTATCTCTCTCGGAACCGTTTGTCCGGAGCAAACATGAGCACTGTTGCCCTGGGTGGTGATCTCGGAATCGAGACCAGCACCGAGCTGAAAACCCGCCTGGCCCCGTTGGTGGACCAGGCCGGCGACCTGACGCTGGATGCCAGCCAGGTAAGCCGTATCCACACCGCAGCAATGCAGGTCCTGTGCGCATTCGTCGACGCCCGCCGCCAGGCAGGCCACCCGACCGGATTCGACGGTTGCACTGCCACCTTCCGTGATGCCGCGCGACTGCTCGGCCTCACCCAGGCCCTCGGCCTGGACGCAACCCATGACAACCTGAAATCTGTGGAGAACGCTGCATGAGCGCACGAATCTTGGTGGTGGACGACTCGGCGTCGATGCGCCAGATGGTCTCTTTCGCCCTCACCTCGGCCGGCTTCTCGGTCGAAGAGGCCGAAGATGGTGCCGTCGCACTGGGCCGGGCCAAGGGCCAGCGCTTCAACGCGGTGGTGACCGACGTCAACATGCCCAACATGGACGGCATCTCGCTGATCCGCGAGCTGCGCCAGCTGCCCGACTACAAGTTCACCCCGATGTTGATGCTGACCACCGAATCGGCCGCCGACAAGAAGTCCGAAGGCAAGGCCGCCGGTGCCACCGGCTGGCTGGTCAAGCCGTTCAATCCCGAACAGCTGGTCGCCACCGTGCAGAAAGTGCTGGGCTGATCCCAGCACGCCCCACCGCACCACCCTCCCTCCCTTCGCAACCGGACCCCACGCACCATGAGCATGGATCTGCAACGTTTCCACGCCACGTTCTTTGAAGAAAGCCGCGAGGGGCTGGATGCAATGGAGGCTGGCCTGCTGGCGCTTGAATCGGGCCAGCAGGACCCGGAAATCATCAATTCGGTGTTCCGCGCCGCGCATTCCATCAAGGGCGGCGCCGGCACCTTCGGCTTCGACGCGATCGCCGCGTTGACCCACGTGCTGGAAACCCTGCTGGACGAACTGCGTGCCGGCAAGCGCGCCCTGGAAGCCACCGCGGTGGACGCCATGTTGTCCTCGGTGGACGTGCTGCGCGCCCTGCTGCGCGAAGCCGAGCACGGCCAGCCGGCGGACCCGCAGGCTGTGGCGGCGATCAAGGCACGCCTGGAAGCGGTACTGTCCGGCCAGGCGGCGGCCGCCGCACCGGTCGCGGCGGCCAAGGTGGATGACACCCCCGAAGCGTGGCAGATCGGCTTCGTGCCCTCGCCGTCGCTGTTCATGAGTGGCAACGACCCGCTGCGCATCATCCGCGAACTGGAACACCTGGGCTCGCTGCAGGTGGCCGCGCGGCTGGACCGCCTGCCCGGCTTCGACCAGCTCGACCCGCTTGAAGCTCACCTGGCGTGGGACCTGGGCCTGGTCGGCAAGGTGCCGCGCAGCAAGATCGAAGACACCTTCGCCTGGGTGGTGGACGACTGCGAACTGGACATCCGTCCGGCCGCACCGCCCAGCCTGGCCACCAGCGCACCCGCGGCTCCTGCGGCTGCCCCGGCACCGGCGGCAGCCACGCCGACCGCCGCCGCACCTGCCGCTGCCGCACATGAAGCAGAAACCTCGATCCGCGTCGCCGTGGAAAAGGTCGATGCCCTGATCAACCTGGTCGGCGAACTGGTCATCACCCAGGCCATGCTCAAGCAGGTCTCGCACGCACTGGACCCGGTGCATGCCGAACAGCTGTTCGCCGGCCTGGACCTGCTCGAACGCAACACCCGCGACCTGCAGGAAGCGGTCATCGGCGTGCGCATGCTGCCGGTGGATGCGGTGTTCCGCCGCTTCCCGCGCCTGGTCCGCGACCTGTCCTCGCGGTTGGGCAAGCACGTGCGCCTGCGCACCATCGGCGAAGGCACCGAGCTGGACAAGGGCCTGATCGAGAAGATCGCCGATCCGCTCGTGCACCTGGTCCGCAACTCCATCGACCACGGCCTGGAAATGCCCGACGTCCGCCGCGACGCCGGCAAGGACGAGACCGGCACGATCACCCTGGCGGCCTCGCACCAGGGCGGCCACATCGTGATCGAAGTCAGCGACGACGGCCGCGGCCTGAACCGCGACAAGATCCTGTCCAAGGCCCTCGAGCGCGGCTTGAGCGTGCCCGACAACCCCACCGACGCGCAGGTCTGGGACCTGATCTTCCAGCCGGGCTTCTCCACCGCCGACGCGGTCACCGACCTGTCCGGGCGTGGCGTGGGCATGGACGTGGTCCGCCGCAACATCCAGGCGCTGGGTGGCGAAGTGCAGCTGGAAAGCAAGGCCGGCAATGGCACCCGCGTGCTGATCCGGCTGCCGCTGACCCTGGCCATCCTCGACGGCATGACCGTGGCGGTGGCCGGTGAAACGGTGATCCTGCCGCTGGCCTACGTGCTTGAAGCCCTGCAGCCGCAGCCCGAAGACGTACGCACCATGGCCGGCGAAGGCCGCGTGCTGCGCGTCCGTGGCGAGTACCTGCCGATCCTCTCGCTCAGCGAGTACTACGGGTTCGGCGGGCGCACCAAGGACGACTCACTGGTGGTGGTGGTCGAAGGCGATGGCCAGAAGATCGCGCTGGAAGTGGACGAACTGATCGGCCAGCAGCAGGTGGTGGTCAAGAACATCGAGAACAACTACCGCCGCATCAGTGGCGTGTCCGGTGCCACCATCCTGGGCGATGGCCGGGTGTCGCTGATCGTGGATATCGGTGGCCTGGTGCGGTCGCTGCGGATGCCACAAGCCGCTTAAATCTCCGCATTCGCGAAGATTTCCCCAGGGTTTGCTGCGCAAACCCTGGGCCCCGGCTTACCAGCACCCAACACCCCCCGCCGTCGGCGCGCCCCCGCTACTAGCGGGGGCTCCTCGTTTGGGGGCCCGCGGCCTCCGTCTGCATCCCGGTAGTGCCGGCCGCTGGCCGGCTCCTCGCGTTGTCGGCTGGGGTCCATGGGGTTGCCGGCCAGCGGCCGGCACTACCGATTGCTGCGGGTTTCCTGGTTGCCGGCCAGCGGCCGGCACTACCGGGTGCTGGGGGTTTCCTGGTTGCCGGCCAGCGGCCGGCACTACCGGGTGATTTGTCTCCGGCCGGGACTGTGCATTTTGCGCCCCTTTTTGAAACTGTGATGTTGATCGGCGGCGATACGTTGGCGTACTGAGCCGCCTCCTCGAGCCGCGAATCGAAAGCCTTGCGGTTGCTTGCTTATGCAACCAATGCGGGTTTGTGAGGCGCGGCTGCATGCCGCGAAAAAATGTGACATCGAACACTCAAGTTGCGGCGTTGCGTCGCCGCTATTTCGGGAGAGCGTTGACTTCTTCGTCACGCGCCCCTCGCCCCATCCCGCATTCGCCACGACCTCACGCCCAGCGCCCCCACGGCTGCGCGCCACTGCCCTGCCCGGAGTTCCTGCCATGAAGTGGTTCCACGATCTGCCCATCGCCCGCAAACTGGCCGTGGGCTTCACCCTCACCACCCTGATGACCGTCATCCTCGGTGCCTTCGCGCTGGTTCGCCTCAATGGCGCCAACGCCGAACTGGGCGCGATGGCCAGCAACGATATTCCGTCGGTGCAGCATCTGGGCGAAGTGCGCTCGCAACTGGGTGAATTCCGCACCTACGAAATGGCGCAGGTGAGCATGTTCGACCAGCCGGAAAAGGTGGCCGACTACAACAAGCGCATGGAGACCACCGCCAAGGTGGTCCGCGACGAACTGGCTGCCTACGCGGCACTGCCGGCCGGTGAGCGCGAGCGTGCCCTGTTCGCCAAGGTGTCCGCCGACACCGATGCCTACTTCGCCGCCAACGTCGAACTGCGCGCCGCCGTCGCCGCCGGTGATGGGGCGCTGGCCCGCCAGGTGTCCGACGAGAAGTCGCGCCCGGCCCGTCGCCAGCTGTTCGACGACCTCAAGGCACTGGGTGCCTTCAGCAACGGCCTGATGGCAAGCAAGATCGCCGCGGCCAACGCCACCCACCGCACCAGCGTGATCGCCATCATCAGCTGCATGGTGCTGCTGTCGCTGGTGGCCGCCGCCCTGGCCTTCATGATCTCGCGCATCATCACCCGCCCGCTGGGCCAGGCCGTGCATGCCATCAAGTCGGTGGCCCGGGGCGACCTGAGCGTCACCACGCGCGCCACCAGCGCCGACGAGGCCGGGCAGATGCTGGCCGCCACCGGCGAAATGACCAGCATGCTGCGCCGCTATTCCGAAGAAACCCGGCAGATGGCCGCGATGCATGCCGGCCCGGATATCTCGCACCGCATGCCCACCGACTTCCCGGGCGTGTACGGTGAGCTGGCCGTGGGCACCAACACGGTGGTGTTCGACCACCTGGATGCGATCAAGGACGCCATCGCCGTGCTGAACCAGTACGCCGCCGGTGACCTGTCGCCCAATGCCCGCCGCCTGCCCGGCAGCCGCGCGATCCTGCACGAATCGATGGACGCCGCCAAGGCCAGCCTGCTGGCCATCAACACCCAGATCCAGTCGCTGGCCCAGGCCGCCGCGGCCGGTGATTTCACCCAGCGTGGCGATGCGCTGCGCTTCGATCACGATTTCCGGGTGATGATCGAGCACCTCAACACGATGATGGAAGTGGCCGACGGCAACCTGTCGCAGCTGTCGCACCTGCTGCAGTCGATCGCCAACGGCGACCTGACCGCCCGCATGCAGGGCCAGTTCCACGGCGTGTTCGCCAGCATGCGCGACGACGCCAACACCACCGTCGCCCAGCTGACCCAGATCGTGGGCCGCATCCAGCACGCGTCGTCCAGCATCAGCACCGCCGCCGGCGAAATCGCCTCGGGCAACAACGACCTGTCGCGCCGTACCGAGCAGCAGGCCGCCAACCTGGAAGAAACCGCGGCCTCGATGGAGGAACTGACCTCCACCGTGCGTCAGAACGCCGAACACGCCCGCCAGGCCAACCAGCTGGCGATCGGCGCGCACGGTGTGGCCAGCCAGGGCGGCGACGTGGTCGGCCGCGTGGTCAGCACCATGCATGAGATCGACGCCTCCTCGCGCCGCATCGCCGACATCATCACCGTGATCGACGGCATTGCGTTCCAGACCAACATCCTGGCGCTGAACGCGGCGGTGGAAGCGGCGCGTGCGGGCGAACAGGGCCGCGGCTTTGCCGTGGTGGCCTCCGAAGTGCGCACCCTGGCCCAGCGCTCGGCCAGTGCAGCCAAGGAAATCAAGGGCCTGATCGACGAGTCGGTGGGCAAGGTTGCCGAAGGCTCGGCGCTGGTCAACCAGGCCGGCGAGACCATGGGTGAAATCGTGGCGTCGGTGCAGCGCGTGACCGACATCATGGCCGAGATTTCCGCCGCCTCGCAGGAGCAGTCGGCGGGCATCGAGCAGGTCAACCAGACCATCACCCAGATGGACGAAACGACCCAGCAGAACGCCGCGCTGGTGGAAGAAGCCACCGCCGCCGCCCGTTCGATGGAAGAGCAGGCCGGCCACCTGACCGACGCCGTGGCACTGTTCAAGCTGGACGGCCAGGCGGCCCCGGTGGCGAGCGTGTCGGCGGCGAGCAGCCGTGCCCCGGCCGTTGCGGCACCGCGTGCGCGTGCAGCAGCAGCGCCGGTGCGGCGTGCTGCGGTGCGCGAACCGGTGCTGGCCAATGAAGGGGACTGGCAGGAGTTCTGATCCGCCCTGCCCTGTGATGCGTGTCCACGGCACCCCGCTTCGGCGGGGTGTCGTGCGTTTGGGGCGACCGAGCGGATCTACACGGATTGGCCCTACATTAATGTGAACCGCTGCCGATAAACGGACAGAGCCCTGGTAAAACCGCCGGCGGCGCCCACTCTATTCAGCACGCATCCATGTCCGAAGGCAGCTTTGAGGCACACGACGACGACCACGCCGCGCACGACGACGGCGCGGACGATCGTTACCTGGTCCGCAATCCCCGGCAGATCCGTCAACTGCTGCAGGCATTGATCGATCAGCGCTCGTTGATCAACGCGCATCTGGGCGGGCGGGACCAGTCGTTCCCGACGGCGATCCTGGAGCTGGACGAAGACGAGGACATGCTGCTGCTGGACGGCAGTCCGTCCGAGCCGGCGAACCGGGCGGCGGAAGAGGCCGGGCACCTGTTGTGCTTCGCGCAGCTGGACAAGGTGATGGTCCGTTTCCGGCTGGACCATCTGGAGCGCGTGGGCAGTACGCACCATGTGGCGTTCCGGGTGGCGTTCCCGAGCGAGCTGGTGCATCTGCAGCGTCGGGAGCTGTACCGTCTGGAGACGCCGATCACGGATTCTCCGCAGTTGCTGTTCCCGATCAACGAGGATCGCAGCGAGGCGTTGAGTCTGCGGGTGGTGGACATCAGTGGCGGCGGGCTGGCGGTGACGGTGCCGGTAGACTGCAATGTGTTCGCGCTGCAGAAGCGGTATGACGCACGGCTGGACATGCCGGAGGGCGGGCCGCTGCAGATCGCGTTGATCGTGTGCAATCAGTTGGCGGTGAAGCTGCCGAACGGGGTGGAGATGAAGCGCGTGGGGATGCGTTTCGATTCGCTGCCACGCGGGGGCGACAGTGCGATCCAGCGCTACATTTTCCGCATCGACCGCCAGCGCAGCGCCCGCAAAAATGGGGAAATTTAGGCGGGCTGCTTTTTATTGGAGCAACGTCAACTTCAACTGCAACTGCGGCGGTTCGGTCTGTTGGAGTGGGTCGGTACGGGTGGGTTGGCGGGACACGCCGTGAATCCATCCTTGGAGGCTCGTGGGCGCCATCCATGGCGCCCAACGGTCCCGCCAACCCACCCGTGCCGCCCCAGCGCAGATGGCTTTCGCCGTGTTGAGATCAAGAGCACGCAGCGCCTGAGAGGGTGAGGTGTAGGTGCCGAGCAACGCTCGGCACTACCCCTCCTCACCACTGGCGGCTTTATCCAACCGATCACGGAACCTGTGGGGCGGGCGGTGCCAGGCCCTGCCGGGACCGTTGGGCGCCATGGATGGCGCTCACGAGCCTACACGGACGTACTTGCGGCGTGTCCCGGCAGGGCCTGGCACCGCCCGCCGCGCATCAGCAGTGAATAGCTGTCCGCCGCAACAGACCACCTCCTCTAAAGTCGCCCGACTCCAGGCCGATATTGAGCGTGACGCCCGGTTTTTCCTTACCGCCACGCCCGACCCAGGATTCCTTCCATGAACGACAGCAACCCCAACGCCGCCAGCAGCGGTGGCGAGTATCTCAGCTTCACCCTCGGCGCCGAGCACTACGGCGTGGACATCCTCAAGGTCCAGGAAATCCGTGGCTACGACTCGGTTACCCGCGTGCCCGATGCCCCCGATTACATCAAGGGTGTCATCAACCTGCGCGGCACCATCGTCCCGGTCATCGACCTGCGCCTCAAGCTGCGCCTGGAAAAGGCCACGTATGACGCCTTCACCGTCATGATCGTGCTCAACGTCGAAGACCGCGTCGTCGGCATCGTCGTCGACAGCGTCTCCGACGTCATCCCGCTCAACGCCGACCAGATCCGCCCCACCCCCGAGTTTGGCGCCGCCGTCGATACCCGCTTCATCTCCGGCATCGGCACCCAGGACGATCGCATGCTGATCCTGCTGGATATCGAAACCCTGCTCGACAGCGCCGACATGGGCCAGCCGGCCCAGGTCGAAGACGCCGCCGCCTGATCGTGCCCCACCCATCCCGGTCGATTCGACCGGGTTGTGAAAAAAGTTCTTCAGTTCCCTGCGCGACGGCCGATAGCTGCTTCAGGACCCGGCTGTGTAGGGCTGCCCAAGGCCGGGCCAACTCGTCCAATTTCCCCCGGAGATTCTTCCCGATGAAGTCCCTGCTTGCGCTGTTCTCGGTTGCCGTCCTCGCCTCCTCTGCCTCGTCCGCCTTCGCCCAGTCGGCCGAGATGATCCCGCCGGAAATGGCGCCGCGCTCGGTCGGCAAGGACGGCATGGTCTGCGGCAAGGTCGAAAAGGCCCGCTACGCCGAAGGCTCCGAAGGCCAGCCGACCTTCCTGTACATGGGCGGCGCGTTCCCGCGCCACACCTTCTCGGCCCGCATCGCCGGCGCCAACCGCGGCAAGTTCAGCTTCCCGCTGGAAAGCCTGGAAGGCAAGACCGTGTGCGTGATCGGCAAGATCGCCCGTGACGCATCGCGTGCTGAAATCGAAGTCAGCTCGCCGGCCGGCCTCAAGCTCGCCAACATCAAGTAATCCGCCGTACGCCATGCCACGCCGGCACTGGCCGGCGTGGTCGCTGCAACCGGGCACGACGCCCGGACGCGTTTGCCACTGGAGATCGCACCGCCCATGCCCTGGATCAACAACCTCAAACTGATGCCGAAGTTGATGCTGACTTTCGGTGTCCTCCTGCTGGTGATGCTGCTGCAGGGCATCGTGGCGTATCGCGGGCTTTACTCGCTCAACAACGTCACCACCGAACTGGCTGGCCACCGGATGGAGAGCATCCGCACCGCCGGTGAAATCCGCGGCATGGTCGGCGAATACCGCAACTCGGCCTACCAGGGCCTGATCCGCGCCAGCGACGACGTCAAGGCCGACGCCAAGAAGCGCGCCGCCGAACTGCGCGGCAAGATCGACCTGTCCATCAAGAAATACCCCGAATTGATCGACAATCCCCAGCAGAAGAAGCTGTTTGACACCTTCGCCAAGGATTGGAAAGACTCGCTGGCCTCCTACGATGCCGTCACCGAGATGCTGGAACTGGATCTCCCCGATGACGCCGTGGACACCTTCGTCGGCGAAACCCGCACCAAGCACCTGAAAGCCTCCTCGGCGCTGGAAGCCCTGATCGCCGAAGACAACCGCCTTGCCCGCGCCTCGCGCGATGAGGCCGAATCGACCTATGCCGCCTCGGCCACCCTGACCATCATCGCCCTGCTCGGCGGTGCCGCACTTGGTCTGGTGCTGGTGTACCTGTTTGCCCGCTCGCTGGTTGGCAGCATGCGCGGCGCCGTGTCGGTCGCCAATGACGTGGCTGGCGGCAAGCTTGACGGCCATATCGACGTCACCCGCAAGGATGAAGTCGGCGACCTGATGCAGGCCATGCAGCGCATGCAGCGCGACCTGCGCGAGCGCACCGAAACCGACCAGGCCATCGCCCGCGAGAACCTGCGCATCCGCACCGCGCTGGATTACAGCTCCACCGGCGTGTACCTGACCGACAACCAGCTCAACATCGTGTACGCCAACCGCGCACTCGAGCAGAGCCTGTCCCAGTACCAGGAGGAGCTGCGCAAGCACCTGCCCGATTTCGATGCCAATACCTCGCTGGTGGGCCGCCCGCTGACCGTGCTCGAGCACCGCGGCGAGATGGATGCCACCCTGCTGAACAACCTCAAGGCCAACGGCGTGGCCCGTCGCGCCATGCAGTTCGGCGATGCGCAGTTCGCCCAGGTGGTCTCCACCATCCGCAACGAAGAAGGCGAGAGCGTCGGCCACGTGGTCGAGTGGCGCGACCGTACGCCGGAAGCGCTGGTCGAAGCCGAAGTGGCCCGCGTGATTGCCCAGGCCGCCGCCGGCGACCTGTCCGGCCGCATCCGCGCCGACGGCAAGGAAGGCTTCTTCCTGCAGCTGGCCCAGCAGATCAACGGCCTGCTGGACGCCAACGCGGCCAGCATCGAGCAGATCTCCGGCCTGCTCACCGCGCTGTCGCAGGGTGATCTCACGGTGCGCATGCACGGTGATTTCCAGGGCGTGTTCGCCACCATGCGCGACGACGCCAATGCCACCGCCGAACAGCTCAGCGGCATCGTCACCAAGATCAAGCACTCCAGCCAGGCCATCAGCTCGGCGGCCAGCGAGATCGCCACGGGCAACAGCGACCTGTCGCGCCGCACCGAACAGCAGGCGGCCAACCTGGAAGAAACCGCGGCCTCGATGGAGGAACTCACCTCCACCGTGCGCCAGAACGCCGAGCATGCCCGCCAGGCCAACCAGCTGGCCATCGGCGCGCACAGCGTGGCCAGCCAGGGCGGTGATGTGGTCGGCCAGGTGGTGACCACCATGAGCGCGATCCAGACCTCGTCCAAGAAGATCGCCGAGATCATCTCGGTCATCGACGGCATCGCCTTCCAGACCAACATCCTGGCGCTGAACGCGGCCGTGGAAGCGGCGCGTGCCGGCGAACAGGGCCGCGGCTTTGCCGTGGTCGCCTCCGAAGTGCGCACCCTGGCCCAGCGTTCGGCCGGTGCGGCCAAGGAGATCAAGGGCCTCATCGACGACTCGGTCGGCAAGGTCAACGACGGCTCGGCGCTGGTGCACAAGGCCGGCGCGACCATGGGCGAGATCGTCGCCTCGGTGCAGCGCGTGACCGACATCATGGCCGAGATTTCCGCCGCCTCGCAGGAACAGTCGGCCGGCATCGAGCAGGTCAACCAGACTGTGGTGCAGATGGACGAAACCACCCAGCAGAACGCCGCGCTGGTGGAAGAAGCCACCGCCGCCGCCCGCTCGATGGAAGAACAGGCCGGCCACCTCAGCGACGCGGTATCGATCTTCAAGCTCGACGCGCATGACGTGGTGCTGCCGCCGGCAGCCGTGGCCACCCCGGCCCCGCGTGCCGCACGCCCGGTTGCCGCCGCCCCGGCCCCGGTCCGCCGCGCAGCAGCCCGCCCGGTCGCCACCGAACTGGCCGACGGCGACTGGCAGGAGTTCTAAGCGCGCCAGCAGCCTGCAATCCCGCATGACAGAAGGCCCCGATACCCATCGGGGCCTTTTTGTTGGCAAGGCGCATGCCCCCGCGAGCACCAGTAGAGCCGACCGTTGGTCGGCTGCGCACCGTCCATCACCGCCTGCAGCCGATCAACGGTCGGCGCTACCCTCCGGCACCGCGCGCAGCAGACCCACGGTCAGCTCTACCGGCGGGCACGCGGGCGGCCATCCATGGAGTGCCTGTACCGCAACCTGGATGCGCCCAGCTACCTGCCCTCACTGCTTTTGGCCATAGCTGAGCTTCTCCACGTCGTATCCATACGTCGTCGCCATGTATTCCTTGATAGGCCAAAGCCCTTCGATGAGCATCTTTCCATCCGGCGTGCCACATTGGTTGGCAACTTTGGTCATGCCATACATCAATGCTTCCTCCTCGCCGCGCTTCGGTGCAGGGTCTGGCGTCCACCAGGGGAAGTGCCGTAACGGCCTGTTGCTGGGCACGTCCTGTTCCCAGCAGACGAAGACAAGGCTCTCCTTGCCTCGCGTGTTGTAGTCATAGACGCGGTAGCTGGCATAGCCGCTGGTGGTCGGGGTGACCTTGAGCACACCGGATTCGGCGTGAGCCCTGAGGTCTTCCTTGTAGGCATCAGGCGACGCTGACCCGAAGTGGATCACCCGGGTGAGCTTGCCGTTGCCGCTGTAGAACTCCTGTCGGCTCAGATCGAGTGCGCGCCATTGCCGCTGCCGCGGCGTACGGGCGCCTGCATCGAACATTTCATAGATGACCATGCCGCTGCGGTGGGAGTACATTTTGATGCGCGGGTAGCGCTCGAGATTGGCGAACTTGTTGTCCATTGCTGAAAGTGGAACCGCCTGGTCAGGGAAGCTGTATCTGAGCTTTGCCCCGCCACTCGTTGAGCGCTCCGCGTACAGCGGCTGCGCGTCGTCCATGAAGAGATCCATTTGTGTGGTATATAAACTCGTCACCGAATTCAACGCACTGAATCTGAAGGAAGCCGTTGTCGCCTCCTTTTCTTCTGTGCCGTGCAAGAACCGCACCGTGCCACTACCACCTCCGTGACCAGGTGTAGACACACTGCTCTTATCTCGCGCACCTCTCTCGTTATAACTAACTGCTGCGCGCAGAGTGCCGTCGGAATTGTACTTGTACTCTCGATATGACACGTCACCACGAGCCAGTTCATCACAAGAGAAGTCCGGCAACGTGGCTGCAATCTCATGCTCTGGCCTCGCGGCCGCCACCACCTTTCCGTCGCGATAGTTGAAGCAGTTGCGAACCCGCCGCGCTGCCACCTTGATCGGATACTTGTTGAGTGCATCCACTTCCGGAGACCTGTACGTGGCCACCTCCACAATATTGTTGTGTTTGTCATAGAAGTAGCCGCGCGCACCACTCATGAAATAATATGGCAGCAACGGGGCCAGCACAGGATTGCGCTCCTGCGCAGGCGTTGGCTTATAAGCAACAACCCCGACTTTTCCGTGGCTATCCGTACGCAACCTGATCCTGGGCTCTTGGGCGCCTTTGCTTGTTGGCTCGATCGACCTGCTCTCCCAGGTTTCTACGCGACATATGCGCTGACCGCCGCGCCCATCCGGCTCGATGAATATTACCCTGCCACCCCATTGATCAAACTTGCCATGCGGCACATCCTTGACCTCCGGCGTCACACCCGGAAGCGTGACGGTGCCGTCCCGGTGTACGCCCGGATTGGAAACAAACACGTTGGAGGACAGCGAGTTACCGAAGCGCAGCACCACACCAGCAGTTGGCGAGGCGAGCGGGTCTCTGCGGTCCGTGCAGGCAGTTGCTGCACTCGCGACGCCAAGACCGCACATGATCAGCGCCAGAGAGATGGGGGGTCGTTCAAAGATCATGCTCGCTCCGTAGGGGTCTTCACGCCCGAATGTTCAAACGCCTGTATACGCCCCGCCTTCCGACCGGCTTGCGGGGGAACCGCGGCAATAAGCTCAACCGGCATGGCCGGCGCAGGGTCATCCATTCCATGCCCCCAATCAAGCGGCATCGTTACCCAGAAGCCACTGACTGGGCTGCCATCGTAACCACCCCTCAGGCGAGCAATTGCCTTTGCTACCGCGTGGCGGCCAACGGTGCGTGTTACCCACCCCTGCACGACGCTGGCAACCTCCATGTAAGCTGGCTGCAGGTCAGGCGGCTGTGCGTGCAGATAGCGCATCACTGCCTGCTTGCTCTCATCCCACTCCTTTGACGGAAACCCTGCAAGGGGAGAATCATAGCGAGGCATCCAGTTGCAGGGGACATTGGTAAATACTTCTTCATAAGCCGATGCGTTATCGTCCGCAAGTTTTCGAATGTACCTGATGGCATCGAGCGACACCGGACGCTGCAGAGTCAGGCCATCATGAGTCTGCCTCGTTATCGGAGGATGGCGGTCATCGTCTTCTGCAATAGCATTCGTATAACCTTTGTCCTTATGACCTCGTCCCTCGACATCCTCAACCTCAATCGACATCCCCAGGAACTTCTGCCAAAGCCGTATCCGCAGATCCCGCGCAAACTTCCGCGTCACCACCTTCACGCCATTACCAAGATCCTGCACCGACGTATCAGTATCCACGATCACCGCCGCAAGCTCGGTATCGCCATCGCCCTGCAGGCTGCGGTCGTTGCAGTTGGCGCTGCCGATGATGGCCACCGCGTCATCCACGACCAGTAGCTTGGAGTGCACATAGCACTGCTCGGTCACCACATACAGCGGCGGACTCGCCGCACTGGCACCTGCGGTACGCGGGCCTTCTGTGTACTTGTCGTGATTGACGTCCTTCAACACACCATAGCTGCGCAGGTTGAGTACGGTCAGATAGTCCTTCCATGTGCCCGCAGCAACTTCGGTGCCGAGATCTTTCTCGCTGACGCTTACATCCCGGATACCCAGTCGCTTGGCCACCAGGGCCCGGCAGATGCGGCGAATCAGGCTGTGGTTTCCGCGCAACAGGCTCTGCTGCAGCCAGTAGTGCTGCTTGACCACAGCGCCATCTTTCAGACTGCCTTCCGGATGCACCGGCAAGGTCATGTAGACATGGAAACCCATGCCGCTGCGAATCGCCTTGGCAATGCGGGTGGCGATCACCTCCACCAAGGTGTTCTTGGCGGCCGAGGGCACGCCGGGCTTGAACGCGAGCGTGTCTGCAACCGGCGTACCCGGCAGCACCGCATCCAGCGGGCCGCCGGCGATGCCCAGCCCCCGCGTGGTGCGACGGGCAGTCTTTTCTTCTTCCTCGGTCGACGGACCGCGCCGACTGTTACGGATGCTTCTGTCCAATGCCCGCCCCGGCTCGGCATCGGAGAAGCCGCAGTCTGAAATCAGGAACTGGGTCTCGATATACACAAAGGCCTTGGCAGAGGCGATGCAGTTGAGCATTGCGTCCTGGATGGAGCGCATGGGCTGGTCGCGCTCCCAGTAGGACGCAAGGTCACTGCCATCAACAAGGTCCAGGCCGTACTTCCGGCACGCCCTGCGCTCCATATCGTGCAGTGCCGTGCCGGACGATCGCACGATCTGTACGCTGATGCCGCCTGCAGTGCCGGGGGCACACAGATCGCCGAACAGGGCGTGCGTGCCTCCCATGGCCCGCACCCAGTCATCTGCCAGCGCGGTCAATTCCAGGCCACGCCCGATGGAGTGCTGGCGCGGCATCTGCTGGCCGTACTCCGCGGCCAGATCGATACCGGCATTGATACCCCCAACGGCCAGTTTGCCGGGCATGGCCGCTCCGCGCTGGTTCTGCCACACCATGGCATTCCAGCGATGCATGAAATTCCGGCAGATGTCGAATACTGCCGGGCCCTCGATACATGCATGCACGTCCTGCCAGGGCATCCGCGGCTGGCGACCGCTGTCGAGCAGGGTCCGGGATTCATCGACGCCCTCGGCAATCCACGTTTGGAATGCCGCCCACTTCTCCCGGGCGCTATCGAGCTTTTCAAACACTTCAGCCTTGCCTTTTTCGATATCCACCAACACCTGGGACGCATCGGTGGAATAGTCGTTCAACCGCCCCCTCACCTCCAGATATCGGCGGTGATAGCGCTCAAGTGCGGCGCCTTTCTCGGTCAGCCAGCGGTCCACATCCCTGGCAACGATATCGGTGAACGCATCCAACGTGCCCCAAGCGGCATCACGCGCCCCTTCAAGGTCACCCTTGGCGGCTTCGTCCAGCGTGCGGTTACCGGCAGCAGTCACTTCCCGGTACTTGTGCCGGGCCTGTTCCAGGTCGATGTTGATCCCCTCCAGCAGACTGCGCATGGTGCGCACCACCGTAATGAACTCCTTGACACCGTTCATGTCGATCATTTCCTGCAGTGCCGAAATGATCGCATCGCTCAGCATCTGTTCGCCCATCGCTTCGGCCCGGGTGCTGATCGCGGTCTTGTCCGCATAATCCAGCATTTCGGCCAGTGCGGCGCCGGCCATCCATTGGGCCTTCAGACGATACACAGCAATGGTCATTCCCGGCAGGTAGGCGAGCGCGAAACCTGGATGTATCCGACCCTTGGCGTCGGGGCCGACGTCCGGTACGTCAACCGTGAGGTCCAGCTCATCGCCGGTCATGCCCCTGGGCTTCAACAGGCAGTTGTTGTAATGGTCATTGAGGACGTGCAGCACGGGATCGCAGACCACATCGAAGTTGCCGTCATCCCACCGCCCGTGGGCAATGTCCAGGCCGCCGACGAAGCCACATTTCCCATCCACCACCAGCATTTTCTGGTGGTGCGAAAAGCCGATGTTGAAATTGTCGCGACGGCCGGTTGCCGGATTATGCAGCCCGACCTGGATCTTCCCCGGCGTATTTTCATCGCGCATCTTGTACAGCGCTTCGCGCGCCTCATTTTCATGCGTATACGCCGCCGCCTCGATGCTGTCATACAGCAGTATCCGCACATCCACGCCGCGCGCGTTGATCGCGTCAAACAGCAGTTCGCTCAAGCGCCCTCCATGCGAGCCATTACCGCGCCCGGTCAACTCCGTATCGAAGTTCAGCTGCCAGTCGGCAATGAAGATGAATTTCTGCGCGCCACGGATCGCGTCGGCCATCGCATGCATCGCCGAGCAGCCGTCGGTGAATGAGCGCACCGCGTTCCCGTGCCGTACCGGGGCGAACTGCCGGTCCGGCGGTGCGTAGTAGTCACCGCTGGAGGTGCCTACCTGCCCCGGCTGACAGGTGAGTGCATTGCGCGCCACTGTACTGGTGTTGGTGCCGTCGGCCATCGTAGCCATCCATGTGCTGCCATCGCGCTGCGTGATCCATCCGGCGTTGGCGGAGCGTCCTGGCTAACGCCTCCCCGGCAGTGCCCAGGCACTGTCCGACGATCTTCCCGACCACGCAGCTGCAATTGCGAGAGTGTGTGGGCGTGGAGAGTAGGACCAGATTCCAGCGATAAACACTCGGAAAATCCTGTGCATTCGGTAGGAAAACACCGATATTTCATGTGTTTGGTCCGATGCGACATTGATACGTCGCATTCGACTCTGCATTGGACAACCAAACCGATCGACCAACGCCATGTGCGGTACATTTTTCTCACCCCCCAGGCGCGTCGACAGGTCGAATCCGACACAGTGCGGCGTCGCGCGCGCCGAACGCGCCCTTCGGCCCACCGCCGATGGCCTGTCCCGGAAGCACCCCGGCGGCGGCCCCGGTATTCGGGTCTGCGCTCTTGCCCCGAGATCGAGTGACGCCTCCTCCAGGGCAATCGCCACCCCAACCTGAATACGCTCAGCCACCCACCCTCAATAGCCGCTGCCTTTGGCCGATAACAGCATTGCCGCGACACGTTCGTCGACCAAAGATGCCCTGCCCATGAATCTGATCAGCCGCTGGAACCAGTACTTCTCCAACCTGTCCGTCAGGCGCAAGCTCAACCTGCTCACCGCGTTGATCGCCGTCGGCGTCATCGCCCTGGCCGTGATCGCCGCGCGCATGCAGTACCTGGACCTCACCGATACCCGCAAGGACAGCCTGAAGATCCAGGTCGAACTCACCTACGGCATCCTGGACCACTACCATCGCCTGGCCGAAACCGGCGAGCTGACCGAACCGGCGGCCAAGGCTGCCGCACTGGAAGCGCTCGCACGCATGCGCGCCGACAGCGACGCCTACTACTACAGCGTCTACGACACCCAGTACCGCGTGCTCATGCATCCGTTCCGCAAGGACCTGATCGGCAAGGACATGCAGGCGTTCCGCTCCGAGGACGGCGTGCAGCTGTTCCACGACCTGGTGCAGGTCGCCCGCCAGGGTGGCGGCGTGGTCTCCTACAGGTGGGCCAAGGCCGGTGCCGAAGGCCTGTACGACAAGTCGTCCTACGCTGGCCTGTACAAGCCATGGCAGTGGGTCATCAGCAGCGGCGTGTACATGGAAGACGTGCAGCGCCAGGCGCTGGTGTTCACCGCCATCATGACCGCCAGCGGCGGCGCCATGGTCCTGATCGTGCTGGCCCTCAGCTGGCTGATCGGCAACCGCATCACCCTGCCGCTGCGCCAGGCCACCCAGGTCGCCGAGAGCATCGCTGCCGGCAAGCTCGACAGCCGCATCGGCGCCCAGGCCCACGACGAGCCGGGCCGCCTGCTGGAAAGCATGGCGCGCATGCAACAGCAGTTGCACGCGGTGATCAGCGGCCAGCGCGACATGGCCAGCCGCCACGACGCCGGCCAGACCAGCTTCCGCATGGACGAAAGCGCCTTCCCCGGCGAGTACGGGCTGATGGTGCACGAAACCAACACCCTGGTCGGCGCGCACGTGCAGACCATGCAGAACGTCCTGCAGGTGGTGCAGCGCTACGCGGTGGGCGACCTGTCCGCCGAGATCGCGCGCTACCCCGGCGAGAAGGCGGCCATCACCGATACCGTCGATTCGGTCAAGCAGAACCTGGCCAGCATCAATGCCGAGATCAAGCGCCTGGGCGCGGCGGCGGCGGCCGGTGACTTCAGCCAGCGCGGCGACACCGCCCGCTTCGACCACGACTTCCGCCTGATGATCGCCAACCTCAACGCGATGATGCAGGTCAGCGACGACAACCTGGGCAAGCTCTCGCAGCTGCTCTCGGGCATCGCCGAAGGCGACCTCACCGTGCGCATGCACGGCGACTTCCAGGGCGTGTTCGCCAGCATGCGCGACGATGCCAACGCCACCGTGTCCCAGCTGACCCAGATCGTCGGGCAGATCCAGACCGCGGCAGGCAGCATCAACCAGGCGGCCGGCGAGATCGCCAGCGGCAACAGTGACCTGTCGCGCCGCACCGAACAGCAGGCCGCCAACCTGGAAGAAACCGCAGCCTCGATGGAGGAGCTGACCTCCACCGTGCGCCAGAATGCCGAGCATGCCCGCCAGGCCAACCAGCTGGCCATCGGCGCGCACGGCGTGGCCAGCCAGGGTGGCGAGGTGGTCGGCCAGGTGGTCACCACGATGAGCGCGATCGAAGCCAGCTCCAAGCGCATCGCCGAGATCATCTCGGTCATCGACGGCATCGCCTTCCAGACCAACATCCTGGCACTGAACGCGGCCGTGGAAGCCGCGCGTGCCGGCGAACAGGGCCGCGGCTTCGCCGTGGTCGCCTCCGAAGTGCGCACCCTGGCCCAGCGTTCGGCCGGTGCGGCCAAGGAGATCAAGGGCCTGATCGACGACTCGGTGGCCAGCGTGGCCGACGGCTCGGCGCTGGTGCGCAAGGCCGGCACCACCATGGGCGAGATCGTCGCCTCGGTGCAGCGCGTGACCGACATCATGGCCGAGATCTCCGCGGCCTCGCAGGAACAGTCGGCCGGCATCGACCAGGTCAACCAGACCGTGGTGCAGATGGACGAGACCACCCAGCAGAACGCCGCACTGGTCGAGGAAGCCACCGCCGCAGCGCGCGCGATGGAAGAACAGGCCGGCCAGCTGTCCGACGCCGTGGCCATCTTCCGCCTGGACAACCACGTGGCCGCCGCCGTCAGCGCGGTCACCGCGCGCGTGGTGGTGCCCGCCCCGGCACGGCCTGCGGCCCGTTCGGCCGCGCCCAGCCCGGTACGTGCCGCGCCCGCCCCGCGCGCGCCACGCACCACGCCGGACGACGGCAACTGGCAAGAGTTCTGAGCCTTCGCGGTGGCCACCCGGCCGCCGCCTCCCCACCCTCCTTCGAGTCCGCCCGTGTCCACGCCTTCTGCCCCTGCCACCACCGCCCAGAACGGCCGCGAATTCGAGTTCGCCGATCGTGATTTCCGCCGCGTCTGCGACCTGATCTACCAGCGTGTCGGCATCTCGCTGGCACCGGCCAAGCGCGACATGGTCTACGGCCGCCTGTCGCGGCGCCTGCGGGCGCTGGGCCTGCGCAACTTCCACGACTACCTGGATCAGCTCGAACGCGACGGTGGCGACGAATGGCAGGCGTTCACCAACGCACTGACCACCAACCTCACCGCGTTCTTCCGCGAACCGCACCACTTCGAAAAGCTCGACACCGAACTGCGCGCGCGGTCCGGCCACGGCACCCTGCAGCTGTGGTCGTGCGCGGCCTCCACCGGCGAGGAGCCTTACTCCATGGCCATCACCGCCTGCGAAGCCTTCGGCACGCTCAAGCCGCCGGTACGGATCCTCGCCACCGACGTGGACACCCAGGTCCTGGCCACCGCCAGCCGCGGTGTGTACGCCATCGACCGGGTGTCCGGACTCGACCCGGCGATCAAGAAGCGCTATTTCCAGCGCGGCAGCGGTCCCAACGAAGGCAGCTGCCGGGTCAACCCGGCCCTGCGCGACCTGATCGACTTCCGCCCGCTCAACCTGCTCAGCAGCCGCTACGACGTCGGCGGCCCGTTCGATGCGTTGTTCTGCCGCAACGTGATGATCTATTTCGACAAGCCCACCCAGCGCGGCATCCTGTCGCGGCTGATCCAGCACATGGGCGATGACGGCCTGCTCTACACCGGCCACTCGGAGAACTACCTGCACGCCGCCGACCTGATCCAGCCGTGCGGGCGCACGCTGTACAAACGCGCCCCCGGAGCCCCGGTATGAACGCCGTGATCCGCAATGACGATGTGATGCGCTACTTCGACAGCCGCTTCAAGGTAACGGCCGCCAAGTTGTTGCCCACCCAGTACCTGGTGGTGGACGACGACACCGCGCTGACCACCACGCTAGGTTCGTGCGTGGCCGCCTGCCTGCGCGACCCGGTGCTGAAGATCGGCGGCATGAACCACTTCCTGCTGCCCGAAGGCAACGTCGGCGACGGCGCGCCCGCCCGCTATGGCAGCTATGCCATGGAACTGCTGATCAACGACCTGCTCAAGCGCGGCGCGCACCGCAAGCGCCTGGAAGCCAAGGTGTTCGGCGGTGCCAACGTGTTGAAGGGCTTCACCAGCAACCCGGTGGGCACCCGCAACGCCGAGTTCGTGCGCCAGTACCTGCAGGCAGAGCACATCCCGGTGCTGGCCGAGGACCTGTGCGGCATCCATCCGCGCAAGGTGTGGTTCTTCGCCGATACTGGTCGCGTCGTCGTGCAGCGCCTGCCGCATGCGCATGAAGCCGAAGTGGCCGCCACCGAATCGGCCGTGCGCGCCCGCCTGTCCAAGGCCCCGGTCACCGGTGGCGTGGAGCTGTTCGAATGACCCAGACCGGCCCCTGTCGCGTGCTGATCGTCGACGACTCCGCCGTGGTACGGCAGATGCTCAGCGAAATCCTCGCCAGCGACCGCGATATCGAGGTGGTCGGCACCGCCGCCGACCCGTTGCTGGCCCGCGAGAAGATCAAGCGCCTGGCCCCGGACGTGATTACCCTGGACGTCGAAATGCCGCGCATGGACGGCCTGGCGTTCCTGGAAAACCTGATGCGGCTGCACCCGTTGCCGGTGGTGATGATCTCCTCGCTGACCGAACGTGGCGCCGACACCACCCTGCAGGCGCTGGCGCTGGGCGCGGTGGATTTCGTGTCCAAGCCGAAATTCGACGTCGCCCGCGGGCTGCAGGCGTATGCCGAAGAGATCATCGGCAAGGTCAAGATGGCCGCGCGCTCCCGCGTGCGTACCCTCGCCCGCCCCAGCGCTCCGCGCATCACCCTGGACGCGGTGGCCCCGGCCGCCACGCCGCGCGCGATCCAGTTCCGCACCACCGACCGCCTGATCGCCATCGGCGCCTCGGCCGGCGGCACCGAAGCCCTGCGCGTGGTGCTGGAAGGCATGCCGGCCGACGCGCCGGCGGTGGTGATGACCCAGCACTTGCCCGCTACTTTCAGTACCCCGTTCGCCGAACGCCTGGACCGCCATTCGGCGATGTCCGTGCGCGAAGCCAGCGACGGTGAAGCGGTACTGCCTGGCCACGCCTACCTCCCGCCCGGCGGCAAGCACCTGCGGATCATCCGCGACGGTGCGCGCTGGCGCTGCCGCGTCGACGACGGCCCGGCCGTGAACCGGCACAAGCCGGCAGTGGACGTGCTGTTCCGTTCGGTGGCCGAAAGCGCCGGCGCCAACGCGATCGGCGCGATCCTCACCGGCATGGGCGACGACGGCGCGCGCGGCCTGCTGGAACTGCGCAACGCCGGCGCCCCCACCCTGGTGCAGGACGAAGCCACCAGCGTGGTCTGGGGCATGCCCGGCGCGGCCTACAAGCTCGGTGCCACTGAAGAAATGGTCCCGCTGGAACGCATCGCCGAACGACTGATGGCCATGGCGCGCGCATAACGCATGCCCGGCGGCTCACCGCCAGCCACGTAGCGCCGGGCTCTGCCCGGCCGTCCGAATCACGTAGAGCCGGGCTCTGCCCGGCTGGGGCGGTCCGCGCGAACGGCAGCCGGGCAGCGCCCGGCGCTACGGAATCTACGCATTACAACGAAAAACCCCCGGCTTTCACCGGGGGTTTTTTGTTTTCAGCCCATCGACCAACGGTCGATGGCTACCGGTTGCCGGCCATCGGCCGGCAACGCATCAGGCAGCAACCGTCTTGGCCACGTCCTGGTAGTCCTCGATCTGGTCGAAGTTCATGTAGCGGTAGATGTCCTTGCTGCTGGCATCCAGCACGCCGATGTCGGCCATGTACTCTTCCTTGGTCGGGATGCGACCCAGACGCGAGCAGATCGCGGCCAGTTCGGCCGAACCCAGGTACACGTTGGAGTTGCGGCCCAGACGGTTCGGGAAGTTGCGGGTCGAGGTCGAGAAGACGGTCGCGCCCTCACGCACCTGTGCCTGGTTGCCCATGCACAGCGAGCAGCCCGGCATTTCCATGCGTGCGCCGGCGGTGCCGAAGGTGCCGTAATGGCCTTCCTTGGTCAGCTCCGAGGCATCCATCTTGGTCGGCGGGGCCACCCACAGCTTGGTCGGGATGTCGCGCTTGCCTTCCAGCAGCTTGGCCGCCGCACGGAAGTGACCGATGTTGGTCATGCACGAACCGATGAAGACTTCATCGATGGCCGCGCCGGCCACGTCCGACAGCGTCTTGACGTCGTCCGGATCGTTCGGGCAGGCCACGATCGGCTCGTGGATGTCGGCCAGGTCGATCTCGATGACGGCGGCGTACTCGGCGTCGGCGTCCGGAGCCAGCAGCTCCGGGTTGGCCAGCCAGGCTTCCATCTTCTCGATGCGGCGCGCCAGCGAACGGGCGTCCTGGTAACCCTCGGCGATCATCCACTTCAGCAGCGTGATGTTGCTGGTGAGGTACTCGATGATCGGCTCCTTGTTCAGGTGCACCGAGCAACCGGCGGCCGAACGTTCGGCCGAGGCATCGGACAGTTCGAACGCCTGCTCGACCTTCAGCTCCGGCAGACCTTCGATTTCCAGGATGCGACCGGAGAAGATGTTCTTCTTGCCGGCCTTGGCCACGGTCAGCAGACCGGACTTGATCGCGTACAGCGGAATCGCGTTGACCAGGTCACGCAGGGTCACGCCCGGCTGCATGGTGCCCTTGAAGCGCACCAGCACCGATTCGGGCATGTCCAGCGGCATCACGCCGGTGGCGGCCGCGAAGGCGACCAGGCCCGAGCCGGCCGGGAACGAAATGCCCACCGGGAAACGGGTGTGCGAATCGCCGCCGGTGCCGACGGTGTCGGGCAGCAGCATGCGGTTGAGCCAGCTGTGGATCACGCCGTCGCCCGGACGCAGCGAGATGCCGCCACGGGTGGAGATGAACTCCGGCAGGGTGTGGTGGGTCTTGACGTCCACCGGCTTCGGGTACGCCGCGGTGTGGCAGAACGACTGCATCACCAGGTCGGCCGAGAAGCCCAGGCAGGCCAGGTCCTTCAGCTCGTCACGGGTCATCGGGCCGGTGGTGTCCTGCGAGCCCACCGAGGTCATCTTCGGTTCGCAGTAGGTGCCCGGGCGCATGCCCTGGCCTTCCGGCAGGCCACAGGCGCGGCCGACCATCTTCTGCGCCAGCGAGAAGCCCTTGCCGGTATCCGGCGGGTCCATCGGCAGGCGGAACAGATCGGTCGGGGCCAGGCCCAGCGCTTCACGCGCCTTGGCGGTCAGGCCGCGGCCAATGATCAGCGGAATGCGGCCACCGGCGCGCACCTCGTCGAACAGCACGTCGGACTTGACCTTGAACTCGGCGATCACCGCACCGTCCTTCAGGGCCTTGCCGTCGTACGGGCGCAGCTCGATCACATCGCCCATGTTCATCTGCGACACGTCGAGTTCGATCGGCAGCGCGCCGGCATCTTCCATGGTGTTGTAGAAGATCGGGGCGATCTTGGAACCCAGGCACACGCCGCCGAAGCGCTTGTTCGGGATGAACGGAATATCTTCACCGGTGAACCACAGCACCGAGTTGGTGGCCGACTTGCGGCTCGAACCGGTACCGACCACGTCGCCCACGTAGGCCACCAGGTGGCCCTTGTCCTTCAGCGATTCCAGGAACTTGACCGGGCCGCGCTTGCCGTCTTCTTCCGGCTCGATGCCATCGCGCTTGTTCTTCAGCATCGCCAGGGCGTGCAGCGGGATGTCCGGGCGGGTGGTGGCGTCCGGGGCCGGCGACAGGTCGTCGGTGTTGGTTTCGCCGGTCACCTTGAGCACGGTGATGGTCAGGCTTTCGGGCACCTGCGGACGGCTGGTGAACCATTCGGCATCGGCCCAGCTCTGCAGCACGCCCTGGGCGTTGGCATTGCCGGCCTTGGCCTTTTCCTGCACGTCGTGGAAGGCGTCGAAGACCAGCAGGGTCTTCTTCAGCGCGTCGGCGGCGATGGCGCCGACCACGGCGTCATCCAGCAGCTGCACCAGCGGGGCGACGTTGTAACCGCCGAGCATGGTGCCCAGCAGTTCGGTGGCGCGCTCGCGGCTGATCAGCGCATTGACTTCGCTGCCCAGGGCAATCGCGGCCAGGTACGAGGCCTTGACCTTGGCGGCGTCATCGACGCCGGCCGGCACGCGGTGGGTCAGCAGTTCCAGCAGGAACTCGGCTTCGCCGGCGGGCGGGTTCTTCAGCAGTTCGATGACGTCGGCCGTCTGCTGGGCGTTCAGCGGCAGCGGCGGGATGCCAAGCGCGGCGCGCTCGGCTACGTGGTGGCGGTAGGCTTCCAACATGACAACTCCCGGGATTTCTTTGAAAAGACTGCGATTGAATACAGCGGTGGAATAAGTGGGCTCAAGCGTGCGGCACGATCAGCTTCAGGCCCTTGAAGTAGTCGCGGTAAAACGTATCGTTCCAGGTGATCAGGCCATCGCACTGCAGCAGCGCGTGCGACCCGACCATGAAATCGTCCAGCCCGCGCCTGCTGGTGCCGCGCTGGCGGTGGCGGCGGTGCATCTCGCCGGCGCGCAATGCGGACTTGGCCTCCAGCGGGCTGAAATGGATACCCATTTCTTCCAGCGCGCCCTGCACCTCGGCGCCGCCGCGCAGCGAGGCGCAGATCTCAGCCAGGGTTACGCCGCAGATCACCACGCGCCCTCCGACCAGGCTTTGGCGCAGGCAGGCTTCCACGGCGTCGGCCTGGGGGCCGTTGCTGAGCAGCTCGATCAGGACCGGCGAATCGACGGCAATCATGCGCGGCTCACTCGGCGTCGCGGACCGCGTCGACGGCGGCCTGGGCCGAATCGAAGCCATCCAGGGCGAACTTGCCGCGGGCGCGCGAAATCGCGTCGTCCACGCTCTTGCGCAGGATGATCCGGCTGCCGTCCAGTTCCACTTTCAGCTGGGTGCCCTTGGTCAGGCCGAGCGCATCGCGGACCGCCTTGGGCAAGGTGATCTGTCCGCGTTCTGCAACGGTGGCTTCCATCGGTAGGCCCTCCAAAGTATGCACAAATTATACATACTTCCGGGGGCATACTTCCACCCGAGGACGCGCCACGCCCCATCCCGGCCTTGCCGGCCAAAGGATACGCAGGTCCCCATGACATCAGCGATACATATCTCTATGTACCCTGAGACCCGATGCCGCAGGCCGAAGGCCGGCTGAATCGTTCATACTTGGAACGGTCACCGGGCCTATGGGCCAACGGCGAACGCAAGCAGGCCTGCCTCGGGCGGGCCAACGCAAGCCATCCGCAAGAGGAGTCACCCCGCATGAGCGATTCGTTCTCCACCCGCAGCCAGCTGGACGTCGGCGGCACGACCTACGACTACTTCAGCCTGCCCAAGCTCGGACAGCAGTTCGACATCTCCCGCCTGCCCTACTCCATGAAGATCCTGCTGGAGAATCTGCTCCGGCACGAGGATGGTGGCGCCACGGTCGGTCGCGACCACATCGAGGCAGTGGCCCGCTGGAACCCGACCGCCGAGCCGGACATCGAAATCGCCTTCATGCCCGCACGCGTGGTGCTGCAGGATTTCACCGGCGTGCCCTGCGTGGTCGACCTGGCCGCGATGCGCGATGCGGTGGTCAAGCTGGGCGGCCGCCCGGAACAGATCAATCCGCAGATCCCCTCGGAACTGGTCATCGACCATTCGGTGCAGGTGGACGTGTTCGGCACGCCCGACGCGCTGGACCTCAACGGCAAGATCGAATTCCAGCGCAACATGGAACGCTACGGCTTCCTGCGCTGGGGCCAGAAGGCGTTCGACAACTTCAAGGTGGTGCCGCCCAACACCGGCATCGTCCACCAGGTGAACCTGGAGAATCTGGCCCGCGTGGTGATGACCGCCGACAAGGACGGCACGCCGGTGGCCTACCCCGACACCGTGTTCGGCACCGACAGCCATACCACCATGATCAATGGCATCGGCGTGCTCGGCTGGGGCGTGGGCGGCATCGAAGCCGAGGCGGCCATGCTCGGCCAGCCGTCCTCGATGCTGATCCCGCAGGTGGTGGGTTTCAAGCTCACCGGCAAGCTGCCCGAGGGCGCCACCGCCACCGACCTGGTGCTTACTGTCACCCAGCAGCTGCGCAAGCACGGCGTGGTTGGCAAGTTCGTCGAGTTCTTCGGCGAAGGCCTGCAGCACCTGCCGCTGGCCGACCGCGCCACGATCGGCAACATGGCCCCGGAATACGGCGCCACCTGCGGCATCTTCCCGATCGACGAGGAATCGCTGAACTACCTGCGCCTGTCCGGCCGCAGTGAAGAACAGATCGCCCTGGTCGAGGCCTACGCCAAGGCGCAGGGCCTGTGGCACGACGCGCAGACCGCGCACGCCAGCTACAGCGCCACGCTGGAACTGGACATGGGCACGGTCAAGCCGTCGCTGGCCGGCCCGAAGCGGCCGCAGGACCGCGTGCTGCTCGAAGACGTCAAGCAGAACTACCGCGACAGCCTGGTGGGGCTGACCACCAACCGCGACAAGCGCAACGATGACGTGTCCAAGTTCGTCAACGAAGGCGGCGGCGCAGCGGTCGGCAACGAACAGCTGGCCAAGGGCTACAGCGATGTGGAACTGGATGGCACGCGTTTCCGCCTGAAGGACGGCGCGGTGGTGATCGCCGCGATCACCTCGTGCACCAACACCTCCAATCCGGCGGTGATGATCGGTGCGGGCCTGCTCGCACGCAACGCGGCCGCCAAGGGCCTGGACCGCAAGCCGTGGGTGAAGACCTCGCTTGGCCCAGGCTCGCGCGTGGTCACCGATTACCTTGAAAAGGCCGGCGTGCTTACCGAGCTGGAGAAGATCGGCTTCTACGTGGTCGGCTATGGCTGCACCACCTGCATCGGCAATTCGGGCCCGCTGCCGGCCGAAGTGAGCGCCGGCATCGCCGCTGGCGACCTGGTAGTGACCTCGGTGTTGTCGGGCAACCGCAACTTCGAAGGCCGCGTACACCCGGAAGTCAAAATGAACTACCTGGCCAGCCCGCCGCTGGTGGTGGCCTATGCGATTGCCGGTACCACCGACATCGACCTCACCACCGAGCCGCTGGGCAATGACCGCGACGGCAACCCGGTGTACCTGCGCGACATCTGGCCGAGCAACAAGGAAATCGGCGATGTGATCGCCGCAACCATCGGGCCGGAGATGTTCAAGCAGAACTACGCCGATGTGTTCAAGGGCGACACCCGCTGGAACACCATCGCTTCGCCGGACGGCGACCTGTACGCATGGGACGGCGCATCGACCTACATCAAGAACCCGCCCTACTTCGACGGCATGACCATGCAGGTCGGCCACGTCGACGACGTGCACGGCGCGCGGGTGATGGGCCTGTTCGGGGATTCGATCACCACCGACCACATCTCCCCGGCCGGCAACATCAAGAAGGACTCGCCGGCAGGCCGCTTCCTGCAGGAGCGCGGCGTGCAGCCGGCCGACTTCAACAGCTACGGCAGCCGCCGCGGCAACGATGACGTCATGGTCCGCGGTACGTTCGCCAACATCCGCATCAAGAACCTGATGTTCGGCGGCGAGGAAGGCGGCAACACGCTGTACTTCCCCGCAGGCGGTGGCGAGCCGCAGAAGCTGGCTATCTACGACGCGGCCATGAAGTACAAGGCCGACGGCGTGCCGCTGGTGGTGTTCGCCGGCAAGGAATACGGCACCGGCTCGTCGCGTGACTGGGCGGCCAAGGGCACCAACCTGCTGGGCGTCAAGGCCGTGATCACCGAGAGCTTCGAGCGTATCCACCGCTCCAACCTGGTGGGCATGGGCGTGCTGCCGCTGCAGTTCAAGGCCGGCGAGAACGCGCAGAGCCTGGGCCTGGACGGCTCGGAGACCATCGACATCACCGGCTTGAACGATGGCGCCAGCAAGACGGCCACCGTAACAGCCACCAAGTCCGATGGCACCCGCAAGACCTTCGAGGTGCACGTGATGCTGCTCACGCCGAAGGAAGTGGAGTACTTCAAGCACGGCGGCCTGCTGCAGTACGTACTGCGCCAGCTGGCTGCCAAGGGCTGACCCCACCGGTAGGCCCCGACCGTTGGTCGGGGCTGCCATGAAAGCGCCACGACCAACGGTCGTGGCCCACCAGGGTCTTGGCCCACCGGGCTCGTGGTCCAGCGCGGTCGCGACCCACCGGGGCCAACGGGCCATGCGGTCGTCACCCCCGCGGCAGATCGCCGCCTCTTCACGCCCTCTTCGCCTTTTCCATCCGGCCCGGTATGCTGCCCGGACGTGAACTGGCGGATACTCAGGGCCAGCACACACTTTCATCAACGATTCCTGGAGGGGGAATATGAGTCTGGAACGTCCCTGGCTGCAGAGCTATCCCAACGGCGTACCCGCCGAGATCGACGTCAACGAGTTCGCTTCGGTCTCTGCCGTGTTCGATACCTCGGTGGCCAAGTACCGCGACCGTCCCGCCTACTCCAGTTTCGGCAAGCAGCTCACCTATGGTGAAACCGACGCGCTGGTCGAGCAGTTCGCTGCCTACCTGCTCGGCGAGCTGCAGCTGAAAAAGGGCGATCGCGTCGCCCTGATGATGCCCAACTGCCTGCAGTACCCGGTGGCCACCTTCGGCGTGCTGCGCGCCGGCCTCACCGTGGTCAACGTCAACCCGCTGTACACCGCGCGCGAGCTCAAGCACCAGCTGGTGGATTCCGGCGCTGCGGTGCTGGTGGTGGTCGACAACTTCGGCGACACCGTCCAGCAGGTCCTTGCCGACACCCCGATCAAGCAGGTCATCACCACCGGCCTGGGCGACATGCTCGGTGCCAAGGGCCTGCTGGTGAACTTCGTGTTGAAGTACATCAAGAAGATGGTGCCCAACTACAGCATCCGCGGCGCGGTGCGCTTCAACCAGGCACTCAAGCTGGGCAGCCGCCACACCCTGCCCAAGGTCGAGATCGACCATGAGGATGTGGCCTTCCTGCAGTACACCGGCGGCACCACGGGCGTGGCCAAGGGCGCCATGCTCACCAACCGCAACCTGATCGCCAACATGCAGCAGGCCTCGGCGTGGCTGTCCACGTCGGGCATCGAGCCGGGCAAGGAAGTGATCATCACGGCGCTGCCGCTGTATCACATCTTCGCGTTGACGGCGAACGGCCTGGTCTTCATGAAGTTCGGTGGCTGCAACCACCTGATCACCAACCCGCGCGACATGAAGGGCTTCGTCAAGGAGCTCAAGGCCACCCGCTTCACCGCCATCACCGGCGTCAACACGCTGTTCAACGGCCTGCTCAACACGCCCGGTTTCGACGAGATCGACTTCTCCACCGTGAAGTTCACCCTGGGCGGCGGCATGGCCGTGCAGCGCGCGGTCGCCGAGCGCTGGAAGAAGGCCACGGGCGTGACCCTGGTCGAGGCCTATGGCCTGACCGAAACCTCGCCGGCCGCCTGCATCAACCCGCTCAACCTGGCCGAGTACAACGGCGCGATCGGCCTGCCGATCCCGTCCACCGATGCGTGCGTCAAGGATGACAACGGCAAGACACTGACCCCGGGCGAAGTGGGCGAGCTGTGCATCAAGGGCCCCCAGGTGATGAAGGGCTACTGGCAGCGGCCGGAAGAAACCGCCCAGGCCATCGACGCCGACGGCTGGCTGCACACCGGTGACATGGCGCGGATGGACGAGCACGGCTTCTTCTACATCGTCGACCGCAAGAAGGACATGATCCTGGTGTCCGGCTTCAACGTGTACCCCAACGAGGTCGAAGACGTCATCGCGATGATGCCGGGCGTGCTCGAAGTGGCCGCAGTCGGCGTGCCCGACGAGAAGTCCGGCGAAGTGGTCAAGGTGGTCATCGTCAAGAAGGACCCGAACCTGACCGCCGAGATGGTCAAGGAACACGCCCGGGCCAACCTGACCGGGTACAAGCACCCCCGGATCGTGGAATTCCGCAAGGAACTGCCGAAGACCAACGTCGGCAAGATCCTGCGCCGCGAACTGCGCGATACGCCTGCCCCGTAAGGATGTGCGGACAGCGATGACGAACAGGACCCCTGCCGGAAACGGCGGGGGTTTTTGATTGGCGCGCCTGTGGTCGAAAGGACGGCATGCCGCCGTCAATGGCAGTGGTACTGGTAGGGGCGGTTCCCAAACGACTGCCGATGCAGCAGATCGTCGCGGCGAATGCATGCCCGTTGCCGAAGAACGCATCCGCGTCGCATCCTTGCAAAGCGGCGGCTCCGGCCAACGTCATGCCCACCATCGGCCGGGACACACTGCGTGCGGTCGTCTGGGGAGCGACCCTACCAGCGACCCCGTCAGGCCGCCAGGATGGCCGGAGTGGTAGCGTCGGTTCCCAAACGACTGCCGATGCCGCAAATCGTCGCGGCGAACGCATGACCGCTGCCGAAGTGCGCCATGGCCCCCCCGGGCCACATCGGCGCGCCCTCCCCGGCCACCGGTACCGGTACGCAGCCCCCACCCTCCATATTCATCACATTCCGAAACGTAGCGCCAGGCCCTGTGCCAGCCCCTGCGCGCCGCAGGATGCCCCGCCCCGCAGGGGTTTGCCGGCCTCGCCTTGCCAAGGCGGGCCGTGCCGGGTGCTGCCCGGGACGGCGCGGCGGCCGGGCGGTACCAGCCCCGCTTGCAGGCGGTTCACACCCCGCGCATAGAATCACTCGCCGCCGCACGTTCTGCTCGCCCCCTTCATTCTCCGTCCGCAATGCGGTCGGCCGGACGGTCTTACGGAGAACTCCCATGTCTGCAGTCCATCCCTTTGCCCCCCGCCCGCAGCTGCACCCGACCCTGCGCATCACCGAAGAAGCGCACCGTGACGTGTACTGGATCCACATGCACGCCAACCTGGTCGACCAGCCCGGTCGCCCCTGCTTCGCCTCGCGGCTGGTGGACGATATCGTGGGCTACCAGCGCGAGCTCGGCGAACGCCTGAGCATCTCCCATGCCTTGTCCCCGCACGTGGTGCTGGCGTCGGACAGCGACGTGTTCAACCTGGGCGGCGACCTGGAACTGTTCTGCCGCCTGATCCGCGAGGGCGACCGCCCGCGCCTGCTCGACTACGCCCAGCGCTGCGTGCGCGGGGTGCATGCGTTCCACGCCGGCCTGGGCGTGCGCGCGCACAGCATCGCGCTGGTGCAGGGCAACGCGCTTGGCGGTGGCTTCGAGGCGGCCCTGAGCTGCCACACCATCGTGGCCGAGGAAGGCGTGCTGATGGGCCTGCCCGAGGTGCTGTTCGACCTGTTCCCGGGCATGGGCGCCTACTCCTTCATGTGCCAGCGGATCAGCCCGCGCCTGGCCGAGAAGATCATGCTGGACGGCAACCTCTACACCGCCCGCCAACTGCACGAGATGGGCCTGGTGGACGTGGTGGTGCCGGTGGGTGAAGGCGTCGCCGCGGTCGAGCGGGTGATCAAGGACAGCAAGCGCATTCCGCACGCCTGGGCGGCCATGCGCGAAGTGTCGGAAGTGTCCAGCATGGTGCCGCTGCACGAAATGATGCGGATCACCGAGATCTGGGTGGACACGGCCATGCAGCTGGGCGAAAAGTCGCTGCGTACGATGGACCGGCTGGTGCGGGCACAGGGACGGCGCAACGGTGATGCCGGCTGAGCCTGGCCATGTTCAGGAGGGCGTGCACTCGTCGCCATCGGACTGCGGCAGGGCGACAGCCCGGGCGTCGAGTGCCTTCCTTCCCTGTCGCAACGCATTGCCCAGGGCGGCCGCGCGCGGGGTCCATTCGGCCTTGAGCTGCCAGTCGGGCATGCGCATCAGCTCACCCCCGGCATTGGCCACCTGGACCAGGCCGAGGTTGCTGGCCACCCCACGCAGCGCGTGGGCGTGTTCGCGCAGCTGATCCCAGGCCTGCTGTTCACCGCTGGTGTGGATACGGGCCATGCAACCGTCGACATCGCTCAGGCACTGGGCGATGAACTGCTTTTCAAACCCCTCCCCCATGCCCAGCGCGGCCAGCTCGTCGAGCACCGCCGGATCCAGCGCGCCGGCCACCACCGGCGCGGCGGGCACCGCCTGGATACCCGGCTCGGGCCGCGTGTTGGCGGCGATGTCGGCCAGGATGTCGAGCAACCGCGTGGCCACCACCGGCTTGGCCAGGAACGCGCGCGCACCGGCCTGTTCGCAGCGCAGGATCGAATCGGGGGTGACATCGGCACTGAGCACCATCACCGGGATGTAGGGCATGCCACTGGCCTGCATCACCCGCAGCTGCTTGAGCAGGTCCAGCCCGCTCATGCCCGGCATGTGCAGGTCGACGATGGCGGTGTCGAAGTCGGACTGCTCCAGCATGTCCAGCACCTGCTCGCCGCCATTGACGCAGACCACCTTGTGGCCGGCCTTCTCCAGCAGGCGCTGCAGCACCATGCGGTTGGCCGCATGGTCGTCGGCCACCAGCACGCGCAGGCTGCGCACCCGGGCGCGGTGGCGCAAGAACGGATTGGAGAAGGCGATGACGTTGCCATTCTCGGTGGTGTCGCCGGCCAGTACCGGGGTCATCGCCACGTCCAGCGCGATTTCCACCCAGAACACGCTGCCACGCGGACTGTTGGGGGTATAGCCGATGCGGCCGCCCATCGATTCCACCAGCCCCTTGGCAATGGAGGTGCCCAGACCGGTGCCCTCGTGGCGGCGGGCCAGGCCCACGTCGGCCTGCTCGAAGGCATCGAACAGGCGCTCGCGCAGCGCGGCCGGCACGCCGATACCGCTGTCGAGAATCTCAAAGCGCAGCATCACCCGCTCGCCGACCTGCCCGTCCAGCAGCGACACCCGCAACGCCACGAAGCCGTCATCGGTGAACTTGACCGCGTTGCCCATCAGGTTGAGCAGGATCTGCTGCAGGTGGCCGGCATCGCCGTACAGCCGCGGCGGCACGTGTTCGTCCACCACCACGCGGTACTCCAGCGCCTTGGTGCGCGCCTGCGGGGTCAGGATCAGGTTGATCGCCTGCAGCACGTCGGCCAGGGCGAATTCGTGGCGCTCCACGCGGACCTTGCCGGCCTCGATGGCCGAGATGTCCAGCACCTCCTCCACCAGCGCCAGCAGGCTGCGCGCCGAGGCCTGGATGGTGTTGAGGCACTCGCGCTGCTCCTCGTCCAGGCGGGTGGTGGCCAGCACCTCGGTCATGCCCGCCAAGCCGTTCAGCGGGGTGCGGAATTCATGGCTCATGTTGGCCAGGAAGCGGCTCTTGGCCTCGTTGGCCTGGCGCGCCTCGGCCACCGCGCGGGTCAGTGCGTGCAGCAGCGAGTCGAAGTACAGCGGGATGGCCGCCAGCCCCAGCAGCAGCCCCCACGCCAGGTAGCTGTGCTGCTGCCAGTACGGCGCCAGCATGATCGTGCACAGGAACGCCACGCAGCCCATGGCCGTGGCCACGCGCAGGTAGGTGCTGCCATAGCGCATGCCGTTGCCGATGGTGACCCACAGGCACACCGCGTACAGCGGCGCGGCCGGCTCGCCCTGGATGGTCATGATCAGCCCCATGCAGGAATAGTCGGTGAGCATGCCGATCACCCGCCGCACGTGCGATACGCCCGGCTGCAGCAGGATGGCCGCCAGCAGCCCGGCCGATACCGTCAGCTCGAAGGCCAGGATCAGCCAGGTGGCCAGCAGCGTATCGCCATGATTCTCCAGGTACCGCCAGCCCAGGTAGATGATGAACAGCGAGGTGATGGCGATGCGGATCAGGTTCTGCGCGTGCTCGCTGTCGGGGCGGCCGGACAGGCGCTGCTTGAACCGGGCCAGCAGGTGCTGCTTGCCGGCGGGGCCGGTGCGGGGAGAGTCGTTCATGGGGGGCACTCGCATGCGTCGGCGCAGCAGGGTCGAGCAGCACATCGGCACCACTGCCAGCCCCAACCAAAGGAAGAAAGCCAGCCTGGCGTTGTCCATCCAGTACGGGGTCAGCAACACGGTGGTACCAAAGCCGAGCATGGCCAGCGCGATGGCAGCGGCGAGGTAACGGTTGCCGTAGCGCAGCCCATTGCCCACCGTCACCCACATCACCACCGCATACACCCAGGCCAGCGGCTCGCCCATCTGGATCATGCCCAGCGCGATCAACCCGTAGTCGGCCAGCATGCCGACCACCCGCCGCAGGTGCGACCGCTGCGGCCGCCACAGCAGCCAGCCCAGCAACAGCAGCGACACGCCCAGCCCGGTCAGCGCCGTGGCCAGCACGCCGTGGTACTGGTCCAGCAGGTGGTTGCGCGCCCCCGCCAGCAGCACATACAGCAGGATCAGCGAAATCAGGGCGATCCGCACGACCACCTGCCCGTGCTCGGTATCCGGACGTTGCGCCAACCGGCGCTTCAGCCACGGGTACAGGGGCTGCATCTCACATTCCCGGGCGGGTCGAGGCGGTCGAGTGCTGGGCGCAGATCTCTTCCAGCTGCTCGCGGCCCTTCATCAGCGCGTCCACGCAGCGCGGGTCGAACAGGCGGCCGCGCTGCGCGTACAGGTAGGCCATGGTGGCTTCCATGGTCCACGCTTCCTTGTACGGGCGGGGCGAGATCAGCGCGTCGAACACATCGGCCACCGCCACGATCCGCGCTTCCAGCGGGATCGCATCGCCGATCAGGCCGTCGGGGTAGCCGCTGCCGTCATAACGCTCATGGTGGCGCAGCGCGATCAACGCGCCCACCTGGATGAAGCGGTTCTGGCTGCCGCTGAGCAGCTCGTAGCCGATCCGCGGGTGCCGGCGCATGATCGCCAGCTCTTCTTCGTTGAGCTTGCCCTGCTTGAGCAGCACTGCATCGGGAATGGCGATCTTGCCCATGTCGTGCAGCGGCGCGGCCATTTCGATCAGCTTGCACTCTTCCTCGGGCAGGCCGAGTTGTTCGGCGATCAACCCGGCCACGTGCGCCATGCGCTCGAGGTAGGCGCTGGTGCCGGCATCACGGAACTCGATCGCACGCGCCAACCGCGACAGGGTTTCGCGTTCGCGCTCTTCCACTTCGTGCATGCTGGCCAGCAGGCGCTGCTCCAGCGACAGCGCACGCTGTTTGACGTTTTCCGATTGCTGGCGCAGCTGCAGCAGGTTGTAGCAGCGCGCGCGCAGTTCGCGCGGGCGGATGGGCTTGACCAGGAAATCGATCACACCCGCTTCCAGCGCGGCCTGGCGGATCGGCTCGTCGCCGACCACGGTGATCAGGATCACCGGGATGTCGCGGTGCTTGGGCAACCGGCGGAACCGGCGGGCGAATTCCAGCCCGTCCATTTCCGGCATGCGGTAGTCGAGCAGCAACAGGTCGACCGGGTGCGACTCGCACCAGGCCAGCGCGGTGAGCGGGTCACCGAAGTCGTGCACGCTCAGTTCCGGCGCGATGTCCTCGATGACATGACGCAGCATGGTGCGCGCGGACGTCTGATCGTCAACGATGACAATATTCAAGGCTGCTTCCGCCGTCTTCCTGGACCACACTGGAACATGCTGCGGAAAGGATATTCCGCCACTCTGCACACTGGCACCTTGCATGGATCCGCCTCCCGTCGCGATCGCCCGGTTCATGATCGTAGCCGCAGTGTGATGCGGGCGTCACGCCCGCCTTCGGCTCGATCCCTGCCTGGCCATCACGCAGAACTGTCGCAATGACCACGCAGAAAAGATACGCGCGCGGCCACGACAGCGGAACCCCGCCCGGGATGCCCGTGTCGGGCACCCGGACGTACGTCTCAGTTTTCCGGACGCATGTAGGGGAACAGCAGTACATCACGAATCGAACTGCTGCCGGTCAGCAGCATCACCAGGCGGTCGATGCCGATGCCCAGGCCGCCAGTCGGCGCCATACCGTACTCCAGCGCACGGATGTAATCGGCGTCGTAGTGCATGGCCTCGTCGTCGCCGCCTTCCTTGGCCGTCACCTGGGCCTGGAACCGGGCCGCCTGGTCTTCCGGGTCGTTCAACTCGGAGAAGCCATTGGCCAGCTCCTTGCCGTTGATGAACAGCTCGAAGCGGTCGGTGTAGCCCGGCTGGTCATCGTTGGCACGGGCCAGCGGGGACACCTCGACCGGGTGGTCGGTGATGAAGGTCGGCTGCACCAGGGTGTGCTCGACGGTGGCCTCGAAGATCTCCAGCAGCAGCTTGCCCCAGCCGTAGGACGGCTTGATGCGGATCTTCAGGCGCTCGCAGTGGGCGGCCAGCGCGTCGCGGTCGGTGCAGTCGGCGGCGCTGATCTCCGGGTTGTGGTGGCGCACGGCCTCGTCCATGCGCCAGCGGCGGAACGCCGGGGCCAGGTCGATGGTGGCACCGTCCCACTCCACCGTGGTGGTGCCCAGCACCTTGCTGGCCACGTCACGGATCACGCCTTCGGTCAGGTCCATCACTTCGGTGTACGTGGCGTAGGCCTCGTACAGCTCCATCATGGTGAATTCCGGGTTGTGGCGGGTGCTCACGCCTTCATTGCGGAAGTTGCGGTTGATCTCGTACACGCGCTCCAGCCCACCCACGACCAGGCGCTTGAGGTACAGCTCCGGGGCCACGCGCAGGTACAGGTCCAGGTCCAGCGCGTTGTGGTGGGTGGTGAACGGCTTGGCCGTGGCGCCGCCGGGGATGTAATGCATCATCGGCGTTTCGACTTCCAGGAAGTCGCGGCTGTCCAGCCAGGCGCGCATGGCGCGGATGATCCGCGAGCGCTTGATGAACACCTCGCGCGACTCCGGGGTCACGATCAGGTCGACGTAGCGCTGGCGGTAGCGCTGCTCCACGTCGGCCAGGCCGTGCCACTTGTCCGGCAGCGGGCGCAGCGACTTGGTCAGCAGGCGGATGCTGGTGGCCTTGACCGACAGCTCGCCGGTCTTGGTGCGGGTGAGCCCGCCTTCCACGCCGATGATGTCGCCCACGTCCCAGCCCTTGAACGCCGTGTAGGCATCGCCCAGGGTGCTGCCCTGCAGGAACAGCTGGATGCGGCCGGACTCGTCCTGGATCTGGGCGAAGCTGGCCTTGCCCATGACGCGCTTGGCCATGAGGCGGCCGGCCATCTTCACCTGGCGGTCGGTGGCTTCCAGCGCTTCAGCGGTCCACTGCTCGGCGTCGGCGAACTCGGCCTGCAGGGTGCCGGCGAACTGTTCGCGGCGGAAATCGTTCGGGTAGGCGATGCCCTGCCCGCGCAGGGCGGTCAGTTTCGCGCGGCGCTCGGCGATGAGGCTGTTCTCGTCGACGGGGGGCTGCGGCGCGGCGGTCTGATCGTTCATGGCGTGGGTCTATGTATGTCGGGGGGAGGTACGGTCCCCGCCATCATGCCGATGGTCGGGGCGGATTGCGAAACCGGGCGCGGCCCGGGCACACCGGATCGGGGCCGCGCGCGGCGGCCCCGACGGTCAGGCGTCGGTGCGTTTGGCACCCACGGCCAGGCCGGACTTCAGGCTGGCTTCGACGAATTCGTCGAGGTCGCCGTCCAGCACCTTCTGCGTGTCCGAACGCTCGATGCCGGTGCGCAGGTCCTTGATACGGCTCTGGTCGAGCACGTAGTTGCGGATCTGGCTGCCCCAGCCGATGTCGGACTTGGTGGCTTCCACGGCGTCACGCTCGGCGTTGCGCTTCTGGATTTCCAGCTCGTACAGCTTGGCGGCCAGCATCTTCATCGCGTTGTCGCGGTTCTGGTGCTGGCTGCGGCCGGTCTGGCAGGCCACGACCGTGTTGGTCGGAATGTGCGTGATGCGCACCGCCGATTCGGTCTTGTTGACGTGCTGACCACCGGCACCGGAGGACCGGTACACGTCGGTGCGCAGGTCGGCCGGGTTGATGTCGATCTCGATGTTGTCATCGACTTCCGGCGACACGAACACCGAGGTGAAGCTGGTGTGGCGGCGGTTGTCCGAATCGAACGGCGACTTGCGCACCAGGCGGTGCACGCCGGTTTCGGTCTTCAACCAGCCGTAGGCGTAATCGCCTTCGACGCGCAGCGTGGCCGACTTGATGCCGGCGACGTCGCCACCGGACACTTCCATCAGCTCGGTCTTCCAGCCGCGCGATTCGCACCAGCGCAGGTACATGCGCAGCAGGATCTCGGCCCAGTCCTGGGCTTCGGTACCACCGGCGCCGGCCTGGATGTCGACGAACGCCGCGGCGTTGTCCATCTGGCCGGAGAACATGCGCTGGAATTCCAGCTGTTCAACGTGCTTCTGGTACTTGTCCAGGTCGGCGACCACGGCCAGGGCGGTATCTTCGTCCTGTTCGCTGTCGGCCAGTTCCAGCAGTTCGCCGGACTCGGACAGGCCATCCAGGATCGTGGCGATGCCGCCCACGGTCTTTTCAAGGTTGGCGCGTTCGCGGCCCAGGTTCTGGGCGTATTCGGCGTTGTTCCAGATATCCGGGTTTTCCAGTTCCCGGGTTACTTCTTCCAGACGCTCTTTCTTGGCGTCGTAGTCAAAGATACCCCCTGAGCGACAGCACGCGATCGGTCAGATCGGTGATGCGCTGGCGGACAGGATTGAGCTCGATCATGTCGGCAATTAGTGCGTGCGAAAAGACTGTCCATCATAGCCTATCCGGGGCTTTGAGGCCGCAACGGCCGGCGGCAGTGGCGCCCGGGCGGCCCGCGTCAGCGATGGGTGAACACGCCGGGCGGGCCAGAGGGTAGACTCCTGCCGCGCCCGCTGGCCCCCGCCAGCGGTCGCCCCCAATACCACCTACATGGAGTTTTACCCGATGAGGAAGTCATCCTCCGCTGTTCTGCTGGCCCTGGCCTGCTTCGCCGCTGGCAACGCCTCGGCCATCGACCTGAAGTCGCTGGCCGGCACCGGCATGAAGGCCGGCCAGGCCCTGACCCTGTCCGATGCCGACGTGGCCAAGGCCGCCGACCAGGCCTGCGCCTACATGGACAAGGACAACAAGATCGCCCCGGCCAACAGCCCGTATGCCCAGCGCCTGGCCAAGATCACCCAGGGCCTGGCCAACGAAGACGGCCTGAACCTCAACTTCAAGGTCTACCTGACCGAAGACGTCAACGCCTGGGCCATGGCCAACGGCTGCGTGCGCGTGTACTCGGGCCTGATGGACATGGCCTCCGACGATGAAGTGCGTGGTGTGATCGGCCACGAAATCGGCCACGTGAAGCTGGGCCACAGCAAGACCAAGATGCGCACCGCCATGCTGACTTCGGCCGGTCGCGACACCCTGGCCGCCTCCGGCAACGCCAACGTCGCCGACCTGACCCAGGGCCAGCTGGGCGAGTTGGCCGAAGGCTTCGTCAACGCCCAGTTCTCGCAGAAGGAAGAGAGCGCGGCCGACGAGTACGGCTACCGCTTCATGAAGCGCCACAGCTACGACCCGGCCGCGCTGGCCAGCATGTTCCGCAAGCTGTCCAGCGAAGGTGGCCTGATGTCCTCGCACCCGGGCTCGGAAGCGCGCGCCGGTCGCATCGACGCGATGATCAAGAAAGACGGCAAGCGCTGAACTGCCTGACGGCATCCCGGGCATCCGGGGTGCCACGCCGGCTGGCGGCGCTCTGCCGTCAGCCGGTGGCCTGCGCCGCCAATGCCTGGCGGAACGACGGCAGCTGCCGGCGGCTGCACGGCACCCGCCCGCCATCGTCCATGTGCAGCAGCGCCTCACCGCCGTCCAGGGGCTCGATCGAGACCAGCCGGCGCACGTTGACCACCCAGCTGCGGTGGGCACGCACGAAGATCGCCGGATCCAGCCGCTCCTCCAGCGCCGCCATGGTGCTGCGCAACGGATAGTCATGCCCGCGCACGCGCAGGTTGACGTAGTTGCCGGCGGCCTGCGCGTATTCGATATCGGCGGTGGCCACCAGGAAATCGCGGCCGAGCTTGCGCACCAGGAAGCGTTCGGGACGTGCCACATCGGCGGGCTCCGCCGTGGGCGCGTCATCGGGCGCTGCCAGCAGATGCGCCTCGCCCTGCCGTCGCCGGCCGAACCAGCTGAAGAAGTGCTCGATCGCCACGAAACTGAAGAACGCGCGGACGTCCTTGAGGTACTCGTACACCAGCCGCGTCGGCCAGGGTGAGCCGTCTTCGTAGTGCTGGCCCAGCGCCGCATAGGACACATGACGGAGGGCCATCATCCCCACCACATGCACCAGCGACCACGCCACGCTGGCCAGCAGGTACGCCGGCAGCCGTCGCTTCCAGGTGTCGGCATGCAGCGGCCAGCGCTGGCAACCCCACCACAGCAACGGCAGGGTCAGCAGGATCACGACCACACTGCTGAGCTCCCAGATCATCGGTTCCCACAGTGCCAGGCCATCGCCACGGCGCTGGGCGTCCATCACCTCGACGAAGGCATTGGCGACCGCAGTCGTGAGCAGGATGGCCGACCAGACCAGGAAGCGGGTGGCGGGACGCCAGCGCACCGGCGCGGCGGGGGCCATGACAGGGTCCATGCAGAAAGGCCGGAAAAGAGGGGCAGGCCCTGGATTGTAGCCGCCCGCCCCAGTGCAGACAGGGCGACGTCATCTGCGTCACCCTGCCCTGCTCCCTGTCGAACCGCGGTGGCGTGCTAGCGCACCTCGAACTCGCCCACCAGCACCGTCTCGGCTTTGTCCTTCAGCCGCATCGTGACCTGCTGGTCGCGCTGCTTGCCGGTGCCCCAGTGCGTGCTCAGGCGCAGGCTCAGGGTGGTGGCGCCGGTGACCAGCTGCTCGCGGCTGCCGAAGAAGTTCGCCTCCACTTTGTACTTGCCGGGCTTGGCATCGCGCAGCGAGAACTGCTCGGGCCCGTAGCCGCCGGTGAAGTCCTGCGACATCTGCCCGCCCTGGTAGGTGAGCCGGTTGCCGTAGTAGGCGCGCTCGCCGTTGGGGTCGGTCACCCACAGGTCCATGTCGCTGTTGTCGCTGTCCCAGCTGAGCACCACCCGCAGGTCCAGCGGCAGCGCCCGGCGCAGCCGCGGATCGACGGCACGGGCATCCACGCGTTCGCGTGCGGCCAGGGTGTTGAGTTCGTCCAGCGCGATCAGCGAGATGCCGTCGAAACGACTGTCCCAGGGCCGCACCACCACCTCGTTGAGCGCGTCCAGCGCCGGCTGGTACTGGCCGCTGGCCTCCAGCGCCAGGCCCAGGTCGCGGAAGCTCTGCGGCTCTTCCTCGCCCAGCCGCAGCACCTGGCGGAACACCGGCACCGCCAGGTCCGGCGCATTGGCCTGCATCAGGCGGTAGCCGAGCACGCGCAGCACGTGCCGGTTTTCCAGCTGCATCTCGGCCAGGTTGGACAACACGCGCAGGCCCAGCTCGCGCTGGCCGGCGGCCAGCAGCAGGTCGGCCACGTCCAGGTAAAACGCGCTGCTGTCACTGTGCTGCTCGCGTTCGGCCAGGTACAGCGCGTACAGCTGTGCGGGTGCGGCACCGCGCAGGCGTCGGGCATAGGCCGAATCGGGTTCCCACGCAGCCAGCGTGACCGCGATGGCGCCGCTGTTGCTGCTGCGGCTGCGCTTGCTGCCGGTGACGGCGACAGCCTCCACGTCGCCACGCGGCGCAGCGGCCAAGGCCATCGGCGCCGGCGGTGCGGGCGGCGAAGGCGGGGTGACCACGTCATTGGCGCGCGCCTCCATGTAGACCTGCGCATCCGCAGCGGCAACCGCCATGGGCGCGGCCTTGGTCAGCACCGGTTGGGTCGCGGGCGCGCCCTTGGGCCAGCGCGTGTTCCACCAGCGCTCGCGTTCGGCGAACTGCAGCGCGATCTGGTCCAGGCGCTGCGCACGCGCCTGCTTTTCGTCGCCGATGCGCACGGCATGCAGGCGGTCGTAGTCGGCGCGCAGCGGTGCCGGGGCGCGGATGCCATAGCGCAGGTAGTCGTCCAGGGTCTCCAGCACCAGCAGCGAGGTGTCCGCACCGACCATCCCGAACTGCTGCGACAGCGTGCCGATCCGCGCGCCATTGCCCACCGGGTCGGCAGCGTAACCGGCCAGCGTGGCGCTGGCCCAGGCCTGCGCCACCAGCCCCCCGTCCAGTGCGCGGGCACCGGCCAGCGTGATCCGCTGGGTGTGGTCACGGCCATCGGCCAGGCGCACCTGCACCTCCACCACGCCATCATCGCGCTGCACCCGGCCGGACACCCGCAGCCAGCCCTGGCTGGCCGCGCTTGCGTCGGCCACCAGCTGGTCCACGCCGGTGCCGCGCAACGCCACGACCTGCGCCGGTTGCTGCAGCAGCAAGGGCAGCACCGCCTCGACCTCGGCCACACTGGACAGCACCAATGCCTGCCCATGGTGGGCCCCGGTCCATGCACGCAGGCGGGCACCATCGGTGCGCGAGCCCGCGCTGCTCAGCGCGTACAGGCGCTGCCCTGCTGCCAGTGTCGGCGGCGCAGGGGTGCCGTAGTTGGACAGGCCATCGCTGACCAGCAGGTACTCGCCGATGTCGGCGCGCGGGGTCCACGCGCCAAGCGCACTGGCGCCATCCAGCGGCAGGCCGGTCAGGTAGGTCCGCAACGTGCTCCAGTCGCCGCCGTGGATACGGAAGCGGCGCGTCGGTTCGGCGCGGTCGCGCAGTACGGTCAGCTCTACCTCGCCCGTGCCCATCGCACCGAAGTAACGGTCCAGCACCGCGAACTCCGCGGCCCGGTCACGCTGGCGCGCCGAACCGGATGCGTCCCACAACAGTCCCACGCGCGTGGGCAGCACCCGCGGCGTGGCCTGTGCCGGCACCGGCACCTGCGCCAGCAGATAGCGCTGTCCCTCGTGCAGGCCGGTCACCACGTCCGGCTGCCGGACCTGCGGCAGACGCCACAGCACCTGGGCAGGCAATGCATCGCCGCGCCCCTGCCACTGCGCGACGTACGCGCCCTGCTCGGCGCTGAATTTCCAGGGCGACGGCTGGATCGTTGTCGGGGCACCGGTGCCCCGGGCTTCCATGCGCAGCACCACCTCGTCGGCGCCCCGCGCGAACTGCAGCGGCACGGCCCAGCGCAACCCCTTTGCATCCACGGGCAGGGTGTCACGGAAGGTGAGCACGATGCGACGGCTGCCGTGGGCCGGGATCGGGTACACCCGCAGGCGGAACTGGTTGCCCGCGGTCTGCTCCAGCAGGCCCGGGTCGACCCGGCGCCGCTCGATCGCCTCGAATACCTGGCGGCCCTGCGCCTTGGGCACCGGCACCGCGTCGCGCAGCACGCCGTCGATGTCCAGCGCGAACCCGGCCACCTGCTGGCCGTCGGCGAGTGGGAACTCGAGCTGGCCTTCCAGCACGCGGCGGTTGGGGTTGAAGAAGGTCATCTCGATGCGGGTCTCGCCCAGGCCGGCCACCACGCGGCTGTCCAGGCGCACCTGGCGCAGCTGCACGGGCACCTCGGCCCCGGCCACCTGCAGCACCGGCGTCACCGGTGGCGGACGCGGCACGGTGCGTGCTTGTGCCAGACCTGCCTGCGTGCCCAGCAGCAGCATGCCCAGCATGCCGATCCCACGAAGTGTGCGTTGCATGTGACGCTCCTTATCCGATGACAGCAGGTTGAACGGATCATGCCGGCAAACGGGGTTGAGCCGATGCAAGGCTTGGCGTGCCCGGCGCAGTGGGCCAAGATGCCGCTCCCCCATTGCGTCATTACAAGGACGTCCCGCATGCGCCTGCCTGCCCTGCTCCCCCTGCTGTTGCTCGCCCCGTTGCTGCCGGCCCACGCCGCGCCCGCCGCCGTCAGTGGCGTGAGCTTCACCCACAACGACTGGACGCTGGCCTGCGACAACACCCGCACCTGCCGCGCGGCCGGTTACCAGAACGACGCGGACGGCGGCAATGCGCCGGTGTCTATCCTGCTGACCCGGCTGGCGGGCCCCGACCAGCCGGTCAAGGCCGAGGTGATGCTCGGGCAAATGGACGGACCAGCACTGCCCAAGCAGCTGTCACTGCAGATCAACGACACCAAGCTGGGCGCGCTGGCCTACAAGGCCGCAGACGGCACCGCCGTGCTCTCGCCGGCGCAGGTGAAGGCACTGCTGTCCACCCTGACCGGCACCAGCCGGATCGTGCTGACCGGCAACGACGGCAAGCGCTGGACGGTGTCCGATCGCGGCGCCTCGGCGGTGCTGTTGAAGATGGATGAATTCCAGGGCCGGCTGGGCACGCCGGGCGCGCTGGCCCGCAAGGGCACCAAGGCGGAAAGCACGGTGCTGCCGGCCGTGCCGATGCCGGTGGTGAAGCTGGCCAAGGTAGTGCCCACCCGCCCCGCCGATGAAGCACTGGGCGAATCGAAGGCACTGCGCGCGGCGCTGGCCGCGGCAACCTCCGCCGACGACTGCGAGGCCCTGCACCCGGGCGACAGCGTGATCTCCAATGAGGGCCCGCAGGAGATCACCGTGCAGCGCCTGAGTGCGGACAAGCTGCTGGTCTCGCAGGCCTGCTGGCGCGCGGCCTACAACACCGGTGACGGCTACTGGGTGGTCAACGACCGTGCCCCGTACCAGCCGCGGCTGGTGACCACCTCCGGCGCAGGCGATGACGTGCGCACCATCGTCGAATCGCACAGGGGCCGCGGTCTGGGCGACTGCTTCTACACCACCAGCTGGGGCTGGACCGGCACCCAGTTCGTGAAGACCGACGTGTCCAGCACCGGGCTGTGCCGGTTGGTCTCGGCCGGCGGCGCCTGGGAAATGCCGACGCTGGTGAGCACGGTGCAGGAGTAACCCCGCACACGCGGCGGTGGACGGCGACGCTCAGGCGTCGTCGTCTTCCCAGCCATCGAACGGAAACAGCATCGGCAACAGGGTTCCCATCACCCCCATGCTCTGCATCACCGCATGGTCGGCGGTGTACGGGCGCGACCAGGTGGCATGCCGGGCGTGCACCGGCCGGTCGGGCGCATGGGCCAGGTGATCGACATAGGCGGCGAGCAGGTGCTGCGCAGCCTGCTGACGTTCGCTGTCGGTCCGGGCGCTGCGCAATGCAGCATGCAGGGGGCGCAGCGGGGCGGGATCGGGCAGCTGGCAGGTGAACGCCAGCGCGCCGGTCTGGTCGTCTGCATCCCGGTAATCGTCCGGATCGGCCGATGGCGCGTAGGCCGTGGCGACGCAGCGGGTCCTGGCCAGGCGCGCCATTACGGCGGCAACCGCGTCGTCGACCGTGACCGCGCCGGCCGGCGCGTCGCCCTCGCCCGCCACGCGCGCGGTCAACTCCAGCCCCAGCAACCACGCCACACTCTGGCGTGAGCCCTCCAGGTCCGGGAACTCGAAGCCTTCGCGGGTCGACAGTTCGGTGCGTGCAGCCTCATCGGCCTGCAGCACGACGCGGCTCTGCAGGTCGAAGCGTTCGATGGGCGATGGGCGCATATGGGCGTCTGTGGTAAAGGGGAGTCCGGTCAGCAGCAGGCAGGCCGACAAGAGCAGGCAACGGTGCGGTTCAAGCATCGGCGCAGTGTTCGATGATGAGCTGGATCGCGCCGCCGCCACGGTAGTCGTCGCTGACCAGGCGGTAGGCGATATGCACGTGGTCGGCCGGGGCGGTGCCCTTCCAGCCACTGAAGTGGATCGCATTGATCGGTTCGGCACGGCCGGGCACGCGCAGGCTGAGTTTCAGGTGCTTTTCCTTCAGCACCTGCCAACGCGCCACCTGGAAATGACCGTCGAACAGCGGCTCGGGGAAGCCCTGCCCCCACGGGCCGGCCAGGCGCAGCGCTTCGGCATGGCGGAAATCGAGTTCCCCCGGCGCCAGCTCGCCATCGCTCAGCAGCAGCTGCTGCAACGAGGCCGGGTCCATGCTGGATTCGACCACGGCCACGAACGCCTTCTGGAAATCATCGAAGCGTGCGTGCGGCAGGCTCAGGCCCGCCGCCATCGCGTGGCCACCGAACTTGTCGATCAGGCCCGGGTGCGCGGCATTGACCAGCGCCAGCGCGTCACGGATGTGGAAGCCGGGGATCGAGCGTGCCGAGCCGCGCAGTGAATCGCTGCCCGGTTCGGACGGGGCAAACGCAATCACCGGGCGATGCAGGCGGTCCTTCATCTTCGATGCCACCAGGCCGACCACGCCGGGATGCCAGTCGGCATCGAACAGACACGCGGCGATCGGGCGTTCGCCTTCGGCCGTGAGCATCGCGCGCGATACCGCCAGTTCGGCGTCGTCGGTCATCAGCTGCTGCACCGCGCGGCGCTCGGCGTTGATCTGCTCCAGTGTCTGGGCGATCTCGCGGGCTTGGCCGCGGTCTTCTGTGAGCAGCAGTTCAATGCCCAACGCCATGTCTTCCAGGCGCCCGGCAGCATTCAAGCGTGGGCCCAGCGCGAATCCGATGTCGGTGGCGCTCAGCCGTGCCGGGTCGCGGCCGCTGGCCTCGATCAAGGCCTGCACGCCCACGCAGCCCTGCCCTGCGCGCAGGCGGCGCAGCCCGGCAGCAACCAGTGCACGGTTGTTGGCGTCGAGCGCCACCAGGTCGGCCACGGTGCCCACCGCGACCAGATCGAGCAGGGTCAGCAGGTCCGGCTCGGGGGTCGCCGCAAAGGCGCCCTGTTCGCGCAGGTGGCGACGCAGCGCCATCAGCACGTAGAAGATCACGCCCACGCCCGCCAGCGCCTTGCTGGGGAAGGCATCGCCGCTGATGTTCGGGTCTACCAGCGCATCGGCCGGCGGCAGCCGTTCGCCGGGCAGGTGATGGTCGGTGACCAGCACTTTCCAGCCCAGTGCTTTGGCCGCCGCGACGCCGGCATGGCAGGCAATGCCGTGGTCGACGGTGACCAGCAGGCCCGGCTGCAGGTGCGCCAGGTCCGCCACCAGCGACGGCGACAATCCGTAGCCGTGCAGGATGCGGTTGGGCACCGCGTGCACCACGTCGCGCGCACCGAGCATGCGCAGTCCGCGCACGCCCACCGCGCACGCCGTGGCGCCGTCGCAGTCGAAATCGCCCACCACCAGAATGCGGGCGTTGCTGGCAATTGCCTCGGCCAGCAGGTTCACTGCAGCCTGCATGCTGCCCATCAGCTCCGGCGCGTGCAGCTGCGCCAGCTTTGGCTGCGCCTGCGCCGCATCGGTGACACCGCGTGCGGCATACAGACGCTGCAGCAGCGGCAGCATGTCGTCGGGCCAGCCAGTCACGGGCGCTGCGTCGCGACGCTGCAGGGTGACGGCGTGCGTGGTGGTCGGGGAAGCGGAGAGCGGCGCAGCAGCGGCGGTGGAAGACATCGGGATCGCCGGGTTGCAGAGAGTGCCGCCATGATACCGGCTGGCTCCGGTAGCTGCTCTGCGGGTGTATCGGTCGACACATGCGTTCCCGTGCATGCGCCGATGTTGGATACTCCCTGCCCGCTTTAACCCGACTATTTCATGCCTTTCTCTGCATTGCCGCTGCGCCTGGCCATGGCCCTCTCGCTGGCACCGGTCACCGCCGCAACGGCTTCTTCACTGGGTACGTCGTTCTTCGAGCACGATTGGCTGCTGGCCTGTGACAACACCCGTACCTGCCGCGCCGCCGGATTCAGCGCCGACGCACCGCTGGCCTTCAGCCTGCTGTTCGAACGTGCCGGCGGGCCGGATACCCCGGTCACGGCAATGCTGGGCTACGTGGACGGCGAGGAGTATCTCGATGCGGGAAGCGCGCCGCCCGCGGCCAAGCCCACCGGCGCGCTGCAGCTGCGCGTGGACGGCCGTGCGCTGGGTGCGGTGGTTCCCACGCAGCCCGAGGCACCGGTCTCGCTCAGTCGTGCGCAGGTCGAGGCGCTGCTGGCCGCGCTACGGCGCGATGCGCCCATCGCGATCGTGGATGCGGCCGGCAGCGCCTGGCCCATTTCCAACCGCGGTGCCACGGCCCTGCTGCTGAAGATGGACGCGGCGCAGGACCGGCTCGACACCCCCGGCGCGCTGATCCAGCGCGGCACCCGGCCGGAGTCGAGCGTGCCGCCGGCCTTGCCCAGGCCGGTGCTGAAGAATCCGCCACCGCTGGCGGAAACACGGCCGAACGATGCGGCGCTTGCCGAGCGCAAGGACCTGATGGACGCGCTGTTGGCCGGCCGTGACATGCAGGCGGTGTGCGCATGGCAGGAGGATCGGGTGGAATCGACATCACTGGACGTGCACCGGCTGGACCCGGTGCACCTGCTGGCGTCCATGACCTGCCACGGGCCGGGCTACTACGGGAGCGGGCCGAGCTGGGTGATCCGCGCGCAACCGCCGTTCGAGCCGGCGCTGGTCACCACCGCACACGTGTTCCTGCGGCCTCCGGACGCGGTGCTCTACGAAGAGAGGGACGAGCGGACGCTGGGACGCTGCGGGTTCGGGCGCTACTGGGTCTGGGATGGCACGCGGTTCGTGGTGAGCCGCGAATACGTGACCGGGCTGTGCCGGGCCATGCCGGGCGGCTTCTGGCACCTGGCCACGTTCGAGACAGAATTGCGCTGAGCCCTGGCGCTGGCCAGAGGCAGGAACGCCGACCTTCGGTCGGCGCTGTACTCAGGTGTCGTGAAGCTGGACCGGCTTCTTCCAGAAGCGCCAGCGCTGGCCCTTGTCGATCTCGAAACGCACGCCGTCTTCGAAATCCAGGACCAGGCGACGCAGCTCGCCGCGCTGCACCGCCACCAGCAGCGGCCGGATCGCATCCTTGCCCAGCTGATCAAGCGACCGCAGCTGGCGAAGATCCACCAGCGCGTCCACCTGCTGCTCGCCATCGGCGTGCACGCCGGCCGCACGGGCCAACGCCTGCAGCAGTGCCTCGCGGCTGCGTACCTGCGCGTGCGGGGTATGCACGGCCTGGGGAAGCTCACCGCCGCCCCAGAACCACAACGAATTGATGGCACGTTTGCCCGCCGCCGTGCGCTGCTCATTCCACGGGTGGGTATGCAGCACCACCTGCGCTTCGGTCAGCAGGGCACGCCAGCGGCGCCCGGCGTCGCCTTCGGGCAGATGCGTGAACAGGTCATCGCCGAGCACGTCATCGGGGGAATCGAATACCGGCAAGGTGGTGCCCGGCGGCAAGCGCAGGTACCAGCGCGACGGCACCGGCGCATCCAGGGTGAACCCGAACCCGGCAAACAGCGGCTGCAACGCCGGCAGCAGCTGGGCCACGTCTTCGGCGTCGGGCCGCAGCGTGTCGCCGTGGCCCATCATCCGCGCGCCCTGCATGTCCGGCACCACATGGGCCGGGTCGGCACGCAGCCAGATCGCCTCGCCCGCGTCGCCCACGTCCAGCTGGCGGGTCAACGCGGCAACCGGCCAGTGCGCCGGCTGCAGCTGGAAATGCCGCTGCAGCTGGGCGTCCTCACCGGCCTGGACACTGCTGCGTTCGGCCCGCCCGAGCGCCTTTGCCACGTCATCGGGCAAGGGCGTGGCCGGGAACCGGCTGCGCGCCGGCAACAGCAGCGTCGCGGTGGCCATCGTTTCAGTCCAGGTACTGGACGCTGACGATTTCGTACTCGCGCTGGCCGGCCGGTGCGTCGATGGTGACCGCATCGCCTTCCAGCTTGCCGATCAACGCACGCGCCAGCGGCGAGGAGATGGCGATCAGGCCGAGCTTGATGTCCGCCTCCAGGTCACCCACGATCTGGTAGCGCTTTTCCTCGTCGCTTTCCACGTCCGACAGCTCGACGGTGGCACCAAACACCACCTTGCTGCCGGCGTTGAGCTTGGTGATGTCGATGATCTCGGCGTGCGACAGCTCGCCTTCCAGCTGCTTGATGCGGCCTTCGATGAAGCCCTGCTCTTCGCGCGCGGCGTGGTACTCGGCGTTCTCCTTGAGATCGCCGTGTTCGCGCGCTTCGGCGATCGCCGCGATGACCTTGGGGCGCTTGACCGACTTCAGGTGGTCCAGCTCTTCGCGCAGACGCTGCGCGCCCTTCAACGTGATCGGTGCTCTCATGCGTTCAACTCCTTGTGCAGTTCCTGCAGCGACCAGACCGGGCCGGTCCCGCGGAATTCCAGTGATTGCACCAGCGCCTTGGCGCCGGCAATGGTGGTCGAATAGGTGACGCGGTGCTGCAGCGCCTCGCGACGGATCGAGAACGAGTCGTTGATCGCCGCACGCCCTTCGGTCGTGTTGACGATATACACGATCTCGCCGTTCTTGATCGAGTCGACGATGTGCGGACGGCCTTCGACCACCTTGTTGACGATCTCGCAGTCCATGCCGTGCTGCTGCAGCCAGGCACCGGTGCCACGCGTGGCCACCAGCGTGTAGCCACGCTCCAGCAGCAGCTTGGCCACCGGCAGCACGCGCTGCTTGTCCGGGTCACGCACCGACACGAACGCCTTGCCCAGCGGCGGGGCCTTGATGCCACCGGCCTCCTGCGCACGCGCGAAGGCGGCGCTGAAGCTGCGGCCCACGCCCATCACCTCACCGGTGGAGCGCATCTCCGGCCCGAGGATCGGGTCGACGCCCTGGAACTTGGCGAACGGGAAGATCGCTTCCTTGACCGAGTAGTAGTCCGGCACGATCTCCTTGAGCGCGCCCTGCTCGGCCAGGGTCATGCCGGCCATGCAGCGCGCGGCGATCTTGGCCAGCGCCATGCCGGTGGCCTTGGACACGAACGGCACGGTGCGCGAGGCACGCGGGTTCACTTCCAGCAGGTACACGATGTCTTCGCCGTTCTCACCGGCCTGGATCGCGAACTGGGTGTTCATCAGGCCGACCACGTTCAGGGCCTTGGCCAGTTCCACCACCTGGCGGCGCAGCTCGGCCTGGGTCTCGGCCGACAGCGAGTACGGCGGCAGCGAGCAGGACGAATCGCCCGAATGCACGCCGGCTTCTTCGATGTGCTCCATCACGCCGCCGATCAGCACGTTGCCGTCCTTGTCGGCAATGATGTCCACGTCCACTTCCACCGCGTTGTCCAGGAAGCGGTCCAGCAGCACCGGCGAATCGTTGGACACCTTCACCGCGTCACGCACGTAGCGGGCCAGGTCGGATTCGCCGTACACGATTTCCATCGCGCGGCCGCCCAGCACGTAGCTCGGGCGCACCACCAGCGGGTAGCCGATCTCGCGCGCCAGCAGCAGGGCTTCCTGGTCGTTGCGGGCGATGCGGTTCGGCGGCTGCTTCAGGCCCAGCTTGTCCACCAGCTGCTGGAAGCGCTCGCGGTCTTCGGCCAGGTCGATGGAGTCCGGCGAGGTGCCGATCACCGGCACGCCGTTGGCTTCCAGCGCGCGCGCCAGCTTCAGCGGGGTCTGGCCGCCGTACTGCACGATCACGCCCTTGGGCTGTTCCAGCTCGACGATCTCCAGCACGTCTTCCAGCGTCAGCGGCTCGAAGTACAGGCGGTCGGAGGTGTCGTAATCGGTGGAGACGGTTTCCGGGTTGCAGTTGACCATGATGGTTTCATAGCCATCCTCGCGCAGCGCCAGTGCCGCGTGCACGCAGCAGTAGTCGAACTCGATGCCCTGGCCGATGCGGTTCGGACCGCCGCCCAGGATCATGATCTTGTCGCGGTTGCTCGGCGCGGCTTCGCACTCGTCCTCGTAGGTCGAGTACAGGTAGGCCGTGCTGGTGCCGAACTCGGCGGCGCAGGAATCCACGCGCTTGTACACCGGGCGCACCTTGTGCGCACGGCGCAGCGCGCGCACGGCCGCTTCGTTGGTACCGGTCAGTTCGGCCAGGCGGGCGTCGGAGAAACCGGCGCGCTTGAGCTTGCGCAGGCGTGCGCCGTCCAGTGCGTCGATACCCTCGGCCGCGACCTGTGCTTCGGCCTGGATGATCTCTTCGATCTGGTCCAGGAACCACGGATCGATGTGCGACAGCGCGAACACCTCTTCCACGCTGAAGCCGGCACGGAACGCATCACCCACGAAGAACAGACGCTCCGGGCCCGGGGCCTTGAGCTCGCGCTTGATGGTGGTGATGTCGTCTTCGTTGGCCAGGTCCAGGCCGGTCGGGTCCAGCCCGATCTTGCCGGTTTCCAGGCCACGCAGGGCCTTCTGCAGCGATTCCTGGAAGGTGCGGCCCATCGCCATCACCTCGCCCACCGACTTCATCTGGGTGGTCAGGCGCGCATCGGCGGCCGGGAACTTCTCGAAGGCGAAGCGCGGGATCTTGGTGACAACGTAGTCGATCGACGGCTCGAACGAGGCCGGGGTCAGGCCGCCGGTGATCTCGTTCTTCAATTCGTCGAGGGTGTAACCCACGGCCAGCTTGGCCGCGACCTTGGCGATCGGGAAGCCGGTGGCCTTGGAGGCCAGCGCCGACGAACGCGACACGCGCGGGTTCATTTCGATCACCACCACGCGGCCGGTGGTCGGGCTGATGCCGAACTGTACGTTCGAGCCGCCGGTATCCACGCCGATCTTGCGCAGCACGGCGATCGAGGCATCGCGCAGGCGCTGGTATTCCTTGTCGGTCAGGGTCTGGGCCGGGGCCACGGTGATCGAGTCACCGGTGTGCACGCCCATCGGGTCCAGGTTCTCGATCGAGCAGACGATGATGCAGTTGTCGGCGGTGTCGCGCACCACCTCCATCTCGAATTCCTTCCAGCCCAGCACCGACTCTTCCACCAGCACTTCGGTGGTCGGCGACAGTTCCAGGCCGCGGGTCACGATATCGACCAGCTCTTCGCGGTTGTAGGCGATGCCGCCGCCGCTGCCGCCCAGGGTGAAGCTGGGGCGGATGATGGTCGGGTAGCCGACGCGGGTCTGGATCTCGATCGCTTCTTCCAGCGTGTGCGCGACGGCGGCCGACGGGCAGTCCAGGCCGATCTCGCCCATGGCCACGCGGAACAGCTCGCGGTCTTCGGCCATGCGGATCGCGTCGCGCTTGGCGCCGATCAGTTCAACGTTGTACTTCTCCAGCACGCCGTTGTCGGCCAGGTCCAGTGCGCAGTTCAGCGCGGTCTGGCCGCCCATGGTCGGCAGCAGCGCGTCGGGCTTTTCCTTGGCGATGATCTTCTCGACCGTCTGCCAGTTGATCGGCTCGATGTAGACGGCGTCGGCCATCTCCGGGTCGGTCATGATCGTGGCCGGATTGCTGTTGACCAGCACCACGCGATACCCCTCGTCCCGCAGCGCCTTGCAGGCCTGCGCGCCGGAGTAGTCGAACTCACAGGCCTGGCCGATGACGATCGGGCCAGCACCGATGATGAGGATGGTTTTAAGGTCAGTGCGCTTTGGCATTGTCTTCTCTAAGTCAGTACAGCGTGTCGGGGTGATCGCACGCTGTCGATCAGGAAACTTCCGGGGGTGCAGCGCCGCGCCAAGGGCTGCGGCACTGCAGGGACTCGCGTTCCGTCGCGATGCCGCCGGGGGCACCGGCGGCGGCGGATCAGGCCTTGGCCTGCGCCATCAGGGTCACGAAACGGTCGAACAGCGGTGCCACGTCGTGCGGACCCGGCGAGGCTTCCGGATGGCCCTGGAACGAGAACGCCGGCACGTCGGTGCGTGCGATGCCCTGGTTGGTGCCATCGAACAGCGAGCGGTGGGTCACGCGCAGGGTGGCCGGCAGCGTGGCTTCATCCACCGCGAAGCCGTGGTTCTGCGAGGTGATCATCACCCGGCCATCGTCCAGGTCCTGCACCGGGTGGTTCGCGCCGTGGTGGCCGTGGCCCATCTTGACCGTCTTGGCACCGGAGGCCAGCGCCAGCAGCTGGTGGCCCAGGCAGATGCCGAACACCGGCAGCTTCTTGTCCAGGAACACCTTGATCGCCTCGATGGCGTAGTCGCACGGTTCCGGGTCACCCGGGCCGTTGGACAGGAACACGCCGTCCGAGTTCATCGCCAGCACGTCGGCGGCCGGGGTCTGCGCCGGCACCACGGTGATGTCACAGCCACGCTCGGCCAGCATGCGCAGGATGTTGAGCTTTGCGCCGAAGTCGTAGGCCACGACCTTGAACTTCGGGGCGGCGCTGACGAACTCGTTGTTGTCCAGGTCCAGCTGGCCTTCGGTCCACGGGTAAGCCTTGTCGGTGCTCACCACCTTGGCCAGATCCATGCCCTTCAGGCCCGGGAACTTGCGCGCTGCTTCCAGGGCGGTCTCCACATTGATGCCGTCACCGGCCATCAGCGCACCGTTCTGGGCGCCGCGCTCACGCAGGATGCGGGTCAGCTTGCGGGTGTCGATGCCGGAGATGGCCACCACGCCGCGCTGCAGCAGCCAGTCCTGCAGCGACACCTGGCTGCGCCAGTTGCTGGGACGGCGCGGCACGTCGCGCACGATCAGACCGGCCGACCACACCTTGTGGGCCTCGTCGTCCTGGTCGGTCATGCCGGTGTTGCCGATATGCGGGTAGGTCAGCGTGACCATCTGCCGGGCGTAGGAAGGATCAGTCAGCACTTCCTGATAACCGGTCATGGCGGTGTTGAACACCACCTCGCCGACGGACAGGCCGGGCGCGCCTACGGATTCGCCCTCGAATACGGTGCCGTCTTCGAGGACGAGGATTGCGGCTTGGGTCACGGAGATCTCACTTTGGCTACCGATGGGGGCACCGAAGTCACGCCTGCGCTCCACGAAAAAGCGGCTGCAAAAAAGCGCGGACTGCGGTGCGGGACCGGTCCGGCTGTCGTGATTCGGCGAGCGGGAATTGTAAAGGCAAGGGGGCTGCGACGCCAGCGTTTACATGCATGCGCTGACGTACGGGCGCGATCACCGCGCCCGGGGTTCAGCCAGCGCAGCGCTCGCGGCCCCGCCGGGCCGGTCGGTCCGGGCGGACCGGCCGGCCTGTTCAGCCAGCGCGTTCAGCCAGCAGCGGCCGGGTGGCCCCGGCCAGCAGGTCGCGGACCCGGTAGCTGCCGGGCGCGCGGCCGGCCAGCTGGGTGGCGGCAAACAGCGCGCCGCGGGCGAAGATGTCCCGGTTGGTGGCACGGTGGGTCAGCTCGATGCGCTCGCCCAGCCCGGTGAACTGGACCAGATGCTCGCCTACGATGTCCCCGGCGCGCAGGCTGGCGTAATGCGGCTCTGCCCCACCCTTCTGCGCCGCGGCACCCAGCGTCAGCGCGGTCCCGGAGGGTGCGTCCTGCTTGTGCACGTGGTGCGACTCGACGATGTCGCAGTTCCAGCCCGCCAGCGCCGCCGCGGCGCGCTCGACCAGCTCGTCCAGTACCGCCACGCCCAGGCTGAAGTTGGACGCCCACACCAGCGGGATGCCGGCGGCCGCCTGGATCAGCGCCTGGCGCTGCGCCTCGCTGAGCCCGGTGGTGCCCGACACCAACCCGGCGCCACGTTCGACGCACAGCGCCAGGATCGGGTCGAAGCCTTCGGGCAGGCTGAAGTCGATGGCCACGTCGAAGGTGGGCGCACCGGCCAGTTCGCTGCTGGCGAAATGCGGTACACCGTCCACCACCCGTTGCGCCGGTGAACGGCGCGTCACCGCGGCGACGATCTGCAAGGAAGAGTGTTCGGCAGCGAGCCGCAGCAGGGCCTGGCCCATGCGTCCGGACGCGCCGTGGATGAGCAAACGAAGAGGGGGAGTGGTCATGCCCGCAGGCTAGCGGTGCGGGCAGGCCTGCACAAGGGCAAATACGGCGCGCATGCTCCCGCTTGCTACCCTGTGCACCTGTTTTTTCAGGCCGTCACCCATGCAGCGTTCGCAGCAACGTGTACGTGTCACCGGCGACATGGTGCGCGACTGACATGCTCATTTCCGAAGTGGCCCGGCGCAGCGGCGCCAGCCAGAAGGCGATCCGCCTGTACGAGGCACGCGGCCTGCTGGCCACGGTGCCGCGCGTCAACCGTTACCGCCACTACAGCGAACAGGACCTCAACCTGGTGCTGTTGATCCGCCAGGCGCTGGTACTGGGCTTCCGGTTGGCCGACGTGGCCGCGCTGCGCCGCGATGACGGCAGCATCGACTGGGACCAGGTGCAGGCCCTGCTGGCATCACGGCAGCACGCCGTCCGCGCCGAACTGGCGCGGCTGCGGCAGCTCGACACCGCACTGACCGACCTGCGTGCCGAGGTGGCCCTGCTGGCGGCCGACGGCCACCACGGCCCGCTCGATGCCTGCCTGACCCAGGGCGCGTGCGTGGCGGCTTGACTCTGCCCCATGGGGCAGACCGTAGCCTGCACCACCCCGCAACGAGCGCCCGCATGTCCCGATCCATCGTCATCCTGCTTGGCCATCCCGACCGCGACAGCCTGTGCGGCGCGCTGGCCGCGCGTTACCAACACGCCGCGTTGGCCGCCGGCCACCAGGTGCAGCTGTTCGCGCTGGGCGAGATCGACTTCGACCCGATCCTGCGCCACGGTTACCGTCAGATCCAGCCGCTGGAACCGGGCCTTGAACAGATCAACGCCGCCATCGCCGCCTGCCAGCACCTGGTGCTGGTGTACCCCACCTGGTGGGGCGGCATGCCGGCGTTGCTCAAGGGCTTCTTCGACCGCGCCTTCCTGCCCGGGGTCGCGTTCCGCTACCGCGCCGATTCGGTGTGGTGGGACCGCCTGTTGGCCGGACGCAGCGCGCGGGTGATCACCACCCTGGACACCCCGCCCTGGTACTACCGCTGGGTGTACCGCATGCCGGGGCACCAGCAGATCCGGCGGACGATCCTGGACTTCTGCGGCATCCGGCCCGTGAAGATCAGCGGCTTCGGACCGGTGCGCAGCGCTTCCGAGGCGCAGCGCGAGGCGTGGCTGCAGCAGGCAGAGCAGCTGGGCCGGCAGGCCCGCTGACGCATCGTAGAGCCGGGCTCTGCCCGGCTTGCGTCAGAAGAGCAGCCGGGCAAAGCCCGGCTCTACGCTCGAGGGCGACGTCGTAGCGCCGGGCTCTGCCCGGCTTGTGTCAGATCCCCGCGCCATTGGCCGGAGAGCAGCCGGGCAGAGCCCGGCGCTACGCGGCTTGGGTCAGATCCCCGCATCATTGGCCGAAGGGCTGCCGGGCAGAGCCCGGCGCTACGCGGGCTGATTCAGTGCTGTTTCGGGGTGCTCGGGCCGCAGCTGTCACAGCCACCGCAGGCGCCACCGCCGCCGCTGGCCGGGGGCGCGATCTTCCGCCCGAGGGCCTGCAGCCAGGCGGCACGCTGCGGCTTCACCAGCCCCAGCGCGATCGCCCCGCGCGCCTTGCGCACGGTGCCCGGGAACTGCTTTTTCAGCACGACCCAGGCGCTGACCAGCACGATCAGCACCACCACGATGTACTGCAGCAGCAGGCCGGTACTCATCAGCCGCCGCCCAGTGCCACGGTCACCTGGTAGGTGACCAGCGCGGCAAGATAGGCCGCGGCGAACAGGTAGACGGTGGCAAAGCCCACCTGCTTCCACGAGTTGGTTTCACGCTTGATCGTGGCCAGGGTGGAAATGCACATCGGCGCGTAGATGAACCACACCAGCAGCGACAGACCCGTGGCCAGCGACCAGCCATGGGCCACCACCGGGGTCAGCGCCTGGATCGCGGCATCATCGTCGGCAGCGGACAACGCGTAGATCGTGGCCAGCGAGGACACCGCCACTTCGCGCGCGCCCATGCCCGGGATCAGGGCGATGCAGATCTGCCAGTTGAAGCCCAGCGGCGCGAAGATCGTGGTCATGGCATGACCGATCTGCCCGGCAAAGCTGTAGTCGATGGCCGGCATGGTCGCGTTGGCCGGTGCCGCCGGGAACTTCAGCAACACCCACAGCAGGATGGTCAACGACAGGATGATGCCGCCCACGCGCTTGAGGAAGATCATGCCGCGCTCGTACAGGCCGACAGCCAGATCACGCGGGTGCGGAATGCGGTACGACGGCAGCTCCAGCATCAGCGGGTGCTCGCTCTTGTCGCGGCGCCACTTCTTCATCACCCACGACATCGCCAGCGCGCTGAGGATGCCGGCCATGTACAGGCCGAACAGGATCAACCCCTGCTGGCTGACGAAGCCCCATAGGGTCTTGGCCGGAATGAACGCACCAATCAGCAGCGCATACACCGGCAGTCGCGCCGAACAGGTCATCAGCGGTGCCACCAGAATCGTGGCAAGGCGGTCGCGGGGGTCTTGGATGCTGCGCGTGGCCATGATGCCCGGCACCGCACAGGCGAAGCTGGACAACAGCGGGATGAACGACCGCCCGGACAGCCCGGCGGCGGCCATCATGCGATCCAGCAGGAACGCCGCGCGCGGCAGGTAGCCCGATTCCTCCAACGCCAGGATGAAGGCGAACAGGATCAGGATCTGCGGCAGGAACACCACCACCCCGCCCACGCCGGCAATGATGCCGTCGGTGAGCAGACTGGTCAGCGGGCCTTCGGGCAGCACCGTGGCCACAGTCTCGCCCAGCCAGCCGAAGCCGGCCTCGATGCCGTCCATCAGCGGCGTGGCCCAGGCAAACACCGCCTGGAAGATCAGGAACATCACCACCACCAGGGTGATCAGCCCGAACACCGGGTGCAGCAGCCAGCGGTCCAGCGCGTCATCGATCTTCGCGGTGCGGGTGGGCATGCTGACCGACGCGGCCAGGATGCCGCGCACCTGCGCGTGGTAATCCGCGTCCGCATCGGGCAGCGCCACGGGCGCCTGCAGATGCGGCACCATCGCGTCCAGCCGCGCGACCAGCGCCTGGGCACCGTTGCGGCGCACCGCCACGGTTTCCACCACCGGCACGCCCAGCGCCTGCTCCAGCGCCGGTACGTCGATCTTGATGCCACGGCGCTCGGCCGCATCCACCATGTTCAGCGCCACGATCATCGGCTTGCCCAGCTCGCGCAGTTCCAGCGCGAAGCGCAGGTGCAGGCGCAGGTTGGTGGCGTCGATCACGCACAGCAGCACGTCCGGCGCGGCCTCGCCCGGGTAGAAGCCCCGGCACAGGTCACGGGTGATGGCCTCGTCCAGGCTGGCCGGCTGCAGGCTGTAGGCACCCGGCAGGTCGAGCACGGCGAACTCGCGCCCGGACGGCGCACGCAGGCGGCCTTCCTTGCGCTCGACGGTGACGCCGGTGTAGTTGGCCACCTTCTGGCGGCTGCCGGTGAGCTGGTTGAACAGCGCGGTCTTGCCGCTGTTCGGGTTGCCCACCAGCGCCACGCGCAGGGGCAGCGCCACCGCACTCATGGCGCCGCTCCGGCCGGGATCGCGGTGACCAGGATGCGCCGGGCCTCGCTGCGGCGCAGGGCGAAGCGCGTGAACCCGACCTGCACCAGCAGCGGTTCACCGCCCACCGGCCCACGGGCTACCAGACGCACATCCTCGCCCTTGACGAAACCCAGCTCACGGAGCCGGCGGGCGATCGCATCGTTTGCATGTAGGTCCTGCACGGCGTCCACCAGGGCGGAACCGTGCAGAGGCAGATCGGACAACGTCACGGAGCGCCTTCTTGCCAATCAGGAATGGTTATCAATTCTAGCATCGCCGCGCCGCGTCATTGCCCGTGCCCCATGGCCCGCTATGATCCGTACATGTATGGAGTAACCGCAGGCCCCCCATGAGTGATGCATTACGGATTGAACGCAGTGCCGCGGTACTGACGCTGTGGCTGAACCGCCCCGCCCTGCACAACGCCTTCGATGCGGCCCTGATCGCCCAGCTCACCGCCGCGCTGGAAGCGGCCGGCCGTGACGAGCAGGTGCGCGCGGTGGTGCTGGCCGGCCAGGGCGCCTCGTTCTCGGCCGGCGCGGACATGCAGTGGATGCGCGGCATGGCAGCCGCCAGCGAGGACGCCAACCGCGAGGATTCGCTGGCGCTGGCGCGGCTGATGCGCACCCTGGACGAGCTGCCCAAGCCCACCATCGCGCGGGTGCAGGGTGCCGCATTTGGTGGCGGGGTGGGCCTGGTGGCCTGCTGCGACATCGCCATTGCCAGCACCACCGCCCGCTTCGGCCTGACCGAAAGCCGGCTGGGCCTGCTGCCGGCGGTGATTTCCCCCTATGTGATCGACGCGATCGGCCCACGCCAGGCCCGTCGCTGGTTTGCCACCGGCGAGCATTTCGACGCCGAAACCGCGCTGCGGATCGGTCTGGTGCACCAGTTGATCGAACCTGAACGCATCGACGAGGCGGTCCAGCGCCAGCTGGGCCTGCTGGACAAGGCCGGCCCGGTGGCGTCGGCGTCGGCGAAGGACCTGGTGCGCCGGGTCAGCGTGGGCCGCGACCGCGACGCCCTTGACCGTGACAACGCCGCGCTGATCGCGCGCCTGCGGGTGTCGGCCGAGGGCCAGGAAGGCCTGGGCGCGTTCCTGGACAAGCGCGCCCCGCATTGGGTCACCCAGGACTGAGGACACGCACATGCTCGACCACATCGGTATCCGCTGCGCCGACTTCACGCGCAGCCTGTCGTTTTTCCAGCAGGCCCTGGCCCCGCTGGGCATCCGCGTGGTGATGCAGGTCAGCGCCGAACAGACCGGCGACCATGACCATGCCGGCTTCGGCCGCACCGGCAAGCCGGACTTCTGGATCGGCAACGCCCCCGGCGCCCACGGCGGCGTGCACGTGGCCTTCAGTGCCGACAGCCGCGAGGCGGTGGATGCGTTCCACCGCGCCGCGCTCGCGGCCGGTGGCCAGGACAATGGCGCGCCCGGCATCCGCGAGTACTACCACCCCAGCTACTACGGGGCCTTCGTGCTCGACCCGGACGGCAACAACATCGAAGCGGTCTGCCACCCCCCGGGCTGAGCACCCCGGTCGCCCCCGACGACCGCGCTCCCCGCCGCGGGCTGGCCGCTTTGTCGCCCAGCCCGCGTATCCCCCTTTCGTGGCCCGCCGGGGAACGCGGGCCACCCTCTTTCCCCTGGTATCCCTGTGACCCGACCCCTGCCCCTTCTGCAGCCTGCTGTGCGCCATCCCGTCCGCCGGGAGGCCTGCCATGGATGATTTCGTCCGCATCGTCGAAGTCGGCCCGCGTGACGGCCTGCAGAACGAAGCCCAGCCGGTGGCCACCGCCGACAAGATCGAGCTGATCCGGCAGCTGTCGCTGACCGGCCTGCGCACCATCGAAGCCACCAGCTTCGTCAGCCCGCGCTGGGTGCCGCAGCTGGCCGATGCCGCTGAGGTCTACACCGGCATCGAGCGTCACCCCGGCATCGCCTACCCGGTGCTGGTGCCCAACGAACAGGGCTACGACCGTGCCCGCGCCGTGGGCGTCTCGGAAGTGGCGGTATTCACTGCGGCGTCGGAAACCTTCAACCGCACCAACACCAACGCCGGCATCGACGAATCGCTGGCCCGCTTCGCGCCGATCCTTGAGCGCGCCAAGGCCGACGGGGTCAAGGTCCGCGGCTACGTCTCCACCGTGCTCGGCTGCCCCTACCAGGGCGAAGTGGCGGTCAGCGAGGTGGTCCGGGTGGCGCGCGCCCTGCACGACATGGGCTGTTACGAAATCTCGCTGGGCGACACCATCGGCGTGGGCACCCCGCGCAAGGCGCGCGCGATGCTGCACGCGGTGGCAGCCGAACTGCCGATGTCGGCGCTGGCCGTGCATTTCCATGACACCTACGGCCAGGCGCTGGCCAACATCGATGCGTGCCTGGAGGAAGGCGTGCGCGTGGTCGATTCGGCCGTGTCCGGCGCGGGCGGCTGCCCGTACGCCAAGGGCGCCAGCGGCAATGTCGCCAGCGAAGACGTGGTGTACCTGCTGCACGGCATCGGCATGCGCACCGGCATCGACCTGCCGGCGCTGGCCGCGACCGGCCGCTGGCTGGCGGCGCGGCTGGGCCGCGAGACCGGCAGCAAGGCCGGCAAGGCGCTGGCGGCCACATGAGCCGCCGCGGCCCGCGCAGGGACGTTGCGGCCGGTGATCACCTCACCGCCCACGTCCACGCGCTGGCCGCCATGGATCGCGCCCTGGCAAGCCCGCCGGGCGAGGCCGACCTGCGCACCCTGCTGCGCGAGGTGCAGCAGGCCCTGCAGGAAGCGATGGACGACCGCCAGCTGGCACTGCGCCGCTACACCGCCCTGTTCGATGCCGTGCCCGACCCGGTCAGCATCCTGAGCGAATCGGGCGTGGTGCTGGACCTCAACAAGGCCGGCGTGCGCGCCTATGGCCGCCCGCGCGAGGACATCGTCGGGCAGCCGATCGAACTGCTCAACCCGGACCTGCCCAACGACCACCTGGACCCGGTGTGGGAAGCGCTGCACCGGGGCGAAACCTACGTCATCGAAGTCACCAACATGCGCGGCGACGGCAGCCGCTTCCCGGTGGAAGTGCACTCGGCCGGGTTCGAGCACCAGGGCGAGCATTGCATCGTGGCCGTGGCGCGCGACCTGAGCAGCCGCTGGCAGGCCGAATCGCGCTACCGCCTGCTGATGGAGTCGATCGACAAGGGCGTGGTCCTGTTCGACAGCCACCTGCGCGTGGTCTCGGCCAACCCGGCCGCGCACCGCATCCTGGGCACCCCCGGCAACGGCGGCAGCCTGCAGGCGATGCTGGCCCCGGACGACTGGATCTGCGTGGACGAACACGGCCACCCGCTGACCCGCGAGCAATGGCCGGCGGCGGTCTCGCTGCGCACCGGCCGGATCATCCGCAGCACCATCGTCGGGCTGTACCACCGCCCGCGCGGCCGCATGATCTGGATCTCCACCACCAACGTGCCGGTGTTCGGCACCGGCCGCGACTGCCCGGACCACGTGTTCGGCATGTTCAGCGACATTACCGAACTCAAGCGCACCAATGCCCTGTTCGACCGCGCCCAGTCGCTGGCGCACATCGGCGGCTGGGAGTGGGACCGCGGACTGCAGCGGCTGTACCTCACCGACGAGGCCAATCGCATCCTGGGCCAGGAGCTGCCGCTGCACGACATGGCGCACCTGCTGGAATGCCTGCGCGTGGACGACCGCTCGCAGCTGCAGCAGGCGCTGCTGGACGTGATCGACAAGCAGGTGCCGTTCGAGCTGGAGCTGCAGGGCCAGCGCGGCGACGGACATTCGTTCTGGGTACGCATGATCGGCGAAGCCGAAGCCGGCGACGTGGATGCCGCGCGCATCGCCGGCACCGTGCAGGACATCACCGCGCGCAAGCAGGCCGAGGAAACCCTGCGCATCCAGGCCCGTACTGATCCGCTCACCGGCATCATGAACCGCGATGCGGTGCTCAACGACCTGGCCGCTCGCATGGCCAACCCCACCCATTGCCGGGTGGCCGTGCTGTACATCGATCTGGACCGGTTCAAGACCGTCAACGACCTGCTGGGCCACAACGCCGGCGACGAACTGCTGATCGATGCCACCCGCCGCATCGCCACCGCGATCGGCACCGAAGGGCTGCTGGCACGCTTCGGCGGCGACGAATTCCTGGTGGTCTGCGACACCCGCGACCAGGCCGACCAACCCGAGCGTCTGGCCGAGGCGATCACGCGCGGGTTCAGCACGCCGTTCCGGTTCGGCAGCGACGAATTCGCGGTGACCACCAGCATCGGCATCGCCCGCGCGCCGCAGGACGGACTGCGCCCGCAGCAGCTGATCCAGAACGCCGACATCGCCATGTACGACTGCAAGCGGCGCACCCGCAACGGCTGGCAGGTGTTCTCCCCGGAGCTGGCGCAGCGCCAGCACGACCGCCTGCAGATCGAGAGCCGCCTGCACCGCGCGCTGGACGACGACGAGTTCCACCTGGTCTACCAGCCGCAGGTCAGCCTGCACGACGGCCGCATGGTGGCCGCCGAAGCCCTGATCCGCTGGCGCAACTCGCAGCTGGGCGAACTGCGCCCGGACATCTTCATCGCCCACGCCGAAAGCACCGGTGACATCGTGCGGATCGGCTTGTGGGTGCTGCGCGAGGCCTGCCGCCAGATCCGCCAGTGGCAGGATGCCGGGCTGGGCATCGTGCGGGTGGCGGTGAACGTGTCCTACCGGCAGTTCGTCGGCGAAGACCTGGCCCGCCACGTGCGCCAGGTACTGGACGAGTTCGGCCTGCCGGGCAGCGCACTGGAGCTGGAGTTCACCGAGCGGGTGCTGATCGAGGACGCGCCGGACACCCTGCAGACCTTCGCGCGCCTGCGTGAAATGGGCGTGCAGCTGACCATCGACGACTTCGGTGAAGGCTACAGCGCGCTGAACTACCTGCGCCGGCTGCCGATCCACGGGCTCAAGCTGAGCCAGCTGTTCGTCGAGGGCGTGCCGGGCAACCGCTCCGACGAGGCAGTGTGCGAGGCGGTCTGCGGCATCGCGCGCAGCCTGGGGCTGGGCCTGGTGGCAGAGGGCATCGAATCGGAGCCGCAGCGGCGTTTCCTGCAGGCGCTGGGGGTCACGGTCGGGCAAGGGTTCCTGTTCGCGCCCGGGCTGGCACCGGATGAATTCGCCCGGCGCCTGACACCCCGTCACTGAGCCCGGCGCGCAGCGCACAACAGCGGCACCCCCGGCTTCCGCTAGAATCGGCGGTTCCTGATCCAGCGGAACCTTGCGATGCAGCTGTCTTCTGTCCGTGCCGTCATCACCGGAGGCGTCTCCGGCCTCGGCCTGTCCGTGGCCCAGTTCCTGGTTGCCCATGGCGGCAAGGTGGCCCTGTTCGATCTCAATGACGACAAGGGCGCGGCCGCCGTGGCGGCGCTTGGCGCCGACAACGCGCGCTACTTCACCACCAACGTCAGCGACGAGGCGGCCGTGGCCGCGCAGATCGACGCCGCACACGACTTCCTGGGCGGCCTGAATGTCGCCATCAGCTGCGCGGGCATCCTGGGTGCCGGCCGCGTGCTGGGCAAGGAGGCGCCGATGCCGCTGGCCAACTTCCAGACCACGGTGATGGTCAACCTGGTGGGCAGCTTCAACGTGGCCAAGGCCGCGGCCAACCGCATGCAGCACAACACCCCCGGCGACGACGGCGAGCGCGGGGTGATCATCAACACCGCCAGCGTGGCCGCCTACGAGGGCCAGATCGGCCAGGCCGCGTATTCGGCCTCCAAGGGCGGCGTGGTCAGCATGACCCTGCCGATGGCGCGTGAGCTGTCGCGCTTCGGCATCCGCGTGATGACCATTGCCCCGGGCATCTTCTGGACCCCGATGGTCGATGGCATGCCGCCGGCCGTGCAGGAATCGCTGGCGGCCTCGATCCCGTTCCCGCCGCGCCTGGGCAAGCCCGACGACTTCGCCGGCCTGGTCGGCCATATCCTGGGCAACACCTACCTCAACGGCGAAACCATCCGCCTGGACGGTGGCGTGCGCCTGGCGCCCAAGTAAACAGACACCCATCCCGCCGGGTGCCCGGACAGGCGCCCTGACCTCCCACGAACCGACCTTCATTCCATGAAAGCCAACGACATCAAGAAAGGCAACGTCGTCGAATACAACAACGGCGTCTACCAGATCCGCGACATCGAGCGCAGCTCGCCGCAGGGTCGCGGCGGCAACGTCCGCTTCCGCTTCATCATGTACAGCGTGCCGGGCGGCAACAAGCTCGATGCCAGCTTCGATGCCGACGACAACCTGCCCGAAGTCGAACTGCTGCGCCGCCAGTCCACGTATTCCTACAAGGACGGCGACGCATTCGTGTTCCTGGATGACGAGGACTACACGCCGTACATGGTCGACGCCGATGTGCTGGGCGATGACGCCGGCTACATCACCGATGGCCTGACCGGCATCTACGTGCAGGTGATCGACGAAACCCCGGTGGGCGTGCAGCTGCCGACCAGCGTGGTGCTGGAAGTGGTCGAAACCCCGCCGGAAATGAAGGGCGGCACCGCCACCAAGCGCCCGAAGCCGGCCAAGCTCAGCACCGGCATTGAAATCATGGTGCCCGAGTACATCGCCAACGGCGAGCGCGTGCTGGTCAACACCGCCACCGGTGAGTTCGCCGGTCGTGCCGACTAGTCGGTAGAGCTGCCCCAAACCGGTAGAGCTGACCCAAACGGGTAGAGCTGACCCAAACGGGTAGAGCTGACCGTTGGTCAGCTGCTTCTGCTTCCGATGCCAACAACGCAGCCGACCAACGGTCGGCTCTACCATGCAAAACCAAGCCGACCAACGGTCGGCTTTACGGCTTGGCGGCCAGGGCCGGAGCCCCAGCAAAATCCCCACAGCCGTGATACTGGCGGGCGCCCACGGTCAACATGGCGGTGGCACCGAACGCCTGCCCACTCATGTCGTCCTGGCACACCGTGCGCTGGAAGGTCAGCTTGACCGGCGTGCCGTCTGCGGCCGTGCCCGACCAGCCATCCTTGCCCTGGGTGGGCGCCGCGATCTCCAGCGTGCGCTGCCCGTAGTCGGTTTCCACGCGCAGGTGCGGCGTGGCGCCGGCAGCCACTTCGGCCAGCCAGCCCGGCTCGTTGCCGGTGGCGCGGAAGCCGGCCGCGGTGGCGTCCTGCGCGGTCGGCAGCGGCGCTGCAGCGCCCTGTTCACCACTGCCCGTGCAGGTGCGATCCGGCTCGCCCTTCAACTGCAACGTGCCTTCGGTGGTGCCCTTGGTCCAGAAGACATTGCCCTGCCCGTCACCGTAGCGCGCGCCGGACGCCGCCGGTTCCGATGCCATCGGGTAGGTGCGACCTTCCACCACCACGCTGGCCGAATCCTGGCCGCGGTAGGTGGCCTGCACGGCGACGTCGCCACACTGGAACGCGTAGCTGCGTTCGTCGGAGGTAGCAGCGGCCATGGGCGGCGGCGCCTCGCCCGCACCCGCCTCGCTGGCGTTGCCCTCGGCACGTTGCGCGGGCTGGCAGGCGCTCAGGCCGGTGGCGATGGCCAGGCTGAAAAGCCACGGGGATGCACGCATGTTGGACTCCTTGCGGTTGTTGCGTTCAGCGAACCATCCTAGCCCGCAGCCTGCAGCAGGAGGTGAAGCAGCCCTGACTCCATGGGCTGCAGCATCGGTTCAGACCCCGCGCGGCGGCAGCAGTCCGATTGACAGCAGGTGCACGCCGGCCGCGTTCGATGCGCTGGCCCACACCCGCAGCAGGCGCAGCGCACGCGCGTGCTCGCCGGCCGCGTCGGCATAGCGCAGCCGCACGTCGCTGGATACCAGGGTGAGCTGCCCGCACACCAGCGGTTCCACCGCAGCCTGCTCTAGCGCGGTGATCCGCAGCTGTCCGGTTGACCACGCCGTGAGGCAGGGATGCGCGCCCAACCACTGCCCTTCCCCGTCGCTGAAAAACAGCGACGGCGACAGCCAGGCCTGCAGTGCGTCCACGTCCTGCGCCAACAGCAGCTGCAGCACCTGCGCCTCGGCCGTTGCGATGGTGTGTTCAAGCACGGTCGTGCTCATGTCATTCCTCCCGGCGTCGCCGCCATGGCCAGCGCCAGCGGCGTGCGCCCTGCACCAGTACGTAGAACAGCGGCACGAAGAACACCGCCAGCACGGTGGCGGTCAGCATCCCGCCAAATACCCCGGTGCCGATCGCATGCTGGGTTTCGGCCGACGCGCCGGTGGCCAGCATCAACGGCACCACGCCCAGCGCGAACGCCAGCGACGTCATCAGGATCGGGCGCAGCCGCAGACGTGCCGCCTCGATCGCCGCGTCGACCAAGCTATGCCCCTGCAACTGCAGTTGGCGCGCGAACTCCACGATCAGGATCGCGTTCTTGGCCGACAGCCCGATCACGGTGATCATCCCGACCTTGAAAAACACATCGTTGGGCAACCCGCGTAACAGCACGGCCGCCACCGCGCCCAGCAGGCCCAACGGCACCACCAGCAACACCGCCGCCGGGATCGACCAGCTTTCATACAGCGCGGCCAGCACCAGGAATACCACCAGCATCGACAGCAGCATCAGCCACGGCGCCTGCGCACCGGAGGCGCGCTCCTGCAGCGACTGCCCGGTCCAGGCCAGTGCGAAGCCGGCCGGCAACTGCCGCGCCAGCCGCTCCATCTCGGCCATGGCCTGGCCGCTGGACGCGCCCGCTGCGGCGTTGCCGGACAGGCTCAGCGACGGGAAGCCCTGGTAGCGTTCCAGCTGCAGCGGCGTCTGCGACCACACCGGGTTGACCAGCTCGGCCAACGCCACCATGCCACCATTGGCATTGCGCACGTGCAGCTTGAGCACGTCGTCCACCTGCATGCGGTGCGGTGCGTCGGCCTGCACGATCACCTGCTGCAGGCGGCCTGCATTGGGGAAATCGTTGACGTACTGCGAGCCCATCGCCGCCGACAGCGTGTCGCTGATCGCACTGAAGCCCACGCCCATGGCCTGCGCCTTGTGCCGGTCGATCTCCAACCGCACGGTGCTGCCCGATGGCAGGCCTTCGGCATGCACGTCGCGCAGCAGCGGGCTGGCGGCGGCCAGCGCCAGCAGCTGCTGCTGTGCCGCCTGCAGCTGCGCCTGGCTCTGGCCGGTACGCGCCTGCAGGCGCAGGTCGAACCCGGACGAGGTGCCCAGGCTGTCGATGGCCGGCGGGGTCACCACGATCACCTGACCTTCCGGCGCAGCGGCCATGGCCTGCTGCGCGCGTTCAACCTCGTCGGCCACGGTGGCACCGGCGCGCGCGTCCCAATCGTTGAGCATGGTGTAAGCGATGGCCGCGTTCGGCCCCGACCCGGCGAAGCTGTAGCCCATGATCGCCTGGTTGGAGGCGATGCCCGGACGCGCGGCGATGTGTGCCTCGTAGCGTTGCATCACCTCCAGGGTGCGCTCGGCGGTGGCATCGGCCGGCAGCTGGATGGAGGTCATGAAGTAGCCTTGGTCCTCTTCGGGCAGGAACGCGCCGGGCAGCAGATGCAGACCCAGCCCCAGCGCCACCACGAGTGCGGCGAACACGGCCATGCTGCGTCCACCGCGCTGCAGGATGCGCACCACGCGCCCCTGGTAGCCGTCGGTCATGCGCGCCATGCCGCGGTTGAACGCGCCGAAGAAACCACCACGCCCGTGGTGGCCGCGCGTGCTCGGCTTGAGCAGCGTGGCGCACAGCGCCGGCGTCAGGGTCAGCGCCAGCAGCGCCGAGAACAGGATCGATACCGCCATGGCCAGGCTGAACTGCCGGTAGATCGCGCCCACCGACCCATCGGCGAGCGCCATCGGAATGAACACCGCGGTGAGGACCAGGGTGATGCCGATCACCGCACCGGTGAGCTCCTTCATCGCCTTGGCGGTGGCCTCGCGTGGCGGCAGGCCTTCTTCGGCCATGATCCGCTCCACGCCTTCCACCACGACGATGGCATCGTCGACGATGATGCCGATCGCCAGGACCATGCCGAACATGGTCAACACGTTGATCGAGAAGCCGGCCGCCAGCATCACCGCAAAGGTGCCCAGCAGCGCGATCGGCGCCACGATCGCCGGGATGAGCGTGTAGCGGATGTTCTGCAGGAACAGGTACATCACAGCGAACACCAGCACCATCGCCTCGACGAGGGTGATCAGCACTTTCTGGATCGAGATCGCCACGAACGGCGCGGTGTCGAACGGCACCGTGGACTGCATGCCCACCGGCAGGGTGGGTTCGAGTTCGGCCATGCGCGCACGTACCGCGCCGGCCACCTTCACTGCGTTGGCCCCCGGCGACAACTGGATGGCCGCCGCGGTTGCAGGCGCGCCGTTCTCACGGGTGGACCACGCATAGCTTTCGGCGCCAAGCTCGACCCGCGCCACGTCACCGATGACCACCCGGGAGCCATCCGGGTTGGCCCGCAGCACGATGGCGGCGAACGCCTCGGGCGTACTCAGCTGGCCTTCCACGGTGAGGGGAATGGTGACCCGCTGGCCCGGCAACGCCGGCGAATCGCCGACCCGGCCGGGGGCGATCTGCGCGTTCTGTTCGCTGATCGCGGTGGTCAGGTCGCCCAGGGTGAGGCGGTAGGCCACCAGCTGTGCCGGGTCGACCCAGATCCGCATGGCACGTTCGGCACCGAACAGCTGCACCCGGCCCACGCCATCGATGCGCCGCAGTTCTTCGACGATGTTGCGCGCCATGTAGTCGCTCAGGGCCACTTCGTCGAGGCGCCCATCGGTGGAGCGCAGCCCGACCAGCATCAGGAAGCCCGAATCGGCGGCCTCCACGCCAAGGCCGTTCTGTCGCACCGCCTGCGGCAGCCGCGATTCGATCGCCTTGATGCGGTTCTGGACGTCCACCTGGGCCAGCTCCGGATCGGTGCCCGGGCGGAAGGTAGCAGTAATGGACGCCTCACCCGAGGTATCGGTGGACGAGGAGAAATACAGCAGGTGCTTGACCCCGGACAGCTCGCGCTCGATCAGCCCGACCACGGCATCGTTCATGGTCTGCGCCGACGCCCCGGGATAGCTGGCATAGATGCTGATGCTCGGCGGCGCAACGCTGGGATAGCGCTCGATCGCCAGGCGCGGAATGGCCAGCGCACCGGCCAGCACCACGAAAATAGCCAGCACCCACGCAAACACGGGGCGCTCAATGAAAAACTGCGGCATGCAACATCCTCTCGCCGTCGCACCGCAGCGAAAGCAGCCGGTGCAGTGGCATCGTCATCCACAAAAAGGTTCTTCGTCGTACTGCGGGATTGCTCAGGCCACTGCGATGCAAGAGCAAGAGCAAGAGCAAGGGCAAGGGCAAGGGCAAGAGCAAGAGCTACTGTCCGCGCCTGCACCGGGCTGGGCAGGTGCGGGTGGGGTTGCGGGACACGCTGCAAGTACATCCCTGTAAGCTCCGTCGCCGCATCCATGCGGCTCAGGGTCCCGCAACCCCACCCGCACCAGCCCCTGACACATGGCTGGCGCGCACAGGAAAGCAGAGCTTCCACTGCACCTGCGGCATTCGCTCCACAAGACCAAAGACAGAGGACCCCACGTCGATTGGATCGCGACAGGTGCCGAGAAACGCCGCCGTTGCACTTCGCTCGCCCAAGGCCACCAGCCCAGTGTCGAGGGTCGGGGTGGGTGGGTTCACGGGACCCTGAGCGCCATGGATGGCGCGACGGAGCCTACACGGACGTACTTGCGGCGTGTCCCGTGAACCTACCCGCCCCGGCCCAGCCAGAGAAGAGGCGCAAATGGCAGCTTTTGCTCCTAGCGCGAACCAACCGCCTTCGCGGCAGTAGCAGTAGCAGTGGCAACAGCAGCCGGCTGCCAAGGCCGGGCCGTCACCGCCATCCCTTCCTGCAACCGCTCCTGCCCTTCCACCACCACCCGCTCACCCGCCTGCAGCCCGTGGCTCACCACATACTGCCGGTCCACCAGACCATCCACCTCGATCGTCCGGATCACCGCCTTGCCCTCCTTGCCCACCACCCACGCATACGACTGCCCGCCCGTACTGCGCAGCACCGACTGCTGCGGCACCAGCAACGCACCCACCTGCACCCCGCGCGGCACCCGCGCCCGCACGAACATCCCCGGCAACAACCGCCGCGCCGGATTGTCCACCACGATCCGCAACACAATGTCGCCCGTCTCCGCGTCCACATTGATCCCCGAAAACAGCATCCGACCCTGCTCCGCATACGGCGTCCCGCCCGTACCCAGCAGCGTCACCGGCAAACCCTTCGCCGCATCCAGCTGACCGGCCACCACCGCACGCTGAATACCCTCCAGCATCGACGCCGGCTGCCGCACATCCACGTACACCTGGTCCAACTGCTGCACCACCGCCATTGGCGTCGCATCGCTCGCCGTCACCAACGCCCCTTCGGTCACCAGCGCCTGATCGATACGCCCCGCAATCGGCGACTCCACCGTCGCATAGCGCAGATCCAACTGCCGCCGCGCCAGCGTCGCACGCGCCTGTGCCACGTCCGCCACCGCCTGCTGATGCTCCGCATGCGCGTCATCCCGCGCCTGCTGACTCACCGCCTGCGCCGCCGCCAGCGAACCCAGCCGCTCCGACTGCACCCGCGTCCGCGCCACCGCCGCCTCACTGCGCTGCAGCAACGCCCGCGCACTGTCCACCTCCGCACGGAACGCCGCCGGGTCGATCTGGAACAACGGCGTACCCGCCTGCACCTCCGCCCCCTGCGCGAACAGCCGCCGCTGCACGATCCCGCCCACCTGCGCGCGGATCTGCGCCGTACGCACCGCCGCCACACGCCCCGGCAACTCATCGTCGCGCTGCACCGTCGCAGGCGAAAGCGACACCACGCTCACCTCCGGCACCGCCACCGGCGCCGCCTCGTCCTTGGCACATGCCGCAAGCATGACCGCAAGCACCGCCCATACAGCGGTTTGAATCCTGTTGGTTTTCATCAGCTGCACAGGGCCGCACGCACGGCCAGAATCATGAATGGCGAAGTCTGCGGCGACTGCGTGGGGTTTCGATGGAGGAACTGTGGAGATACGATGGAGCACAAGCACCTTCTGGCCCTGCCCCGCATGCACGCCACCGATTCGCCCAGCGCCGCCGCGCACTGGGACCGCTCGCTCAACGCGCTGGTCCTGATCGTCGAAGACGAACCGGAAATCGCCGACATCGTTGCCGCCTACCTCCATCGCGAAGGCCTGCGCACCGTGCGCGCGCTGGACGGGATCGGCGCCTTGGCCCTGCACCGCAGCGCCCGGCCCGACCTGATCCTGCTCGACGTGCAGATGCCCGGCATGGACGGCTGGACCGTGCTCAACACCGTGCGCCAGCGCGGCGACACCCCGGTCATCATGCTCACCGCCCTGGACCAGGACCTGGACAAGCTCACCGCACTGCGCATGGGCGCCGACGACTACGTGGTCAAACCGTTCAACCCGGCCGAAGTGGCCGCGCGCGTGCGCGCCGTCCTGCGCCGCACGCTCAATGCGCGTGGCCCGGCCAAACCCGGCATCCTGCGCGTTGGCAGGCTGGTGATCGACCCCGAAACCCACGCCGTGCACGTCGAGGGCGACGGCTACAGCCACGAACTGCTGCTCACCCTGACCGAGTACAAACTGCTGCACTGCATGGCGCTGGCGCCGTCACGGATCTTCAGCCGCAGCGAACTCATGCACGAGTGCCTGCCCGAGAGCGAAGCCCTGGAGCGCACCGTGGACAGCCATGTCAGCAAGCTGCGCCGCAAGCTGGATGACGTGGGCCTGGGCAACGTGCCGGCCAGCGTCCGCGGCGTGGGCTACCGGCTGGCGGCCGACCACTGATGCGCCGCCCGGGCCTGAGCCGGCACATCGTGGTGTCGATGTCGCTGATGGTGCTGGCGGTGATCGTGATGGTGATCCTCAGCTCCTACCTGCTGTACGCGGTACTGGTGAACTTCTATCCGTACGCCGAAGAACCCACCGGCTGGGCGCCCACCGGCCCCGAACTGGTGTGGATGGCCGCGGTTACCCTGCTGGGCCTCGCCGTGGCCGTGGCTGCCTCGGTACGGCTGTCGCAGCGCATCCTGACCCCGCTCAATTCGGTGGTGGACAGCATCGGCAAGCTGGCCGGCGGCGACCTTGGCGCACGGGCCGCCGCCAGCGAACGCTCGCTGGGCGAGGTGGCGCTGCTGGTGGACGACTTCAATGCCATGGCGCGCCGCCTGCAGAACATGGATGCCGACCGGGTGATGTGGCACGCCGCGATCGCCCACGAACTGCGCACCCCCGTGACCATCCTGCGTGGCCGCCTGCAGGGCCTGGCCGAGGGGGTGTTCCAGCCCGATGAAGCCCAGTTCCGCAGCCTGCTGGCGCAGGTGGAAGGCCTGTCCCGGCTGATCGAAGACCTGCGCGTGCTGAGCCTGGCCGACAGCGCGCGGCTGGACGTGCGCCGCGCGCGCAGCGACGTGGTGCATGAAGTGCATTCGGTCATGACCCTGGTCGATCCTGGCTTCCGCAGCGGCGGTTTCGTGCTGGAACTGGAAACCTCGCGCGAGGAGCATCCGGCCCACTGCGATCCCACCCGGGTGCGCCAGGCCCTGATGGCGCTGCTGGAGAATGCACGCCGCTACGCCACGCCCGGGCGCGTGCGCATCGCCGTGCATGACACCGCCACCCACGTGCAGGTATCCATCGACGATGAGGGACCGGGTATCGACCCCGCGTTGAGCGCGCACATCTTCGACCCGTTCATGCGCGGCGATGGCTCGCGTTCGCGCCAGCGCGGCGGCAGCGGGCTGGGCTTGGCGGTGGTGAAGGCCATCGCCGATGCCCATGGCGGCCGCGTATCGTGCACCGCCAGTGCGCTGGGCGGCGCACGCTTTGTCATCGAACTGCCGCGTCAGTAGCGGTTTCCTCGCGCGCCAGGGTACGCATGCGCGCGCCCAGCCGGTCCAGGTTGTTCTCGATCGTGACCAGTTCCTGCTGCTGTGCCGCCGGCAGGCGCGCGCGCAGCTGCTGTTGCAGCTGCTGCCACGCCGGTACGCCGCGGGCGCTGATGGCCGCGGTGGATGCCGCGGCAGCCGCCCGCTCGCTGCCCAGCGGCAGACCGTAGCCGCCGCCCGGCACCAGCGCCGCCGGGCTGACCAGCTGGCCGGTGTCCTGCAGCAGCGCCATCAAGGTGTCGCGGGCCGGGTCGGCGCCCTGTGCGCGGGTGCCAAGCGTGCGTTTGAGCTGGTCGCGCGCGCGCAGTTCCTCGCGTTGGCGTGCCGCCTGTTCCAGCAGCAGCAACGCCGCCGTTGCGCGCAGCCCACCCTGCCCCAGCCACGGTGCCCGCTGCGCCGCCGGACGCTGCAGCCATGCAGCCACCTCGGCAGTGTCCAGCGGCAGTTCGGCCCGGGCCACCTCAAACAGCTGCTGGTAGTGATCCTGCGCCGAGGCGAAGTAGTAGCCCTGGCGGGTTGCCTCGGCCCGGTTCTGCAGCACCGTCGGATCGGCGCGTCCCTCCCGGGTCAGGCGCGTCAGCAGGCCACGCGGGGTGATCCGGTTCAGGCCGGGCGTGGCCCAGGCCGGCACGCCTTCCTGCAGCAGCTTGCCGGTTTCCACCGCGCAGTTGTTGCTCACGAACAGGTACCTGCCGTCATAGCTCCAGTGCACCTGGGCCACGCGCTCGAGCAGGCTGGCAATCTCTCCGGGCTGCAGCTGCAACGGCACTGAAGACAGCCCGCGCAGTTCCAGCTGGGTGTACTCGTTGATCACCTGGTTCAGCGGCAACACGAACAGCCGCGAGGGGTACGAACCGGTGAGCCCGCGCCAACTGGAAATCTGCACATCGCCGACAAACGCGCGGAACGACAGTACCCGGTGGTAGGACAGGTCCATCCGGCAGGCAGGCCCCGGCGCGCGGCCCGGCGCGCAGATCACCAGCCGCAGCATGCTGTGGCCCCAGCGGCTCATCAGCCGGTCGTTGCCCTCGGCGAGCAGGTAGTCCACCGCGTACACGCGGGCCGGATCCAGCTGCAGCAGCGATGCGGCACCCGATGCGTCGTCGGCCTGCACCAACGGCAGACGTGCATCGCAGTCCGGGACGTGTCCGCTGGCACCGATCTGCGCGGAGAACCATGCATGCACTGCCGGGCGCCGGCAGGCATATGCGGGATCCAGCACGAAATGCTCGGCGTTGACCGCCAGAAACTCCGCCGGGCTGGTCCGCTCGTACTCGTCGGGGCTGCGGGTGCTGAAATGATTGCCGGTGCGACCCAGCCGCCAGGGGCGCTGCTGCCAGCCACTGAGGTCGCGCCATCGCGCCGTCTGCGACCAGCCCCCGCCTGCGGCGCGGTCCAGCACATGGGTGAGTTCGTGGATCAGCGCGGCCTGCAGCGCGCGCGGCAGCGGTTCGCCCGCGCGTACGTCATCGAGCAGGTCACGGCGCAGGGTAATCGCGCCACGGCGGGTGCGGCCATGCACGTGTTCTGGAAGGGTGGACGACCAGCCGACCTTTACCGGGCGATCAAAACGGTCCTGCCAGGCGGCAGGTACTACGTGCTGCATGTCCTGCAGTGCACGCTCGGCGGCCAGGATCTGCTGACCATCGAGTCCGTCCGGCTGCAACTCGAACTGCAGCGCGGCCTGCGCGAAGGGGCAGGCCAACAGCGCCGCCAGGGCCGCCCATCGCCAGCGGCGGGCCCGGCGACGCGCCTGCATCAGCGTGCCAGCAGGGTCCGGGCCAGCGCCAGGTCGCTGGTATCACGCTGCGCGGCATCGTGTTCGCGCAGGTGCAGCAGGGCCGCTTCCAGGCGGGCGCCACGGATGGCCCCGTCGCTGGCAACGAATGCCGCCGCGTCTTCGCGCGCATCGAGCACGATCTTGTCATCGTCCGAGCTGGACGAACCGGCCGACGAGGCACCGGAGGCGGAGCCAGCGGACGAGCCGGCGAAACTGGAGGCCAGCGCCGGCAACGGCAGGGCAAGCACGGCGAGAAGCAGGATCGGACGCATCGTCATGGTGTCGTTCGAAGTGGGAAAGCGCAGAGCGTATAGCCTGCGTGAAGACCTGTCGCGTCCTACAGGTCGAACAGCTTGCCGGGATTCAGCAGCCCTTGGGGATCAAACGCACGTTTGACCGCCTTCATCAAGGCGATTTCCGGCGCACTGCGGGTGCTGTCCAGGTAACCCTTCTTGACCAGGCCGATGCCATGTTCGGCCGAGATGCTGCCATCGAACCGTGCCAGCACCTGGGCCAGCAGCTTGGTCACGTGCTCGCACTGGGTCAGGAATTCCGCATCTTCGGTGGCATCGGGCTTGAGCACGTTGATGTGCAGGTTGCCGTCGCCGATGTGGCCGAACCAGACCACGTCGAACTGCGGATACGCCTGCCCGATCAGCGCCTGGGTTTCGGCCATGAACGCGGGCATCGCCGAGATCCGCACCGACACGTCGTTCTTGTACGGCTTGTAGCGCGCCACCGCTTCGGTGATGCCCTCGCGCAGGCGCCACAGCTGCGCGGCCTGCGCATCGCTGGCACTGACCACGCCGTCACTGACCCAGCCCTGCTCCATGCAGGCCTCGAACGCCGCCATCGCGGCGGCTTCCTGGGCCTCGTCGCCGGCCGCGAATTCGGTGACCACGTAGAACGGGTGCACCTGCTCGAACGGCGCCTGCGCACCGTGCGCCAGCACGTGTTCCAACGCGCGGTCGGTGAAGAACTCGAACGCCTGCAGCTGCATCCGCTCACGGAACGCGGCGAACACCTGCATCAGCACCTCGAAGCTGGGCAGTGCCAGCAGCATGACGTTGCTGGCCGGCGGCGGATCGGTCAGCCGCAGCGTCGCCTCGACGATCACGCCCAGGGTGCCTTCGGAGGCGATCAGCAGCTGTCGGAAATCGTAGCCGCTGGAATTCTTGATCAGTCCCTTGTTGAGCTCCAGCAGCTCGCCACTGGCGGTGACCACCTTCAATCCGGCGATCCACTCGCGGGTGTTGCCGTATCGGATCACGCGGATGCCGCCAGCGTTGGTGGCGACGTTGCCGCCGATCGAGCACGACCCACGCGCGGCGAAGTCCACCGGGTAGATCAGCCCGTGCTCCAGCGCTGCGTTGTGCACCGCTTCCAGCGCCATACCGGCCTGTACGGTCAGGGTGCGGTCCACCGCGTCGAAGGCCAGCGGCTTGTTCATCCGCTCCAGGCTCAGCACCAGTTCGCCGTTCGCAGCCACCGCGCCACCGGACAGCCCGGTGCGCCCGCCCGACGGCACCACCGCTATCTGGTGCGTGCTGGCCCAGCGCAGGATCGCCTGCACCTCATCCACGCTGCCCGGCAGGGCGATCGCCAGCGGCGCCGGGGTCCAGCGCCGGGTCCAGTCGCGCCCGTAATGCTCCAGATCGGCCGCTTCGGTCGTGAGCCGCAGCCCGGGGCAGTCCTGCAACAGCGAAGAGAGGCGCGGATCGGTCATGGCGGCAAGGCAGGACGAGGGAATTCCCAAGCGTAGCAGACCGCCACGCCGGGCCTGGCCGCCGGCATCCCCTTCAACGTGTCAACGGATGCATCTGAAACCATCGCCGCGCCGATTGGCGCACTGCACAATCCCCCGCCTGTTCTGGCATAGTTGGGCGCTCCCGCCCTACACGCTGCGCCCGCCCATGTCGCCGAAGAAGACCTCGTTCCCGAAGCAGGATATCCGCGTGCTGTTGCTGGAGGGGGTGAGCCAGACCGCGATCGACGTCTTCACCGCCGCCGGCTATTCGCAGATCGAACTGCACAGCAAGGCGCTGCCCGAGGAGGAGTTGAAGGCACGCATCGCCGAGGCCCACATCGTCGGCATCCGCTCGCGCACCCAGCTCAGCGCCGACGTGCTGGCCAACGCCAAGCGCCTGATGGCGGTGGGCTGCTTCTGCATCGGCACCAACCAGGTCGACCTGGACGCGGCCGAACTGGCCGGCATCCCGGTGTTCAACGCGCCCTACTCCAACACCCGCAGCGTGGCCGAACTGGTCATCGCCGAAGCGATCATGCTGACCCGTGGCATCCCGCAGAAGAACGCCGAATGCCACCGTGGCGGCTGGTCCAAGTCGGCGGCCGGCAGCCACGAAGTACGAGGCAAAACGCTGGGCATCATCGGCTATGGCCACATCGGCACCCAGGTGGGCGTGATGGCCGAGGCCATGGGCATGCAGGTGATCTTCCACGACGTGGAAACCAAGCTGTCGCTGGGCAATGCCCGCGCGGCGATCAGCCTGGACGACCTGCTGTCGCGCGCCGACATTGTCACCGTGCACGTGCCCGAAACCCCGGCCACGCAGTGGATGATCGGCGCCGAACAGCTGGCCCGCATGCGCCCCGGCGCGCACCTGATCAACGCTGCACGCGGCACCGTGGTCGACATCGACGCGCTGGATGCGGCCCTGCACGCCGGCCATATCGGCGGCGCGGCACTGGACGTGTTCCCGATCGAGCCCAAGGGCAATGGCGATGCCTTCGTGTCGCCGCTGACCGCGCACGACAACGTGATCCTGACCCCGCACGTAGGCGGCAGCACGCTGGAAGCGCAGGACAACATCGGTGTCGAAGTGGCGGCCAAGCTGGTGCGCTACAGCGACAACGGCAGCACCCTGTCGGCGGTCAACTTCCCGGAAGTGACCCTGCCCGAGCACGAGGACAGCCTGCGCCTGCTGCACATCCACCAGAACGTGCCGGGCGTGCTGTCCAAGGTCAACGAGATCTTCTCGCGCCACAACGTCAACATCGACGGCCAGTTCCTGCGCACCGATGCCAAGGTGGGCTACGTGGTGATCGACATCACCGCCAGCGAGGCACAGGCCGGTGCGGTGCGCGACGAACTGGCCGCGATCCCGGGCACGCTGCGTACGCGCGTGTTGTATTGATCCGGGTTCGTTGCCAGGGCCCGTCACCCATGGGTGGCGCGACTCCACGGCATAAGGTCATGCGTCGGGTGTAGAGCCCCCCTTGAGTCAAGGGGGGCGCGCCAACGGCGCGGGGGATGTGGGTGTTAGTGAGCGGGGGCCCGCGTTTTGCGCAGCAAAGCGTGGGGGCGAGAGCGCGAATGCGCTATCGCCGCGCCATCCACCGCTTGGCCATGCGCGGCAACGAATCATCACCATCCGGCGTTGCGATCGCCGCATTGGCCACGTCACGGATCTCCCGCCACGCCAGCGCCAGCGACTCTTCGCTGATCGCAAACTGTTCGCTGCCCACCGCCCGCACCACGTAGCGAGCGTCGTAATGCCAATGCCCAGCCACGTCCCTGCGTTCGGGAATCCAGTGCTTGTCGATGTCGAACAGCGCGCCATCCTCCAGCACCAGCCCGCTCAGCCCGGACTCTTCCTCGGCTTCCTTGAGCGCCACCCGGGCCAGGTTACGGTCACCGTCGGCGTGGCCGCCCAGCTGCAGCCAGCGGTCCAGCTTGCGGTGGTGGGTGAGCAGCACGCGCTCCCCGTCGGCACTGACCAGCCATGCGCTGCCGGTGAAATGACCGGCCAGGCGTTCGCGCAGGAAGGGGTTCTCCGGGTCGTCCAATAGTGTGCTGAATTCGTCAGCCAGGGCGGCGTGGGCAGGCTGGCGCTGCGCATACGCAGCCAGTTGGGCACGCAGTTCAGCATCAGCAACGGCAACGGATTCAGGGTTCAGCGACATGGTGGCGGGGGGTTCAGGCGGAATTTGTCGATTATCGCCGGGCCATGCTGCATTTGTGCTTGTGCGCGGGCTTCAGCTTTGGCTAAGGTACAGCGGGCCCCGCACGCTGGGGCGCCCAGTTGCCATCAAGGTGCCCGGCAATGTACCGCGCACCTCACCTTTGTCCATTTAGGGAAGCACTGCATGCTGAAGTCTCTGTTGAGGGTCAAACCGGTTGAACCCGCCGGCCACGTCGACGCGGGTGAACCCATCGAAGGCAGCCTGGACGGCGAAGCCACACTGAAACGGACCCTCACAGCCAAACACCTCATCATGCTCGGGATCGGCGCGGTGATCGGTGCCGGCATCTTCGTGCTGACCGGCCAGGCTGCGGCCAACCACGCCGGCCCGGCAGTCATGCTGTCGTTCGTGTTCGCCGGCTTCGCCTGCGCGCTGGCCGGCCTGTGCTACGCCGAGTTCGCGGCGATGATGCCGGTCTCCGGCAGCGCGTATTCCTACTCCTACGCCACCCTCGGCGAAGGCATGGCCTGGTTCATCGGCTGGTGCCTGGTGCTGGAATACCTGTTCGCGTCGGCGTCGGTCGCGGTGGGCTGGTCGGCGTACCTGATCAGCTTCATCACCACCACGTTGCACATGCCGTTCCCCGACGCGCTCAGTGCCGCGCCCATCGCCTGGAACGGGCATGAGTTCGCCGCCTCCGGCAAGCTGTTCAACCTGCCGGCGATGCTGATCGTGGCGGCGGTGACCGGCCTGCTGTATGTGGGCGTGACCCAGTCCGCGTTCGTCAACGCGATCATCGTGGCCATCAAGGTCTTCGTGATCTGCCTGTTCGTCGGCATTGGCGCGGCCCATGTGGACCCGGCCAACTGGCATCCCTTCATCCCCGAAAACACCGGCGTGTCCGGCGAGTTCGGCTGGAGCGGCGTGTTCCGTGCGGCCACCATCGTGTTCTTCGCCTACATCGGCTTCGATGCGGTCTCCACCGCCGCCGGTGAAACCAAGGACCCGCAGCGCAACATGCCGATCGGCCTGCTGGGCTCGCTGGCGGTCTGCACCATCGTCTACATCATCGTGTGCGCGGTGCTGACCGGCATGCTGCCATACCACCTGCTGGGCACCGACAAGCCGGTGGCCACCGCGCTGGAAGCCTACCCGAGCCTGTCCTGGCTGAAGACCGCCGTGGAGATCGGCGCCATTGCCGGCCTGTCCTCGGTGGTGCTGGTGATGATGATGGGCCAGACCCGCATCGCCTACACCATCTCGCGCGACGGCCTGTTGCCGAAGGTGTTCGGCAAGGTCCACAAGCGCTTCCGTACCCCGTACTGGGCCACGATCGTGGTCGGCGTGATCGCCGCCGCACTGGCCGGCATGGTGCCGCTGAACGTGCTCGGCGAGCTGGTGTCGATGGGCACCCTGCTGGCCTTCGCCACGGTCTGCGTGGGCGTGCTGATCCTGCGCTACACCCGCCCGGAGCTGCCGCGTCCGTTCCGCGTGCCGCTGGTGTGGGTGATCTGCCCGCTCGGCGCGGCGTCGTGCCTGTTCCTGTTCTGGCAGGCGTTCGTGGTGCATTGGCACCTGTTCGTGGGCTGGACCGTGCTGGGCCTGCTGATCTATTTCGGTTACGGCATGCGCCACAGCAAGCTCAACACTCCGTCCGCCTGATGTACCTGACGGGCCGGCCCACGCGCCGGCCCGTTCCACATACGCTCCACCTATAAGAAAACACACCATGTTCAAGCAACTGTGGGCCACCAAGCACCCGCACGCCGCCCACGAAGACGCCAACGGCTTGAGCCTGCGCCGCACGCTCGGCCCCTGGGGGCTGACCGCGCTGGGCATCGGCGCGGTGATCGGCGGCGGCATCTTCGTGATCACCGGCCAGGCCGCGGCCAACCACGCTGGCCCCGCGATCATGCTGTCGTTCGTGCTCGCCGCGATCTGCTGCGCGTTCTGCGCGATGGCCTATGCCGAGTTCGCGGCGATGGTGCCGGTCTCGGGCAGCGCCTACACCTATACCTACGCCACGTTCGGCGAGCTGTCGGCCTGGTTCATCGGCTGGATGCTGGTGCTCGAATACGGTGTGTCGGCCTCGGCGGTGGCGGTGAGCTGGACCGGCTATTTCCTGAGCCTGCTCAGTCATTTCGACATCCACCTGCCCGCTGCACTGGTCAGCGCGCCGTTGGATGGGCAACTGCGCCCGACCGGGGCGATCGCCAACATTCCGGCCGCGATCCTGGTGCTGCTGCTGACCTGGCTGTGTTACGTGGGGATCAGCAAATCCTCGGCGATGAACATGGCGATGGTGGTGCTGAAGACGGGGCTGATCATCCTGGTGATCATCGCCGGCTGGAAGTATGTGGATCCGGCCAACTGGACGCCGTTCATTCCGGAGAACGCGGGGCCGGGCAAGTACGGTTTCGAGGGGGTGCTGCGCGGTGCGGCGATGGTGTTCTTCGCCTATATCGGGTTCGAGGCGGTGTCGGTGGCGGCGCAGGAATCGCACAAGCCGCAGCGTGACATGCCGATCGGGATGTTGCTGTCGCTGGTGATCTGCACGGTTCTGTACATCGCGATGGCGGCGGTGATGACCGGGCTGGTGCCGTATCAGTTGCTGGGTACGGACGAGCCGGTGGTGACGGCGGTGGCGGCGCATCCGCAGTTGGGCTGGTTGCGGATCGTGGTGGAGATCGGGGCGCTGATCGGGTTGTCGTCGGTGGTGCTGGTGATGATCATCGGGCAGCCGCGCATTTTCATGATCATGGGGCGCGACGGGTTGCTGCCGCCGGTGTTCACGAAGATTCACCCGAAGTACCGGACGCCGCATATCAATACGGTGATCACGGGGATCGGGATCGCGTTGCTGGCGGCGTTGTTCCCGCTGGATATCCTGGGCGAGCTGACGTCGATGGGGACGCTGATTGCGTTCGCGGCGGTGTGCGCGGGGGTGTTGATTCTGCGTCGTACGCAGCCAGACTTGCCGCGTCCGTTCCGGATGCCGATGGCGTGGTTGATCTGCAGTCTGGGGGTGCTGAGCTGTATCGCGCTGTTGACGGCGATGACGGCGCACAACTGGATGCTGATGGGGATCTGGACGGCGGTGGGCTTTGCGATCTACTTCGGGTATGGGTATCGGAATAGTCGGCTTGCCGGGAAGTAAGGGGTGGGGTTTTGCCGGGCCTGCGGCCCGGCGGCCCGCTTTCTACTGCAAGTGCAAGTGCAACGGCAACGGCAATTGCGGCTCTGGGGTGCTGTGGGGGTGGCGGGACGGGGTGAGGCCGCGGGGGACGCCGCAAGTACGTCCTTGTAGGCTTGGTCGCCGCATCCATGCGGCTCACACCCCCGCAACCTCACCCCGCCCCACCCTCGACAGGTTCCGTGTGACGGTGCCGGAAGCCAACGCAGCGTTTGGGCTGGGAGGGGTGTTGCCTGGTTTCATTGCTCGGGGTGATCGGGGCCGCTGAGGAAGGGTGAAATTGATGGGGGTGACTGTTGATCGCCACTTGTCGACAGCGTGGTCCTTGATGACCGGTGTTCGGTGATTGGGGATTGGTCACCAAAAATGAAATCGCGGTAGGTGACGACCGTTGGTCGTCACGCCTTGGAGCCGGCCACTGGCCGGCTTTGCTTTTTCTCCCCACCCCCACCTGCTGGCGCTCGCCTCAGCGTGTCGGGGGCTGGGCGGGGTGGGGTTTGCGGGGGTGTGAGCCGCATGGGCCCGAGGCATGCCTCGGGCGGGTTGGGCAGGACGCCCAACCCCGGTCTTGCCGTGTGCGCACGAGAGCGCACACGCGCAAGCGGCGACCAAGCCTCCATGGACGGATTCACGGCGTCCCCCGCAAACCCCACCCCGCCCAGCCCAGTCAGGAAAACGGCTCTACGTAGTACCTGCTTTTACCGATCCACCCCGTTAAAATGCCAGCCATGAACACCTTCCCCTACGATACGGCGCGCCTGAGCGAGCTGGCCCAGGTGCTGATCGACAACGTGCGTGAGCTGGCCCAGTCGGGCTGGACGCCGGCGACCAGCAGCAACTTCTCCCATCGCCTGGATGATCGCCATGCGGCGATCACCGTGTCCGGCAAGGACAAGGGTCGGCTGGTGGAGGACGACATCATGGTCGTCGACTTCGACGGCAAGGCCGTTGGGCGTCCGCTGCGGCCGTCCGCCGAGACCCTGTTGCACACCCAGTTGTATCGCCGGTTCCCGGAAATCGGCTGCGTGCTGCATACCCACTCGCCGGTGCAGACGGTGGCCTCGCGCCTGTATGCGCCGCAGGGGCATATCCGCCTGGAAGGCTACGAGCTGCTCAAGGCCTTCCACGGCAACAGCACCCACGAAATGGCCATCGACGTGCCGGTGTTCGCCAACACCCAGGACATGGACGTGCTGTCGGCCCAGGTCGACGCGCTGCTCGACACCCAATCCCTGTGGGGCTACCTGATCGACGGCCACGGCCTGTACGCCTGGGGCCGCACGATGGCCGAAGCCCGCCGCCACCTGGAAGCCTTTGAATTCCTGTTCCATTGCGAACTGGAACTGCGCAAGCTGCGCGGCTGAACGGCAGCGCGGCACCCCGGTAATGCCGGCCTCTGGCCGGCTCCACGCAATCCAGGTGGTGCCGGCCGCTGGCCGGCTCCACGCAATTCCGGTAGTGCCGGCCGCTGGCCGGCTCTTCCAGATCTTTTAACGTTCATGAAGAGCCGGCCAGCGGCCGGCACTACCGTTGGGCTGCGGACTCTCCAGATTCCTGAAGGGAATCTGTATTCCGCCCTTCACCATCCGCCTGCGGCCCCTTCCCCGGCGCTGCGCTGGTACCCTTTCCTTCCCCCTTCTCCGCCTCGCTGCCGCCGCCATGAGCCGACTCCGCATTTTTGACGACACCGCCCCGGACGCCCCGCTGTTCGACAGCCGCGATGGCGCGGCGATCGCCGCCGAACTCAAGCAGATCGGCGTCACCTTCGAGCGCTGGCAGGCCACCCAGGCGGTCGCGCCCGGCGCGAGCCAGGAGGAGGTGTTCGCCGCCTACAAGGCCGACATCGACCGGCTGGTGGCCGAACATGGCTTCAAGAGCGTGGACGTGGCCTCGATCGCCCCGGATAACCCCAACCGCGCCGAGCTGCGGAAGAAGTTCCTCGACGAACACTTCCACAAGGAAGACGAAGTGCGCTTCTTCGTTGCCGGCTCCGGCCTGTTCACCCTGCACCTGGACGGCAAGGTCTACGAGATCGAGTGCGTCAAGGATGACCTGATCGCCGTGCCCGATGGCATCACCCACTGGTTCGACATGGGCGAAGAACCCAGCTTCGTGGCGATCCGCTTCTTCACCGAAGCCGACGGCTGGGTCGGCCATTTCACCGGCAGCGACATCGCCCAGCAGTTCCCGCGTTACCACCCCGCACAGCACCAGGCCGACTGATCCATGCCGCATCCAACCGTCATCCTCACCGATATCGAGGGCACCACCAGCAGCATTTCGTTCGTCAAGAACGTGCTGTTCCCCTATGCGCGCAAGGCCCTGCCGGCGTTCGTCGCCGCCCATGGCCAGCAGCCGGAGGTGCGCCGCTGGCTGGACGCGGTGGCCGTGGAGATCGGTGGCGCCTGCCAGGACAGCCTGATCGTGGAAACGCTGCAGGGCTGGATCGACCAGGACCGCAAGCACACCGCGCTGAAGGCGCTGCAGGGCATGATCTGGGAAAGCGGCTACCGCAACGGCGACTACAAGGCGCACTTCTACCCGGACGTGGCGGCCGTGCTGAAGGGCTGGCATACCGAAGGCAAGCCGCTGTACGTATATTCGTCCGGCTCGGTGCCGGCCCAGAAGCAGTTCTTCGGTTTCAGCGAGGCCGGTGACCTGACCGGGCTGGTCTCGGGCTGGTTCGACACCGAAGTGGGCGGCAAGCGCGATGCCGACAGCTACCGCCACATCGTCAAGGCGATCGGCGTGCCGGCAGGCCAGATCGTGTTCCTGTCCGACGTGGTGGAAGAGCTGGACGCCGCACGCGAGGCGGGCCTGCAGACCCGCCTGCTCGACCGCCTGGACGACTACCCGCTGCCGCGCAACGGCGAAGCGACCCACGGCCACGACCGCGTCGAGAATTTCCAGCAGATCACGCTATAACCGCGAGGCGAACGGGGGCGGAGGCAGCAAGCGTCTTCAGGCCCACGTGATGGATAGCTGATCCGGGCGGTCCAACGGGATGAGAACCGTTGTGCCGCGCGACGAGGTGGCGCGAACGCCATCTTCCTCCAGCGCCACGCTGACGAATGGGTCCGTTCGGCGCAGCACCAGCAGCCAGACCAACGTATTGGTTGCCGCCTCACTCACCGCGATAAAGCCATCTTCACCTGCGGCGCAGCACTCGCCGCAGGTGATCCGCGTGTCTGCCGACAGCGCGACGGTATTCAGGACTGCCAGCCCCTCGCAACCTTCGGCGTCGGCCTGCCACGCATCCGACGCCGGAACCCATGCCTTTTCCATCACCTGCGGGTGTGGCTCGGACGTTTCGAACAGGCAATAGAATCCATTGGCGAAAGCGAGTGAATTCTCGCGGGGATACGCTTCTGCCTGCCACCTGCTCTGGATGATGCGTCTGTCTGCTGCGAACACGCGCGTGGCCTGGTCAACGATACGTTGGAGAATACTCCAGGCGTGCGCAGACAGGCTGCCGCCGCTAGCGTGCGGCCATTGCATCGACCAATGAGGTGAGCCTCAACGCCTTCTGCAGCGATGCGAGGTCGGCATCCGCGTGCAGCCGAATCGTCACTGTCTCGCCCGGCACCAGGTCCAGCGCGTTGTCGTCAAGCGTGGCGTCCAGCCCATCGAAGGCGATCCACAGCGCACGCACCAACGTAGGCGAACGCAGGGTCAACACATACCCGTCGCCATCGGCGCGCAGTTCGCTGTCGATCGTCGCCGGTGACAGCAGCAAGGCCTTGGCCGGCGCGAAATACACCCGCTGCTGTGACAGCAGCCTTCCGCCGTCGAACAACTCCACCACTGCTACGGTGCGTGCTGGATCGGCCCCCTTCAACAGGTCCGCATCGGCGAACCGGCCCACCTCCAGCGCGGACAACGGCGGCAAGGCCACGGTATGCCGCTGCTCACTGCGCAGCGCGCCATCGAGATCCATCACGCGCAACCGCCACGTCGCCTGCAGGCCCTGTTGGCGGTCGTTGAGCAGGCTTACACGGGTCATACCGTCGTCGCGCAATGCGGCCACGGCCTGGTCGGCGAAGAAGCGCTTGGCATGGAAGTGCAGTGCCTTCCAGCGGCCTGCGTAGTCGATGCTGGACCACGAGGCACCCGGCCACACATCGTTGAGCTGCCAGTACAGCGAGCCCATCGTATACGGCCGCGACGCGCGGTGGTGCAGCGCGGCCAGCTGGATGCCGTCGGCCTGCATCACCTGGCTGAGGTACACGAACGCCGGGAAATCGCGCGGCGTGCCGTACTCCTCTTCGATGTACTTCAACAGGCGCTGGTTGCCCTCGCCGGCCATGAATTTCTGGTGGGCGCGCACCGTGGCGCTGTCCACCTGCTGATCGGCGGTCGGAATGATGCCCTCCAGCGTACGCAGCGACGGCCATGCCTGCAGCCCGTATTCGGACATGAAGCGCGGGGTCTCGCGCAGGTACGCGGTCACCGGCAGCGCCGGGTTGCCCCACACCTGCCAGTAGTGCTTGTCGCCCCGGGTGGAATCGTTAGCCTTGTCGTCCAGGTCGTTGCTGGGCGAGCTGGACCAGTACGGCACGCCGAGCCCTTCATCGGCCACCACCTGGCGCAGGTCGTTGCCGAACAGGTCCACGTAGCCCTGCCATACCTTCGCCGCGAAGGCCGGGTCGGCAGCGGTGAGGTCGCGGCCATGGCCCCAGTCTTTCCAGGCGGTTTCTTCCTCGTTGTTGCCACACCACAGCACCACGCTGGGGTGGTGGCGCAGCCGGCGCACGTTGTCGCGCGCCTCGGCCACCACGTTGGCGCGGAACGCCGGGTCGTAGCCGGGCTGCATGCCGCCGCCGAACATGAAGTCCTGCCAGACCAGCAGGCCCAGCTCGTCGGCGATGTCGAAGAACACATCGTCCTCGTAGTAGCCCCCGCCCCAGTTGCGCAGCATGTTCATGTTGGCGTCGCGCGCGGCGGTGAGCTCGCGGCGGATCCGCGCGGCATCCACCCGCGCCGGGAACATGTCGAACGGGATGACGTTGGCGCCCTTGGCGAAGATCGGTACGCCATTGATGACGAACGCGAAGCCCTGCCCGCCCTGGCGGTCCACTTCACGGCGCAGCTCGACGGTGCGCAGGCCGATGCGCTGTTCGATCCGGCGCGCGTCTGCACCGCCCGGTGCCAGCGTGGCCCGCACGGTATAGCGCGCCTGCTCGCCCTGCCCCGCCGGCCACCAGCGGCGCGGCTGTTTCAGCGCGACCGGCACGGTAATGGCGTTGTCGCCGAGCTGCAGTGAGGCGTCACGATCGATACGGGCCACTGACACACCGTCCGGGTCCAGCACGTCCACGCGCACTGCGGCAGTGCCACGCGCGGCGCTTTCCACCTGCACGGTGATCGCCAGATCGGCGTGCGCGGCGTCCAGCGCGCGGGTCTGCACGGCCAGGGTGGTCAGGCGCTGCGCATTCCAGCTGTCCAGCTGCACCGGGCGCCAGATGCCGGCCGTCACGTAACGCGGGCCCCAATCCCAGCCGAAGTGGTAACCCGGCTTGCGGACGAAGTTGCCGACCATCGCGTCTTTGGGCTCGTCGCCGTACGGCGAAGGGTAGTTGCCGGCGATCTTGTGCGGCATCGCCTGGACGCGCGGCAGCAGCGTGGTGATCGGGGAGCGCAGCACGATGCGCAGTTCATTGCCGGTGGCACGCAGCCGGCCGTCCACCCGCGCGCGCCACGTGCGGTGGCTGTTGTTGGCCTGCAACAGCGGCTGGCCGTTCAAACTCACCGTGGCAAAGGTGTCCAGGCCTTCAAACGCCAGCTCGGCATGCGCGCGTGTCAGCGTGGCCGCGTCCACGTCGAAGCGGGCGCGGTATTCCCAGGCGGCCAGACCGATCCACTGCAGGCCCGCCTCGGGCGCGCCCGCGTAGGGATCGGAGATCAGCCCTTGAGCCAGTAGATCGATATGCACCGCGCCCGGCACCTGCGCAGGGCGCCACTGCTGCAGGCCGGGGTGCGCGGCACCGCGCGCGTCACCGGGCAGCAGGCGGAATGACCAGTCGGCCGCCAATGGGGCGGCCGCCACGGGCAGTGCCCACGCGGCCAGCAGGACCAGCAACAGCCAACAGGCCGGTGCAACGACATGGAAACGGCGGTGCGCGCGCATGGGGGCCTGCCTGGTTGTGGGAGCAGCCGACCAACGGTCGGCTCTACCGGGTTTGGGGCAGCCGACCGACGGTCGGCTTTACCGGATTCAACGCACTACGTTGAGCACTTCGTAGCACGCGCCCATGGTGTGGTAGTCGGTCTTGCCGGCCGGGCTTTTCTCGTCGCTGTAGGAACGGTTGTCCGCGTCCAGGATGCGGTACCAGGCGCCGTAGCGGTGGTCGATCATGTGCTGCCAGGCATAGCCCCACAGCCGGTCGTACCAGTCCCAGTACTGCGCATCGCCCGTGCGCTTGGCCAGCAGCGCGGCGGTGGCCAGCGATTCGGCCTGCACCCAGAAATACTTGTCGTCGTCGCAGACGCTGCCGTCCGGCGCGAAGCCGTAGTACAGGCCACCGCGCTCGGCGTCCCAGCTACGCGCCACGGCCACGTCGAACAGGTGGCGGGCGGTGGGAACCAGCCAGTCGGCCTGCACATGGCGGTCCAGGATCAGCAGCAGCTTGGCCCACTCGGTCTGGTGGCCGGGCTGGAAACCCCACGGGCGGAACAGGTGCTTGGGGTTGTCGCGGTTGTAGTCCCAGTCGATCTGCCACTGGCGGTCGTAGTGCTCCCACACCAGACCGTCGGCCCGGGCGGCCTGGCGGCGGGTCATGTGGTCGGCCAGCAGCAGCGCGCGTTCCAGGTAGCGCTGTTCGCCGCTGGCCTCGAACGCGGCCAGCATCGCTTCGCACATGTGCATGTTGGCGTTCTGGCCGCGGTAGTCGCTGAAGGTCCAGTTCGCGTCCGCCTCGTCTTTGTACAGGCCGAACGACGGTTCCCAGAAGCGCAGTTCCAGCAGCTGCCAGGTTTCGTCCATCCACCCGCGGGCCTCGCTGATGCCGGCCTTCAGCGCACAGCTGTAGGCCAGCAGCACGAACGCCACGCCGTAGCAGTGGTTGGTGGCGTCTTCGACCACGCCATCGCGCAGGGTCCAGGCGTAGCCGCCGGTGGCCGGATTGCGGTGCACCTGGCGCAGGTAGCGCAGGCCGTGCTCGACCGCCGCCAGGTCCTCGGGCTTGCCGAACTCGCGGTAGGCCATCGCGTGGTTGAACACGAAGCGGGTGCTGCTCACCAGATGGCGGTGGCTGGCGTCGTACACGCTGCCATCGTCACGGTAGTAGTGGAAGAAGCCGCCGTTGGGGTCGATCTCGTGCGGCTGGTAGAAGGCCATGGTCTGCGCGATGTGCGCACGCAGGAACGCAGGCGAACGGAAATCAGGGGTGGGCGGAACCGGCGTGGTCATGCGGCGTCTTCCTGTTGTTGCTGCAGCAGCTGTTGGACTTCATCAAGGCTGGGCATGGCGGCGAACGCGCCCTTGCGGGTTACGGCCAGCGCACCCACCGCCGCACCGAAGCGAATGGCCCCGGTCAGGGCGGACGGGTCCTGGCAGAAGGTGGCGAAGGCACTGCCGTCGCCGCCGCGCTCGCCGATGCCGAACAGCAGGCCACCCACGAACGCGTCGCCTGCCGCAGTGGAATCCACTGTCTGCACGCGGAAGCCGGTGAGCACGCCCTCGGTGTGGCGGGTGTGCCAGCGGATCGGGGCGGCACCGTCGGTGATCACCACCGCCTGCGCCTGCGCCTGCGCGCCCAGCAGCCGTGCAATCACCGCGTCGCCGCCACCTGCGTGCGCGGCGGCCAGGTAATCCAGTTCCTCACGCGACAGCTTGACCAGCTCGGCCAACTGCAGGGCCTCCCACAGCCGCGGCAGCGGGTCCACGCCGGTCGGCCACAGCGCGGGGCGCAGGTTGAGGTCGATGCTGACCATGGCGCCGGCGGCGCGCGCGCGGCGCATGCCGTCCAGCGTGGCCTCGGCGATCTCCGCTTCGGTCAGGCTGTTGGAACACACATGGAAACTGCGCGTGCCGGCGAAGCAGTTGGGATGGAAGTGGCTGCTGCGGAACAGCAGGTCCGCGGCCGGCGGCCGGTAGAAGCTGAAGCTGCGCTCGCCGTGCGCGTCCAACGCCACGAACGCCAGCGCGGTCTTGGCCGCGTCGGTGCGCACGATGCAGTCGGTGGCCACGCCGGCGTCGGCCAGGCTCTCGGCAAGGAAGTCACCGAACATGTCCTGGCCGAGCATGCCGGCGAAATGGGTGTCGGCACCCAACCGTGCCGCCGCGACGGCGACATTGGCCGGCGCACCACCGGCGTATTGCAGGAACGCCCGCGGGGTGTCCGGCGTGGCCGGCGGTTGGGCAAGTAGATCGATCAAAATCTCGCCGAAACAGACAATCTTGCTCATTCGGGCCTCAGGCTCCCTGGCGGAATGCGGCGCTCGGGCGCGAACCCGACAGGCCATAGAAAATGATGTAGCCGTAGCAGACCAGCGGCAGGATGAAGGACGGCTGCAGCCCGATATGGTCGGCCAGCACGCCCTGCAGGTACGGCACCACGGCGCCGCCCACGATGGCCATGATCAACAGGCTGGACGCCTTGTTGGTCAGCGGTCCCAGACGCTCGATGCTGAGCGCGAAGATGGTCGGGAACATGATCGAGTTGAACAGGCCCACCGCCACCACCGAATACAGCGACACGTGACCCGAGCCGAGCATGGTCAGCGCCAGCAGCAGCACGTTGACCACCGCGAACAGGGTCAGCAGCAGGCGCGGCGAGAACCGCGTCATGATCGCCGAGCCGGCGAAGCGCCCGATCATCGCCAGCGTCCAGTACGCCGACACGTAGTGGGTCGCCTGCTGCTCGGTGAAACCACCGATGGACGGCATCGACAGGTAGTTGACCAGGAAGCTGCCGATCGACACTTCGGCGCCCACGTAGAAGAAGATCGCCAGCACGCCGAACAGCACGTGCTTGTGGCGCAGCGCATCCATCAGGGTGTGCGTGCCACTGTCGCCCTGCTCGGTGGTTTCGGTCAGCGCCGGCAGGCGGAACAGGTAGACGAACACCGCCAGCAGCGCCAGCGCGATGGCCAGGCCGACGTAGGGGCCCTGCACCGACTGCGCTTCCTGCACGCGGTAGGCAATCTGCTCGGCCGAGGGCAGCGCGGCGATGTCATCGGCGCTCTTGACCGTGTTGCCCAGGATCAGCAGCCCGCCGAAGATCGGCGCGATCGCCGTGCCCAGCGAGTTCAGCGCCTGGGCCAGGGTCAGCCGGCTCGACGCGGTCTGTTCCGGCCCCAGCAGTGCCACGTACGGGTTGGCGGCCACCTGCAGCACGGTGATGCCGGTGGCCAGCACGAACAGCGCGCCCAGGAAGGCTTCATACACGCGCAGTTCGGCGGCCGGCCAGAAGCCGAGTGCACCGACGGCCGCGATGGCCAGGCCCGCCACGATGCCCTTCTTGTACCCCAGGTGCGCCACCAGCCGGCCGGCGGGCAGCGACATCAGGAAGTAGGTGCCGAAGAAGGTGAACTGCACCAGCATCGCCTTGGCGTAGTTCAGCTCGAACACCGCTTTCAGATGCGGAATCAGGATGTCGTTGAGGCACGTCAGGAAGCCCCACATGAAGAAGATCGTGGTGGCCACGGCCAGGGCCATGCGCGTGTTGACCACGGGCGCGGACGATGACGAGGCAGGCAGTCGGGGCGTTGGAGAAATGGGCATTCAGGTACGCGCCTCGTTGCGCGGGCAGGTAAAGGGAAACGCCATCACGCAGCCACCGGGCCGCTGCTGGCGCGGATGCGCAGTTGTACGGGCGCCACGGTGCGTTGTGGCGCGGCATCGGGATGGTCCAGCCGCTGCAGCAGCAGTTCGGCCGCCTGGCGGCCCCGCTCGCGCGGGTTCACGGTGAGCGTGGTCAGCGGCGGCAAGGCCACCGCCGCTTCGGAGATATCGTCGAAACCGGTGACGGCGAAGTCCACGCCGGGGCGCACCCCGCGCGAGGCCAGGCCCAGCATCAGCCCGAGCGCAACGCTGTCGTTGTAGCAGACCGCCGCGGTCGGAGCCGGCACGCGCGCGAACAGTTCTTCGCTGCGCGCGGCCGCTTCCAGGCGGCTGGGGGCCGACTCGATCAGCCAGTCCGGATGCAGCTCCCTGCCCGCTTCGGCCAGTGCCTGCGCATAGCCCAACCGGCGCTGGTGGCAGGAACTGGAATCGGCATGGCCACCGAAGAACGCGATGCGCTCGTGCCCGCGTTCGATCAGGTGGCGGGTGGCCAGGTAGGCGCCCTGCTGGTTGTCCAGGGTGAGGAAATCCCAGTCGGCACCGGGCGGCTCGCGATTGAACAGCAGCACGTTGGCGTTGAAGCCCAGTACCTGGCGCAGTTCGGCCGCATCACTGCCTTCGGCCGGCGACAGGATCAACCCGGCCGGGGTGTGTTCCATCAGGGTGGTCAGCACCGCCTGCTGCCGCTGCGGTGATTCGCCGGTGCTGCCCAGCAGGGTCACGAACCCCTTCGCACCCAATGCCTCGTCCACCCCGGAGGCGAATTCGGCGAAGAACGGGTTGGACAGGTCGTTGATCACCAGGGCCACGCTGGACGAGGTGCGCCGGCGCAGGTTGGCCGCGCCGCGGTTGTAGACATAGCGCTGGCGGCGAAGCTCGGCCTCGACCTTGGCGCGGGTGTCGACATTGACCAGCGGGCTACCACGCAGCACCAGCGACACGGTCGCCCGCGACACGCCGATCGCTTCGGCGATATCGGTCACGGTGACGGCGCGCGTGCCCTTGCCCGCTGGTTTGACCTTGTCATTCATGGTGTCTGCCCGGTCCTTGTCATCCGGCAAGCGTAAACGATCGCATCGGCAAGCGGACCGCGCCCCTGCAGGCACGCAGATCGCGACCGCCGCCGATGCAACGGTTCATTCCAGCACCGCCCCGGGGGTGGCGCAGAACGAACGCGGCAGCGCCTCGACCTGGGTGCCCCAGCCGCCGGTGGGAGCCTGGGTGCCCAGCGCGAAGTCGATGCGACCGCCCTGCTGCAGCCGGTTCCAGTCCAGCCACACCGGGGCGTGGTCCTTGCCGTCCACGCGCACGCCCTGCACGTACTGCAGCGTGCGCCCGTCTGCACCGGCGGCGGCCAGGGTCAGCGTGCGGCCGGTGCCCAGGTCCACCTCCACCTTGTCGAAGCGCGGGGTATGCAGCAGGAACTGGCCACTGCCCGGCACCGCCGGGTACAGGCCGATCGCGCTGAACAGGTACCACGCCGACATCGTGCCCAGGTCATCGTTGCCGGTGACGCCATTGGGGGCGTTGGTGAACAGCTGCTGCGCGGCACGCACCACGGTGGCGGTCTTCCACGGCTGGCCGATCAGCGTGTACATCCACGGCGCGTGCAGGTCCGGCTCGTTGTTGGGGTTGTAGCGGTACTGGTTGTAGTAGCTGTACGGGCCCACCACCCATTCCTTGCGCGCGGCGGTCAGCGGCGACTGCACCAGCGCGTCGTAGGCGAAGAACGCATCCAGGCGCTTGCCGGCCTGTTCGCGGCCGTGCATGGCCTGCACCAGCCCCGGCACGTCCTGCTGCGCCAGCCACTGGTACTGCCACGCGGTGCCTTCATGGAAGCCATGGTGCGAGCGCGGGCTGTAGTGGCCGTCGGACGGCACGTACCACTTGCCGTCGTCCATGCGCGGACGCGGGAAGCCGCTCATGCCGGTCTCCTCGTCGCGCACCTGCGGGTCCCACACCTTGTGCCAGTTGCCGCCACGCGCACGCAGCGTGCCGGCGTCGTCGGCATGGCCCAGGCCATCGGCCATCTGCGCCAGCGCGCAGTCGGCCAGGGCGTATTCCAGCGTGGCCGAACCGCCGTGGTGCGGGTCCACGTCCATGCCCTTGGAGGGGAACGCGCGGTCGTAGGCGACGTAGCCGTTGTCCACGTAGCCGGGGTTGCCCGAGCGGCCGGCATGCCGCGAGTTCAGCGGCGGCTGCTCGAAGGCGTTGCGGCGCAGCGCGGTGTAGGCCTCGCCCTCGCGCCCGTCCAGCGCGCCGAAGCGCCACAGGTCGACCAGGACCGGGGTGACCGGGTCGCCGGTCATGATGTTGGTCTCGAAGTTGGCGTACCCCCAGCGCGGCAACCAGCCGCCCTGCGCGTTGATGGCGAGCAGGCTGCGGCCGATGTCACGCGCCACCTGCGGGCGGGTCAGCGCCAGCCACTGGTTCTGCGCGCGGTAGGTGTCCCACAGCGAGAAGTACTCGTAGTAGGTCCAGCCGTCGGCGCGATGGATCGCATCGTCGTAACCCCGGTAGCGGCCGTCGGCATCGCTGCCGGTCAGCGGCTGCAGCAGCGCGTGGTACAGCGCCGAATAGAACACGGTGCGGTCGTCGCCGCTGCCGCCGTGGACGCGCGTGGTGGCCAGTTCACGGCGCCACTGCTGCTGCGACTGGCTGCGCATCTGCTCGAAGCCCAGCAGCTTTCCGCCCTGCATGCCCTCGCTGCGCAGGTTGTTGCGCGCGCCTTCTGCGTCCACGTGCGAGATCGCGCTGATCGCGGTGACCGCGCGGTTCTTGCCGGTATCGAAACTCAACCAGGCGCCACTGGGCTTCTGTTCGCCCTCCATGCGGTGGCGCGCGTCGGCCAGGCCGCCTTCTTCGCCCCAGGTGCCAAACGCCTTGAACGGGCGGTCGAACTCGATGCGGAACCAGGTGGTGTACTGGTGGCCGCCGCAGAAACTCTTGGTGACCAGCTTGCCTTCGACCACGCGATCACCCACCACGTCGATCACGCTGCCGATCACCGAATGGCGCTCGTTGGCCTGGCCCACGTTGACCAGCACGTGGCCGGTGCCGGCGTCGACCGGGAAGGTGTAGCGCTCGGCGGCGGCACGGGTGCGCGCGGTGGCTTCGGCATCGATGCCGCCGTAACCGGTCAGGCGCACCTTGTAGTAGCCGGCCTGGCCGATCTCGCCGTCGTGGGTGTAGGTGGACGCGTAGCGCTTGTGGTCGAAGCTCTTGGCATCGTCGGTGTTGAAGTCCCCGCCCTTGCCGATGCTGCCGGTGACCGGCAGTACCGACACCTGGCCGCCCTGCTCCCAGCACCCGGCCCCGGACAGGAATGAATGCCCGAACCCGCGGATCTTCGGGTCGTCGTAGCGCCAGCCGGCATAGTGCTCGCCGATCGGGCTGACCTGGATCAGGCCGAACGGTGCCGACGCGCCCGGGAAGGTGTTGCCGTCATCCTTGCTGCCGATGAAGGTGTTGACCTCGCGCTCCAGCGCGACCGGGGCGGCGGCCTGCAGGACCGGCGCGAAGGCCAGCGCGAGCAGGCAGGCCAAGCGCGGCAGCGGGCGGCGCAACGGGGTAACGGCGATGACGGACGGCAGTCGGCGCATGCGTGGATCCTGTGGGTCGATGTCGGTACGGCAGACGGAAAAAGGCACGGCGGATGCCCGCCATGGCGTGCCAGCCATTCCCCCGCTGGCACCGGTCCAGATCCACGTTGCCGTGAATTTAGATCGATTCAAGTAAAGCACGGAGATTTCGGCGGATGCATTCTGCGGCGCAACATGGTGCCGCTCGTTTTTCGTCTGGGAGGGCTGCCAGGGCCGTCGTTCCGGCCCTTGCTACCGGGGAGCTGCCTTTCGCCGGCTGCCACAGCTCCAGCAGGAACCGGTTCTCACCGCGGGACGATGGACCACCGGCTCCCCCTCCGCCGTCCCGCGCAAGAAAACGTTTTCACTCCGCCGACGTCATCCGCCCGGTTCCCGGCCCGCCTTGGCCATATTGCGGAGCAGCATGCTTCCCTGCCGAACCCGTGCTAAAAATTCCCCGCCAATCGTTTAGATCGATCCAACTTCAAACGGTCACGATTGCCGGAGCGGTGGGTGGGGGCCCACCAGGCTGCATGCGGGACGCACGGGAGCTCAGAGCTGGCAACAGCCCTCCCAAAACATTAGATCGATTCAACAACGTATCGCCACCGTTTCAATCCAGGAGAGGGAGAGAGTGGAATGAACAAGATGTCCCGCATGCGCAACCGCGACACGCTGTCGGCCGCCATTACCGCCGCGCTGTTCGCCGCCGCGATGGTGCCCGCCAGTGCCTTCGCACAGCAGGCCAGCCCCGCTTCGTCGCCGGAGGCCACCACGCTCGACAGCGTGACCGTCACCGGCTATCGCTACGCCATCGAAAAGAGTCTGCAGCAGAAGCGCGACGCCAACGCCGTGGTCGAAGTGATCACCGCCGAAGACGTCGGCAAGTTCCCCGACAAGAACGTGGCCGATGCCCTGCAGCGCGTGCCGGGCGTGGTGATCACCCGCAGCGGCGGCGAAGGCAAGTCCGTCAGCGTGCGTGGCTTGGCGCCAGATCTGACCCTGACCCAGTTGAACGGCAACTTCGTTGCGTCTTCGGAGACCAACAACGAGGCCACGCGTTCGTTCAACTACACGCTGCTGCCGTCCAACATGCTGTCCAGCGCCGAGCTGTTCAAGTCGCCGGAAGCGCGCATCGATGAAGGCGGCATCGGCGGTACCGTAATTCTGCACACCCGTCGCCCGCTCGACATGGAAGCCAACTCCGGTTACGTCAACCTGGAAGGCACCTCCTCGGACACCAGCCACGACATCGATCCGCAGGCGTCGGCGCTGTACTCCTGGCACAGCAAGGACGAGCGCTTCGGCGTGCTCGTCGGCGTGACCCAGCAGAAGCGCACCAGCCGCACGATGGAAGCCAGTACCGAGGACTACCAGTGGTATGGCGACGGCACCACTGCCCGTGATGCCAACGGTGGCCTGCTGCCGCAGGATGGCATCCACTACTGGTGGGGGCAGTCCGGCTTCAACAACCAGACCGGCAAGAACTACAGCGAGTTCTTCATGCCGACCTCGGTCAATTTCGCGGTGAAGGAAGAGAAGCGCGAGCGCAAGGGCGGCCAGCTGACCTTCCAGTTCAAGCCGATCGACAACGTGACCCTGACCGCCAACTACTTCCGCTTCGAGCTGCAGGGTGACTACACCCAGAACATGCTCAAGGTGCCGGAGTGGAACCTGGCGCGCTACAACCAGGATGGCAACTGGGACGGTGGCCGGCTGCTCAACGGCCTGACCTTCGATCCCAGCGGCAGCATCGTCACCGGTGCGCAGTACGAAAAGCTGGCCGGCAAGACCTACTACTGCAGCGAGGAAGAGGCCGCTGCGGCCGGCATGAAGCCCGGTGGCTGGGGCCCGGATGACTGCACCATCCCCACCCCGCAGCTGACCGGCGGCTACAGCAAGGAAAAGGCGCTCTCGCAGACCGCCGACCTGACCATCGACTGGGACATCAGCCCGCTGTGGAAGGCCTCCTTCACCGGCGGCCGTACCTGGTCCGAAGGTGGTCCGTCGATGAACTTCCGCATGTCGGCCAAGCCGCGCCGCAAGGTGGGAAGCGAGTGGCAGTCGGGCAATCAGTACACCGCGTGGGACCTGACCGGCACCCCGTCGGTGCAGTTCTCGCCGGACCTGCAGCAGCAGCTGATGGCCGGCATTGCCGAAGTCGATACCGGTTCCACCGATTCGTCGTGGATGAAGACCGAAGTTGAACAGAACTACTTCCAGGCCGATGTCACCAAGCTGTTCGAAGCCGGCTGGCTGGATTCCATCCAGTTCGGTACCAAGTACCGCGATGGCAAGGTCCACCGCAACACCGGCAACACGTACTGGGTGTGCCCGGGCCTGGACCCGGCCGACTACGACAACAATCGCTACCAGGCCGGTTGCGACCCCACCGCCGGCAACGCCCAGCCGGGCTTCTTCCTGTCCAACCCGATCAGCAACATTGCCGGCGGCTTCAATGCCAACGTGTTCCCGGGCGTCGACTACCCGGCTTACATCGACTACCTGAACAAGACCTACGGCGGCTCGCACAACCGTACCGAAGAAGACTTCGTCTACGACGTCAACGAGAAGATCTACTCCGGCTACTTCCAGGCCAACTTCCGTACCGAACGCGTCCGCGGCAACGTCGGTGTGCGCGTGGTGCGTACCAAACAGTTCGCGCAGTCCAGCGATTCGGTCGAGCGCTTCAACGACTACTTCGTGGACAACGCCGCCGGTGCACCGATGAGCTGCGATGACCCGGCCGCCGATCCGACCCTGCGCTGCCAGGGCGGCTTCGTGCGCGTGCCGGACCCCCAGGCACGCGACAAGGTCTACACGCTCAGCTCGCTGGACAAGACCTACACCGACTTCCTTCCCAGCTTCAACATTGCCTGGGACATCACCGATTCCCTGGTGCTGCGCGGCGCGGCGTCGAAGGTGATCGCCCGCCCGAGTTACACCTCCATTGCCTACCCGGGTGGCCTGCGCTACGTCAGCGAGGAATACAGCAACGACCGCCGCGTCGCCGGTGGCACCGACACCCCCGGCTGGTATGGCTCGGGCAGCAACAAGGCGCTGGAGCCGTTCGAGGCGGTGCAGTTCGACCTCGGCCTGGAGTGGTACTTCAAGCCAGGCGCGGTGGCCGGCGTGTCGCTGTTCCGCAAGAACGTGGACAACTTCACCGTGCCGGTGGTGCGCGACCAGCAGATGACCGTCGGCGGGCAATCGGTGACGGTGCAGAAGTACGAAACCCAGGCCAACGGCCGTGACGGCGTCTCGCAGGGCGTGGAACTGTACGGCCAGTACACCTTCGGCTTCGGCTTCGGCGTGCAGGCCAACTACACCTACAACGACACCAACCTGGCGTCGATCGTGCTCGATGGCGAAGAAATCGGCTCCTCGCCGCTGGTCGGCAGCGCCAAGAACCAGGCCAACGTGACCTTGTTCTACGAGAACGACACCTTCCTGGCGCGTGCCTCGTACAACCGTCGCGGTGAAGTGGTCGGCGGCCTCAACAATGGCCTGACCAGCTACACCGAGCCCTACGACCAGCTGGATCTGAACGTTGCCTACAACGTTACGCCGGACTGGACGCTGACCGCTTCGGTGCTCAATGCCACCAAGTCCGAACTGCGCAGCTACCTGGGCAACGACACCGAGGCCCGTCTGCTGTCCAACATCTATGCCGGCCGCCAGCTGTACTTCGGCGTGAACTACAAGTTCTAAGCATCACCCGCCCCCGCCTTCGGGCGGGGGAAACGGTCCTCCACGGCAGCCGCGCTGGTACAGGTGGCTGCCGTTTTTTGTGGGCGTGGGGAAACCGTCGCGGGATGCATTCGCCCCCGGTGTAGAGCCACCCCATGGGTGGCTGTCGCAACCTTCGGTGGCTGTCGCAGCCCTCGGTGGCTACACGCGGTGCCAGAACCGGGAGCAGCCACCCATGGGGTGGCTCTACCCGCCATGCGTCAGATCTGGTCCAGCGCGGCGCGCAGCGCGGTGACTTCTTCGGCGTCGGTAACGGTCCAATCCGGCGACAGGCCCACCAAGGCCGGATTGTGGTGGCGTATCGCCGAGCGTTGCACCGCCTTGGCCGATGCGTGCAGTTCAACACACCCCGTGCGTGCGGCCACCGCGGCGATGTTGCGCGCGTTGAGCCCTGCGCCGGCCATCACGCCAATGCGCGCGTTCGACTGCGCCACCAGCGCCGCCACCCTCTCCGCGCCCGCCTCGGCACTGGGCTGGCCGCCCGAGGTCAGCACCCGCTGGCAGCCCAGCGCGATGACCTGCTCCAGCGCGGCGGGCAGGTCGCGTGCGGCGTCGAACGCGCGATGGAACGTCACCTGCAGCGGCCCGGCGGCCGATACCAGCGCCTGGCACAGCGCCGTGTCCACGTTGCCGTCGGCGTCCAGCGCGCCGATCACCACGCCATCGCAGCCCAGCTGCCGGCAGTGGGCGATATCGCGCAGCATGATTTCCGCCTCAAGCGACCCGTAGTGGAAGTCGCCCGGGCGCGCGCGGATCAACACGAACAACGGGATGCGCAGGCGCTCGCGGGCCACGGCAATGCTGCCGTAAGACGGCGTGGTGCCGCCCTCGGCGAGGTTGTCGAACAGTTCAATGCGATCGGCGCCACCAGCCTGCGCGGCCAACGCCGAGGCCACCGAATTGGAGGCGATTTCCAGCAGCCGACGCGCCATGCTCAGGTCTGCTCGCTGCTGTAGACCGATGCCGAATCACGCAGGTCGTCCTGGCGATCCTTGTCGCATACCGCGTAGACGAAGCCACGGTGCAACGCATACGCACCAACCTGCCCGTGCTTGTCCAGCGCCAGGAAGCACACCTGCAGCGTTTTGCTGGCCTCGGGCCGCTTGCGCACCAGCCGTGCGATCGCCTCGCGGCAGGCCTCGGCCGGCGAGCGGCCCTGGCGCATCAGCTCCACCACCAGGAACGACGCGGCGTTGCGCATCATCTCTTCGCCCACCCCCGACGCGGTGGCGCCGCCCACCTCGTTGTCCACGTACAGGCCGGCGCCGATGATCGGGCTGTCGCCGACCCGGCCGTGCAGCTTCCAGGCCATGCCGCTGGTGGTGCAGGCACCGGCCAGGCGGCCGTTGGCGTCGATGGCCAACATGCCCAGGGTGTCATGGTTGCTGCTGTCGCCGGGACGCCCGCGGCGCTCGACGTTGATCTCCGGCGTGTACTGGGCGGTCTTCAACCATTCGCGCCACGCCTTCTCGGCTGCCGGCGTGAGCAGCTTCTGGCGCTCGAAGCCCTGCTCGACCGCGAACTGCTGCGCGCCCTGCCCGACCAGCATCACGTGCGGCGTGTTTTCCATCACTTTGCGGGCCACCGACACCGGATGCAGGATGTCGGTGAGCGCCGCCACCGAACCACAGCGGCCATCGCCGTCCATGATGCTGGCGTCGAGGCTGAGCACGCCGTCGCGATCAGGATTGCCGCAGCGGCCCACGGTGGGGTTGCACAACTCGCTCTCGGCCCAGCGCGCGCCGGCTTCAACCGCGTCCAGCGCGCTGCCGCCGCCGGCCAACACCTTCCACGCCGCCTGGTTGGCGCCCACGCCAAAATCCCAGGTGGACACCACCCGCGCGCCGCCGCCTGCCCGCGCACCGGCGCGCGGCAGGGCCAGCGCGCCTGCGGCCAGTGCACCGGCCTGGAGGAACTGCCTGCGATCGGTCATCCCACCCACTCCCTGCGAAATTGGTCATCGAGCCGCCCGCTGCCGGGCGGACGCGTCATGCCACGGCGCGTTCGTGGCGCGCGGCGTGCCATACCGCCGCACCCAGCATGCCCAGTTCGCCATGTTCCACCCGCCACACCGGCACCTGCGCCAGCACCCGGCCCATCACACCCTTGGCCAGGAACCGCGCCTGGAAGCCGCCCGCGTGCAGGAACTGCGCGATGCGCGGCGGAATGCCGCCCACCAGGTACACCGAACGCGCACCGAAGGTGATGGCCAGGTCGCCGGCCAGGCTGCCCAGCCACGCGCTGAAGACCTCCAGCGTTTCCACCGCGACGGGGTCGTCGCCCAGATGCGCGGCGGCGATCAGCTGTTCGGGGGTGTCCCACTGCGGTGCCACGCCGCGAAGGCCGCACAGGCAGGGGTACAGGTTCATCAGGCCGCTTCCGGACAGGATGCGCTCCTGGTCCACGTGCGCCCAGCGCTGCTGCATCTGCCGCAGGATCTCCAGTTCCAGTGCGGTGCCGGCCGTGAGCGCGGCATGGCCGGCTTCGCTGGCCAGTACGGGTTGGTGCCCGCCCTGGAAACGCAGGGCCGCGCCGAGCCCGGTGCCCGGGCCCAGCACCAGTGCGGGCCAACGCGATGCGGTGTCAGGCGCGCCATTGAGCGGCACCAGGGTATCGGCCTGCACATGCGGGATCGCGTAGGCGACCGCTTCGAAGTCGTTGATCAGCGCCAATGAGCGCAGGCCGGCCTGGGTGCGCGTGTCGGCCACCGACACCGGCCACGGCAGATTGGTGTTGACCAGGTGGTCGCCTTCCAGCAGCCCGGCGATCGCCACCACGGCGCTGTCCAGCGGCTGCCCGGCGCTGGCGATGAAATCGGCCAGGATCGCGGCCAGGCTGGCAAACGCGGCGCAGCTGTAACGGCGCAGGCCGACAAGCTGCGGCGGCTGACCGGCACGCAGTTCGGCGACGGCCAGGCGCGCGAACGTGCCACCGACGTCGGCCACGAGCAGCGTTTCAACAGACGATTCCCGACCGGGCGTCAGCAAAGACACGTCGGAAGGGGCCGGAGAATGCTCCGGAAACGGTACCGCAACGCTCACTCGCAGGCCTTGGCTGGGGTCGAATAACCCGGTGCGATTTTCGGCGATCGCACCGGGTTTGCAAAGCAGGTCGCGCCGTACAGCAGCGTATGCAGCCGCTGCGCCGTGCGCGGCAGGCGCCCCATCAGGGCTTGCCGACCTGCAGGCGGTAGCTGGTGCTGGCCGAGGCGGTGGGGCCATCGGCGTGCACTGCGCGCACTTCAACCTTGTGCTCGCCCGCCGTCAGGTTGGTGGGCAGCGCGCCGCGCCACAGGTGCGGCGACGGCGTGGCTTCGGGAGAGCGATCGAAACCCCGCAGGCGCTCGGCCTGGTCGTCGGCCACGTTCTCCACCAGCAGGCGCGGGTCGGGCTGTTCCACCCGCTTCATGGTCTGCCAGGCACCACTGTCCACGCGGTATTCCACCAGCGTATCGGCCTGGCCCATGAACACGTTGGCGTACACGCCCCATGCCGGATAGGCGTCCTTGCGCAGCACCTTGGGCGCGTGCAGGGCAATCTGGTAGTCATCCGGCGCGCGGGCCACGTAATAGCGCAGGCCGTAGTCGCCGCCGGGCTTGACCGACAACACCGCATAGCCGTTCGGCGTGCCATCGCTCATGGTGGCATCGGGGATCCCGTTGCTGTCCTTCACGCCCGACCAGAACGCGCCACAGGCGGCGCCCACGTTGTACTCATGCAACGGCTTGCTGCCCTGCCAGCCCTCGGCGGCGCCATGGTAGTAGTGCTGCTGGGTGTGGCTGTGGCCGCTGAGCACCAGCACGTTGGGGAACTCCTTGAGCAGCGCGAACAGGCGCGTGCGGTCGGCGTGGCGGAAGGTTTCGCGGCCGGGCGCGGCATCGAACAGCGGAATGTGCATGCCCAGCACCACCAGGCGATCGCGCGGCAGGCCCTTCAGGTAGTTGCCGAGGAAGGTGAACTGGTCCGGGCGCAGCCCGCCCACGTAGCTCGGCTTGGCCGCAGGGTCGTAGACCACGTCGTCGAGGAACACGAAGCTGGCCCCGCCCTCTTCTACCGCGTAGGTATCGGGCCCGTACACTGCGCGCCAGCTGTCCAGCGAGTGGCGGTCATCGCCGGCGTCGAAATCCAGGTCATGGTTGCCCGGCACGTGGAACCACGGCACCTGCAGCAGCGCGGTGGCCTTGTTGATGGTCGGGTACAGGTCCAGGTCGTCGTTGACGATATCGCCGAGCGTGGTGCCCAGCCGTGCCGGATGCTTGCCGATGATGGGGTCGACGATGGCGCGCTGGTAATAGTCGATGTCCTGCCGGCTGGCGGTCTGCGAATCGGTGAAGACCAGCATCTCGAACCCGGCGCGGGCGGCGTCGCTGCCCTTGGCCGGTTCCAGCGCGAAGTCCCAGTTGCGCACGTTGCTGCCGGTGGCGCGGATACCGTCGTACTTCAGCCGCGGCGAGCCCTGCGGCGCGTAGTGGCGCCAGTACGACGGCAGCCCGTTGCTGGCGGCCGGGAAGCGGTACTCATCGGGCTTGATCACAAACACGGTCTGCCCGTCGCGCACCGGCAGGCTGTAGCTGCCGTCGGCGGCGGTGCGCACGATCACCTCGCCGTTGGACACCTGCACCCCGGCCATGCCCGGGTCGGTGGGCCCGCGCCCGGGCTTGCCGTCGCGTTCCTGATAGACCTTGCCGGTCACGGTCACCTCGGCGGCCAGGGCGGGTGCGGTAGTCAACAGCAGGCAAGCCAGCCAGGCAGCAGTGCGGGTCATCGGGACGGTCCGTTCGGGGTGGGTGATTGTAAAGCGGCACATCATCGCTTGTGCCGCGTTTCACCGACGTTAAACGCGATTCATGCGCTCACCCTGCGTGGCGCGCCGCCAACACGGCCACCGCGTCGGCCAGCGACAAACCGCGCGCGCGCAGCAGCACGATCAGGTGGAACAGCAGGTCGGCTGACTCGCCCAGCAGCGCCGCATCGTCCTGGGCCACCCCGGCCAGCGCGGTTTCCACGCCCTCCTCGCCCACCTTCTGCGCGATGCGGCGGATCTCGCCGTCGAACAGCGTGGTGGTGTAACTGCCCGGGGGGCGCTGCTGCTCGCGCTGGCGCACGAACGCATCCAGGCGGCCCAGGAAGTTGCCCGGGGCCCGCTCGAAGCAGCTGTCGCTGCCGGTGTGGCAGGTCGGGCCCGCCGGGCGCGCACTCACCAACAACGTGTCGTTGTCGCAGTCCACGCGCACCGCCACCACCGCCAGCACGTTGCCCGACGACTCGCCCTTGGTCCACAGGCGCTGCTTGCTGCGGCTGTAGAAGGTCATGTGGCCGGTGGCCAGGGTCAGCTCCAGCGACTCGGCGTTGGCATAGCCGAGCATCAGCACGGCCAGGCTGTCGGCATCCTGCACCACCACCGGCAGCAGGCCGTCGCCCTTGCTCCACGCCAGTCCGTCCAGCGCCTCGCGCGACGGCAGTACCTCAATAGACATCTCGAACCTCGATCTGCTGCTCGCGCAGGAACTGCTTGAGCGCGGGAATGGCGATGGCGCCACTGTGGAAAACGCTGGCGGCCAACGCACCATCGACATCGGCCTGGTCGAACACGTCGGCAAAGTGCTGCATCTCACCGGCTCCGCCGGAGGCGATCAGCGGCACCTGGCACAGCGCGCGTGCCTGGCGCAGCTGGGCCACGTCGTAGCCGCGGCGCACACCGTCGCTGTCCATGCAGTTCAGCACGATCTCGCCGGCGCCGCGGCGCTGCGCCTCGACCAGCCAGTCCAGCGTGCGCACCGGCACGGCCTGGGTCTTGTCCGGGTCGCCGCTGAAGCGCCGCACCCGCCATTCCCCGTCGGCCTCGCGCACCGAATCGATGCCGACCACCACGCACTGCACGCCGAACGCATCGGCCAGTTCTTCGATCAACGCCGGGCGCCCCAGCGCCGGGGAATTGATCGAAATCTTGTCGGCACCGGCATACAGCACGCGGCGCGCGGTCTCCACGTCGGAAATGCCGCCGGCCACGCAGAACGGAATGTCGATCAGGCGCGCGATGCGCTCGATCCAGCCCACGTCCACCGCACGGCCTTCGGGGCTGGCACCGATGTCGTAGAACACCAGCTCGTCGGCGCCCTGGTCGCGGTAGCGCAGCGCCAGCTCGGCGATGTCGCCCATGTCGACGTGGTCGCGGAAACGCACGCCCTTGACCACGCGGCCATCGCGCACGTCCAGGCAGGGAATCAGCCGGCGGCTCAGCATGCCAGCGCCTCCGGCAGGGACATGCGGCCTTCCAGCAGCGCCTTGCCCAGGATCGCGCCGCCGCAGCCCACTGCTTTGGCCTCGGCCACGTCGGTCGCGCTGCGCACGCCACCGGACGCCTGCACCGCCACGCCCGGCAACAGGGAGGCCAGGTGCTGGTACAGGCCGATGTTGGGGCCGGACAGCATGCCGTCGCGGGCGATGTCGGTGCACAGCAGGTGGGTCATGCCGGCCTGCGCGTAGCGCGATGCCAACACGTCCAGGGTGTCTTCGGCGGTTTCGGTCCAGCCGTGCACCGGCAGCAGCCAGCGGCCGTCGTCGGCCTGGCGGGCATCCAGCGCGATGGTCAACCGCTCCGGGCCGAACTCGCCCAGCCAGCCGATCACCGTCTCCGGCGCGCGTACCGACACCGAACCGACCACCACGCGGGTGGCGCCCGCATCAAGAATGCGCGCCACGTCGTCGCGCGAGCGCACGCCGCCGCCGGTCTGCACCTTCAAGCCGGTCTGCCGGGCAATCGCCGACAGCAGCGGGGCCAAGGTGTAACCGCCGGCCCGTGCGGCATCCAGGTCGACCAGGTGCATCCAGCTGGCGCCGGCGTCGGCGAATGCCTGGGCGCGCGGCAACGGGTCGTCGCCATAGGTGGTCTGCTGCGCGTAGTCGCCCTGCAGCAGACGCACGACGCGCCCTTCGCGGATGTCCAGGGCGGGATAGACGGTGAAACTCATGACGGTTCGTTCTCGATGAAGTTGCGCAGGATCCGGGCGCCGGTGGCGGCCGAACGCTCCGGATGGAACTGGGCGCCGCTGTGCAGGCCGCGCTGCACCACCGCGGCGAACAGGCCGCCGTGGTCGCAGGCCGCTACCGTGTGCTCGCCCAGCGGTGCTGCATAGCTGTGCACGAAGTAGGCGCTGGCACGTTCGGGCACGCCATCCAGCAGCGCCGACTCGCGCAGCGGCCGCAGCCGGTTCCAGCCCATGTGCGGTACGCGGATGCCGGTAGCCGGGTGCAGGTGGCGGACCACCCCGGGCATCAACCCGAGGCATTCCACATGCCCCTCTTCGGAGCCCTCGAACAACAGCTGCATGCCCAGGCAGATGCCCAGCAGCGGCACCTGCAGCTCGCGCAGCGGCTGCACCAGGTCCTGCGCGTGCAGGCGCGCCATGCCGTGCGGGGCCGCGCCCACGCCGGGCAGGATCACCCGCGACACGCCCTGCAGGCCCTTCGCGTCGCGGACCAGCCGCACCTGCACGCCCAGCCGTTCCAGTGCATAGCGCACCGACCCCAGGTTGGCGCCGCCCGCATCGATCAGGGCAACCTCGGTCACAGCGCCCCCTTGGTGCTGGGCAGTGCGGTGCCCTGGCGCGGCAGCGCCTGGCGCAGGGCGCGGGCCAGCGCCTTGAAGCACGCCTCCACCTTGTGGTGGTCGTTGTCGCCACGCACGCTCAGGTGCAGGTTGAGCCCGGCGGCGTCGCACAGCGAACGGAAGAAGTGCGGCACCAGCTCGGTGGGCATGTCGCCCACGCGCTCGCGCTTGAACTCGCCTTCGAACACGAAATACGGCCGGCCGCTGAAATCCAGGGCGGCGCTGGCCAGGGTTTCATCCATCGGCAGCGTGAAACCGTAGCGGCCAATGCCGCGCTTGTCGCCCAGCGCTTCACGCAGCGCCTGGCCCAGTGCCAGGCCGGTGTCTTCGATGGTGTGGTGTTCGTCGATGTGCAGGTCGCCCTCGGCCTGCACGCTCAACGCGAAACCGCCGTGCTTGCCGATCTGCTCCAGCATGTGGTCGAAGAACGGCAGGCCGGTGTGGGTCTGCGGCTCGGCGGTGCGGTCCAGGTCGACTTCGACGCGGATCCTGGTCTCCTTGGTATTGCGCTGCACGGTGGCGCGGCGCGGTGCATCGGCCAGTTCGTGGGCGATGCCGTTCCAGTCCCACTGCCCGCCGAACTGTTCGGTGCGCAGCTGGAAGCCACGGATCTTCATGTTCTCGGCGAACTGGATGTCGGTGGGCCGGTCGCCGACCATGCCCGAGCGGGCCCAGTCGATGCTGCGGTCCTGCAGGTAGGGCAGCATCATGCCGATGCCCGGCTTGCGGGTGGGCGCGTTGTCGTGCGGCCAAGTGCCGTCGATCAACACGTCACGGAACACGATGCCCTGGCTGGCGAAGATCTGCAGCATCAGGTCGTTGGGGCCGTCGAAGCTGGCCTGCGGGTAGCCTTCGCTGCCCAGACCGTCCTGGTTGCTGACGATCACGAACTGGTAACCGGCATCGCGCAGCTTGAGCATCGCCGGGATCACATCGCGCACGAAGCGGATCTTTTCATAGGCATCGATCTGGAAATCGGCCGGCTCTTCGATCAGCGTGCCGTCGCGGTCCACGAACAGGATGGGCGTCATGCCGCGACCCTCCGCGCAGCCAGCGCACTGAGCACACGGTCGTTCTCCAGGGTGCTGCCGATGGTGATGCGCAGGGCGTCGTCCAGCTGCGGCGCGGCGCGCTGGTCGCGCACCACCACACCGGCCGCCAACAGCGCATCGAAGGCCTGCTGCGCATCACTGAAGCGCACCAGCAGGTAATTGCCCTGCGAGGGGTAGACGCGCAGCACGCCCGGCAGCACGGCCAGTGCCTGCTGCAGGCGGCCGCGCTCGGTCTTGATGCGCTCCACGCGCGAGGCGGTGAGCTGCAGGTTGCTGTCGCTCAGGCCAGCGAGGGCCAGCTCGGCGCAGGGGCCGGGAATCGGGTACGGCGCCTGGCAGCGGCGCAGCAGCGCGATCAGCGCCGGCGCGGCAATGAGGCTGCCGATGCGCGCGGCGGCCAGCGCGTGCGCCTTGGACAGCGTGCGCAGCACGGCCACGTTGCCGCAACGTGGCAGCAGCGTAACCGCCGACGGCAGCGCGGCGTACTCGGCATAGGCCTCGTCCACCACCACCAGCGCCCTGCCCTGCAGCGCCGTGGCCACCCGTTCCACCTGCTCCAGCGTGATCGCGCTGCCAGCCGGGTTCGAGGGCGAACACAGGAACACCAGCTTGGCGTTGCCGGCCAGCGCGGTGGCGATCACCGCATCGATATCGGCGTTGAGCGCATCGCCGTCGTCGCGCAGCGGCACCTCCAGCAGCGGCGCGTTCTGCAGCCGCGCGCACACCGCGTACATGCCGAATACCGGCGGGGTCACCAGCACCGCATCGCGGCCGGGCTCGCACAGCGCGCGCACCAGCAGGTCGATCGCCTCATCGCTGCCACGGCCGATCAGCAGCTGCTCGGTCGCGCAGCCATACAGTTCAGCCAAGCGAGCACGCAGCGCAGCCGGCTGTGGATCCGGATAGCGCCGTGCCCGGCCTTCGCTGTCGGCCGGGTTGGCCCAGGCCGACTCATTGGCGTTGAGCCAGACATCGCCGACCAGCGCGCTGCTGCGCGCCGACGAATAGCCGGCGAAGGCCTGCAGGTCCGTACGGACCAGCGACATCACCGCGTCCGGCGCGCTCATGCGGCCACCTGCATGCGCAGTGCCACCGCATTTTCGTGCGCGTCCAGGCCTTCGGCACGGGCCAGCGTGCGTGCGCAGCCGCCGATCGCGGCAATGCCCTGCGCGGTGGCCGACTGCACGCTGATCAGGTTCTGGAAGCTGGCCACGCTCACCCCGCTATAGGCGCGTGCGGCGCCCGCGGTGGGCAGCACATGGTTGGTGCCGCTGCAGTAATCGCCCAACGCCTCGGGCGTGTAGTCGCCGAGGAAGACAGAGCCCGCCGCCTCGACCTGTTCCAGCCACGCGCGGGGTTCGCGCAGGGCCAGGATCAGGTGCTCGGGTGCATAGCGGTTGCTGATCTGGAAGGCCTGGGCCAGCGAATCCACCCGGATCAGCTTTGAGGCCTGCAGCGCCCGGGTGGCAATGGCCACGCGCGACAGACGCGCCAACTGCGCCTGCACTTCAGCGTCGACCCGCGCCAGCAGGGCGTCGTCGTCGGTGAGCAGCAGCACCTGCGAATCGGGGCCGTGCTCGGCCTGGGACAACAGGTCGGCGGCGACGAACGCGGGATTGGCGCCGGCATCTGCGATCACCAGCACTTCGGACGGGCCGGCCGGCATGTCGATCGCCGCCGCACCGTCCTGCGCCACCTGCTGCTTGGCTTCGGTAACGAAGCTGTTGCCGGGGCCGAACAGCTTGTCGCAGGCCGGCACGCTGTCGGTGCCATAGGCCATCGCCGCGATCGCCTGCGCGCCGCCCAGCTTGAACACGCGGTGCACGCCGGTCAGGCGCGCGGCCACCAGCACCGCCGGGTCGGCACTGCCGTCCTTGCGCGGCGGCGTGCACAGCACCACTTCGCGGCACCCGGCCAGTTGCGCGGGCACGCCCAGCATCAACGCGGTGGACGGCAGCGGGGCGCTGCCGGCCGGCACGTACAGGCCCACCCGGCCAATCGGCCGCACCACGCGCTCGCAGCGCACGCCCGGCGCGGTGTCCACCGCATAGCCCTGGCTCATGCCGGCCTTGTGGAACACGCCGATGCGTGCGGCCGCTTCAACCATCGCCTGGCGCAGGTCGTCCGGAACGGCCTGTTCGGCCGCGGCGAATTCGGCTTCGCTGACTTCAAAGGATTCGGGGGCCACGCCATCGAAGCGCAGGCTGATCTCGCGCAGCGCAACGTCGCCGTCGGCGCGCACGGCAGCGATCAACCCGGCGACCGCATCCCGGGTCTGCGCGGCCACGGCCTGCACCGGGCGCTGCAGCGCCTGCGCCTGGGCGCTGGCGTCCAGGGTGGACCACTGCACTACAGTCATCGAAAGACGGTTCATGCCAGCGAACGCTCCACGCTCAATACCATCAGGCCCTGGGCGCCTGCGCGCTCCAGATCTTCCAACCGCTGCCACGTCAAGGCGCCGTGGCACATGGTCTGCAGGCGCAGGTGGCCGCCGTCGTCGGGCAGCTGCACCAGCGGGTCGGCATCGGGCAGCAGCCGGGTCAGCTCGGACACACGGTCCAGCGCGGCGCGGAACATCAGCAGCTTGCTGTCCTGCACCTTGACCACGCCATCCAGCCGCCGCAGCAGCATCGCCATCAGCCCGGCGCGGGCGTCGTCAGGGGTCTTCACCGGGCCGGCCAGCACCGCTTCGCTTTCCAGCAGCGTTTCCACCGGCTTGAGCTGGTTGGCAGCCAGGGTGGCGCCGCTGGAGACCAGGTCGCAGATCAGGTCGGCGGTGCCCAGGCGCGGCGCGATTTCCACCGACCCGGACAGTTCCACCACCTGCGCATCCACGCCGCGCGCGGCCAGCCAGTCGGCCAGGATCGCCGGGTAGCTGGTGGCGATGCGCTTGCCGGCCAGCTGCTCAACGCCGGTCCATTCCCATTCGTCGGGCACCGCCAGCATCAACCGGCACTGCCCGAAATTCAGGCCGCGCAGCGCCTGGTAGGCGTCCGGCAGGCCGATCCGGCGGCGCGCGGCACCCTGCTCGTCCAGCTCGTTGCGGCCGACGATGCCGAAGTCGCAGACGCCATCGGCGATCAGCCCGGGGATGTCGTCGTCGCGGACCAGCAGCAGGTCGACCGGCAGCGATTCGCCGTAGCAGAACAGCTTGTCGCGGCTCTGCCGCCAGCTCAGCCCGCAGGCGGTGAGCAGGCTGCGCGCCGGCTCGGCCAGCCGCCCGTTCTTCTGGATGGCGATCCGCAGCCGGTCACGGGCCGGGGCGTTCTGGGTTGCACTCATGGGGGAGGCTCTCTTACTCGGATTCGGGGGGCGTAGGCGTGGCGGTGACGGCAATGGCGGCGGTATAGCCGCCGTGCCCATGCTCCAGCGAACGCGCGACGCGCCCGGTGGTGGTCACGCTGACGCCGGTCAGTTCGTGGATTTCGCGATACGGCACGCCCTGCTGCAGCAGCGGCACCACCTTCCAGCGGTCCGACAGCGCCTCCAGCTCGGCCGGGGTGCACAGGTCGCGCAGGAAGGCGGTGACCTGCTCGGGGCTGGACAGCGCGGCGAAGGCCGCAGCCAGGCAGGCCAGATCGGCCTGGGCATCTTTTTCTCGGGGGGCGGGGCGTAGTTTCATCGTATCAATGTAATAGCGTGCTATTACATTAGCGCAAACGACAACACTCGGTCAAACCGGGTTGATGTCCGGACCGGGTTGGTTCAGGGGGCGGGAACGAAAAACGCCCGCTGAGCGGGCGTTTGTTTTGGGTAGCGGGCGTTTTAGCGGCGTACCGACCAACGGTCGGTACCTACCGGCACGTTACCTCGGCGCGGAGGGCGCCGCTGCGCAGGCACTCGCCGAACAGGCTGCCCTGTCGGCTCGGGATGGACTGGATGGCTTCCAGCTCCCCTGCCCCGTCCGGGCACTTCTGCCCGGCCAACCCGCGCAGGTCACGCTGCAGCTGCTCACGGTCGATCACGTGGCAGCGGTCGACCGTCAGCCGGTACTGGCCCGCACCGATCCGCTGGCTGTGCAGCGCAGGATCGGTCCGGCACGCGGTCAGCAGGAGCAGCAGCGTTGCCGCCGCCCCCAACCGCCTCACGGCATGACCTTGGCCTGCTCCAGTTCCACCTGCAGGGTGCTGGCCAGTTCCTCGCGCGAGACTTCGAACTGCTGCTCCCGCAGCAGGTCCTTCACCGCCACCACGCCGCGGGCCAGCTCATCGTCACCGGCCAGCACCACGAAGCGGATCCCGGCCTTGGCCGCGTACTGGAACTGCTTGCCGATCTTCTTCGGCTCCATCTGCACTTCGGCGTTGATGCCACCGGCGCGCAGGCGGCGGGCGATGTCCAGCGACTGCGGCAGGCTGGCGTCGTCCATCAATGCCACCAGCGCGTGCACGCTGCTGTCTTCGATTCCGGCGATCAGGCCGGCTTCGCGCAGCTGCCAGAACAGGCGGGTCAGGCCGATGGAAATGCCCACGCCCGGCAGCTTGGACTTGCTGTAGTGGCTGGCCAGGTCTTCGTAACGGCCACCGGAGCAGATCGAGCCGATCTGCGGGTGGTCGGTCAGCGTGGTTTCGTACACGGTGCCGGTGTAGTAATCCAGGCCGCGCGCGATGGAGAAATTCAGGCAGTACGCGGTTTCCGGCACGCCCAGCGCCTTGACCAGCTCCAGCACTTCGCGCAGCTCGGCCACGCCCACCTTCAGCGTCTCGCTGGCGGCCGCATCGGCCAGCAGCGCGTCCAGCTGCGCCAACGCGTCGGCGTGGCTGCTGGAGCGGACTGCGACGAAGGCCAGGATGCGCTCGACCTGCTCGGCCGGGATCTCAAAGCCTTCGCCCACCAGCGTCTCGCGCACGTAGTCGGGGCCGCGCTTGTCCAGCTTGTCCACTTCGCGCAGCACCGCCAGCTGGCGCTCGCCGTCGGCCACGCCCAGGCTTTCAAAGAAGCCGCGCAGCAGCTTGCGGTTGTTCAGCTGGATGCTGAAGGCGCCGATGCTGAGCTCGGCGAACACCGCATGGATCACCGCCAGGACTTCGGCGTCATAGCGCGTGCTCAGGGTGTCCTTGCCGATCACGTCGATGTCGCACTGGTAGAACTCGCGGAAGCGGCCACGCTGGGCACGTTCGCCGCGGTACACGCGCTGCATCTGGTAACGACGGAACGGGAACGTCAGGTCGTGCTCGTGTTCGGCCACGTAGCGGGCCAGCGGCACGGTCAGGTCGAAGCGCAGGGCCAGCTCGGGCAGCGTTTTGTCGCCGGCCTCGGCAGCGTTGGCCAACGCGCCGGTGGACTGCACGAAGTACACCTGGCGCTCGGTTTCACCGCCGGACTTGGTCAGCAGCACGTCGGACAGCTCGAACACCGGCGTTTCCACCGGCAGGAACCCGAACCGCTCGTAGTTGCGGCGGATGACGTCCAGCATGCGCTGGAACGCGATCTGCTCGCGCGGCAGCAATTCCATGATGCCGGGCGGCGTACGGGGCTTGATCACTTGCGGGACTCCTGCGAATCGGGGGATGAGCGTGGTGCATATTCTAGCCGCAGCCAGCGCGCGGGGCTGCGCTGATCGCGCCGGTCCGGGCCAATGGCCGCATGAAGTATCATAAGCAGGCCCCGCTCCCTGGTTCGACATGACCCGGCCCCACTCCGGTACCGCCCTTTCCGCCGTTGAAGATCCCGCCAGCCCGGGCTGCTCGCCGCTGCGCGACTGCTTGCACTGCTCGGTACGTCATCTGGCCGTGTGCTCGGCGCTGTCGCCGGACGAAGTGCTGGCGCTGGAACGGGTGACCGTGTCGCAGCCTGTGGCGCTGGGCGCCACCCTGGCCCGCAGCGGCGAACCGCGCCTACATGTCTATACCTTGACTGCCGGCGCACTGCGCCTGGTGCGGACACTGCCCGACGGCCGTCGCCAGATCAGCGGTTTCGTGCTGCCGGGCGATTACCTGGGCCTGAGCGGCAACGACCATCACCGCTACGACATCGAGGCCATCGCCGACAGCCGCGTCTGCCGGGTGGCGCTGCCGCAGATGAAAGAGCTGCGCGCCCGCTTCCCGCACCTGGAGCGCAAGCTGCTGCAGCGCGCCTGCCAGGAACTGGACGCCGCGCAGGACGCGGCCATGTCGCTGGCCCGCCTGCAGCCGGCGGAAAAGCTCGCCGATTTCCTGCTGCGCCTGGCCGCCCGCGAAGCCCGCCTGGGCGGCAACGGCCTGCGCGTGACCTTGCCCATGGGCCGCGGCGACATCGCCGACCACCTTGGCCTGACCATGGAAACGGTGAGCCGCACGTTCACCAAACTGCGCCAGCAGGGCCTGATCGCCCTGCCCCACCTGAACACCGTCGAGATCCTCGACGAAGCCGCCCTGCACACGCTCTCCGGCGAGTAACCGGTAGAGCCGGGCTCTGCGCGGCTGGCGTCAGGCGCCCATGACCCCGGAACGAACGGCAGCCGGGCAGAGCCCGGCGCTACATGAGCAGCCACTCCGGCGAGTAACGCGTAGAGCCGGGCTCTGCCCGGCTGGCGTCAGACGCCATGACCCCCGAACGAACGGCAGCCGGGCAGAGCCCGGCGCTACGTGAGCAGGACCTCGCGCAGCGCCGCGTACTCCGGCGCGCACGGCTGCGCGTGCGCCGGCCGCTGCAGCAGCGCCGACAGCGACGGCGGCACGTCCAGCGCCTGGCCGATCAACGGTTCCACCACCGATTCGAACTTGGCGGGGTGGGCCGTCGCCGCAACCGCCCAGTCGCCCGGCATGCCGTCGGCACGCAACGCTTCCAGCACCGCCACCGCGGTGGCGGTATGCGGGCAGAACACTTCGCCGGCCTGCGTCCAGCGCCGCGCGATCAACGCACGGATCGCCGCATCATCCACCGCCTCCACGTGCAGGTCCGCGCGCAACGCGGCATCGTCATCGGCATACAGCCAGCGCAGCCGTTCGAAGTTGCTCGGCGCGCCCACGTCCATCGCATTGGCCAACGTGGCCACGCTGGTGGCCGGCTGGTACGCGCCGCCGTGGAAGAAACGCGGCAGCACGTCGTTGGCGTTGGTGGCCAGTGCAACCTGCCCCAGTGGCAGGCCCATCGCCCGGGCCAGCAGTGCGGCCATCGCGTTGCCCAGGTTGCCGGTGGGGACGACCAGGTTGAGCACGTTGCCGGTGCGGGCGTGGTGCTCAAGCGCGGCATGCGCGTAGTAACTCATCTGCGGCAACCAGCGCCCCAGGCTGATGCTGTTGGCCGAACTCAGCGGCACCCGCGCCTGCAGCTCGCGATCGCCCAAGGCCTGCTTCACCATCGCCTGGCAGTCATCGAACGAGCCGGCCACGCGCAGCGTGTGGATGTTGTCGCCGAAGCACCCCAGCTGGTGCGCCTGGCGGGGCGACACGCGCCCATCGGGGTACAGCACCACCACGCGGATGCCCGGTTGGCCGTGGAAGGCCGCCGCCACTGCCGCGCCGGTATCACCGGAGGTGGCCACCACGATCGTCAGCGGCTGATCGCGGTCCTGCTGCAACCGGGCCAGGCTGGCAGCCAGGAAGCGCGCGCCGAAATCCTTGAACGCCGCGGTGGGGCCATGGAACAGCTCCAGCACATGGTCGCCGGGGGTGCTCAATGCGCGCAGCGGCGCGGGGAAATCAAAGGCATCGGCGCACAGCTGCGGCAGGTGCGGTGCCAGCGCATCGCCGTCGAAGTACGGTGCCAGCACCGCAGCAGCATCCAGCGCCAGCGAGCCCTGCGGCTGCCATGCCGATGCCTGCGGGCGCTGCGCGGGAACATACAGGCCGCCGTCGGGGGCCAGCCCGGCGGCAATGGCCTGGCTGAGCGTGGCGGGCGGTGCGGTGTGACGGGTGGAAACGAAATTCATCGGTGATCCTGGAAGAAAGTTAAGAAGCACCACACTCACAGCAGGTGCGCGCCCGGCGCGTTCAAGGGCGAGACCCAGCCCTGGCTGTCGAACCCGGCATCGGCGAAGGCCTGCTGCACCGCCGCCTGCGCCGCCAGCGCGGCGTCGCGCCGCTCGAACCAGGCGAACACGCTCGGCCCGGCACCGGAAATGCTGGCGCCCATCGCACCGGCCGCCAGCGCCGCATCACGTGCGGCATGGAAGCCGCCAATCAGCCCCGCGCGGCGCGGCTCCACCAGCACGTCGCGCAGCCCGGCACGCACCAGCGACGCATCGGCGGTGAAGCAGCCGCTCAGCACCAGCGCGAGGTTGGCGCTCTGTTCAACGAACTCCCCCAGCGCGTAGCTGCCCTGCAGCGCCGCGCGAGCACGGCGCGTTTCCAGCACGGCCTCCGGATGCACCAGCAGGCTGTGCCAGGCGTCCGGCACCGGAATCGGCACCAGCCGCTCGGCCGTGCTCAACACCAGCCCGCCCAGCAGCATCGGGCCCAGGTTGTCGCCGTGCCGCCCGCCACTGGCCACCGCCTCGCCCTCCAGCGCGAAGGGATACAGCGCCTCGCGCGACAGCGGCGCGTCCAGCAGTGCATTGGCCGCCACCAGCGCGGCCACGCAGGACGCCGCCGACCCGCCCATGCCCGACCCCAGCGCGATGCCCTTGTCGATCTCCACCTCGAATCCGAACGGCAAGGCCAGCGCCTCGCGCAGCGCGATCAACGCCGCACCCGCGGTGTTGTCCGGCGCGTGCAGCGGCAGCGCGAACGGCGTGCCGCGGATGGCGTTGATGCGCACTTCCGGCGCCTCGATGCGGCGCACGGTCACCGTGTCGCCGACGCCGGCGATGGCATGCCCCAGGATGTCGAAGCCCACCGCCGCGTTGCCCACCGACGCCGGCGAGAACGCGCGTGCCACCTGGTCATCACCACCACTCACAGGCGCGCTCCTTCACCCACCGCCACCCGCAGCACATCGGCGAACACGCCGGCGGCGGTCACTTCCGGGCCCGCACCCGGACCCTGCACCACCAGCGGGTTGTCGCAGTAGCGGCGCGTGGTGAACTGCACTACGTTGTCGGTCAGGCGCAGGTTCGCGAACGCGTGCCCGGCCGGCAGCTCCACCAATCCTACCTGCGCACCGTCGGGCGACAGCCGCGCCACGTAACGCAACACCGCGCCCCGCGCCTTGGCCGCGGCGAGGCGCTCTGCGAAGACCGCATCCACCGCATCCAGCCCCGCCATGAACTCCTCCACCCCGGCCTGGCGCAGCGCCTCGGGCACCAGGCTCTCCACCTGCACCTGCTCCAGGCTCAGTTCGCGCCCGGCCTCGCGCGCCAGGATCACCAGCTTGCGCGCCACATCCACGCCTGACAGGTCATCGCGCGGGTCCGGCTCGGTGTAGCCCATGCCGCGTGCCTGCGCCACCAGCTGCGAGAACGGCACCTGGCCGTCGTACTTGTTGAACAGCCACGCCAGCGTGCCGGAGAAGATGCCGTCGATGGCCAGCACTTCGTCGCCGGTATCGACCAGGTCGCGCAACGTGGTGATCACCGGCAGGCCAGCCCCCACCGTGGCTTCGTAGCGGAAACGTGCACCGCTGGCGGCGGCCGCCTCGCGGATGGCCTGGTAGCGCGGCAACGGGCCGGCGCCGGCCTGTTTGTTCGGGGTCACCACGTGGATACCGGCCGCCAGCCACCCGGCGTAGCGGTCGGCCACCTCGGCGCTGCCGCTGCAGTCGATCACCAGCGCATGCGGCAGGTGGGCCGACAGCAGGTGTTCGGTAAAGGCGTCCAGGTCGGTGGCTTCGGACGACGCGGCCAGTGCGCTGCGCCAGTCGCCGTGCAGGCCGCGCTGATCGAGCACCATGCGGCTGCGCGAGGCCACCGCGCGCAGCCGCAGGTCGACGTTGGCACGCCCGAGCAGCTGCGACTGCGCTGCCTGCAGCTGGTCCAGCAGCGCCGCGCCCACGTTGCCCGGCCCGATCACGCCCACCGAGAAGGTCTGCGGCGACAGCCAGAACCCGGCATGGGCGGCGCGCAGTGCCTTGGTGGCGTGGCGGCTGTCGACGGCGACCGAGATGTTGCGCTCGGACGAACCCTGCGCGATCGCCAGGATGTTGACCTGCGCCCGCCCCAGCGATTCGAACAGGCGTGCGGCCACGCCCGGCTGCCCGGCCATGCCATCCCCCACCGCCGCCAGCACGCTGACGTTGTCGGTGAGCTGCACGCGCTGCACCTGGCCTAGGTTGAGTTCATGGGCGAAGGCCTGCAGCAGTGCATCACGCGCGCGTACCGCCTCGGCCTGCTTGACCACGCAGCAGATCGAATGCTCCGACGACCCCTGCGAGATCATCACCACCGACACGTGCGCGTTGCGCAGCGAGGCGAATACCCGCTCGGCCGTGCCCGGCACGCCGATCAGGCCGGTGCCCTCCAGGTTCAGCACGGCCAGGTCCGGGCTCAGCGTCAAGCCCTTGATCGGCCCGGCAACGGTCCGTTCGGCGGTGATGCGCGTGCCCGGGTGGAGGGGGTTGAAGGTATTGCGGATGATGATCGGCAGCCCGCGCTCGATCGCCGGCGACATCGTCTGCGGGTGCACCACCTTCGCGCCGAAGTACGCCAGCTCGCAGGCCTCGTCGTAGCTGAGTGCATCCAGCTGCACGGCTTCCGGCACCACGCGCGGGTCGGCCGACAGCACGCCGTCGACATCGGTCCAGATGTGGAGTTCGTCGGCATTGAACAGCGCCGCGAAGATCGCACCGGAATAGTCGCTGCCGTTGCGCCCCAGGGTGGTGATGCGGTCGCGGCGGTCGCGGGCCACGAAACCGGTGGCGACCACGCGCGGCGATGGGTTCGCCTCACGCCAGCGCGCCAGGCGCTGTGCGCTCTGCACCCAGTCCACGTCCACCCCCAGCTCGCCGCGATCCACCACCAGCACATCCCGTGCGTCCAGCACCGCACACGCTTCGCCCAGGCTCTGCAGGTACTGGCCCAGCAGCTGCGCCGAGTACACCTCGCCCAACCCCTGCACCCGGTCCAGCACTTCCACCGGCAACTCGCCGATCACCGCCAGCGCGCCGAGAACCTCGGCAAGGTGCTCGAACCGGGCATCAAGCCACTCCACCGTCTGGCCGGCGTGTTCGCCCAGCAATGCCACTGCGGCGCCGCGATGACGCGCACGCAGCGCATGCCACGCGTCGCGCCAGTGCGGCGCATTGTCGGCGGCCAGGCCGGCCACCGCGATCAGCGCATCGGTAACACCCTTCATGGCCGACACCACGGTGACCTGCACCGCTTCCTCGCGCGCCAGCAGCAGCTGGGCGACATGGCGGTAGCGCTCGGCATCGGCCACCGAAGTGCCGCCGAATTTATGCACGATGGTGGAGGTGGCAGCCCGCAGTTCGGGGGCAGCGGGTTCAGCGGCAGCAGGCAGGACGGCGACGGATGACATGAAGACCTCGATTCGAGGCCCCGCATCGGGTCAGGTTGAAGGCGCTCCCCCGCAACCTGTTCCGGGTGCGGGGCCGTTGTTTTCGGAAATTACGCGAAGACGACGGGCCGCACCAGGCGAGTGGTGACGGTGGTAATGGTGGTGGTACCGGTGGTCTGCGCAGGCACGCTTCGACCGGCCGCGAGGGCGGCGGTGCAGAGCTGGGCGGTGGCGGCGATAGAGACCATGGGCCAAGAAAACTACGCCGGCGGGGGGCTTGTCAAGTGTTGCAGTGCAAGATCACGCGGGGCGCGATCAGCCTGCATCGTCGGCAAAAAGGTTGCGAATGAGACCATGCAGCCACAGCAACGCACTCAGCCCACATGTTCCGCAATTGCCCGCGGCGGCCGATGCGCGTGCGCGCACATCAGCACGCCGGACACCAGGCACGCGATCGCGACTGTTTCCATCGGGGTCGGCCAGCGCTGTTGCCAAGCGAAGCCATACAGCAGCGCGAACAGGGTCTCGAACACGATCATCTGGCCGGTCAGGGTGAGCGGCAGATTGCGGCTGGCGCGGTTCCAGCACGCGTTGCCCAGCACCGAGGCCACCACCGCCACCCCGGCGCTGATCAGCCAGAACCAGCCCCAGTCCACCGCGGCGTGGGATGCGCTCGGCAGCAGGAACGCACTGGGCACCAGCAACAGCGACAGCGCGCCGGTCGCCACGCCGGTCAACAGCGACCAGTCGTGGCCGGACAGGTCCGGTCGGCGTGCCAGCCAGCGGCTGTTGCCAATCGAATACACCGCCCACGAAAACAGCGCGCCCACCGCGCACAGCAGGCCCAGCAGGCGACGGCCGGTGGACCCCTGCGCGTGCTCGGCCTGCAGCGCCTCATAGCCCACCAACGCCACCCCGGCCAGACACAGCAGCAGCGCGGGCGCCAGCTTGCGCAACGGCACGGCGCCCTTCTCGCGCACGCCCGCCAGCGTCACCACCACCGGAATCAGGCCGACGATCAGCGACGCCGCCGCGCCACCGGCCCACTGCACGGCATTGGCCAGCAACACGAAATACACCAGGTTGCCGGCCAGGCTCAGCCACAGCAGGCCGCGCCATTCGGCCATGCCGATGCGCGTGCGCAGGTCGCGCCAACGGGGGGCCAGCAACACCACGGCGATCAGCCCGTAGACCAGATAGCGACCGGCCGACAGCTGCACCGCACCGAACTGGCTCAGCATCGCCGGCGCCAGGAACACCACGCCCCACAGCGCGCCCGCAGCAATGCCGTTGGCGATGCCCACTCCCATCGATCGATTCATCTGCGCGCGTGCACCGCTACCGGAAACAAGGCGCCAGTGTAGGCATCGGCACAGCGGCGGTCTTGACCCAAGCTACTGCCGCTGCCGGCGCCGGTATTCGGCCGGGCTCATGCCCCATTCGCGGCGCAGTGCCCGGGTCAACGCACTCTGTTCGGAGTAGCCCGCGTGCTGGGCAATCTGCGCGATGGCCAGGTCGGTGCCGGCCAACTGGCCACGCGCCCAGCGCAGACGGCAGCTGCTCAACCAGGCCTGCGGGCTGAGGCCGAACGCGTGCCGGAACAACGCGTGCACCCGGCTGCCACTCACGCCCACCTCGGCCGCGATGCGCTCCACTGGCCAGGCCTGACCGGGCTGGCGTTCAATGCGCGCGCATACCGCCTGCAGGCGGGTGGCACTGCCAGCCAGCGAAAAGGCCTCCAGCAGCAGCGGCATCTCACGCGCCACTACCGCAGGGTCGATCTGGCCGGTGCCTGCCGCGCTGACCCGGCGCGCCATCGCACGTACGGGCGCAGGCAACGCCAGCACCGGGTGCCGCGCCAGGCGCTCCACGGTGTCGTCATCCAGCAGCGCAGCCGGGCAATCCACGATCAGGAAGCGATCGTCCTGCAGCGCGCATTGCGCGTGCCCTGCCGACGGCGCCACGAAGGCGCCCTGCCACACGTCCAGGCGTGCGCCGCGCCCCTCCAGTTCGAACGTCAGTTCGCCCTGCAGCGGCACCACCCATTGCGCGAAGTCATGCCGGTCCACGCTGGACGTGCGGCCGTAGCGACGCAGGTTGAAGGCAGCGGTGGACATGGCCGAAGACAGTGCGGAACCCGGGGGAAGGAGGAGTCTGCGCGCCCCCTGTGCCCGGTGCAACAAGGGCCGCGCGGGCCGGTGCTATAGTCGGGACCGTCCAGTCAGCAAGGAGTGCATGCCGTGACGTCCCCTTCCATTCCGCCTGTGCGGCAGCGCCGCCGGTTTCCGGCCCTGCTTGCGATCCTGGCCGTCGGTCTTCCTTTGACCACCGCCCACGCCGAATCCCCTGCCCCATCGTCCGCCGCGCGCACTGCGCCGGGCCCACAGTGCATGGACGCCAAGGGCCTGCTGGAAATGAACCAGAGCAGCCCCGACAGCATCACCTTGCTCGACCGTAACCAGTCACCGTGGCGACTGCGCTTCAACGCCGCCTGCCCGGGACTTCTCGCCGCCGAGGACCCGCGCGTTGCCGCCGTCGACAGCTGGGTCTGCGGCACCGGCGATGAGCGGGTCATGGCCGGCGACAGAACCTGCACCGTCGCAGCAGTGGAGCGCATCAGCCGCCGCGAGTTCGCACAGCAGGCAAAACAGAACGACGTGGCGCGCCCGGTCACGCTGGACGCGGTGAATGTGACCGAGCATCGGCGCACCTTCCGCGGTTCGCCGTCGTACTGCTTCAGCACCCGCCATGTGCGCGGCTGGAGCGACAGCGCGCAGGGCGTCACCGTGGAAACCAACCCGCGCTACTCCGGCGGTTACCGCCACTACGTCATCGAAGTGGCGCCGTCCTGCCGCGGGTTGGTGCATTCGCCGCAGCTGCGATTCCATTCCGGATTCAAGACCGGCGTGATCTGCGGCCACCCGGGCGACATGCTGGAAGTGATCCCAACGGTGGACCCCATCCTGGACGCCATCGCCGAACGCGGCTCCCTGCCCGAACCGCCCATCAACCGTACCCAGGCCCGCTGCGAGATCCTCGCCGTGTACCCGGCCGCGTCGTGACGGCCCTGCTTCGGGTCACCTTGAGTGACCGGCCCCAGCTGCTGCCGCAGGTCGCGGCCTGGTACTTCCAGCAGTGGGGGCACCACGTGCCCGGCCGGACGTTGGCCGACGAGTGCGAACGGCTGGAGGTGTTCCTGCAGCCCGACGCCCTGCCGATGCTGTTGGTCGCGATGCAGGACGATCGCCCTGTCGCGGCCGCACAGCTGAAGTTCCATGAACGTGCGGAACGCCCGGAACGTCTTCACTGGCTGGGGGGCGTCTACGTGGATGCCGCGCAACGCGGCAAGGGCATCGCCGAGGCCCTGATCAACGACCTGATGGCGCGCGCCGCCAGCGAAGGCGTGCGCGAGGTCTATCTGCAGACCGAAGCCGATGATGGCGGCCTGTACCGCCGGCTCGGCTGGATGCCGCTGGAATCGATCGTGCATGCCGGCGGGTTCCCGGTGCGCATCATGGTCCGGCAGCTTGCCCCGCCCTGATCAGCGCACGCGAAGCGGCTGCGGGGCCGGGCGATCGGCCAGCGACCCCAGCGTGAACGTGTAACCGGCCTCTTCCAACAGCTTGCGCATGCGCAGCTCGGCGCGCTTCGGATACGCCAGCGACAGCGGCGCATGCAGCGCATAGGACGTGGACTTGCCCGGCATCGTGTCGCGGGTCACCGACGACTGGTTCGTTTCGCAGGCATTGGACCAGAGGTCCGACAGCACCTTCGGTCCGATGGATTGATTGTTGCCAAGCCGAAGCGTCAGCCAACGCATGTGTTCCATAACAGATCCAGTCAGCCCTTTCGATCGAGTATGCACCAAATCCCCACCCCCCGTACGGCGGCGTTCGGCCGCCAGACGCAGACAGCCCCGGGCGTACCGGGGCTGTCTGCGCGGTGCACTGCGCGTGTTCATGCGGCGCCGATCAAGGCGCCGCGATGCCCGGCGGTCAGTGCTTCATTGCATGCTTGCGGTCGCGCATGACCGCATGGCATTCCTGCACCTGCGGCAGCAGCCGCTGCACTTCCTGGCGCGCGGCCGGGGTGGTGTCGCTGTCGGTGAGGGTGTCCTTGAACGCCTTCAGCAGGCGATCCTCGGATTCCTCCAGTTCAGCCACATAACCGTACTGCGTGTCGCCCAGGGTGGCGCGGACCTTGCCGTAGAACTGCTGCATCGACCCCACCACCGTGCCGTGGTCGGCCGGCTTGCCACCGGCGGCCACCACCGTGGCGCTGAGCGAGCGAACCAGTTCGTCCTTCACCCCGGCGATGCGGGTGAACAGCGCAGACAGTTCTGCGTCCTTCACCTTGCCGGCCGCCTCGGTGTAGAAATCCTTGCCGTCGCGGGCGATTTCGATCAGGTCATTCAAGGTGTGCGTGGTCTTGGTTTCGGTAGTCACTGCGATCTGCTCCTGAAGTTTCGGGCTTGCCCGTGCTTGGGTGGATCCACTTTTCCGCATCGCCAATGAAGTCGGCGTGACACTGAAAACAAGCGGTTCAGTGACGTATCGACGGCGCGTTGCGATTGTTTCCATCGCGTGTTCGCCATGCGATTGCGTCTTCACGACACGTCGCGACGTCGCTTCACGCGCGCCAGCACCTGCCCGGCTACCGCGGTGCCCAGCACCAGGCTGTTGGTGACCACGAACACCCAGGACTGCAACGCAATGCTGTACAGAATGAACAGCACTGAGGCACTGATCTGCCCGACGAACAACCAGGTGGACACCGCCTCGCTGTCGGGCGCGTGCCACTGTTTCCAGATCTGACGCCACAGCGTCGCCACCAGGATGCCGGTCGCCGCCCAGCCGAGCAGATCCACCGCTGCCATCAGCACGCAGCCGCTGGTTTGGTCGCGCTGCCAGCGAGCACTGCTTCGGGCGGATCCGCGTTGCCGCACAGCTGTCCTTCCAGCCGCCGCAGGAAGTCGCTGAATCCGTTCACCGCCCGCGCATGACGGCGGGCGCTGGTTACCACCTGTGGCGTGGCAAGGCGGGCCACGCGCGCGCCACTGGCCTGGATGGCCGCAATGAGGGCGACGTCTTCGCCGGTCACCAGGGGAAGAAATCCGCCGCTGTCGCGGTAGGCGTTGGCACTGAAGCCCATGTTCGCCCCGTGCACGTGCAGGTGGCCGTCCCGTGCCTGCTCGCTGGCCCCGAAGGCTCGCTGCACGGTCGGCGCATAGTCCTGCCAATCGTCCACGGTCACCACCCCGCAGAAAGCGCTGGCACCGCACTGCACCTGTTTCACCAGCCAATCGGCCGGCACGCGGCTGTCGGCGTCAGTGCAGCCGATCCATCGCGCGCCCTGTGCCAGGGCGTGATCGCTGGCCACTGCACGCGCCACCCCCACACAGCCCGCCTCGACCCGTACGACCTGTACCCCGAAACGTCGGCATATCGCCGCCGTGGCGTCACTGCAGCGGTCCAGGGCCACGATGATCCGCACGTCTTCGCCAGCCAGGGCGCGATGCTGCGCGGCCGCCTGCAACGCCTGCAGGCAGGGACCGATCAGCCGCTCCTCGTTGTGCGCCGGTACGATCGCCGCGATCATCGCAGCCCCTCGTGCTCGGCAACCGAGCGGGTGTCGCGCGACCAGCCCTGCAGCAGCATGTCCGCATCGCACCAGGAGAACGCCCGCGGCAGCAACGCGTCCAACTGGGCATGCACGAACGCGGCCGAGCACCTCGCCTGTGCAAAGTCCGGCCGCCAGTGGCAGGCAATCAGCACCCCCTGCGCGTCCAGCGACGTGGCCAGCCGTGCCGCCATCGCCTGCATTGTGGGCGGGTCCAGGTAATAGCCCAGTTCGCTGAACACGATCAAGTCGAACGTGCCATCGGGCCACTGACGCGGGTGCTCGGCACGCTCGACCCGCACATGTGACTGTGCAGCCAAGGAAACGCGCGCCGCGCTCACCGCCTCTTCGCTCAGGTCGGTGGCCAGCAACTGCGCGCAGCGCGGCGCGAGTGCGGCGGTGAGCACCCCGTTGGAGCACCCCAATTCCCAGCCGCGCAGGTAGTGGGCCCGTGGCAGGCTGGCCAGGGTCAGGGCACGCTTGCGCGCCTCGTACCAGCGGGTGCGGTACGCGAACGGATCGTCCTGCTGGTAGAGCGCGTCGAAGTAGGCGGTCGTGTTCATCCAATCAACACCTCGTAGTCACGCTCGAAACGCTGCACCACCGTGGGTGGCAGGATGGGGTCGCAGTCCAGCCCGTCCACCGCGCCAAGCTGGGTCGAAAACTGGGTGATGGCCGCGCGCTTGCGCTGCATCAGCTGGGCGCTCAGCGGGACGCGCGTCGCGGACGCCCAGGCATGCGATGCGTCCTGCGGATCCAGCCAATGCCAGCCCCACACCGGGAATTCGCGCAGCGTGCAGCCACGTGATGCGGCCGCGAGCGCGCAGGCGCGGCCCACTGCCTCGTGGTCGGGATGTGCATCGAGGCGCCACGGCCCCAGCACCAGATCATCGGCGCGCAGCAACGCCAGCAGGCGCGCCGCCAGCGCTGCTTCGCTACCGGCTACGGCACCGTCATCCATGTGGAACGCGTGATGGACACCATCGGCCAGGCCGAGGCAGTCCAATGCACGCGCGAGTTCCTGCTGGCGCGTGCTACGCAGTCGGTGCGGTGGCCACGTCGACTGACCGGGATAGCAGGCCTCACCATCGGTAACCGACATGACCACCACCGGCAGCCCAAGCGCCTGGGTAGCGGCCATCAGTCCGCCGCAGGCGAGCACTTCGTCGTCCGGGTGCGGCGACACCACCACCAGCCGTGCATGGCCCGCAAGCAGCGTGGCGGCGTCGCACACCGGCAGCGCATCCAGCCACGCGCACGCCTGCCACTGGGCTTCGCTGACGCCGTCGCCGGCAATGTGGCGCGTTACAACGTCCATGCCCGCCCCTCGCGATGGCAGTCCATGCCCAGCTGCTGCCAGTCGCGGTCGGCGTGGCTCTGGCGGATGAACACGGTCAGGTCGCTCCAGCGCCGCGCGTGCTCCGGGTCCATGCACATGGGCCCCGGCCCAAGCGCCCGCGCGACCAGATCCAGGGTCTGCACGCAAGCGCGCTCCACCACGCTGCGCACCCGCACCACTTCGGTCATGTGGGCGTGTGTGGGGGCGGCGTCGATCAAGTCCGCCAGCTCACGCAGCAGCGCCGCGCACGCGGACAGGCTCATGTCGACCTGGCCCAGCAGCCCGGCTGCCACGCCCGGTTCACCCGCCTTGGGCGAGCACCGCAGCGGCGCGGCCAATGCCGTTGCCGCCCCGAACCAGCACGCGGCGATACCCGCGCCGCCATGCCAGAAACCGGGGCGTTGCAGGTAGGCGTCGGCCGCCCCGATCTCCACGGCCGGCACCCGCTCGAAGTGCGCGGTAACGCTGGGGATGCGCTCCATGCCGGTGGCCTGCCAGGCTTGGGTGTCGCACTTCAGGCGCGCCTGTCGCAGGTCCGCACGGAACAGCCGGCAGTGCCCGTCCACCCGCACCGTCACCAGCGCCGCGCCCACCCAATCGGCACCCGAGCACCACGGTTTGGCGCCACTCAGCGTGCTGCTGCCGGCATCGAAGGCCAGGGTCGCCGCCGGTCCTTCGGCGGCCCATACCGCCGCCAGTTCCCCGGTAGCCAGCGGCGGGGCGTCAAGTTCATGCAGAATCGCCGCGGCGTCATAGTGCGCCTCCAGCAGCTTGGCCAGGCATAGATCCTGCGCCCCGATCTGCGCCAACAGCCGCCAGCGCCCCAGCGTGTCGCCCGCCCCCGGCAGCGGCAGCGCGGGATGGCGGGCCAGCCATGCCTGCGCGTGCTGCACCAAGGCAGGCGTTTCCGTACGCGGCGTGGCGATGTTGCTCACCGTACCCATGTCAGGGCGTCAGGATCACCTTGCGGCAATCCTCCTGCTTGCGGTCGAAGATCTCGTAGCCCTTGGCCGCCTCTTCCAGCGGCATGCGGTGGGTGACGATCACCCCCGGATCGAGATTGCCTTCTGCGATATGGTCGAGCAGCTCCGGCATCAGCTTCTGAACGTGGGTCTGGCCCATCTTGAAGGTCAGCCCCTTGTCGAAGGCATCGCCGAGCAGGAAGCCGTGCACGAAGCCGGCATACACGCCGGGAATGCTCACGGTGCCGCCGCGACGCGTGGCCGCGATGCACTGGCGGATCGCCACGCCACTGCTGCCTTCCACCTTCAGCGTGGTCAACGCCGACTCGAGCGCACTGCCCTCGGCTTCAAACCCGACTGCCTCGATGGTGGCATCCACGCCGCGTCCGTTGGTCTGGGTGACGATGTATTCGGCCGGATCATCGACGCGCGTGAAGTCGATCGGCGTCACCCCGTACGTGCGTTGCGCGAAGTCGAGGCGGTACGCCAGGTGATCGACCATGAAGATGGTCTCCGCCCCCAGCAGGCGGCAGCACGCCGCGCTCATCAGGCCAACCGGCCCTGCGCCGAAGATCGCCACACTGGAGCCGGGCTTGACCCCGGCATTGATCGCCGCCTGGTAGCCGGTGGGCAGGATGTCCGACAGGAACAGCACCTGCTCGTCGGACAGCCCGTCCGGAATCCGCAACGGACCCACATTGGCCTTGGGTACGCGCACGAACTCGGCCTGCCCACCCGACACGCCGCCATACAGATGGCTGTAACCGAACAGCGCCGCCGGCGGACGGATGCCCTTCTGATTGGTCGCCGCCCCCTTGCCGCTGTTGGTGGTTTCGCACGCGGCAAACTCGGCAAGACGGCAATGGAAGCAGGCGCCACAGGCAATCACGAACGGAATCACCACCCGATCGCCCGGCCGAAGGTCGCTCACACCGCTGCCGACCTCTTCGACAATGCCCATGAACTCATGGCCCAGCACGTCGCCGCTGTGCAGGTCGGGGATCTTGCCGCGATACAGATGCAGGTCCGAGCCGCAGATCGCCGTGGCGGTCACGCGCAGAATCAGGTCGTCGGGAGCCGCCAGCACCGGATCGGGGACGGTGTCGACACGGACGTCCTTGCTGCCGTGGTAGGTCAAAGCGCGCATATGCTGCTCCAGTGAGGGATGCACCATTGCTACGCCGGGCTGCGTACCGGGGGGGTGACTCAACCGTGTGCGCCGTGTTGAGGGGGAGCGACGGTACGTTCACCCGGGCGGCAGGATGCTCCAACTTCACTCGCACAGGAGTCAGCCAATGAACACACCCACCCACCCACGCGGCACGCCCGAAGACGATCAGCAGAAGGCGTTCACGCCGGACAAGGTCCGCAATGACGACGCCCGGTGGAAGGACAAGGACATGCCGGAACAGGACGACGGCAAGGTCACCCCGGCCGACTACGAGGCGCCCCCATCGAAGGACTGAGGCAGGCCACCCGTCGTACTACTGCTGCCCAGGCGGTGAGGCCGGCGGCGCTTCCACCGGTGGCGCTGCAGGGGCCGGATCGCCTTCAGGCGGTGCCTCGAGTGGCGGCACCTGCGCTGGCGGATCGCCTTGGGGCGGCGCTTCGGCAGGCGGCTCCTGCACCGGCGGTTCCGGGCTCACCGGCACTTCCACCGGCGGCGCAACAGGCGACCCTGGCGTGGGCGTAGGGGCCGCGCCGGGCGGCGAATGCGACGATGCGTTCATCGGGTAGCTCCAACGGGTGGGATGGCAGAGCATCGCCGGTAGCGCGTCAACAACCGGCGACGGGACCGTGCACGTATCGGCACGGTGACGCTTAGTACCAGGCCACGCCGGGCGCTATCCTGTGCCGCATTCCCGCAACGTGGACCGAGCACATGGCTGTTTCGAAATGGATGTCGGCGCTTCCGCTGTGCCTGCTGCTGGCCCCCGGCGCGCACGCCGCAGCGCCTATTGAAGGCGTGCGCCAGGTGCCCAGCTTCGCATTGCCGGTGTCGCCCTATCTCAGCCCGCAGGCGCAGGACAGCGTACGCAGCGCAGTGATCCACGGTGATCCCACGGCCAAGCTGGACAATGCCGCCGTCCTCGCGCAGCTGGACAGTATCCGCAAGGGGACCGACCAATGGGCCTATGGCGAGATCGCCGAACTGCGCAAACGCTTCGCGGTGGAGCTGCATCACGAAACCTGGGGCGGCATTCCGGTGGTGCGCGTGCAGCCGCAGAGCGCACCGCCTGACCCCGCAAACCGACGCCTGCTGATCGAACTGCATGGCGGCGCCTTTGTGTTCGGCCGCGCTGACAGCCTGGGCCTGCTCGAGGCGATCCCGGTGGCGGCGATGACGGGCATGACCGTACTTGCCGTGGAGTATCGTCAGGGCCCCGAGCACCGCTTCCCTGCGGCCAGCGAGGATGTCGCGGCGGTGTACCGGGCGGCATTGGCGCGGTTGCCCGCCGCGCATATCGGCATCTTCGGCTGCTCGGCCGGTGGCGTGCTCACCGGGGAGTCACTGGCCTGGTTCGCGAAGGAGAAGCTGCCCATGCCCGGCGCGGCCGGCCTGTTCTGCGCAGGCGGCGATGCGCGTTACGGCGGGGACTCGCGCTACGTCATGGCCGCGATCAACGACGCCCTGCTGCCCCATGCCGACGGCACATTGCCCATCATGGAGGACCTCTACTACGGCGACGTCGACTTCCGCGACCCGCTGGTGTCGCCGGTGTTTTCCGAACCGCTGCTGGCGCAGTTTCCGCCCACGCTGTTCATCACCGGCACCCGCGCGGCGGAGCTGAGCAATGTGTCCTACATGCACAGCCGGCTGGTCGACCTGGAGCGCGTGTCGGACCTGCATGTGTGGGAGGGGCTGGGGCACGCGTTCCATCTGGATGCCAAGCTGCCGGAAAGCCAGCAGGCGTACCGGGTGATGGCGCGGTTCTTTGCGCGGCACCTGGGGGCGGCGTTGACTGGGAGTTGAAGCGCAGTGGTTGACTTGTGGCAAGTCATCCACGATTAGTCAAGCGCAAGACCTGTGGTGGAGCACACAGCGCCAATCATCCGGAGAGGTGAATCGATTTCCGTGCAGTTGCCTCCCAGTTGCTCGATCGCGACTAGCAATCTTGATATCCAAAGCACTGCTTTCGACCCGGAGAAGTTGGGCACCCTTAACCTGCCCCCGTTCGCCCGCATTTGAACAACGAAAAAATCACTTCGTTCGCGGGCTAAATCAGCCCAACAGACGTCAACACTATCCTTACAAGACATTCCCTTGGATATCAGCTCATCCTTGGACTCCCACTGTGGGACGCCAAAACCTCTCGCTTCTACCTATGAATAGCGTGACTCACCCATGATGGCCTCGCAATGCTACTTGAGATGATTGCCCCTAGTTAAGCATTTGGAAAGGCCCTACTCCAGATTCGGCATCGGTTTCGTTTTTTCGAATAGTCGTTTCACAGATGACATTATTCGTGCTTCTGCCAATTATCTCGCAATCTGCGCCGAACTGAAGCTAGCAATTCACGAAGCTGGCGACATCGATCTTCGGAGCCCAAACGTCCCGTTAGCCGGACGAACAAAGCCGAGTAGACAGCGGAAAGCTTGCCCGAGTTAATTGAGATGCCCATCTTGTATGTTTACACTTGACACACCCGCCCCTCCCCTTAGGACAAACGGTGCGCCAGAAGACCTGGTGAAATCGACACGTGCCCTCAGCTGGTACACATGCGACACCCCCCATCCGCGCCGCAAGGACGAATCGCATTGAACAGAGGAAATTGCAAAACTGCTATCCCGATGGCGATCGCAATGCTCGCCACCTATGTTGCACTGAGCTCGCGACAGTCCTGGACGCGCTCGCTTCGACGGCCTTTTCAAACATCACCTGAACCACTTAAGGAATTGGCGATTGTTAAGCAGCGCGATCCCTTGAAATGCCTTGTGGAGCTAACTGGAGCGACCGGACTTGTTTTTGGCACTTGGTCGCTATTTTTCGTGGCAATCCAACGTGCGAGCATTGACACATCCATGTGGTACAACCTCATCTGCTTTGGCTACGCGATGGGTTTCTTCCCCGCCATCATTTTGAACAGTCTAATCGGCTCGATCTATGAGCGCGGCACAAGCGCAATTAAGCTTTACTACAGCGAAATAATGGAGAAGAACGGAAGAGCGTTTGCAGCATTCATGATTATCCTTATTCTCTCCATCGCCCTCATTGCCATCTGCGCTTGGTCCGCCCCAGTATTTTCCGGTAAGGTCAATAGAGTTGTGGCAATTTCAATAGCCATTGGAGCCATCGTGGGAAGTGAATTCTCCTCAAGGAGACTTGCTCAGATGAACTAAAAGAGGGGGGCGTAACCGTTAGTCCCCATGACCGGGATGCGGCGCGTCATTGGTGTCGGGCCACCTCAGCCCAAACGCCGTTGTGACTGTTCATGGCAGACGCCTGACTGAAAAGGTGAGGCCATCGACAGGAGGAAAGTGCGGCGGCCGCCAACTCCCACTAGCAGCCGCAAGTGGCTCTAACGAGATTTGTGCAAGCCGTCCCAAGTCCGGAATGCCCCGCCCACGCTCAAGCGCGACAAGGGGCGGAAGCAAGTCTGTCATCTGTGACATATCAGAGCCAGAAGGAGCCCATGCACGACATTGAGTTGATGGGGCGCAACTAGGCCATTGAATGGTGACCCCGGCCCGATTCGAACGGGCGACCTTCCCCTTAGGAGGGGGACGCTCTATCCAGCTGAGCTACGGGGCCAAGTGCGGGACGGAAAACCCCCGCCAAACCGCTGGCTGCACGCGCCAATTCGGCGTGCAGCCATGAAGGATACCCACATTCAGCGGCGGGACCAAGGCCGTCGCCGCCAAATGCCGGCGGGCCGCCTCAGCGGATATCCAGTTCCGGGAAGCCCTTGACCAGTTCGTCCAGCGCCTTGATCTGGGCCAGAAACGGCTCCAGCGCCGACAGCGGCAGTGCACTGGGGCCATCGCAGCGTGCGTGGTCCGGGTCACGGTGCGCCTCAAGGAACAGCCCCGCCAGGCCCAGTGCCATGCCCGAACGGGCCAGCTCGGCCACCTGACGTCGGCGGCCACCCGAAGCTTCGCTGCCCGCGTCGCGGCGCTGCAGGCTATGGGTCACGTCAAAGATCGCCGGCAGGCCGCCGGTGGACTCGATCATCTCGCGGAAGCCCAGCATGTCCACGACCAGGTTGTCGTAGCCGAACTGCGAGCCGCGCTCGCACAGGATGATGTTCTCGTTGCCGGCCTCGCGGATCTTGGACACGATGTGTTTGATCTGCGTGGGACTGAGGAACTGCGGCTTCTTGATGTTGACCGCCCGGCCGGTCCGGGCAATAGCCGCCACCAGGTCGGTCTGGCGGGCCAGGAAGGCCGGAATCTGCAGCACGTCGACAACCTCGGCCACCGGGGCGGCCTGGGCCACTTCGTGCACGTCGGTGATCACCGGCACGCCGAAGCGACGCTTGACCTCCTCGAAGATGCGCAGCCCCTCTTCCAGGCCGACGCCGCGGTAGGACGCGATCGACGAGCGGTTGGCCTTGTCGAACGAGGCCTTGAACACGTACGGGATGCCCAGCTTGCCCGTTACCGTGGTGAAGTGCTCGGCCGCGTGCAGGGTCGAATCCAGGTCTTCCAGCACGTTCAAGCCGCCAAACAGCACGAACGGGAGACGATTCCCGACCACCACACCTTCTGCAACGGTAACGTTCATTCAAGACTCCTGGGGCGTTGTGCGCCGGGACGCGGCCCGGACAATGCGCCATTCTAGGCCGCACGGGCGCGATCGAACATGCCGGCGGCGGCCCGGCTCAGCATCGGCACAGCCCGCCTGCCCTATGCTGCCCCGTCTCCCCCGCCTCACGTGACCAGATGTCTTCTTTGTGGGTTCATCTCTCCCAGCTGGGCGACAGCCGCTGGCTGCTGCCGCTGGGACTGACCCTGATGCTCGTCGCACCGGCCGCGAGCGCGCCGCTGCGCTGGCGCTGGGCGGTGGCGCTGGCCGTCGCGGCCTCGCTGACGCTGGTCTCAAAACTGGCCTTCCTCGGCTGGGGCGTCGGGCTGGCCCGGCTCGATTTCACCGGCTTCAGTGGTCACGCCACCATGAGCGCGGCCATCTATCCGGTCGTCGCCTACCTGGCCGCGCATGGCAGGTGCCGCTCGCCGGGGGGCTGGGCTGTCGCGGGCCTCGCGCTGGCGGCCGCCATTGCGTGGTCGCGGCTGCCGCTCAATGCCCACTCGCTATCCGAAGTAATCAGTGGCTGGCTGCTGGGAGCGGCGGTCTCGGCAGTGGCGCTGTCGGCGCGCCCGGCCGCGTTCACTACACCGCTGCGCACGCTGGTGCTGGCGCTCTGCATGGGCCTGCTGGTGCCGCTGGCGATGCCAAGCGTGCGCACGCACGACCTGGTCGTGCGGCTGGCCACAGAGCTATCGGGACGCGACAGCGTATTCGCACGCCACCATCCACAACGTTGATCGTCAGAATTTAGACATGGCGCGATCGGTGCGGAATGACGCTTTAACCTTGACACTGCACGGCCATCGCAGCCACCATACCGGTGAAATATTTACCTGACGGAGTAGGAGACCCCGTAATGAAGAAGATTATTGCCGCATTGGCCCTGTTGGGTATGTCGTCCCCGGTGTTCGCCCAGGAAGCACCGGTTGAACCCGGCGCAGAAGTGGCGAGCGCTGAAGTCGCGGGCACCGGAACCGCCAGCGGCGCCGCTGCCGGCACCCTGACCACCGCAGCTGCCATCGGTGGCGGCATCGCCATCGCGGCCGTCGTTTACAGCGTCGCCTCGGACAGCAGCAAGGATGACGCCGGCAACAACAACGGCGGCGGCACCACGCCTCCGGGCCCGGGCGGCACCACGGGCACGACCGGCACCACCGGTACCACCGGCACCAACTGATCCGCCCAGCGGATTAGGTGTCGTCACGCCCTCGCCGGGCGCAGGTCCGGCGGGGGTTTTGTTTTGCCCGTTCGGGCCAGGAAAGATCACCGATGGATTGCAAGCGTCTCGGCGCCGTAGTGGCGTTCGCCCTTACCTTGACCGGCTGCGTGTTCGCCCCCGGCCAGCACATGCGCTCCAGCGCATTCGCCCGCGATGACCAGCCGGTCGGCAATGACCAGATCGAGCTGATCCCGATCACGCCGAAACTGATCGCCATGGACCGCGCTGCGCGCGACGTGCCGACCCTGCCGACGGCGCTGACCACCTACCAGCCGGGCCCATACACCATCGGTGCGGGCGACGTCCTGTACATCACCGTGTGGGATCACCCCGAACTCACCGTGCCAGCAGGTCCGCAGCAGCAGCTGAACGCAGCCGGCCGGCCGGTACAGTCCGACGGCACGCTGTTCTACCCCTACATCGGCAACGTAGAAGCGGCCGGCAAGACCCCGAGCCAGCTTCGCGAACTGCTCACGACCAAACTGGCGCGCTACATCGAGGCGCCTCAGGTCGATGTCTCCATCCTGACCTACGCCAGCCAGCGTGTCTGGGTGACCGGCGCATCGCGCCAGGCCGCCACGGTCCCGCTGACAGTGACCCCGCTGACCCTCGGCGATGCCATCAGCCAGTCCGGCCTGGACGCTACCCAGGCAGACCTGTCCGGCGTGCGCCTTACCCGCGAAGGGCTCACCTATTCCATCGACCTTGACCGGCTGGGCCGCCAGGGCGGCGGTGCCACCAACATTTTCCTGAAGGCCAGCGACCACCTGTACGTGCCGTACCTGGATCGCAAGGAAGTCTTCGTGGTCGGTGAGGTCAACCAGCCCGGCGCAATGAGCTTCAAGACTAGCGACATCTCGCTGAGCCAGGCGCTGGGCCGTGCACGCGGTCTGCAGCAGAGCACCTCCAATGGCAATGCCGTCTACGTGATCCGCGGCTCCAACGACCTGCAGAATGCGCCGTCGACCGTGTTCCACCTGGAAGCGCGTTCGCCTGCGGCCTTTGCCGTTGCCAGCCAGTTCGAACTGCTGCCCGGCGACGTGGTCTTCGTGGGTGCCGCCGGCGTGACCCGCTGGAGCCGCTTCGTGAACCAGCTGTTGCCGTTCACCTCGATCATCAGCAACGCCGCCAGCGCGCGTAACGATCTCGACAACTGACGGTGGTTCACTGATGAGCAGGAGCGCTCTGACCGCCCTGAACAAGGCGCAGCGCGGCATCGCCGCGCTGCTGTTGATCACCCTGGCACTGACCGGCTGCGGGGTGGTCGGGCGCACCAGTATCAAGACGATGCAGTTGGCCGTGCAGGGCACGCCGGACGTGCAGCCCTCCGCGGCCGAGGTCGCCGCCAAGCCGTATCCGCAGATCAAGGTCAGCGGCCCCAACGGCGGCGCCGTGCTGGTGCTGGGCAACATCGATGCCGGGCGGCAGGCGTGGTACAGCAGCGAGCGTAGCATCGTGTTTCTGCAGGACGGGCTCTTGGTTGGCACCCACGGTGGCTCGCCCGAGCTACAGCAGATGTGGATTGAGGGCGACAACCCCTTCCACGCCCTGCACACGCTGGAAGGCACCGTCACCGTACAGCGCAGCTATGACCTCATGCCCGGCTATCGCTACGGCGTCCCGGTTACCGGCACGCTGGAGCGCCTAGGCACCGAGCCGGTGGAGATCCTCGGCAAGGTGCGCACGCTGGTGCATGTTCGCGAGGCATTGCGTGGCACGCAGTGGAGTGGTGAGAACCACTACTGGGTCGACCCCGCGAGCGGCTTCATCTGGAAGAGCCAGCAGATGATCGCGCCGGGCACGCGCCTCGAAATCACCCAACTCAAGCCGTACAGCCTGGACCTGCAACGTCGATGAAGCAGCGATTGTTCGCCCTCGCACTGGGCCTGGTCACCTGCGGCACCAGCATCGCCGCCCCTACGATCAGCGTTGACGTCCTCGGCCAGGTGCGCGATCCCGGCGCACAGGTTCTGCCGACCGGCGCCCGGCTGAGCGATGCCGCGCTGGCCGCCCAACCGCTGCCAAGCGCCTACCCGCTGGCGGCCGCATGGCTCCGCCAAGCCGAACAGGTGGCGCAGACGCGGCTGAAAGCGGGCGTTCTGTTCGACCTGGGCCAGCTCGAGGAGCGCGCCGATCGCGACCCCGACGGCGCGCAGGCGGCGACCGCGCTTGCCCGCGAGATCGACAGCATGCCGGTGACCGGCCGCGTTCCCGCGTTGCTCGCCGCGCGCAATGTTGAAGCCGCACTGTCGCAGAACCGCCCGCTGGCCGATGGCGATCGCCTGGTCTACCCGCCCCGCCCCGCCACTGTCACGGTGATGGGTGCGGTGGCCCAGCAATGCATGCTGGACCACGTGCCCGAGCAGGCAGCGCGTGCCTATCTGGCGCACTGCCCTGCCCTTGCCGCCGCCAGCCGCGATGACCTGTACGTCATCCAGCCCGATGGCCACGTGGAGAAACTCGGCATCGCCTTGTGGAACCGCTCGCCGGCCTCCACGCTTGCACCAGGCGCCATCGTCTATGTGCCGCTGCAGGCCAGTACGCTCGGCCAGACCGCGCCCGATCTCAACGAGGAAGTCGCCCGCTTCCTCGCCACCCAGGTGCTGGATGCGCCCGGAGTTACGCTTTGATTCCTTCGCTTCGCACACCGGCCGCGCGCCTTGCGCTGGCCGCGCTCAGCCTCAGCATCAGCAGCGCCCTGTACGCCCAGAACGCACCGGCACCCACCGCCAGTGACTGGGGCGGCATCGGCCTGTTGCAGACGCCTACAGCGCGCATGGCCGACGAAGGCGAGCTCGCCTTCACCGCCAGCCACACCTCGCCGTACAGCCGCTACAACATCGTGCTGCAGCCGCTGCCGTGGATGGAAGGCGCGTTCCGCTACGTGTCGGTAGCCAATCGGCGCTATGGTCCGGAATGGCTCAGCGGCAACCAGAACTACAAGGACAAGTCGATCGATCTGAAGATCCGCTTGCTGCAGGAAAGCCGCTGGATTCCCGAAGTGTCCGCGGGCTTCCGCGACCTTGGCGGTACCGGTCTGTTCTCCAGCGAGTACCTGGTGGCCAGTAAACGGATGGGCGCGTTCGACGCCAGCCTTGGCCTGGCTACGGGGTATATCGGCAACCGGGGGGATTTCCGCAACCCGTTGGCCGCATTGAATGATCGCTTCGAGACTCGTCCACGGTCTACCGGTGCTGGCAAGTTCAACAGCAACGGCATGTTCCGCGGCCCTGTCGGCGTTTTCGGCGGCGTTGCCTACCAAACGCCCTGGGAGCCCCTGCAGCTGAAGCTGGAGTACGACGGCAACGACTACAAGCACGAGCCACAGAACAACAACCAGAATCAGCGCAGCCCGTTCAATTTCGGCGCCACCTATGCCGTCAACAAGAACGTGCACCTTCATCTGGGCTGGGAACGCGGCGATGTGGCAACCGTTGGCATCACCATGCGAACCAACCTCGCACAGATCAGTTCGATGCCCAAGGTCCTGGACCCACCGCCTGTGCCGCTGAAGCAGCGCAGCTCGAATGGCGATCCCGGTATCGTTGAAAGCGTAGGCGACGATATCCCCGCGCTCGACTGGACCGCCGTGGCAACACAGCTGGAGCAGAACGCAGGCCTGCGCGTGCAGCGGATCAGTCAGCGCGGATCAGAATTGATCGTCAGCGGTGAGCAACGGCGTTTCTACTATCCGGCACAGGGCCTGGGACGAACCGCGCGCATTCTCGACGGCACGCTTCCTCCTGATTTCAATTGGTTCACCGTGCAGAACACTCGCCTGGGCGTGCCAATCGTGGAGACCAGCATAGAGCGCAAGGCCTTTGTGGACTATGTGAACCACACGAACACCCTGGACACGCTCACCGGACACGTGGAAATGGGAGCCCCGGCGGCACAGCGCAGGGAAACCCTCTACCAAGCGCCACTGCATCGCCTTGATGGCGCGTTCAACATTGGCTACCAGCAGTCACTCGGCGGTCCGGATGGTTTCGTGTTGTTCCAGGTTGCCGGCACCTACAGTGCCAACTTCTATTTCACCCGCAATCTCTGGCTTGCTGGCACCGTCAGCTATAACGCCTACAACAACTACGACAAATTCCGATACGACGCCCCCAGCCGCTTACCGCGCGTTCGCACGAACATTCGTCAGTACATGACGACCGAGGACCTGACCTTGCCGAGCCTGCAGCTGACAGGCACCCGGCAGATCGGCCGGGACCTTTATGGCATGGCGTACGCCGGGCTACTGGAATCCATGTACGCGGGCGCGGGCGGCGAAATTCTGTACCGCCCGTTGAATGAGCGCTGGGCGCTTGGCGTAGAGGCAAACTGGGTCAAGCAACGCGACTTCGACCAACGATTGAGCTTCCGCGACTACAGCGTCGCAACTGGCCACGCCACCTTCTACTACATGTGGGGCGAAGAGCGCCGCGTGATCAGTGCACTCAGCGCAGGCCGATACCTCGCCAAGGATTGGGGTGCCACGCTCTCGGTGTCGCGCGCCTTCGACAACGGCGTGACCATGGGGGCGTACGCGACGAAGACCGATGTGTCTTCCCTCGACTACGGTGAAGGCAGCTTCGACAAGGGAATTTATGTCTCGGTACCGTTTGACTTCCTGCTGCCACGCTCGACCCGTGCCCGCGCCAATTTCCTGTGGAATCCGCTTTACCGCGACGGCGGCGCGCGGGTAGGACACAGCTACGGCTTGTACCAGATGACCTCCGAGCGAGATCCGGAGTTCTTCTTCGACAACATCCGAACGATCGGGGACTGACGGACCATGCGGCCGGTCGCCTATGGCGAACCGGCGCCGACCGCTGCGAGGTCACGCGCTGGCACACCCGCCACCGCGCTGCCTGCCGCTACATTTCGTAACACGACGGCATTTGCGCCTACGACGGCGCCGTTGCCCACGTGGACCGAGCCCAGAACGCAGGCACCGGAGTAAACAATCACTCCGTTGCCCAGGCTCGGATACTGCGCGCCGCGTTGGCCGAGCGTGACAGATTGATACAACTGAAGGTTGCTACCCGCCGCAACGCCATCGCCAACCACCACGGCAGTCGCGTGAGGCAGGAAAAGCCCAGGCCCGATGCTGGAGCTGGGAGAGAGATAGCAACCAGACACGCGTACATTGCGACGCCAGATGAGTTTCGACAGCAGCTTTCCCGTCCATCCGAATCGCCGGGCGGCGACGGAGAACCGGTATCGGACCACGACTGCAAAACCCGGATCCAGCACGTACCGGGCGGCGCACCTGAAGAGCGATGGACGCGCCCCTGCCGCAGCAGCACGGAAGTCCGCACTCAGCAGCGAAAGCAGCGTAACGTGGGCATTGCTGTCGCTCACAGCGCCAACTCCTTCTTGAAAACAGCTGGATTTCCAGCCACAAGTACATTGTCTGGCACATCGCGCGTCACGACTGCACCTGCGGCGATGATCGAACCGGCACCGATCGTGACGCCGGGAAGAATGATCGCGTTGGCACCAATCCACACCCCATCCCCGACACTGACATCTCGCGCAGTCACCTCACCCGCCCGCGCGTGAGCCCCCCCGACAGCGTGCGACGCCGTCACCAAGGCAACGCCATGACCGACGGTGACATCGCGTCCCAGCCTGATCGACCCTGTCGCGTCGAAATAGCAGCCACGGTTGATGAAGCACCGCTCCCCGACGGAGATGCGACCGCCTTCGAAGCGCCCCCCTCCGCGAATGCGTACGCCACTGGCGATCGATGCACCCAGAATACCGAGGAGGCGGGGGCGAAGACGACAGGAAACGGGATCGTCCGGGAGCAGCGCACCGATCACGTTCACGAAGTGAACCATGAACTTGCCGAAGGTCCTTCGAATCATATTCCAGCCCTGTCGTAGGCCTCTGCGTACCTGGCGAACACCACCTCGCGAGAGTGTTGTTCAGACACGTAGGCAGACGCATTGGAAGCGACGTTCTGCAGTACTTCCGGATCCGCAGAGACTGCTTGCACCAACGCCAGGAAGTGCTCCGGCGTGTCGAATACGAGCGCAACGTCGCGCCCCTCCACCTCCAGGCCCTCCAAGCCCAGTGAGGTCGTCAAGGTCGGCACACCAAAGGCGAAGGCATCGACAATCTTGGTTTTGACCCCCGATCCCGAGAGTATCGGAGCCAGATGCAGATCTGTGTCACGAAGTGCGCCGCTCAGATCATCAACGAAACCATGGAACGTAACGGAGGGATGCGACAGTTCCTCGGCCACCTTCGGGTCAATACTGCCAATGACATGGAGCTCGTAAGCAATTCCGGAATCGTCCAGCACCGGCACAAGGGTCTGCACCACGTACCTCAGGGCCTGCAGGTTCTGTGGCGCCTTGAGATTGCCCAGGAACGCGAAGCGCAGGGATCCGTCGCCTCGATTCACCGGTGGGCGCCGAGCGTCGTTGACGTCCGCTGACATGGGCGGGGCCGAATAGAGGTTCATGGCACCTGATGAAGCCCTGTGCCGTTGAGCCTCCAGCCCCGACACAAAGAGGACGCTGGCTGCAGACTCTGTCACGTCGTGCTCCAGTCGTGCCAACCGCTTGGATTCCATCGCCAACAGCCGGGTAGCGAACACAGTGGCTGCCCACCCCGCAACTGCCGGCAGCCGCTCTTTGAACGTCCCGAGCACATCGCTGGCACCCGACGACAACTGCCGTTGGTAGCGAAGGGAAAGTAGATCATCTATATCCAGCACCCGCGTCGTTACCAACTGGCGGGCATAACTCCATAGCCTGAGCATATCGACAACGACAACATCCGGACCGAACTCGCGCACTCTGGCCGTCACCCACCTGGATTTCTGACGTCCAAAGAAAGCCAGGCACTGAAGCGGAGCCGATACACCCAGCGTCGGGATGCCACGCAGAACGTCCAACAAACCTGGATAGTCAGTGAACTCAAACTCAACCGTGGGGAATTCGCGGCGGTAGCGCTCAGGCTCAATGCTCTCGCCACGCCCCTTGAAACAGATCACCTTCACCGCATCAAATCGATGAACCAGATACTCGAGGTGCTGCCGCAGCATACGCTCACGACCGCCGACGACGGGAAGGAAAGGCCGGGTCATGAGGAAGAGAGCCTTAGCCATGACGCGCCACCCGAATACCCTTGGCAATGCTCAGCACTGCCGCAAGCGGGATCCACAAGAGGACAAATGCGAACGAGCCGAACTGGAGACAGGCAGCTCCCATCAGAATCAGCTGCAGGACAACCAGCCTCTCCGTCGGCGAGCCAAATCTCTTGATGAGACTGAAATCGCGGTAAACGCGGTTCAGCATGAAGATCAAGTACGCCAGCCCAACCAACCCGCCCATCACGTAGATGCTCACGTACAGGTTGCGCGGATCCGCAGAGATCGACGAGATATCCCCCATGATCTCAAAGTTGCTGTAGGCCACATGGTTCAGCGGCAGCCACGACATCGCCTCATTGAATCCGTACGGATACAACGCAGCCCCCATGCCCAATGGGTACGAGAGCGACACAAGTATCGCGTAGACCGGGTACATGATCCGCACGAACACCGATCCGTCGAGCGATTCAAGCAACGACGTTTCCACGGTTGACGCTTCGTCGAGCTTGATGATCCGGGTCAGGTAGTACGGAAGGTCACCTGAAGAGGCGAGATTTGCCACGATCAGCTTGACCGCATACACCACCAGCAGCGTGCCCGCCCCGATGACGACAACCTGGATGATGGTCTTGGTCACGCTTCGCCCCATCAGCAGCCGATAGCCAATCAACCCTATTACCAGCGTCGCGAATCCATACAGCGAGAAGGTGGCTGCGAACAACAGGACCCACATTCCGCGATAGATCCAGGACATCCGACTTAATAGAGGGAAGGCAAAGACGAGGTAAAGGCTCGCCCATGATGCCTCGGAAGTGAACAGTTGCACCCGAGATCCCGCGTTTCCGCTCAACGCAAGTGCAAGTGCGTCCCGGAACACACCACCAATACCCATGTAAAGCGCGACAACTTCAAACATCCCGTATGCAAGGACGATCTTGAGCACAGACCTGAGGACGCCGAAGTATCTGTCGATCGACGCGAACCGGAAGTAATAGCGAAAACCAAGGAAGCTGGCCATGCCTGCCAGGACAGGAAGGACGCCTCGGAGCACCCGCTCCACGCCGATGTTCTTCACACCCAGAAGGATGAAGCTGATCAGAACGACGTAGAGCACGAAGCAGATCGTTGCGACGTCGGTACGCTCAATTCTTCCGCGCGAGTTCAGGAAGAAGATCAAGCCAAGCAGAGCGGCAGGAATGAGGGTCGGCGGACTATAACTGACCGGGACGATGGACATCTTGAAGATGGGCAACAATGCAATCGCCAGCAGACCCAGCCAACTGGCCAATCTGACCCTGATCATTGCAAGCCCTCAATCGCAGCGATGAACCGGCGCGACGTCGTGACGTACCCATATTGTGAACGCAACGACTCAGCCGCGGTACGGCGAGGCAATGCGGCCATCGCCGAGATGGCCTCTCGCGACGCCTGTGCCACCGCATCCTCTTCGCATCGATCAAGCGCATCGAGATCTGCCGAAAAGTACTCGGCAGCGTCCTGCAGCACTTCCTCCGCCCCACTCCAGCGCGTACTGATCACACGCCCGCCGACACTCACGGCCTCCACCGGAACATTCGCAAAGCCTTCCCAGAGCGACGTTACAAGGACGAGGTCCGCTTGGCGGAGATAGGGAATCGGGTTGTCGACCCCCCCCAGAAACTGCACCCTGTCCCTTACACCGGCCCGTTCAGCACCGGCCTCCAGTGCCGACCGCAAGCTGCCCTCCCCCAGGAAAACGAGCTTGCCCTGGTACCCCATCTCCACCATCCGGGCAAAGATTGCGACGGCGATGTGCTGCCCCTTCTGCTCATTCAATCGCCCGCAAGACACCACATACGATCCAGATACAGGGATCGAGAAGGGCGCTTCTGCGCGTTCATCAAGCGCGGCGAAATCATAGCCATTGGGGATGTAAAGCGTCTTTTCCGGCGACACCTTGAAAAGAAGCGGCGCGCGCTTGGCGGCGACGGGAGAATTGCAGTGGTAAAGATCGCTCCCGCGATACATCCAGCCACACAGCCTACGCACGAGCGACTTCCGCCAGCCCGTCGCGAGGTCCCGAGAGGGGTCCTGCCGCTCCGAAACCACCAGTTTGAACCTGAGGGCCAGCTTTTTTGCCATCAAAGCTACGATGCTTGGACCATAGGACATCGAGATGACGACGTCGAAACGCTCGCGTTGCATGAGCTTTCGAAACCGATGGACAGCAACAAGGACGCCGAAGACACGGCGAATGTCGTAGTCCCATGCCGGACTGGCCTGAAACTCCCTGACCAGCGGGAGACCCAACGCGAATCTGGCCGCCCCGCCATCCTCAGCAGGCTCGTACGACAGGATGCCGACGTCGGCGACGCTGCCCTTCAGCATTTCCTGAAGTCGAAGCGTGGATGCCTTGATGCCACCGGCGTGGACATCGGTGGTGAAGATCAGAATCCTGAGTGACGAAACCTCAGTTTCCGCGCCAAGCTTCTGTGCAGCCGCACAGTCCCCATTGCTACTCATTTCAGCTAGGTTCCTCGCCTGCGAGCTCACGACTGTCCCAACCATTGTCTGGGTCCACCTACGCCAAGCGCGCGATAGCCGCCAAGAATGATGAATGCAATTACGATGAAGCCCGCCATCTGGACCACTGCATTGCCGTAGACGGCAAGCAGGAAGGACGCCACCATCGCAGCGGCCGTGACCAGGAGAATGCGGGACAACTTTCCCCACGGGAGCCTCAGTGACAATGCGGAGGCCGCAAAGTACGTAGCCAGAACAAGTCCAGCGACCAGGGCGAGCACGAGGACGACGAGAGTGCTGGACAGGCCTATCGAGTGGGTCACGTAGAGGCCACCGCATCCCAGCAGGACCAGAAGCAAGGCAACTCCACTTGTGACCACGGAATAGACGGTTTTGCCCCCGATGGCGAACAGCGCATCGAGACCATAGCTCTTCAGGCATACCAGCACGATTGAGAGAACGGCCAGCAACGAAACTCTCGAGTACGACTCGAGGAATGCGGGCGGCACAAAGTAGGTCACCACGACGCTGTTGGCGTAGAGCAGCACAACCATTGCCGCAGAGAACAGCGCGACCACATTGATCAGATGGCTTTCCATGTACCGTGATCCTTCTTCTGGATCACAGCTGACGCGACTGATGACGGGCTGCAGAAGGAGCAGGTTCACGGCTGTGCCGAGCGCCATCAGTATCTTCTGTGCGATATCCACCGCAAGCACCGCGCCCGCCGAATCCGTGCCGCCGGCATAGTGCACCATCGCGTATCGCGCGACGAGCGGCAACGCGAAGGAGATTATTCCGGCGGCCGCGGCGAACAGTCCGAACTTCATCAGGAAAACAACGCTCGACCGGGCGGGCCAGCGGAGCGATCGAGGCGACAGACCCGCGAACAGCGAAACGATCAGGAAAGACGTACTTAAAGCCGCTAGAGCGAACCTGCCATCCGAGAACGCAGATGCGACAACAAGCGTGAGCGAGAAAGACAATACGCTTCTCGTCATCCAGGTAACCGAGAAGCGAACATTGAGAAACCTTGCCCGCAGGTTCGCCTGCTGACCATCGAATGCGCCTTGCGCACACGCGTAGAAGAGGATCAAACCCGCCATGAACATGGCACTGCCCGTCTTGCCCGCGGCCAGAAGGATCACAGCCAGGACTGACGCCCCCACCAGAAGAGCGGCATAGAGTGCAGCCAGCGCCTCTGGAAGTCGCCGGGGATCGCTCGCGTCGCTCGCGGAGTAGCGCACCACACCTATCCGCAGCCACTCAAAGAGCAGTGCCGCCACCAGCTGGCCGGATGCCCACATCATTGCGAATCGCGTGTATTCCTCGGGCACCAGCAATCGTGGGATCACGAACTGGATCCCAAGATTGGCGAGATTTGCGAGAACCAGCGATAGCATCATCAGAATCGATGCACTGCCCCGCGCCTTCGGAAGGCCTGCCTGCATCAGTCGATCCCGAACTGGTCGCGGCTATATGTCTTCTCAGCGACGTCATCAAGATCAGGATGGCGTCGATTCGCGAGAATCACGTCCGCAGTGCGCTTGAACTCCGCCAGATCCCGGCACACTCTTGAGCGGAAGAACTCATCGGCTGCCATCGCAGGCTCGTAAACGATGACCTCCACGCCCTTGGCCTTGATCCGCTTCATGACACCTTGGATGCTGGACGAACGGAAGTTGTCCGAACCGGCTTTCATCGCAAGACGATAGATGCCCACCACCCTTGGATTTGAACGGAGGACCTCTGCCGCGATGAAGTCCTTGCGAGTCGAGTTGGACGCCACGATGGCCTGAATGAGGTTCTGCGGAACGTCTCGATAGTTCGCCAGGAGTTGACGGGTATCCTTCGGCAGACAGTAACCACCATAGCCATACGATGGATTGTTGTAATGGTCTCCGATCCGCGGGTCCAGGCACACCCCATCAATGATCTGGCGAGCATCCAACCCGTGGCAGGCTGCATAGGTGTCCAGTTCATTGAAGTACGAAACGCGCATCGCCAGATAGGTGTTGGCGAAGAGTTTGATTGCCTCTGCCTCGGTTGCCCCGCAGAAGACGACTGGCACATTCTCAGCGGCCGCGCCTTGCCGTAGCAGCGAGGCAAACTCGGTCGCCTGCGCGGAGCACTCACCCACGACAATCCGGCTGGGGTAGAGGTTATCGTAGAGTGCGCGGCCTTCGCGCAGGAACTCCGGCGAGAAGATGATCTTGTCCGTCCGGTACTCGGAACGAACACGATCAGTGAACCCTACCGGGACCGTCGACTTCACTACCATGGTCGCCGACGGATTGATCGCCATGACATCGCGAATAACCGCTTCTACCGAACTCGTATCGAAGAAGTCGGTGTCCGGATTGTAGTCCGTGGGCGTTGCGATGATGACGTAGCTGGCGTCGGTGTAGGCAAACGTTTTGTCCAGCGTCGCGCGCAGGTCAAGCTTCCCGTTGTCCAGGAATTTCTGAATGTCACTATCTTCGATGGGCGAACGACTCTGATTGATCCCGTCGACCTTCGCCGGATCAACATCCAGCGCAACCACAGAGTTGTGCTGAGCCAGAAGAACAGCATTGGCCAAACCGACATAACCCATTCCTGCAATAGCAATCTTCATACTTGACGCTCCTTCCTGCGCTCGCACGCCATCTGAATCTGGCCCGCGGGCTTGACTTCATCCCTTTGTGGAAACAACAACGCCGAATCTACGTTGTTTCAAAAACGAGAACGGAGCCGAACGTGACGGCTCCGCATTCGCCTTCAACAGATATCAATTCGAGGATTTGTATTCGTAGTAGCCATAGCTGTAGTACCCCGTCGCCCTGCGCTCGACAGCATTGAAGATGGCGCCCTTGAGCTTGACGTTGTTCTGCTCGAAGCGCTGCTTTGCCAACGCGAGTTCCTTCGGCTGATTGAGGCCGAAACGCGCCACAAGAAGACAAGTTCCCACGTGGTGCGCAATGATCGCGGCATCTGTCACTGCGAGAATCGGCGGCGTATCAATGATGACCAGGTCGAAGTCCTTGCTTACGGCTTCCAGCAGCGCAGAGAAGTTCTCATGCATGAGAAGCTCTGACGGATTGGGCGGAACATCGCCACGCGTGATGAAATGTAGATTCTCCAGCACATCCAAGGTCCGGATCGCCTGGGCAGCCGGCACTTTTCCGACGAGCACGTCAGAAAGTCCAGGGCTCTGCGTGGCACCCAGCGCCTTGTGCAAGGTCCCCTTTCGCATGTCCGCGTCGATGATCAGCACGCGCTGTCCGGCCTGCGCAATCACCGTGGCCAGATTGGCGGAGACAAACGTCTTGCCTGCATTCGGGCTGGAGCCTGAGATCAGGATGAGATTGTTCTTCGCCTCAAGACGGGCGAAGTGCAGGCTTGTCCTAAGGCTGCGAACAGCTTCAACGGCAAGATCAGCGGGATCCTTGATGGCCAGAAGATGCTGCTTGCCATCGCCGCGGAAACTGCCGCGGACCGAATCCCCCTCCTGCTTCGGGCTGACAGGAATGGACGCGTAAACCGGCAGGCCAAGCTCTTCGATCTGCGCAGGGTCTTCGACGCCTCGATTGAGCATCTGCCGCAGGAAGACCAGAGCGACGGAGAGGAATGCTCCAAGCAGAGTTCCGATCACCACGATAAGCGGCTTGCGCGGCTTGACTGGCGTGGTGGCGTCGACGGCCGCGGCATCCACGATTCTGACGTTGCCAACAGTACCGGCCCGGGCAACATCCAGCTGCTGCGCCTGGTTGAGCATTCCGGTGTAGATCTCGTTGCTGACTTTCAGCTCGCGCGTCAGGGTCAGCAGTTCCTGCTGCGCTTCGGGCAGCTGACGGACCTGCCCCTGGAAATTGGACTTCCGTCCCTCCAGCTCACCAATTTGACGCATCAGCGCCTGGTAGGCGGGGTGGTCCCGGGTAAACTTCCGGTCCATCTCCGCCTGTTGCAAGCGCAACTGCTGGATACTCGTCTCGACCGCAACTTCCTGGTCCAGAAGCCCCTTGGTCTGCAGAGAAAGATCAACGGAGTTGGCCCGGGTCTGATACGCACTGAGTGCCTTCTGGGCCGCGTCGACCTGATTGCGGATGTTCGGCAACTGCTCTTTGACAAACACCAGCTGAGCCGACGCTTCCGCCGAGTTCCGATCCACGTTCTGGCGCACGTAAGCAAGCGCTACCTGTTGCAGAAACGCTTGGGCCAGCTCGGGATCCGGACTCTCATAGCCAAGCATCAGAATGCCCGAGTCCTTACCCGACTCCGACACAGCTACCTGACGTTGCAGATCGCCAACAATCTTCAGCCGCCGCAGCTTGGTCACGGTGAAGCGCATCCCTGGATGCGCGCGGAGCGTGGAGACCTGCATGACGACGCCATGACCACTCGCGCGCTCACCAACCCGCCCCGTCAGCAGTTGGCGGCCATCCTCGTCCTGCAAACTGTACTTTCCACTCACGTCTTCGACAGTCAGCGTCATCTCGTTGTCGAACAGTGCGGGAGGCACGTCCAACTGGAACACCTGCAGGAGCTCGCCGCCCCAGCCGAAACTTTCCAGCCCGAACTTGGTCGAGGCTACGGAACCCGGCGCCTTGGCCTCAGCCCGTCGCGCCATGTAGTCCCCCAGCAGCGGGAAGGTCCTTGGCGTCACATCAATGTCCAGCTTGAGCTCATCGACAGCTGAGCCGACGACGGCTCGCGAGGTGATCAAGGCGATTTCAGTACTGGCCTCCGCCGATCCAGTGCTCACGCCCAACGACTGACTGATGTCCGTCAGACCGGGCAGTGACGGGACCTTTGATTCAACCTGGATGATGGCGTCAGCGCGGTAGATTGGCTTTGCCAGCATTGCATATGCCACGGAAACGACGAAGAACACGCCCGTGACACCCAGTATCCACCACTTGTGGTCGAGAAGCGTTCCGAGCAACTGACGCAGGTCAATCTCTTGCGCGTCTTCTTGGGGATTATTGCGGGCGTCTGGGCTGGTCATATTGGATCGTTTAGAGGCTTGAATAGTTGTTGGGCAGACGCTGCGCGCGCCTGCCCGGGCAATCTGGACTTAGATGTAGCGCTTCCAGCTCTCTACGCCCTGGGCCATAAGCCGATAGACGTGCTCGAATGCGGGCCGCTGCTGCCGGTAAGGATCGGGGATTTCAGTATCGCCCTCCCACTTCCCGAGGAGGAATGACTTCCCGGATGCCTCCGGCGCAACCTCTGAAATTCGCTTCAGATGCTTCCTTTCCATCACCAACACCAGATCAGCTGCGGACAGGATCTGGGAGGAAACCTGCCGCGCACGGTGCAAGGAGCCGTCAAGCCCGCGCTCCACAAGCAACTCCTGTGCTGTTGCATCGATTCCGTGGTCAACCAGCGCGCCAAGGCCTGCGGACGAGACATGGATGCCCCTTCCCTCCAGAGCAGCGCGCATCATCACCTCGGCAGATGGACTGCGGCAGATGTTGCCGATACAGACAAACAGAATATTCTTGAACACTACTTGCAAGTTCCAATGTGCTGCGGGGAGGGTCGCGAATCACCCGCCAATGCGGGCCTACAGTAAAGCCGGGCAGAATAACCGATCACCCGGGCAGCCACGCCTGGGACAGGCCGGAAAGACCCTCCCGCGGGCGGCGTGTTGAAAAACTGAGACGGAGTTGGCAATGCGCCTGACACCCGTCCGAGCACCCACTGCGTCATGTCAATACGCCGTTCTTTGGCCGAGGACCCTGAACACGGTCAACCAGATGATCCGCAGATCAAACAACGGGCTCCAGCGCCGGATGTAATCAATGTCGTACTGCACGCGCTTCTTCATCGACCGCAGCTCCGGCGTCTCACCCCGCAGCCCGTTCACCTGGGCCCACCCGGTGATGCCCGGCTTGACGTAGTGCCGATGCATGTAGCGCTCGATCAGCCGCTCGTACTGGTTGTTGTGCTGCACCGCATGCGGCCGCGGCCCCACCACCGACATGCTGCCGCCCAGCACGTTCAGGAACTGGGGAAGCTCATCCAGGCTGGTCCGGCGCAGGAAAGCCCCGAACGGCGTGATGCGGGCATCCCCGCGGGTGGCCTGCGTAAGCGTCCCGCTCGACTCCTCGTGCACCCGCATCGACCGGAACTTCAGCATCTTGAATTCTTTTCCATCCAGCCCGTGCCGGCGCTGGCGGAACAGGACCGGGCCCGGTGAGCTCAGCTTCACCCCCAAGGCCAGCAGCACAAGCAACGGCGACAGCACCACCAGCGCCACCCCGGCTACCACCATGTCCTCGACCCGCTTCACCATCAGCAGGTGCGGCTCGACCATCCCCTGGCGTACGCCGATCATCGGCACATCCCCGACCTGGTGCACCCCGGGGTTCAATGCCCCCAACCCGGTGGTGTCTGGCACCAGCCTGACCTGGACGGGATAGCGCTCGAGCAGCTTGAGCACCTGCTTGAGGCGCGCGCGCCCGCCCAGCGGCAAGGACACCCAGATCTGCTCGATCTGGCCCCGGTGCTGGTCGAGGTAAGGCTCCAGGTCCTCCAGTGCGCCCAGCCGAAGCGGCGCACCACCGCCATCGCGACGGGTCGCGATGTCGTCAGGTCCAGCGAAGTAGCCAATGACCTCCTTGCCGATCTCCGGGCGACTGCGGAGCAGCCGATGCACCTTGAGCGCTGGGGCCCGCAAGCCCACCAGCAGGACCCGCTGGCGATCCAGCCCCCTGGAGCGCAGGTTGTGCACGCGCAGACGGATGCAGAGACGGCTGACCCCCATTCCCGCCAGGCCCAGCGCATACCAGCTCACCAGCCAGGGTGCCGGCACGGCGTCGGCCACGTCCATCAGCACCGAATACATCGAGAACAGCGCAAACGCTGCTGTCCACGCAAGGAAGAGCGTCCAGATCTCGGCCAGCAGGCTGCGCGCCCGCCAGTTGCGATAGACCGGCGCGACGGCGAAACACACCACGCAGCACAGCAGCACGGCCCCGAACACCACGCGCTGCGAATGCGAGGCCGGGATCCAACCGTGGAAAAGGATGTGCCCCAGCAGGGCCGCACTCGGCACCAGCAACAGGTCGAGCACGCGCAACCACACTTCGAGGGCGGCACGGGCCTCAGCGGTTACACGCCGCCGTCCCCGCGGGGCGGGCAATGGGTCTACGGATCCATGTAGCACAGCGACATCTCCATAATGAAACACTTGCCGGGACGCTCGTACTCCGCCCCGCCCGTGCAACGACCCCCTGAGACAATGACGCTCCCTGGAAAGAGCAAATGACGGCGGCAAGTGCCGCTCAGCTCACAAAAATATCACAATCCGGATCGGAGCGTCACAATTGACTTTGTCTTTTTTTGCCTTTTGGATCAATGGATTGACGCATTCAGAGTGGCGCAGGTGATCGCCTGCCATGGCTGTCCAAGCCAGTCCAGCCGCCCCGCTCTGCTACCATCAGCGGTCAGCTTGCCGCCCCCCACCCTGCCAGCGGCCAGCGCCTTACAAACGCAACGCAACAGGAGTTTGCATGTCCTCTGATCTGCTCAAGGCCCTCGGCCTGGACGCGACCAACGCTGGCACCTACCTCGGCAATGGCGAGTGGTCCACCGCCACCAGCGCCGGTCTGATCACCCCGGTCAACCCGACCACCGGCGAGGCGATCGCCCAGGTCCACGCCACCACCGACGCCGACTACGAAACCATCGTGGCCCGCGCCCAGGAAGCCTTCAAGGTATGGCGCACCACCCCGGCCCCGCGCCGTGGCGAAGCCGTGCGCCTGTGCGGCGAAGCGCTGCGCGCCCACAAGGACGCACTGGGCTCGCTGGTCGCGCTGGAAATGGGCAAGAGCAAGCCCGAGGGCGACGGCGAAGTGCAGGAGATGATCGACATCGCCGACTTCGCCGTGGGCCAGAGCCGAATGCTCTATGGCTACACCATGCATTCCGAGCGCCCCGGCCACCGCATGTACGAGCAGTACCAGCCGCTCGGCCTGGTCGGCATCATCAGTGCGTTCAACTTCCCGGTCGCGGTGTGGGCCTGGAACTCCTTCCTGGCCGCGATCTGTGGCGATGTGTGCATCTGGAAGCCGTCCAACAAGACCCCGCTGACCGCCATCGCCTCGATGCGCATCTGCAATGAAGCGCTGCGCGGCGCCGGCTTCCCGGACATCTTCTTCCTGATCAACGACGCCGGCACCGAGCTGTCGCAGAAGATGGTGGCCGACAAGCGCGTGCCGCTGATCAGCTTCACCGGGTCCACCCAGGTGGGCCGCCAGGTCGCCGAAAAGGTTGCCCACCGCCTGGGCCGCTGCCTGCTGGAGCTGGGCGGCAACAACGCCATCATCCTGGACGAAACCGCCGACCTGAAGCTGGCCATCCCGGGCATCGTGTTCGGCGCGGTCGGCACTGCGGGCCAGCGCTGCACCACCACCCGCCGCCTGATCGTGCACGAATCCATCCATGACGACGTGCTGGCCACGCTGGTCAAGGCGTACAAGCAGGTGGAAGGCAAGATCGGCGACCCGACCGACCCGGCCAACCTGATGGGCCCGCTCAACAGCGACGGCGCCGTGCAGCAGTTCCTGGCCTCGATCGAGAAGGCCAAGGCCAGCGGCGGCACCGTGGAAACCGGCGGCATCCGCATCGACCGCGCCGGCAACTTCGTGCTGCCGGCCATCGTCACCGGCCTGAAGAACAGCGACGAAGTGGTGCAGCACGAGACCTTCGCCCCGATCCTGTACGTGATGAAGTACAGCACCCTGGACGAAGCCATCGACATGCAGAACGGCGTGCCGCAGGGCCTGTCCTCGTCGATCTTCACCACCAATCTGAAGGTGGCCGAGCGCTTCCTCTCGGCGGCCGGCTCGGACTGCGGCATCGCCAACGTCAACATCGGCACCTCCGGTGCGGAGATCGGCGGTGCGTTCGGCGGCGAGAAGGACACCGGCGGTGGTCGCGAGTCCGGCTCGGATGCGTGGAAGGTCTACATGCGTCGCCAGACCAACACCATCAACTACTCCGATTCGCTGCCGCTGGCCCAGGGCATCAAGTTCGACCTGTGATGCCCACGCCCGCTGCCCCTTCGCTGGATTTCGCCGGCCGCCGGGTACTGGTGGCCGGCGGCAGCAAGGGCATCGGGCGGGCAATGGCGCTGGCGTTCGCTTCGGCGGGCGCCCGCGTGTCGGTCTGCGCCCGCGGTGAGCCCGGGCTCACTGCGCTGCGCACGGATGCCCAGGCCCTGGGCCTGGACATCCACACCGCGTCGGCCGACCTCGGGGTGCTGGACGACATCGGCCGCTGGCTGGCCGATGCCGCCCACGCGCTGGGCGGTATCGATGTGCTGGTCAACAATGCTACCGGCTACGGCATGGCCGACGATGAAGCCGGCTGGGAATCCAGCCTGGGCATCGATCTGATGTCGGCGGTACGCGCCTCGCGACTGGCCCTGCCCTGGCTGCAGCAGTCCAGCGATGCCTGCATCCTCAACCTGGCCTCGATCGCCGCGCTGCAACCGCGACCGGGCGCTGCTCCGTATGCCGCGGCCAAGGCCGCACTGATGCACTACACCACCTCCCAGGCACTGGCGCTGGCCCCGCAGCGGATCCGCGTCAATGCCATTGCCCCGGGCTCGATCGAGTTCGAGGACGGCCTGTGGGCCCGTCGCCGCGAGCACGACCCGGCGCTGTACCACGCCACGCTGGCCAAAATTCCGTTCGGTCGCTTCGGCCAGCCGAAGGAAATCGCCGATGCCGCCCTGTTCCTGTGCTCGCCGCTGGCGCGCTGGATCACCGGCCACACGTTGAACGTCGATGGTGGCCAGGTCCTGATGGGCTGAGGCCCTGCCGGGTTGCACGCCGCCCCGCGCCGATGGGCTAATCCCGGCGCAGGCACTATCATGGACGCTCTGCCATGGAGGAAACGGATGAACCAGCCCTATCGACAGACCAGCTCGCTGGCCGTAGTCAGCTTGATCATGGGCATCGTCGGCTGGACGGTCTTTCCGTTTCTCGGCAGTCTCATTGCCATCGTCACCGGCCACATGGCGCGCGCGGAAATCCGTCGCCAGCCGCAGGCGCTGGAAGGCGACGGCCTGGCGGTCGCCGGACTGGTACTGGGTTGGCTGGCGGTGATCGGCAGCATCCTGGTGGTGGTGGGTTTCGTGCTCTTCTTCGGTGGATTGGCCCTGTTTGCCGCATCCCAATCGTGAGGTCCCCATGAGTGCATCGGATTCGACCGAACGCTTCAGCAGCCGCGTCGCCGACTACGTCCGCTACCGCCCCGATTACCCGCCGGCCCTGCTGGACTGGCTGCATCACGATATCGGCGTGCCCACCGAGACCCTGGTCGCCGATATCGGCGCCGGTACCGGTATTTCCACCCGCTTGTTCCTGGCCAGCGGCCACCCGGTCATCGCGGTGGAGCCCAATGCGGCCATGCGCGCCGCCGCCGAGCAGTGGCTGACCCCCGATTACCTGCGCCTGAAACTGGTCGATGGCACCGCCGAGGCGACCACCCTGGCCGACGACAGCGTTGGCCTGGTCGCCGCCGCCCAGGCCTTCCACTGGTTCGATACCGCCGCGGTGCGCCGCGAGTGGTCGCGCATCCTGCATCCCGGTGGGATGGCGCTGGTGTTCTGGAACTCCCGCCTGCTGGATGCCTCGCCGTTCCTGATCGGCTACGAGCAGCTGCTGCTGGAGTTCGGCACCGATTACACCCAGGTGGCCGAGCGCTACCAGGATGATGACGCCATGCGCGCCTGGTTCGGCGCGGGCCTGCGCGGCCTGGCCAGCTTCCCCAACGTGCAGCGCATGGACATCGATGGGCTGCGTGGGCGCCTGCTGTCCTCGTCCTACGCGCCGCAGGCCGGCCACCCCCGCCATGCACCGATGCTGGAGGCGCTGCAGCAGTTGTTCGATGCCCACGCCGTGGACGGCCAGGTTGCCTTTGAATACCAAACCCGTGCCTTTGTCGGCACGCTGGACTGATAGAACGCCATGTACTCGCTTGCCCGCCCCTTCCTGTTCGCCTTCGATGCAGAGCGCGCCCACGGCCTTGGCCTGAGCGGCCTGGAGCTGGCCTACCGCACCGGCACCACGCCCCTGCTGGCCGGCCGTATCGCACCGCTGCCCACCAAGGCCTTCGGCCTGGAGTTCCCCAATCCGGTTGGCCTGGCCGCCGGGCTGGACAAGAACGGCGAGCACATCGATGCCCTGCTGGCGCTGGGGTTCGGCTTCGTTGAAATCGGCACGATCACCCCGCGTCCGCAGGAAGGCAATCCGAAACCGCGGCTGTTCCGGCTGCCGGCCCACCAGGCCATCATCAACCGCATGGGCTTCAACAACCTCGGCGTGGATGCACTGGTGCGCAATGTTGAACGGGCCAAGCGCCGCCACGGGCTGCTCGGCATCAACATCGGCAAGAACAAGGACACGCCCAACGAGCAGGCGTTCGACGACTACCAGCACTGCCTGCAGAAGGTGTATCCGCTGGCCGACTACATCACCGTCAACATCTCCTCGCCGAACACGGCCGGGCTGCGCGAGCTGCAGGAAGAAACGGCGCTGCGCCAGCTGATCTCGCAGCTGCGCGACAGCCAGGAAAAGCTTGCCGCCAAGCATGGCCGGCGCGTGCCGATGCTGGTCAAGGTGGCGCCAGACCTGAGCGACCGCGACATCGATGCGGCCGCCCGCGTGCTCAGCGAATTGAAGGTGGACGGTGTGATCGCCACCAACACCACGATCGACCGCAGTGCGGTGGCCGGTGATCCGCGCGCGCAGGAGGCCGGCGGCCTGTCCGGCGCGCCGCTGCTGGGCCAGTCCACGCTGGTCCTGCGCCGGTTGCGCGCACGCCTGCCCGAGTCGATGCCGCTGATCGGCGTCGGCGGCATCCAGTCCGGTGCCGATGCGGTGGCCAAGATGTCCGCCGGCGCGGCCTTGGTGCAGTGCTACAGCGGCTTGATCTTCCGCGGCCCAGCCCTGGTGCAGGACTGCGTTGAAGCCATCCGCCGACGCCGCGAGGCCCCCAGCCGCGGTGCGGTTGCCCCCCTATGAGTAATGCAATGCCTGCCTGGACCCTGACTGAGAACGCGTCGCTGAAGGCGCTCAACACCTTCCACGTGGAGGCAAGCGCGGCACAGCTGCTGGAGCTGCACGACCCGTCGCTGCTGCCGGACGTACTGGCGCTGCCGCAGGTCGCCGACGCGCCGCTGCTGGTGCTGGGCAGTGGCAGCAACGTGCTGCTGGCCGGCAACGTGGACGGCACGGTCTTGGTGTTTGCCAACCGCAGTATCGAGATCCTCGAACACCGCGCTGACCACACCGTGGTCCGTGCCGGTGCCGGGGTCAGCTGGCATGGGCTGGTGATGTGGTCGCTTCAGAATGGCCTGTCCGGGCTGGAGAACCTGGCGTTGATTCCCGGTACGGCCGGCGCCTCCCCCATCCAGAACATCGGCGCGTACGGCGTGCAGGTGGACGAGTTCATCCAGACCGTCGAAGCCTGGGACCGCGAGGCCGCTGCGTGGGTCCGGCTGGATCCCGAGGCCTGCCAGTTCGGTTACCGCGACAGCGTGTTCAAGCAGATGCCGGAGCGCTACCTGATCACCGCGATTGAACTGCGCCTGCCGTTGCTGCACGCCCTGCGCCTGGGCTATGCCGGCATCACGGAAGAAATGCAGGCCATGGGCGTGGAACTGCCGGTGGCCGCCGATGTGGCCAACGCGGTGATCAACATCCGCCGCCGCAAACTGCCTGACCCGGACGTACTGGGCAATGCCGGCAGCTTCTTCAAGAACCCGGTGCTGCCGCTGGAGCAGGTGGAGGTGTTGCTGCAGCACTTCCCCGACCTGCCGGTGTACCCGGCCGACCAGGACACCCGGCGCAAGCTGTCGGCGGCCTGGATGATCGAGGCATGCGGCTGGAAGGGCTACCGCGACGGCGACGCCGGCGTGTCACCGCATCACGCGTTGGTACTGGTTAACCACGGCACCGCCACCGGCGAGCAGCTGCTGGCGCTGGCGCGGCAGATCTCGGCCTCGGTGCTGGAGAAGTTCGGCGTACCGATCGAACCGGAGCCGCGCCTGATCGGCGCGCAGTGGTGACCCCGCCACTCGCCCTGCCCGCCCCCACTCCCCTGCGTGCGGCACTGCTGATGCTGGGCAGCACGCTGGCCTTCGGGCTGATGGCCGTGGCCATCCGCTATGCCACCCGCTCGGTGCCCACCCAGGAAGTGGCGTTCTTCCGCAACGCCTTCGGCCTGATGGCCCTGCTGCCGATGCTGCTGCGCCCCGGTCGCGCGTCGCTGAAGACCCAGCAGCTGCCGCGCTACCTGCTGCGCAGCACGATCGGCCTGGCGTCGATGCTGTGCGCGTTCTGGGCGATCGGCCACCTGCCGATGTCGCAGGCGATCTCGCTGTCCTACTCCACGCCACTGTTCGTCACCATCGCCGCGGTGCTGTGGCTCGGCGAGACCGTGCGCGCGCGACGCTGGGCAGCGGTGATCATCGGGTTCATCGGCGTGCTGATCATCGTGCGGCCGGGCTCGACCAGCTTTACCCCCGGCACCCTGGTGGCGGTGCTGGCCGCGGTACTCAGTTCGCTGGTGGCGATCCAGATCAAGCAGCTCACCCGCGTGGACAGCGCCGATGCCGTGGTGCTGTACACCTACGTGTTCTGGGTACCGCTGTCGCTGGTGCCCGCGTTGTTCGTCTGGGTGTGGCCGACCGGCTTGGCGTGGGTGTGGCTGGCCGCCACCGGCCTGTTCGGCACGGTGGGCCAGCTGCTGTGGACGCGGGCGCTGCGCCTGGGCGAAGTCTCCGCACTAACCCCGATCAGCTTCATGCAGCTGCCGCTGGTTGCCGTGCTGGGCTGGCTGCTGTTTGGCGAAACACTGGACCGCTGGACCGTGATCGGTGCGGGCATCATCCTGGGCGCCAATGCCTACATCGCCCATCGTGAAGCGGTACTGGCCCGCCACGCCAAATCCCAGGCTGTCACCGCCGCGGCGAAACCCGGCGAGTGAAACGCCTGAACCGCATGCGCGGTTGGATCTTCATTGAAGATCTCGCCGCGCGCCGGAATCACACGAGAAGCAGACGGGTCAATCCGCGCCGAACAGATCTCGCGTGTAAACCTTGTCCGCCACCCTGGCCAGCTCATCCGTCATGCGGTTGGCAACGATAATGTCGGCTTGTGCACTGAACGCATCGAAGTCATTGACGACCTTGGATCGATAGAACTCCGGAAGCGTCAGAACCGGCTCATGGACGATAACCTCGATTCCCTTTGCCTTGATCCGCTTCATGACGCCTTGCACCGCTGAAGCACGGAAATTATCAGACCCTGCCTTCATGACCAGCCGGTAGATGCCGACGACCTTGGGGTTGCGACGCACGATCTCGTCGGCAATAAAATCCTTTCGCGTGCGATTGGCCTCCACGATCGCATGGATCAGATTCTGCGGAACCTTGTCGTAGTTCGCCAGCAGCTGCTTTGTATCCTTCGGAAGGCAGTATCCGCCATACCCAAATGACGGATTGTTGTAGTGGTCTCCTATACGGGAATCCAGACTGACACCGGCAATCATCTGTCGGGAGTCAAGCCCGTGAGAGCTCGCGTACGTATCCAACTCGTTGAAGTAGGCGACGCGCATTGCAAGGTAGGTGTTGGAGAAGAGCTTGATGGCCTCTGCTTCCGTGGCATCGGTAAAGAGCACCGGCACATCCTTTCGAATTGCCCCCTCCAGCAGAAGCCCAGCAAACACCGACGCCCGCTCTGACTGTTCACCGACGATGATTCGACTGGGATGCAGATTGTCGTAAAGCGCCCGCCCTTCACGAAGAAACTCCGGCGAGAACAGGATGTTCTCCGTGCCAAATTTCGCACGCAATGCACTGGTGCACCCAACCGGAACGGTGGATTTGATAACCACGACGGCATGCGGATTCACACGCATCACCTCTTTGATTACCGACTCGACAGAAGTGGTATCGAAGTAATTCGTCTTCGGATCATAATCAGTGGGCGTGGCCACAATCACAAACGTCGCGCCCGAATACGCAAGCTCGGAATCCAACGTAGCCACCAGATTCAGGCGTTTGCCTTGAAGAAACGCTTCGATCTCGCGATCTTCGATGGGCGCGCGCCCCGCATTGATCATTTCAACTCGGGCGCTGTCGATATCCAAAGCAACAACTTCATGGTGTTGCGCCAGCAACACCGCGTTGGACAGGCCAACATATCCAGTGCCGGCCACTGCGATCTTCATTCCAAGGTCCTTCTCAGGCAATTCAACGTACAAGAAGGAATGGTAGCAAATAGTCGAGTTGCGTCGTTTCTGCGCCCGCGCGCACGATCCACTCCATCTCCACGTGCAAACAGCCCGACCCTGTGCCGCCTGCCGGGGCCGGGACGGTGTCCGCCGGTAGAGCCACCCCATGCCGGTCGCACGACAGCCACCCAAGGGGTGCCGCTACCCCGCTTGCCCGGTGGCCGCGATCCAGCTGCGCGCCGCGCTGTCGACCACGTTGCCCGGCGCGAACTGCTCTTCCATGTAGCGCAGGGCCTGGCGACGCTGCGCCGGCGGGCGCGAGGCTGCACCCGGCTCAAGCAGCAGGTCATGGAACTCCTGCACGTCATGCAGGATGCGCCAATGCCGGTAATAGGCCAGGCGCTCGAAGTCGATGCTCACCTCGCCGTAGCCCTCACCGAAGCCCGGCGGATCATCGCGCCCCCAACGCCCGCCCACGCCGGCACCGACAAACATCAGGTCGCGTTCGCGCGGGGCCAGCAGCATGTCGTCCCAGTCGATCAGGCACAGCCCGTGGTCGGCACGCAGCAGCAGGTTGCCGGCGTGCAGGTCGCCGTGGCACAGCACCCGCGCCCATGCCCGGCCCTGCAATCGCTCACGCAGCTGCGTGCAGTGCTGCCAGACCTCGCCAATACGGGGCCGATGCTGCTGCCAGGCGCGCAGGAACTGCGCGGCAAGATCATCACGCACGGGCCAACGCACGTCGGTGCGATGCAGCCACGCACCTACCCGCTCCACCGCGCTGTCGTCATCGAAATGGGGTTGGGCCAGCCCGGCGCGGAGGGCATCCGGCAACGGCGTGTCGTGCACCTGCCGCAGCACTGCGCCCAGCCGCCGCCACTGCGCCTGCGACAGCGCCGACTCGAACCCGGATTGACCCTCGACATAGGCAAACAGCGTCCACTGCAGGCCGTCCAGCCGCAGTGCTAGGGCGCCCTCCAGGGTGGGCTGTGGCGCGGCGATCTCGGCCAGGCCGCGCTGGCTGCGCAGGTACTGCAGCACCTTCCACACCGTGTCATCGACGGCGTAGCGCCGGCATTTCAACCACCAGCGCGCGCCATCGCGTGCGATCACCTGGTAGACGGTGGCGCCCGCATCGGCACCGGTCGGCCGTTGCACCACCACGTTGGCGTGCACACCCCATGCCTGCGACAACGCCAGGCCAATCTGGGACGTGGACAATTCCTGAGGATGCAGCATCAATCCGCCGTGTTGCACGAACACGCCATCACTATGTCAGAAACATACGTGGCGCACAGCGCAACCGATCACGAACCACACCGCTGCGCGCTGCCGTCAGGACGGCAGCGCGCGTTGGGTTACGGCATGAACTTCTTCTCTGCGCCGATCAGGATCGACTGCACGTCGCCCGCCTGGCTGTCGAACAGGAACTGGTACTCGAACCGGAACAACCAGCCGGAGGTGGACTGGAACGGCGCCCCGATGCCGAGCAGCGTGCGGCTGCGCGACTGGTCGCGCAGCGACGCCGAGTAGGCCGGGCCGGACAACAGGTCGCTGTAGCGCAGGGTGGCGGCATTGCTGCCCTGGAAATCACGCTGGAACTCGATGCGTGCGCCAGGCAACCAGGTACCGCTGTCGGTGCGCACCAGGTACTCGCTGCGCAGGCCCAGGTTGCCGGTGCTGGTGCGCAGCTTCTGCTCGTCATAGGTCAGCGTGTCGCCCACCCGGCCCTGCTCGGTGTAGCCGTCCAGCGTGGCGTCGGCCACGTCCAGTCGTGCATACGGCGACAGCAGCAGGGTCTCGCTGCGGTGCTCGTAGCCCAGTGCCAGCGAGGCAAACAGCTGACGTCCATCGCGGCTGCCGTGCACGGTATTGCCATTGCCGGTGACGAAGCGCCGCGCGTCCAGCGACAACCACTGGTACCCCACCAGGCCATCGAGGTAGGTGTTGCGGCTCGGCCGCCAGCTGGCATACGTCGCCACGCTGTAGCTGTCCACGCTGCTGTGGCTGCCCTTGTTGCCGACATCAGAACTGTCGTGGCCGTAACCCACGCCCGCGCCGAGCGCCACGCCGTCACTGATCCGCGTGTCGGCGCCCATGCTCAGGCCGGACGTGGTGAAGTCCACCGAGCTGCGGCCGTTGCGGTTGTTGCCATTGCCGAAGCTGAGCGCGCCGCCGGTCCACACCGCAATGCCACCCGGCAGGCCGCCGGTGCCGCGGGTCGCATCGCCTGCCGTGGCATCGGCAGGATCTGCCGCAGGCTCGATCAGGTTCATGCGCAGGGAATCGGCCAGGCTCTGGTCTACGGCCGAGAGGCTGCCGCGCTGCCCTGCTCGTCCCGACGAAGCCGATGACAGGCTGATGCCGTTGCTGAAGCCGTCGCCGCCGCCACGATGCAGGCTTTCCAGACGACGCTGGAAGTTGTTGATCTGGCCGGTGGCCATGCGCCGGGTGGCGTCGGCCTGCGCGTCCAGGATGCCCATCACTTCGGCGTCCTTGGTCGGGTCGGGACGAGCAGTGATGGTCACCGCCAGCGTGGCCGGTGCGGAGGTCGCATAGGCATTGCTCAGCGTGTACACCAACTGCGCCACGCCGGCATACCCGCCGGCCGCGGCGAACTCCAGCCGGTAGCCAGCGTCGCTTGCCTTCACCGTGGCCGTACCCGCGTTGGCCGGCATCACCGACACCACGGTGGCCGCAGTGAACGGACCGCCGCGCGCGCCTTCGGTGAGCTCCACGCTGATGGTGGTGCCCGCCAGGCCACTGGCCGTGAGCGCAGCGGCGATCGGCTGCGGGTTGACGGTGACCGTCACCTGCGCCGGGGCCGACACGCCGCTGCTGTTGGCCAGCGTGTAGGTGAACCCAACCGTGCCACTGGCCTCCAACGGCGCCGTGTAGCTGATCTGCAGGCCGGCGACGCTGGCACTGCCGGTGGCCGGTGCAGCCGCAATGGCGGCGGTGTCGAACGGGCCGCCGCTGGCGCCGGTGGTGGCATCAAAGGTGACAGTCTGGCCGGCCAGCACCGTCACCGTCTGCGCCGCCGCCACGGCCTGCGCCTGGCTGACGGTCACGGTGATGCTGCGGGTGCCGGCGTAGTTCTGCCCGTCACTTGCGCTGACTACGAAGGTGCTGGTGCCGATGCTGGTGGGCGTACCGCTGAGCACACCGTCGGCTGCCAACGCCAACCCGGCCGGCAGGCTGCCACTGGTCACGCTCCAGGTGTAGCTGCCGTTGCCACGGGTGGCGCTGAACGCATGCCGGTAGGCCTGGCCTACCTGCGGCGCGGCCAGCACGGCCGGGTCGACCACGATCTGTGCCGGATCCACGGTCAACGTGTAGGCCTGGTCCACCGATTGCCCGTTGGCATCGGTGGCGCGCACGGTCAGCGTGCTGCTGCCGGCACTGACCGGCGTACCGGACACCACGCCACTGGCTGCATCCAGCTGTATCCCCGCAGGCAGGCTGCCGCCCTGCAGCGTGTAGGTGTACGGCGCCACCGCACCGCTGGCGGTCAGCGCCTGCGTGTAGGCCACGCCGACCACCGCGTTGGGCAGGCTGCCCGGGGTCACCACCAGGTTGGGCGCGGCCACCTCCAGCGTGTAGTTCTGCATCCGCTGGAACGGTGCGCCGGCACCGGTGGAGGAGTCGGTCACGGTCACTGCAATCGGGAAGTTGCCACTCTGCGTGGCCGTGCCGGACAACACACCGGTGGCTGCATTGAGGCTGATCCCGGCAGGCAACGCACCGGTGGCGGTGTAGGTGTACGGCGCGGTGCCGCCACTGCCGGCGAAGGTGGTCGAATAGGCCACCGCGTAGTCGGCCTGCAGGCTGCCTGCGGCCGGGGTCAGTGCCAGCGTCGGCGCGCCGGTCACAAGCACCAGGCCCTGCTGGTTGGTGACGCCATTGCTGTCGGTGACGCGCACAGTGACGGCGAAGCTGCCGGCATGGGTCGGCGTCCCGCTGAAGGCACCGCCGCCGCTGAACACGATGCCGGCAGGCAGCGCACCGGAGACCAGGGCGAAGCTGTACGGCGCGGTGCCGCCCGTAGCGGAGAGCGTGGTGCTGTACGCGCTCCCCACGGTGGCGGCCGGCACGCTGGTCTGGTCGATGGACGGACCGGCCGAGGTGCTCAGCGTGTAGCTCTGCGCGCCGGTATGCGGCCCTGCCCCACCCGAGCTGTCGGTGGCCAGCACGGTGAAGGTGCTGGTGCCCGACGCGGTCGGCGTCCCGGACAGCACGCCGCCGGTGGTCAGCGACAGACCCGGCGGCAACGCACCGGTGGCCGAGAAGCTGTACGGCGCCACGCCGCCACTCGCACTGAAGGTGGCGCTGTACGCCAGGCCCTGCGCCGGCGATGGCAGCGTTGCCGGGGTCACGACGATGGTGGGCGCAGCAACCTGCAGGGCATACGCCCGTGCGCCGGTCTGGCCGTTGGCATCGGTGGCCGTCACGGTGGTGTTGAACGTGCCACTGGCCGTCGGCGTGCCCGACAGCACGCCAGCGCCGGACAGACTCATGCCGGCCGGCAGTGCGCCAGCACTGACCACGAACGTATACGGAGCGATGCCGCCAGTGGCGGACAAGGCCTGCGAGTACGGAATGGCCACGGTGCCGCCGGGCACCGTCGTCGGCGCAACAGCGATGGTGGGCAACGCGACGACCACGTTGTAGTTCTGACTGATGCTGAAGGGTGCGCCTGCGCCACCGCTGGAATCGGTCGCGGTCACCGTGATCGCAAACGAACCAGGTTGGGTGGGCGTGCCCGACAACGTCCCGGTGGCCGCCGCCAGCGACATCCCGGTGGGCAACGTACCGGCCGTTACGGCATACGTGTAAGGCGCGACGCCACCGCCTGCGCTGAACGCCTGGCTGGAGGCCGCCGCGTAGGTGGCGTTGAGCGTACCGGCCGCCGGCGACAGGGTCAGGGTCGGCGCACCAATGGTGATGGTGTAACTGCGTTGCCCGTTCTGCGCAGCCGCATCGGTCACCTGCACCACGGCGGTGAACGAACCGGCCGTGTTGGGCGTACCGGAAATCACGCCGCCGCTGCTCAGAGTGAGGCCCGCGGGCAGCGCGCCCGACACCAGGGTGAAGGTGTACGGTGCACCCGCGCCCTGGGTTACCGACAAGGCCGCCGTGTACGCCGCGCCGATCGCCCCGTTGGGCAGGGTCGCCGGGTTGAGCACCGGAATGCCGGGCTGCACGGTGCCGTTGTAGGACCGGGTGCCATTGAAGGGGCCGACGCCGGTACTGCTGTCACTGGCCTGCACAGTGAACGCATACGGGCCTGCATTGATCGGCGTGCCGGACAACGTGCCGCCAGTGTTGAGGGTCATGCCGGCGGGCAAGGCACCTCCGACGATGCTGAAGGTGTACGGCGCCGTGCCGCCACTGGCACTCAGCGCCGCGCTGTAGGCTGCGCCCTGGGTGGGATCGGGGAGCGTTGTTGGCGTGAGGTCGATGGTGGGCGCACTGATCGTCATGGTGTAGGCATGCGCGCCCGTCATGCTGCCGGCATCGGTGGCCGTGACGGTCCAGTTGAACGAGCCCCCCGCCGTGGGCGTGCCGCTCAGAACACCCGCGGACGACAGCGTCACACCGGCCGGCAGTGAACCCGCGACGACCGCGAAGGTGTACGGCGCTATGCCGCCGCTGGCGGTCACCGTCTGCGAGTACGCACTGCCTACGCCCCCCACCGGCAGGCTCGCCGGCGCAATGACGATGGCAGGCGGCGCAACGTTGAGCGTGTAATTGGCCGAGACACTGAACGGCGCACCCGTGCCGGTGCTGCTGTCGGCGGCAGTAACAGTCAGCGGGAAACTGCCGGTCTGCACCGGCGTGCCGGACAACGTGCCGGTACTGCTGTTGAAGCTGAGTCCGGAAGGCACTGTGCCACTCAGGGAATACGTGTAGGGCGCATTGCCCCCCAGGGCGGTAAAGCTCTGGCTGTACGCCATTCCGTATGCAGCCAGCAGGGTGCCGCTTGCCGGCGACAGCGCAAGCGTGGGCGCAGCGATGTTGGAGGAGTAGGCACGCTGGCCTGTCTGCAGGTTGGCATCGCGAGCCTGGAAGGTCACGTTGAACGTGCCGGCCGCCGTTGGCGTGCCCGACAGCACCCCGGACGCCGACAGTGACACGCCGGCCGGAAGACTGCCCGCAACGACCTGGAAGGTGTACGGCGCCACGCCACCGCTGGCGGTCAGGGTCTGCGAATACGGCGCGCCCGCAGCACCGAACGGCAGCGTCAGCGGTGCAATGGCGATGGTGGGCGGGGACACCGTAAGGGTGTAGACGCGGCTGAACGTGTATGGCGCCCCGGCACCCGTGGTCGCCTCTGTCACGCTGACCGTGAAGGCAAACGCGCCCGCCTGGGTAGGCGTGCCGGAAAGCACACCCGTGGTGCCACTGAAGGTGAGCCCAGTGGGCAACGCGCCACTCAACGTGTAGGCGTAGGGACTGGTGCCACCGCTGGCACTGAAGCTCTGGCTGTAGGCGGACCCATAAGTACCATTCAGCGCAGCGCCAGACGGTGCAAGCGAAAGCACCGGCGTCGCGATGGTGATCGTGTACGCCCGCCCGCCGATGGACGCACCGGCATCGGCGACCTGGACAGTCACTGGGAACGATCCTACGGCAGTGGGCGTGCCGGAGATCTGCCCAGTGCTGGTATTCAAGGCCAGGCCGCCCGGCAAGGACCCAGCGACAATCGCAAACGTGTACGGCGCCCCTGCTCCGCCCGTGACCGTGAGCGATTGGGCGTAGACGGCCCCGGCGGTGCCAGCGGGCAACGTCGCCGGCCCGATCACCGGGGTGTCCTGCTGCACCGTGCCGCTGTAGGCACGCGCACCGGTGTAGGGGCCGCTGCCGGAACTGCTGTCCGTGGCCGTGACGGTGAACGCGTAGGCCCCGGCGGTGGTGGGCGTGCCGGATAGTACCCCGGTCGGGGAGAGTGTGACGCCAGCCGGCGCTACGCCACTGGTCACCGCATAGCTATACGGCGCAGTACCACCGGCAGCGGTAATGGTCTGACTGTAGGCCGCGTTGCGGGTGAGCGTGGGCAAGGTGGTGGGCGCAATCGAAATTGTCGGTGCGGACACGACCAGCGTGTAGCCGCTCGCCCCCGTGTTGCCGGCAGTGTCGGCGGCGCGCAGGGTGAAGTCGAAGGTACCGCCTGCGGTCGGCGTGCCGCTCAGGGTGCCGTTCGTGGCCAGCGTGAGACCTGCGGGCAGTGCGCCGGTGACCACCGTATAGCTGTAGGGCCCGCCGTTACCGCCGGTGGCGGTCAGCGTGGTGCTGTAGGCAGTGGCCACGCCAGCGTTTGGCAACGTCGTGGGCGCGATGATAATCGGCGGAGCCGTCGAGACCACCATCGTAAAGGCCGTCGCGTCGCGATACGGGCCAGTCCCGGTGCTGCTGTCAAAGGCGCTGATGGAGGAAGCGTAGCTACCCACTGCGGTGGGGGTGCCCGACAGCACGCCGGCTGGACTCAAGACGATGCCCGGCGGCAGGTTGCCGGTGTCCCGGGCGAAGCTGGTGTACGGCGCCGTACCGCCCTGCCCGACCAGTTGATGGCTGTAAGGCACGTTCACAGTCATCGTCGGCGGGGGCAGCAAGGTGATGGTCGGCGTGTCCACCACGAACGTATAGGCCTTGCTGGTGGTCAGGCTGGCGGCATCGGTGACATTCACCGTGACCGAATAGGTGCCGCCGCCACTGGCGGTGCCCGAGAACGTGCCATTGCTGAAGGTGATGCCCGGCGGCAGCGTTGCCGCACCCAGGGTGTAGGTGTAGGGAGCAGTACCGCCGCTGCTGCCCATGAGCAGCGTGTAGCTGCCACCAATGATCGGCTTGGGCGCGCTGGCCGGCGTCACGGTGATGGGGGAGGATGCGGCGCCGATGTTCACGGTGACATTGACGGTTTGGCCGTTGTCATCCTTGAAGGTGAACGTGTCGACCAGCGCGCCACTGCCGTTGTTGGTGTAGGTGACCCGGTTGGTCAGCGAGTTCACGCTCACCTGGCCGTGGGCAGTGGCGTAGTTGTTGGGATTGCCAACCGGACCGCTGCCCCCGATGCCGCCGAAGGAATCGCAGGCGCTTGCATCGATGACGATGGTGCCGCCGGAGACCATGGGCGAGGTGGACGGCACGGTGTTCGCATCGGGCACCGTCATGTCAGGGCAATTGGCAGCCTGCACACCGGCCGACCACAGCAACGCCATCCACAGTGGCGTCAATATAATGACGCGACGCAGTTTGAATGCCGACAGCTGATTCACCACGGCCAGCGCTGCGCGCTGGACCCACGTTCCCTGTGCCATGAGTTTATCCCCTGAAACCAGGGCCGCACTTCCCCACGAAAACGCCCCCCGGCGGGCGTAGTAGGAAACCAGCGGCAGCACTTGTCAAGCACGATGTGTTTGATGAACAGTACAGCCACGCTTGGGGTCAGGAGCGGGAGCTGTAGTCAAGGAAAGGGGATAGCCACCGTGTCGGATGCATTTATGGGGCAGATAATCATCAACTCATTCGGTTTTGCGCGAAAATACACCGCCTTCTGCAACGGAGGCGAGCTGCCGATCGCGCAGAACCAGGCGCTGTTTTCGCTGCTGGGAACCTTCTATGGCGGCAACGGTGTTACCACCTTCAAACTGCCGGACATGCGCGGGCGCGCAGCGGTGGGGCAATCGCAGAATCTGCCGATCGGCAGCGCAGGAGGCACGGAACAGGTCACGCTGCTCTCGACCCAGATTCCGCAGCACACCCACATCGCCATCGCCACCAGCGACGACGGCACGGCCCGTACTCCGGTGAACAACCTTTACGCAAAAGCGGGCCGCAACCTGTACGGACCGTCCAACGCGCAGACGGTGGCACTGCATCCGTCGACACTTTCCAGCAGCGGGCAGACCCTGCCCCACGACAATATGCAGCCCTACAGCGTGCTTAACTTCTGCATTCTGCTGCAGGGCATCTACCCTTCGCGCAACTGATCGGAGATCTGGAATGAGCGAAACATTTATTGGTGAGATCCGGTTGTTGCCTTACAACTTCGCCCCGGCTGGCTGGCTGGACTGCGATGGCGCACTGGTGCCGATCAGCGAATACGACACGCTGTTCACCCTGATCGGCACCACCTACGGCGGTGACGGCGTAAACACCTTCGCATTGCCCAACCTGAGCGGACGCGTTCCGGTCCACCAAGGCACGATGCCTGGCGGCAGCACGCGGGTTCTGGGCCAATTGGGCGGCAGCGACACCGTCACCTTGACCCTGCCGCAACTGCCCGCGCACAGCCATCCCATGCTGGCCACCACTGCAGCGGCCAACTCGCCGAATCCAACGGCGGCCTCCGTGCTGGGCGCGGTCAGTGGCGACACCATGTACACCGCCGACATCACCGGGATTGAAAGCCGATCCCTGGCGGCAAGCATGCTCAGCCCTGCAGGCGGTGCGCAGCCGCATGACAACACCATGCCGAGCCTGACAGTGCGCTACTGCATCAGCATGTACGGCATCTACCCGAGCCAGGGTTGAACACCCGCCCTATCCACCATGGACCACAGCACTGCCACAGGGATTTGACCCATGACTGACCCGTTTCTAGGCGAAATCCAGATGTTCGGCTTCCAGTTCGCGCCCTACCGCTGGGCAATGTGCACCGGACAGATTCTTCCCATCCAGCAGAACACCGCGCTGTTCGCCCTGTTGGGCACGAACTTTGGCGGCGATGGCCGCGCCACGTTCGGCCTGCCCAACCTGCAAGGCAACGCGGCCGCCAGCCAGGGACAGAATGCGGGCGGCGTTCTGCGCACGCTGGGCGAGCCTTTTGGCACTGCCCAGGTGACGCTGTTGCCCACGGAAATGCCACCGCACACTCACGCCATGAACGTGTACGCGCAACGCGATCCAGCCAAGCTGCACGGCACACCCGCGCAGGGCGATGCAGTGACCATTCCAACCACCACCTCGCCCTTTGCCGACACCACGCCGTCCAATGCCAGTTTTGCACCGACCATGGTGGTGCCCACTGGCGGCAGCCAACCGCATGAAAACCGGCAGCCCTACCTGACGGTGAACTTCTGTATTGCGTTGAGCGGCGTGTTCCCGCAACGCCCTTGAACCACGCACTGCCCGGGTTTCCCCTGTCGCCGCCACCGGTCGTGGCGGCGACCTCCCCGTTGCATGCCTGTGGGGTAACCCTGCGTTGCGCCGAAGCAGCTGATCTGACCTTCCTGCGCGCGCTTTATCATCAATCACGCCACGCCGAACTGGCTGCAGTGCCGTGGCCACCGCCGTCCCGGCAGGCCTTCCTTGACAGCCAGTTCGAACTGCAGCACCGCCACTATGTGAGTCACTACCGGCAGCCCGAATTCCTGATCGTGACCCGCAACGATGCCGCGCTGGGGCGCCTGTACCTACATACCGAAAATGATGCGCTGTGCATCGTGGATATCCTGCTGCTGGACACCGTGCGTGGCCAGGGAGTGGGAACCGCCCTGCTCGGCCACGTGCAGCAACTGGCGCACCTGCGTGGCTGCCACCGCGTCCAGCTCAGCGTGCTGCGAGACAACACCGCCGCGCAGCGCCTGTATCACCGTCTGGGATTCATCCAGAGCAGTGCGGATGACAGCCGCATCGGCATGTGCCTGCCCCTCAGTTGAACAGTGCCTGGTAAATGAACCCGGTACGATCGCGCGCGATCGGCACCAGGAAGATGCCGAACTCACCCAGCGCTTCATGCTGCATCGGGTAGGTCTTCTGCGGGAACACGATCGCCGCTTCGTGGCGGAACAGCAGCGAGAACGGTGCGCGTACCTGCCCCGGCAGTGACTCACCCGGCTGCAACGGGCGCGCCTCGACCAGCACGAATGCGGTGTTTCCCACATCGCCCAGGGCAACCTCGAACGTCTGGTTCACCAGTCCCGCAAAATTGTCCAGGGCAAAAAACTGCATGCGCTTCCCATCCTTGCAACGCCGGGGTCAGGGAGCGAGTCTTGCACAAAGCCGTCGCGGGCGGAACTCCATGCGCGCGTAGCGGGGCACACGTCTGCAACCGCCGCGCCCGGCGTCAATGGACAGTGCTTCAGCACCCCACGGCGGGGCCAGCGCACGCGGCGATTGAACGTGTGCCCGTCAAGTTGACAGGCAAGGCAGTGGACGATGCGTCACGTGGTGCGCCCTTAGAAGAACTCGTCCAGCAGGCAATAAAACGCCAACGCCGCAGGATCGGGCACGGTGCCGTAGCGCGCAAAGAACGGCGCCACCCACTGCTCGCCGAGGTTGCTGGCAATGCTGCGCGCAGCAAGCGCGAGGTCCTGGTGGCGATCGGCCACGCCCAACCGTCCGCAGTCGATGAACCCGGTGAAGCAGCCCTGTGCCGCCATCAGGTTGGGCAGGCACGCGTCGCCGTGGGTCACGACCAGGTCCGCCTGCGCCGGCACGCTCGCCAGCAGCGCCGCGAAGACCCCGCGCGCGCGTCATCGAAATCGTCGGCATCCACGGCGCCGGCGTCCATGCGTGCCCGTGCCGCCGCCAGGCGATGCGGCAGCCGGTGGTCAAACGGGCAGGTGTCGATCGGCAGCCTGTGCAGCACCTGCAGCGCATCGGCCACCAGATGCACGACCTGCAGCGGGGCGAGGTCCGGCGACGATGCCAGGTCACGGCCGGGCACCGCGCGCATCAGCAACCAGCGCCCACTGGCATCGTCGTGCGTATCCAGCACCTGCGCCGCCTCCACGCCCTGCCCCTGCAACCACCGCAGGCGCGCCACTTCATCCAGCAGTTCACCGAACGGATCCTCGGCCGGCTCGCGCTTGAGGAACACATCCGGGCCGTCGCCGCCGTACACCCGGAACACATCCGCGCGTGAGGCGCCGATCGCCTGGGCCTCGATGCGGCCGCCGGCCAGGCGCTGGCGCCACACGTGGGGAAGAAGCGGGGTGGTAGGGCAACTCCCGGGGGGTGTTGAATTCGACATGCTTTTATCGTGCGGCCGGCCGCATCAAATGCAAGGCGGCGAACCAGGCGTGGAGATCGAGACAATGATGCCAGCCATGGGCGATCCCCCGGGCGGGGCGCCCCTCAACGGAGGTGCGCAACACGCCTGGATGTCGGAGAGGGAAGACGGCAGATCTCCTTGGTCAGGTTGACCTGCAATGCCGTCATCGCCACCTCGAGGAGGTTGCCTTCCAGCACATAGCCACCCCGCCCCTGCAACCAAACCAGCACATCGGCAAGGTGCCAGATCGAGGTGCTGCCAGCGTGCACAGGCAGTGGAAAGCTGTCGGCGTGTGCAAGCATCAACTTGCGCATGTTCTGACGGCTCATACCGACAATGTCCGCGACGTCGGTCAAACCCACCAGATCAGGAGAAACTTCGATCAGGCGAGCGCTGGGAACGGCACTCCGAACGTCGTCCAGCGCGCTGTGTACGGCTGCATCGGCACTGTCAGCCTCACGAACGAACGCCAGCGCGAGCCGCCCTGGCAGGCCAACGCCCACCAGCGCATCATCGCAGCCAGCTTCCGCGAGCCGTTCAACCAGGGCATCAGGATCCTGATCGGTCTCGGACAGGTGGTACTTCAGGGTAAAAGTAAATTCCATGCCGCTACTCCTCGGCGGTGCGTGATGCAGCAAGCACAGTGCAGCCATCCACCATGCGCTGCAGCGCGCGTGCGTGATTGCCAGGGTTCTTCGGGGTGCTCCAGACACTTGTAATGCAGAACTCACCACAGCGGCAATCTCTGTCCTTATACGGACAGTAAAGTCGTCCCCAAGCATGACTGCCACCCGGAACAACCCGCCAACCACGCGCTTCGGCATACCGGAGGGCCACCTCAACCTCCTTCTTCGGGTGAGCCGGTCGGCCCATCACCGATATCCAGCTTGCAGCGCCGAGTACAGGTTGTCAAATGACAACCATAACGGCGCACGTAATCGTGTCATCTCCAGCTCCTTTTCATCGACGGATTCTCGTGTGTTCCCATCGTGGGCAGCGGACGTGCTCACGCACCACCACCGGCACCCGATTCTGTGAACCCAACGCAGTCCGGACCATCGAACCGTGATATTGCGACGCGTCATGTAAACGGTTACATCCCCTGCTAGCGTGTGCCCTGCCCCGCCGTTGGGGCCAGAGGATCGGGAGCGCGTCAATGCGGCTGCATGTTCAACGTTGGACTGTTGGGCCCACGCCCCGCCACCTGGCACGTGCCCTGCTCTTCCCCGCACTGGCGCTGGCCGCCACAGGCCTGGCGCAGAACCTGCCGCCCCGCACCCAATGGCAAGCCAGCAGCTCCTCGCAGCAGGTGCCCGCGATGGCGGTCAGTCACCTGATCGATGGCGACCCGAAGACCGTCACCGGCGGCGCCTTCAGCCCGGGCCACTGGTTCCAGGTGGATCTCGGCGCACCCGCCCAGTTGGGCGGCGCGCGGATCACCTGGGATGTCTCCAACCCGGAGGGCTACAGCCTGCAGACGTCGGTGGACGGCACGCACTGGCAGCCCGCCTACACCATGCGGAATTCGCTGGGCGGGATCGAAACCCTGTTCTTCGCCCCGCGCCAGGCCCGCTACCTGCGCCTGGCCAGCCCGGACAAGACCTCCGACTGGGGCGTGTCGATCTTCGAGCTTGAGCCGCTGGATACCACGGCAGCCGCACGCGTGGCCGGCCTGGATCCGGCCCAGGCGGCGGCGTTGTGGCAGGGCGACGCCAGCGTCCCGATGCCCGCACACGCCGGCGGCGAATCGCAGCTGGAAATCACCCTGCCGCGCGCGCAGTCCACCACCGGGCTGGCCGTCGACTGGGCCGGCGGTCACGGTGCCGCCCGCCTGCAGGCGCAGGACGCCAATGGCCGCTGGGTCGACCTCGCCCGCGACCCGCAGGCCGGCAGCCGCACCCAGAGCTGGTTGGCCGGCACCGCCGCTGTGACCGCTACGACGCTGCGCCTGCGCGTGGCCGGCACTGCCCCGCGGATCGCGCGGTTGCGTTTGCTGGGGCCGGCCGCGGTGATGACCCCGATGAAGCGTTATCAAGTGGCCGCCAGCGGCGCGCAGCGCGCCCTGTTCCCGGCCTCACTGCACCTGCAGCAGACCTACTGGACAGCGGTGGGCGTGCACGCCGGCCGGCAGAAATCGATCTTCGACGAGTATGGCAACCTCGAAGCGTTCAAGGGCGCACCGCTGGTGCAACCGATCTGGCGCAACGCCGATGGCACCACGGCCGGTGCCGCTGCAGCGCCGGTAGCGCACGCCCTGCGCGATGGCTGGAAACCGATGCCGTCGGCCACCTGGTCGCCGCAACCCGGGCTGGAACTGCAGAGCGAAACCTTCGCCATCGAGCGCGGCGGCCAACCGGTCACGTTCGTGCGCCACCGGCTGCGCAATACCGGCACCACGCCGGTGGCGGGCACACTGACGCTGGCAGTACGCCCGATGCAGATGAATCCGCCGTGGCAGAACGGCGGCCTGTCGCCCATCCGCGAGGTGGCCATCGAGGATGGGGCGGTGCGCATCAACGGGCGACCGCTGCTGCAGTCGCTGACGCCGGTGGATGCCGCCGGTGCGGCACCGTTCGGCAACGAAGGCAGCAGCGAGATCACCACGGCCATCGCCAGCGGCACGCTGCCCGCCGCCCAACACGCCGAAGACCCTGACGGCCTTGCGGCCGCCGCGCTGGCCTACCGCGTGCAGCTTGCGCCCGGCGCGAGCCGCTCGGTGGTGCTGGCCTTCCCGCTGGGCACCGCGCCCACCGCCGCCAACGGCAGCCTGCCCGATGCACCGACGCTGGACCTGGCCAACCTGCCGGCCGACCCCGACGCCGCCTACGACGCACTGGCCACCGAGGTGTCGGCCGACTGGCAGGCGCGGCTGGGCCAGGTCGGGCTGCGCCTGCCCGACCCGTCGCTGGTGGACATGCTGCGCGCGCAGGCCGCGTACATGCTGATCAACCAGACCGGCCCGGCCATGCAACCGGGACCGCGCAACTACAACCGCTCCTTCATCCGCGACGGCATGGCCACCTCGGCGGTGCTGCTGCGCATGGGCGAGGCCAAGGTCGCACGCGATTACCTGGCTTGGTACAGCGCACACGGCGTGCACGCCAACGGCCTGGTCTCGCCGATCCTCAACGACGACGGCAGCGTCAACACCGGCTTCGGCTCGGACATCGAATATGACAGCCAGGGCCAGTACGTTTCGCTGGTCGCCGATGTGGCGCGGCTGGACGGCGGTCCCGAATCGGTGCGCGCGTACCTGCCCAAGGTGAAGGCGGCGCTGCGCTTTCTGCAGGCGCTGCGCGAACGCACACTGGTGCCGGGCTACATGGCCAGCCAACCGTCACCGGAACGTTTCGCCGGCATCCTGGCCCCGTCGATCAGCCACGAAGGCTACCCCTCGCCCACGCACAGCTACTGGGATGATTATTGGGGCCTGAAGGGCTGGCACGACGGCGCCTGGCTGGCCGAATCGCTGGGCGATCATGACACCGCCCGCTGGGCGCGCGAACAATACACCGCACTGCACGATGCGCTGGCCGCCTCGATCCGCGCGACCATGGCGTGGAAGGGCATCGACTTCATTCCCTCCTCGGCCGACCTGGGCGACGGCGATCCGACCGGCGTGTCGATCGCACTGGACCCCACCGGTGCGCAGGACGTGTTGCCGGCGGAGGCGCTGCGCACCACGTTCGCGCGTTACCTGGCGGACGTGCGCAAGCGCAATGAGCCGGGGGCGTTGTATGCCTACACGCCGTATGAGATCCGCAACGTGCTGAGCTATGTGCATCTCAACCAGCCCGACGCCGCCGACGAGCTGCTGCAGGGCCTGCTGCACGACCGCCGCCCGCTGGAATGGCAGGTACTCGCCGAAGTGGTGCATTCGCGGCTGCGCTTCCCGCGCTACCTGGGCGACATGCCGCACACGTGGATCGGCGCGGAGTACGGGCGCACGCTGTTCGGCATGCTGATGCGCGAGGACGACGATGCGCTGTCGCTGTTGCCGGGCGCCCCACCGTCGTGGGTGGCCGGGGAAGGATTGGCGGTTGATCGCCTGCCCACCGCCTATGGCACCCTGCAGATGGAAGCGCGGCAGCAAGACGGCACGTTGCGGGTCACCCTTGGTCCGGGCCTGCGCAAGCAGAGTGCCGTGCGCGTGTGGTGGCCGGCACGCACGCGCCCGGCCAGCGTGCGCGTGGATGGGCGCGCGGTACGCGATTACGATGCCGACGGGGTGCGGCTGGCGCAGCCGTTCCGCACGCTTGAAGCGCGCTGGTGAACGCAACAGACGAACAAAGGAACGCGAGCGCGATGGAGTTGGACCTCAACGGCCAGAGCGTGGCCGCTACAACGCCAGCACAGGTGGACGCAGCCCTCGCACGGGCGAACACCCTGCCGGCCTTCGAGCTATGGGCGACTGCGCCGACCGGTGCCACCCTGTGCATGTTGCGCAACGGTGTCCATGCCTGGCTGATGTACATCCCGGTTGAAGGCGATGCCGGGGTGCGTTCCTGCGGTGATGCCACGCGCATCGGATCGGCCGACTACGTGCTCGGCAACGGGCAGGTGGACACCTACCCGCTTTCCTGGTGCGTGGCGGTCGAGCAGTGTTTCAGTGCCGTGGCCACCTTTCTCCACAGTGGTGGCGACAGGCCCGAGGGCATCGTCTGGCTGGCGTCCTGACGCTTACAGGTTCGGCAGCCCCGGCGGATTGGTCTGCGACTGCGCCACCGCTTCTTCGCTCACATTCCAGCGCTTGAGCGCCTGGGCATAGGTGCCCGAGGCAATCTGCGTGTTCAAGGCCTGGGTGATGGGTTCGGCCAACCCGCTGCCCTTGCGCGTGGTCACCGAAATCGCCGCCGCATCGGGCCAGCCGCCCGGGAACAGCCCCACCCGCCGCACCTTGCCGTCGCGCGCCGAATACGCCCCGGTGGCGTTGGGCTCGAAGGACACATCCGCGCGCCCGGTGATCACCGCCAGGCGGCCCACCACCGCGTCGTCGAAGTACTGGTACTCGACCGGTTTCAGGCCGGCGGCGATGTTCTGCTGGTCCCAGGCACGCAGGATCTGGTCCTGGTTGGTACTGGCCCCCACCACCACTTTCAGCCCGGCAACATCGGCGGGCGTGGTGATCTTCTGGATCGGGCCATCGGTGCGGGTGTAGATGCCCAGCAGGTCGTAGCGGTAGCTGGAGAAGTCGAACTTCTGCTTGCGCGCTTCGGTCACGGTGATATTGGAAATCACCGCGTCGTACTTGCCCGACTGCAGCCCCAGCGGCCAGTCGGGCCACGCCACCGGGACCAGCACCAGCTTCAGGCCCAGGCCGTCGGCGATCAGCCGGGCGATGTCCGGTTCGACGCCCACGATCTGCTTGTTGTCGGCGCCGTAATCGGCCAGCGGCAGCTGCGCCGGATGCGTGGCCACGGTCAACGTGCCTGGCGTGACGAAGGTGAAGCCCGCCGGGATCAGGGCCGCCGCCTTCGGATCCCGCGTGCCGTTCAACGCCGGCGCGGCATCACCGGCCAGGGTGGCGCGCGCAGCCGGTGCCGCGTCGCTGCCCTGCTCGACGCGCGAGTAGACGATGCCGGCAACACCGATCACCAGCACCGCGGCGACCAGTGCACTGCCGGTGGAGACGCGTCGTTTGTGGGGGGCGTTCATGCGGTTTCCCTGCTGAAAGTGAAAGGGGGTTACAGCGTCTTGGCAAGGAACTCGGCGGTGCGCGGCTGGCGCGGCCGGTCGAACACCACTTCGGGCGGGCCCTGCTCTACTACCCGGCCCTGGTCCATCATCACCACGTGGTCGGCCACGCGGCGGGCAAAGCCGAGCTCGTGGGTGACGATCACCAGGGTGGTGCCCGAGCGCGCCAGCTCTTCGATCACGCTCAGCACCTCGGCCACCAGCTCCGGATCCAGTGCCGAGGTCGGCTCATCGAACAGCAGCACCTTGGGCTGCAGCGCCAACGCGCGGGCAATGGCGATGCGCTGCTGCTGGCCGCCGGAGAGCTCGCGCGGATAGGCGTGCGCCTTGTCGGCCAGGCCGATCCGCTCCAGCAGGTCGTACGCCTGCTGCTCGGCGTGCGCGCGGGCGAGGCCGCGCACCGCGATCGGTGCCTCGACGATGTTCTCCAGCGCGGTCAGGTGCGGGAACAGATTGAAGCCCTGGAACACCATGCCCACGTCGGCGCGCCGACGGCGGATCTCGCCTTCCGGCAACTCATACAGCGTGTCGCCCTCGCGGCGGTAGCCCACCAGCTGCCCGTCCACGGTCACAAACCCTTGGTCGGCACGTTCCAGGTGGTTGATCAGGCGCAGCAGGGTGGATTTGCCGGCGCCGGACGGGCCGATCAGCACGGTGACGCTGCCGGCGCTCACCTCCAGGTGCACGTCCTCAAGCACGGTCTGGTCGCCGAACACCTTGCCCACGCCCTGCAGCGATACCGTGGCGCCGTTGCCCTGCAGCACCGGGGCGATCGACGGGCGCGAACCGGCACGGGCAGCGCTGCCGGCTGCAGGCGCACGCGGTGGCAGCTTGGACACCGTGCGTTCGCGCTGCAGCTGGCCGCGTGCGAAACGTCGCTCGATGCGATGCTGGGCCAGCGACAGCACGGTGAGGATGACCAGGTACCAGACCGTGGCCACCATCAGCAGCGGCACCACTTCCAGGTTGCGCCGGTAGATCACCTGCACCGTGTAGAAGAGCTCCGGCAACGCCAGCACGTAGACCACCGAGGTGCTCTTGGCCAGCCCGATCACGTCGTTGAACGCGGCCGGCAGGATCGAACGCATGGCCTGCGGCAGGATGATGCGGCGGATCTGCCGGCCACGCGGCAACCCGAGCGCCGCCGACGCTTCGTATTGGCCGTGGTCCACCGAGAGAATGCCGCCGCGGATCACCTCGGCCGAGAACGCGGCCTGGTTGAGGGTAAGCCCCAGCACCGCCGCGGTGAACACGCCGATCAGCTGCGTGGTCGGGTACGAGAACAGCGTGATGCTGGTGAACGGCACGCCCAGCGCGATGGTGCTGTACAGATAGCCCAGGTTGTTGAGCAGCAGCAACAGCACCAGCAGCGGGATCGAGCGGAACAGCCACACGTAGCCCCACGACACCGCCGCCAGCAGCGGCGAGCCGGACACCCGCGCCAGTGCCAGCACGGTGCCCAGACCGAAGCCCAGCGCCGTGCCCAGGGCGGTCAGCCACAGCGTGCGGGCCAACCCTTCCAGCACCGGGCGGGCGAAGAACCATTCGGCAAACGTGCCCCAGCCCCAGCGCGGGTTGCCCAGCACCGATTGCAGGCCGAACAGGATCAGGGCCAGCGCCACCACGGTACCGGCCAGCTGCAGCGGATGCCGCGCCGGCACGATGCGCAGCGCAGGCGATGGCGATGGCGTGGCGGGTGCGACGATACCCGGCAGCGTGCTGGATGGGGTGCTCATGCGTGGACTCCCTGCCGCTGCGGCGGCGCGGCGTTGGCAGCCGGGTGCGGTAGCGGCAGGTGCTTTTCAAACGGCAGGTGGGCCACGGTTTCCGGGTCGGCCTGCAGGTCAAACAACGCGCGGTAGCCATGACCCAGGTACAGGCCCACCGCTTCGGGCTGGCGGAACCCGGTGGTCAGGTAGACGCGCCGGTAGCCCTGCCGCGCGGCCTGGTCTTCCAGCTCCTGCAGCACGCGTCGCGCGATGCCCTGGCGGCGCAGACCCGGCAACGTCCAGATCCGCTTGAACTCGGCGGTGTCGGCATCGCGGTGCGGCATGAAGGCGCCGCCGGAGATGGCCGCGCCGTCGCGCAGCAGCAGCACGAACGCCCCTACGGGTGCGGCAAAGGCATCGGGCGGGTAACGCTGCAGTTCTTCGCGGGCGCTGCCACCGATGCGCCCGCGCACATCCGCGTAGCGGCTGTCGTACTCCTGCTCCAGCCCATCGAACAGCGGCTTGGCCAGCGGGTCGTGCACCGAGGTGTACAGGAACAGGTCGCTCATGCCGCATCCTCCACCAGGTAGCGCTCGGCCAGCCGCGCCCACAGGCTGGCGGCCGGCGCGATGGCTGCATCGTTGAACACGTAGCGCGGGCTGTGCAGCGGCGCACTGTCGCCGTTACCCACGAAAACGAAACTGCCCGGACGGGCCTGCAGCAGGAAGGCAAAATCCTCGCTGGCCGTGCGCGGCGCGAACCCGTCCACCAGTTGCTGCGCACCGAAGCCGTCCAACGCCACCTGGCGCACGAACGCGGTCTGCTCGGGATGGTTGATCACGCTGGGAAAACCACGCGGGAACTCGACCTCGGCACGCGCACCGAAGGCGGCGGCGGTGTGTTCGGCAATCTCGGTGACGCGGCGGCGCAGGGTGTCGCGCACCTCGGGAAGATAGGCACGCACGGTGAGGGTCAGCTCGACCGCATCGGGAATCACGTTGGCGGCCTTGCCGCCATGGATGGAGCCCACCGTGACCACGCCCATCTGGCGCGGATCGACATTGCGCGACACCACGCTCTGCAGCGCAGTCACGATATGCGCGGCGGCCAGGATCGGGTCGACACTGCCCTGCGGTTCGGCACCGTGGCCGCCCTTGCCCACCACCCGAACTTTCGCCCAGTCCACCGACGCCATCGCCGGGCCGTCGACGAACCCGAAATGGCCCACCGGCACGCCGGGCCAGTTGTGCAACCCGTAGATCGCGTCCACCGGGAAGCGCTCGAACAGGCCGTCGGCAATCATCTTCGTTGCGCCCGAGCCGGTTTCCTCGGCCGGCTGGAACACCAGCTGCAGGGTGCCGTCGAAGCGCCCGTGGTGGGCCAGGTAGTGCGCGGCCGCGAGCAGGATGGCGGTGTGGCCATCGTGCCCGCAGGCATGCATCAATCCCTCGCGCTGGCTGGCGTAGCCCAGCCCGGATTCCTCATGGATCGGCAGTGCGTCGACGTCGGCACGCAGGCCCAGGCGACGGCTGCCCTGCCCGCGCTGCAGCGTGCCCACCACGCCGGTACCGCCAACGCCGGTGGTCACCACATAGCCCCACTGCTGCAGCAGCTCGGCCACGCGGGCGCTGGTGCGGTGCTCTTCGAAGGCCAGCTCGGGGTGCTGGTGCAGGTCGTGGCGGATCGCGATGGCGTCGGCGTTGCGTGCTGCAATAGCGGGCAGCACGCCGCCGTGCAGGGGAACGATATCAACCGGGGGCCGGTGCAGGATGTTCATCGTGATGCTCCTTCAGCCCGCCTTGCGCACGGGTGCGGTGTCGCCGGCATGGCGGCTGGCCTTGCGCGGCAGCCCCAGGTGGTCACGCAAGGTGCCACCCTCCAACGTGCCGCGGTGGTAACCACGTGCCTGCAGGATCGGCAGTACCTGGCTGACGAAGTCGTCCAGGCCCTCGCGCTGCACCGAGAAGCCGAGGATGAAGCCATCGCTGGCACCGGCCTCGAACCAGCGGATCAGCTCGTCAGCCACGTGCTCGGCGGTGCCGATGAAGTTCGGGCGCGGGCTGACCGCCTGCAACGCCACCTGGCGCAGGGTCAGGCCATGCGCGCGGGCGTCCTGCTTGATCTTGTCGGTGGTTGAACGGAAGGAGTTGGCGCCGATGTCGCCCAGCTCCGGGAACGGGCCGTCCGGGTCGTACTGGGTGAAATCGTGGTGGTCGAAGAAGCGCCCCAGGTAGGCCAGTGCATCGTCCAGCCCGGCCAGCGCGGCAATGGCCTGGTACTTGGCTTCGGCGTCTTCCGCGGTGGCGCCGACGATCGGTCCGATGCCCGGAAAGATCTTCACGTCGGCAGCGCTGCGACCGTGTGCGATCGCCGCGTTCTTCACCTTCTGGGTGAACGCGCGGGTTTCTTCCAGCGACGGCGCGTGGGTGAACACCGCATCGGCGTACTTGCCGGCCAGCGCGATGCCATCGTCAGACGCGCCGGCCTGGAAGATCACCGGTTGCCCCTGCGGCGAGCGCTGGATGTTGAGCGGACCTTCCACTTGGAAGAACCGGCCCTTGTGGTCCAGCCGGCGGAATTTCCCGGGCGCGAAGAAGGTGCCGCTGTCGCGATCGCGCACGAAGGCATCGTCGTCCCAGGAATCCCACAGGCCCTGCACCACCTCCAGGTATTCGTCGGCGATCTGGTAGCGCAGCGCATGCTCGGGATGCGGGCGGCCGTAGTTGCGCCCGGAGCCCTCCAGCGGCGAGGTCACCACGTTCCAGCCCGCGCGCCCGCCGCTGATCAGGTCCAGCGAGGCGAACTGCCGCGCCACCGTATAGGGGTCGCTGTAGGAGGTGGACAAGGTGCCAGCCAGGCCGATCTTCGTGGTGGCCGTGGCCAGCGCCGACAGCAGCGTGATCGGCTCGAAGCGGTTGAGGAAATGCGGGATCGATTTCTCGTTGATGTACAGGCCGTCGGCAACGAAGCCGAACGCGATGCCGTGGTCTTCGGCGGTGCGGGCCACGTCGATGTAGTACTGCAGGTTGACGCTGGCATCGGCCACGTTGGAGGGATGCTTCCAGGCATGCATGTGGCTGCCGGGGCCCTGCAGCATGATGCCGAACGGAATGGGACGCGGGGTCTTGCTCATGGCGTTCTCCTGGGGGATCAGGCCACCGCCGCGCGGGGCGCGGGCGACAGCAGTTCGAGTGAGGTGAGGCGTGCGTCGAGATCGGCCACCGGCGCATCCAGGATGAATTCGCCCACACCGAAGCGCTGGTGCAGGTCGTCCAGCGCGCGGCGCACATGCTGTGCATCGCCCGACAGCACGCTGGGATGGGTCTCTTCAATGCGGTAGTCGGCCACGCCCACCTGCCGCGCGTACTCGGCCGCGGCTTCCGGATTGGGCAGGTTGACGGTCTGCCCCGGCCCCAGGTGCAGCTTGTAGATGCGCAACGCACCCAGATGGCGTGCGGCCGCCTCGGCAGTGGGCGCAGCGAAGGCCACCGTGGCCAGCAACGGCGCGTGCGAGGACACCGCGCGGTAGGCGTTGAACGCCGCTTCGATGCTGCGCGGGTCGCCATCGAAATGCGCCGCATAGACGAAGCGCCAGCCGAGCTCGGCCGCCAGGCGCGCGCTCTGCGGGCTTGCCCCAAGCAGGAAGCGCTCCGGCGGCGTCCGCGGCAGCGGCCGCGCCTGTGCGGCGGCATGCGGGTGGTCGGCGGACAGGCTGCTGGACAGGAAGCCTTCCAGATCGTGCAGCTGCTGCTCGAACGCGCCGGCCGGCGTACGCCCGGCCGCCAGCGCCGCGGTGGAGGCCGGCAGTCCGCCGGGCGCCTTGCCGATGCCCAGGTCCACCCGGCCCGGGGCCAGGCTGGCCAGCAGGTTGAAGGTTTCGGCCACCTTGTACGGCGCGTAGTGGCGCAGCATCACCCCGCCCGTGCCGACGCGGATGCGCGCGGTCTGTGCCAGCACCCAGGCCGCCAGCACTTCCGGCGCGGGGCTGGCCAGCTGCGGGGTGGCGTGGTGTTCGGCGAACCAGTACCGGTGGTAGCCCAGGTGCTCGGCATGCTGGGCCAGGCGCAGGCTGTCGCGCAGCGCCTGCTCGGGCGTGCCGCCGTCGCGGATCGGGCTTTTGTCCAGCACGCTGGTCAGGTAGCTCATCGTGTACTCCTTGCTCAGGGATGGGCCACGGGAATGCCCAGCAACCCGTTCAGTGCGGCCAGGATCGGTTCGGCACCGGAGATGTACTGGCGGTCGTCGTGCGCGCCACTGGCATGCGCCGACTGCACGCCCTGGGGCAGCACCAGCTTGGGCAGCGACTGGTCCTGTTCGCCGATCTCGGCGGTCACTTCGCGGCGCGGCCGGGCAAATCCGATCCGGCGCACGTCCAGCTGCGCGTCCAGGCCATCGATGCTGGACAGCGCGCCTTCCAACAACAGGCTGTGCCGGCAGAAGAAGCGCTGGCCCGGCAGCTGGCCGTCTTCGAATTCGCGGTCGAGCAGGAACAGGATGGGTTTGTTGGGGGGATAAGCAGACACGGATACGTTCCTCGTCGTGGCCGGCAACAGCGCGCCGTTGGAACCTTGATGCTAGAGACGTGGCCGCGCGGGCCTGCGTCGTAACTCGACAATCAGCGGTCGGATCCGGCCACGCAAATGCGCGTTGGCCATATGCAAAACGCCTGGGGTTATGGGGCCGCTCGCAACCGCGGTGCAGCGGCAGCGCCCGCCCACCCCAGCGCCGGCGCGATCTGTTCGGCCACGATCTGCAGAATCCGCCGGTAGTCGCTGGCGGACAGTTCATAGGGCAGTTCCACGCGCAACTCGTCCACCTGCTGCACCACCGGGTCGGCCTGCAGCAGGTCCACGATCTGCGCCGCGCTGCCCACCATGTCTGCGGCAAACAACGTGCGCCGCGGTCCTTGCGGCTCCAGCGTGCGCGCATGGCGCTGCGCGGCAAACGCGAGCAGCCGCTGGCGGGTGGCAGCGTCTGCGCCGTCCAGCGGCACCAGCACGCGCCCGGCGGCAACGCGTGAGGTCGCGCCATCAGCCAGGCCGCTGCGATACACCACCAAATGCTCGCGTTGGGTGTTCACGAAATCCGCATGGGTTTCAGCGCGCGCCACGTTGCCCAGCAGCAGGTGCAGCCCCTGCCCGGCCGCCCAGCGCGCCGAAGGCAGCGATCCGGCGCCATACCAGAGCCGGCGAGCGAGCCCGGGCGCATGCGGCTGCAGGCAGGGGCGGTACTGTGAGACCGCGTTGCCTACCTGCGTATCAGTGTCGCCCAATGGATGTCCGTGCAGCGCCTCGATCAAGCGCCCCACCCGCGCATGCGAAAAGTCGATCCGCGCCGGATCGCCATCGAACAGCAGGTGGCCGACCAGGTCCGCAAACGGCGGCGGTCCGGCGCTCACGCCCACCTGCAGGCGGCCACCGGACAGTACGTCCAGCAGTGACAGATCCTCGGCCAAGCGGAACGGCGTTTCGTAGCCCAGCTGAATCACCGCGGTGCCCAGTTCGATACGCCGGGTGTGCTGGCTGGCCGCCGCCAGGAACACCGCCGCCGAGCTGATGCCCGGCTCCAGGTGCCGGTGCCGGACCCACGCGCCGTCGTAGCCGAGCGCTTCGGCAAAGGCGATCAGCGCCAACGCATCGTCCAGCCCGCTGCGCGGATCGTCGGGCCGGAAGCTGCCCGGGGTGAGAAAGGCCAGATGCCGCAGCTGCATGCGCCGATACCTAGGCGATGCGGCGCAACGGCAGCGGCACGTCTGTCGGTGACAGGTGGGCCGCGGCACGTTCGGCGGCCAGCACGATCCGCGCCTGCAACGCGGCACTGCTGACCTGGTCGCCGCTGAAATCGGCCGGCGTGGCGTACACGCCGATCGGCAGCGTATGCGCCTGCAGGAAACTGAACAACGGGCGCAGCTGGTGGTCGATCACCAGGGCATGGCGCTCGCTGCCGCCGGTGGCGGCCAGCAGCACCGGCACATCCACCAGCGCCTCCAGCCCGATGAAGTCGACCAGGTGCTTGAACAGGCCGGGATACGAGCCGCGGTACACCGGCGCCGCGGCGATCAGCAGGTCGGCCGCTTCAATCCGCTGCAGCGCCTGTTCGATGCGCGGTTCCACCTCCTCGCGGGTAAGCGCCTGCCCCAACGAGCGCGCGATCGGCGCCAGTTCCACCCACTGCACATCGATGTGCAGCCGGTGCCGCAGCTGGTCCAGCACCTGCCGTACCAGCAACAGCGTGCGTGAGTTGGCCGAGCTGTTCGGCGAGCCGATCAGCGCAACCACGTTCAATGCAGATGACATCGCAATGCTCCCTGTAGAGCCGACCGTTGGTCGGCTGCGTTTGCTCAGAACCGGTAGTTGATGCGCCCATACCAGAACGCGCCGATGGTGCTCAGCACATCGCCGGTGTCCCAGGTGGTTTCGATGCTGGCCAAGTCGGTGGCGCTGCGGGCGTACTCGGGCACCTTGCGGGTGCGCTTGTCGAACACGTTGTTGATGCCCAGCGCCGCGCTCCAGCCACCGCCCAGCTCCGCGCTGCCGGACAGGTTGGTCACCAGCACCGGCGGCTGCTTGTACTCCACCCCGTTGTTGAGGCGCTTGATCGGCCCGTAATAGGTGAAATCCACATTCGAGCGCCAGCGCCCGTGTTGCCAGCCCAGCCCGGCCACCTGCGTGTAGGACGGCGTGCGGAAACGCAGCGCGTACTCGCTCGATTTGGTCAGCAGGTTGATGTTGGGCAGCCCCTGCAGCACCGCGGGGATGTCGCGCACCTTCTGGATGGTGGTGCGGCCCACGTTGGCGGCGTAGCTCCAGCGCAGCTTGCCCCAAGCGGTTTCCTGGTTGGCTTCCACGGTCAGCTCCAGGCCCCGCGTGCGGGTATCGCCTACGTTGGTGAAGTAGCTGGCGTAGAACGCATCGCCGGGCAGGATGCTGATACCCGCCGTGCCCAGCAGCGCGTCGATCGTGTTCTTCTGCGCGACGCTCAGCACCGTGCCGCTGTTGTCGGTGACGCGCGCCGGGTCCTGCGCGTTGTAACCGATCTGGCTGGACTGACCGAGCTGGCCGCGGATGTCGATCTGGTAGGCATCCAGGGCCAGGTGGAACGCCGCGCTCGGGTCCCAGGTCACGCCCAAGCTGTAGTTGTCGGCCTTCTCCGGCTGCAGCGGCGTGGCACCCAGTGCCAGCGCCGCCGGCGAGGACACCTGCGCCACCAGCGTGGTGCCGCACGGGCAGCTGCCGGTGGCCTGGTAATACTGCGCGCCCAGGCTCGGGGCGTGGAAGCCGTTGCTCACCGTCGCGCGTACGCCGAACGCATCGGTCACATCAAAGCGCGTGGTCAGCCGCCCGGTCGATACGCTGCCAAAATCAGAGTGATCTTCCCAGCGTGCCGCGGCATCCAGGTACCAGCGCGAGGTCACGTTGGTCGCCGCCCCCACGTACACCGCCTTGCTGTTGCGCGTGGCCTCCACCGCATCGGCGGTGGAATAGCCCACGAAGGCGGCCGCACCGAAGCCGGTATACGACTCCCACTGCCCGGCCCCGCGCTCGTAGCGCTCGTGCTGGTACTCGGCACCCGCGCTCACCTCCAACGGCGAGGCGAAGGCGCCCACGTCGAAGCCACGGCGCAGATCCAGGTTGGCGATGCCCTGCTGGTAGTCCAGCTTGCCGTCATAGAAATCGGTGGGCGCACCGGGATAGGCCAGCGAGAAATTGGCCGAGTGGCGGGTATAGGTGCGCACCGTGTTGCGGTTGCCGGTGAGGCTGCCGTCGATGTCCCAGCCACCCCAGTGACCCTTGACCCCGGCAGTGCCGGTGTACTGCTTTTCCTTGGTTTCCAGTACCGGCAGGAAGCCATCGGGCCACACGTTCAGCACGCTCGGCGCCTTGTAGGTGCCGAAGATTGTCGCCGGCAGGCGGAAGTTCTGGATGGCCTGTGCGGTGCGGTCGCTGGCCGTCGCCGTGGCGTAGAACTGCGCGTTCTCGCCCAGGCCATGACCAGCATTCACCGCCAGCGCGGTGAGCGCATAGGACGGCGAACTGAGGATCGTGTTGGCTTCCGGATCGCGCGATGCCTCGGCCGGGTTCGGCGTGGTGCCGGCAGGCAGGCGGTTGTTCGGGCGCAGCGCCACCGGGTTGCCGCTGGCGTCCACCGCCGGGTAGCTCAGGTAGGCATCGATGTAGCGCCGTGTGCGGATCGCATGGTGCTGGCGGGTGTTCTCGCCGGACAGGCTGACAAACCCGTCCTGCCCCCACGGCAGCCCGATGTTGGCGCGCACGCTGGTGCGGGTGCCATCGCCATCGATGCTCTGCCCGCTCTCCACCGACACATCGCCGCCGTGCGCGTTCGACTTCAGGATCACGTTGATCACCCCGGTGATCGCGTCGGAGCCATACAGCGCGGACGCACCATCGCGCAGCACTTCGATATGGTCGATGGCCGATACCGGGATCAACGCGAGGTCGGTCCAGGCATGGCCCGGGTAACCGCCCCCGTTGGCGCCACTGACATAGGCGCTGGCGTTGCGGCGTTTGCCGTTGACCAGCACCAGCGTGTACCCCGGCGACAGGTTGCGCAGCTGGTAGCCACGGATCAGGCTCTCCTGGTCGCTCTGGTAGCCACCGATCTGGCTCAGCGACGGCAGGCTGCGCTGCAGCGCCTCCAGCAGGTTGGCCTGCCCGGTAGACGCCAGGTCCTCGGCGGAAATCACATCGATGGGCGTGGAGCTGTTCTTGACCGTGCGGTTGCTGGTGCGCGAGCCGGTGACCACCACCGCATCCAGCGTGGACGCGGCGGGGGTACCGGACGCCACCACCGTCTCGGGCGGTGCCTCCGGTCCGGCGGCGTGGGCAGCGCCTGCACCCAGTGCAAGCGCGATCAGAACAGACAGGGAGGTCAGCGTCGGCACGCGTGCCGCAGGCAGGGAGCGGAAGGCAGGAGGCATGGGGACTCTTGAAGGAAGGAGGACGGTCAGGTCCGCGACGGTGCGTCGCAGGGCATCAACTCGCGTTGGACGCAGCGCACCGGCAACATCGCGACAGAGAGGGCAAGGACATCTCAGGGCCTGATCGGAAACAGGCCTCCATTCAAGGGCCTGCACGCAGCGCGCAACAGCCGTTCACGCGCCACCCACCCGCAACATCGCGCCACGCACATGCCCGTTCGGCATGACCTTAGACGCCGACCCCGCGCACACGCCCTGCGTGGATGAGTCCATCGCCGGGCGTCGATGCGCGACATCGGCAGCCATATATCCCGATGTCATGACGTCATTAGCGCCCCGCCCTGCGTGGCAGCGCCCACCCCGCTAGCATCAAACGATGCCCTCCCCTCATGACCCGCACACACCGCCCACCGTCGCCATTGCGGCCTGCCACGGCCAGGGCCTGTTCGAATTCGGCTGTGCCGTCGGCCTGTTCGCCCCCATCCGCCCCGAGCTGGACGTGGCCTGGTACACCACCCAGGTGTGCGCCGCCGAACCGGGACCGCTGCGTATGCTCGGCGGCACCCAGGTGCAGCTGCCTTACGGACTGGAGGCGCTGGAGCACGCCGACACCATCGTGGTGCCCGGCTGGCGTGATCCTGCCGAGCGGCCGCCGCAGGTATTGCTGGATGCGCTCATCCGCGCCCACCAGCGCGGCGCGCGCATCACCTCGATCTGTTCGGGCGCCTTCGTGTTGGCGTGGGCCGGCCTGCTCGACGGCCGCAGCGCCACCACCCACTGGCGGCTCACCGACACCCTCGCCCGCGAATTTCCCAACGTGCGCGTGCGCGAGAACGCGCTGTACGTCGACGAGGGCAGCATCATCACCTCGGCCGGTTCGGCCACCGGCATGGACATGATGCTGCACCTGGTGCGCAAGGATTACGGCGCGCGCGTGGCCAACCTGGTGGCCGAGCGGCTGGTGCTGGCACCGTGGCGCGACGCCGAGCGCAGCCAGCGCGTGGTGCGCTCAATACCGGTGGGTGAACCCACCCGGCTTGCCCGGCTGATGGAATGGCTGCGCCGCAACCTGCGCGAGGAACACTCGCTCAAGAGCCTGTCCGAACAGGCCGCCCTCAGCCAACGCACGCTGCAGCGCCAGTTCCTCGACGCGACCGGGTTGTCACCGATCGACTGGCTGATCCGCGAGCGCGTGGCCTACGCGCGCGAGCTGCTGGAAACCACCGACCGCCCGCTGCATTGGGTGGCCGAGCAGGCCGGGTTTGGTTCGCAGGAATCGTTCCGGCGTCATTTCCGCGGGCAGACCGCGCTCAGCCCGGCGACCTATCGCGACCGGCACCGGGAAGCGACCACGGCGCGCGGGCCTGGCTGCTGACCGGCGACTGCCTCATCCGGCGCGCTGCAACTGGCGTGCGCCGTGCGACTGCGCACGGATATGCCAGCACTGCAGCGCGAAGCCGATCACGAACAGCACCAGCCACACCAGCAACGTGCCCTGCACCACTGGCGCCAACGGTGCCTGCGCCAGTGGGTGTGCGGGAGGCAGGCGGGTCAGGGTTTCATTGGTGCCCGGCACCAGCGACAGCAGGAACGTGAAGGACAGCGCTAAGGTGGCCAGGTAGGGCCTGAGCCGGCCCAGGAAGCCCAGCCGAGGCACCAGCACGCCACCGAAGGCGATCAGCAGGATGACGACGCCGAAGGCGTGCCCGGGATTGAGGCCGCCCGTGCTGGAGACGGTGAACGAGGTGACCACCGACAGTACCAGTCCCAGCAGATACAGCTTGCCGGAGCGCGTGGCCGGGTCGATGGCCCGATGCCGGATGAAGCCGTAGATGCCGGCCACCAGGGGAACCAGGCTGAGCGCCGTATGGAGGGCGCCGAGGAGCGAAAGCGGATGACTCATGGAAAGCCTCAGGAGCTAGGTGGCGATGGTTGCTGCCGGGTGATCGGGAACATCGGAGGAAACACGGACCTACTAGTAGGTAGGCAAATGAAGCAAATAAAAGGAAACGACACGAAATGGGTCGTTCCCCGCTAAAAATCAGGCCGTCTTGACCAGCCGGGCTATCGAAAGCTGGCCCAGGGTATGGAAGGTATGCGGATCGCCAAAGCCACGCGCGGCCAGCATCGCCCCATGCACCGAGGCCATGAAGGCCCGCGCCTCGTCGGCGGCCGGTCCCTGCAGGCAAAGCTGCCCAGTGGCGGCCCCCTTCTGCAGCACGGCGGTCAGCCAGGAGGTGAGGTCATCGAAGTGCCCCCGCACCTCCTCCACGATCTGCGCCGGCAGCAGCGGCAGCTCGGCGGCAAGCATGGCGCAGATGCAGAACGACGAGGTTCCGCCGCGGATGCAGGTGGACCAATAGTCCACATACGCGTTGAGCTCCTTCAGCGGGTCGTCCAACTGGCGGTCCAGCACGGCCAGCCCCTCACGCGCCTCGGCGCGATACAGCGCCACCACCACCTGCACCAGCTCGGCCTTGCTGGGAAAATGGTGGTGGATGCTGGCCTTGCTGATGTTCACCCGCACGGCGATGTCGGCGTAGCTGAAACCGTTGTAGCCGCCCGCCTCCAGCAGGGTGCGGGCGTGGCTGACGATTTCGGCGGCTTTGGGGGAGAGTCCGTCTTTCATGAACTCACCCTACTAGTAGGTAGACTAACAGTCAAGTGGTGCCCCGGACATGCATCGAGGCGTCCGCTGACCACAGGGTGCCGCGCTGCGCGGGAGGTGCCCCATTGGCATGGCCGCCCACGCGGCAACGCGGTCGCATACGACAAGGGCGCCTCTCGACGCCCTTGTGCCTTCAACGCATTACCCTCGCTCGCCCGCCGACATCGAGAAGAAGCGTCTGCCGCTAACGACGCCGCTCATACTCGCGCTCGGGCATCGGCGTGACGATAAAGGAGCGCATCACGCTTGCGGCCAGTTCACGCAGCTGCGCATCTGCCACGCGATCCGAGCTGACCCAACGCATGCCGATGTATCCGTCGGCGCGCTGTTCCCCTCTCGGGTACGGATCGCCCCAGATGCAACTCTCGAAGCGATCGTCGTTGAACTCAAACTGCCTGCAGCCGATCAATACCGAATCACGGCTCTTTTCGGGGCCGCTCTGCAGCATCCGATCCATCCCCATGCGGGTTTCAGGGGCGGAGAGCTTTTGTGGCCAGCCAAGTTGGCCGGCACTTTCTTCCTGCATCTTCCTGGGCTGGAACGAATCGATGTTGCCATCGGTGCAACCCACCCACCCTTCGTAGCTGGATGCCTGCGGAGCCACCATCCGCCATTGGTTGGGACCGGTAGGCTCGAGTGTCCATCCCTTCGGGATGTCCAACTGCAGGTTGGAACACACCACACGCCCCTCGGGTACCAGCCGGGTAGCTGTCGCCGGTACGTCCATCTCGGCAGCACAGCCCACCGACGCCATTCCCAGCACGGCAACCAAGAGTGTGCGCAGGAACTTCGCGATCGAAAACCGGCGGCCATAGTGAGTGCCTGCGCCCTCCGCACGGGAATGTCCGACACCATGGGTGGCCTTGGGGTGCTGCCGTACAACGATACTCATGTCCGCCTCCGTGCATATCGATGCGGCCGTTTGATACAGCCCATCCTCGAGCTCAGTTTACGTGTAGGTCGCGCGCATGCCGACGAAGCGGGATTGTGCGGGTCGCACTCCCGCGCTCCCTAGGTCATTGCACCCTTTGTGGGGTGGAGGCCATCGCTATGGAGCTCCCCCAGCCGGAACAGGTCGCCCGAATCGAAGCCCACGACCACGCCCACCGGCTCCACCGCACCCAGCAACTGATGAATACGTCCATCCAGCGAAGCCCGGAGCAGCAACGTTGCGAACGCCAACGCAAACACTATGTGGCCGGGCGTACCCAGTCCGGCGACCTCGTCCGCGTTGCAGATCACGCCGGCCGCTTTCAAGGTCGCCGAGCCGAGGTACGCCTTGTCGGGATAGTGGCTGGGGTTGCGCCACAACCACTCGCAGGCCTTGTCCTCCGGTTCGTAGTGACTCAACAGACCGAAATACAGGTCCGCGAATTCCACGCGGTCGCGGGTGGCACGTTCGCCAAGCCCGAAGTAGATCGCGCGCACCGGGAAGGGGCACGGTGCCCGCCGCAGCACACGGGTGAGCCACTTGTCCATGCCGGCACTGTCTACCGAACAATCAAGTTCCTTCAGCGCCGCCCAGGACGGGTGCGGGATGCGCTGGTCGCCCCAGGCCAACACCGTCTGCATGGACTGATTGACGTCCGTTGAGGCGCGCACCTCAGCAGCCAACAGGCGGTAGAAGGCGCCGTAATCCAGCTCTGACATCGTGCTTCCTTGCAGGTACGGTTGGAACCGCGAACTGTAGCGCCTGACGGCGGAATTCGATAAGGCAGCATCGTCACCTCGGCAGGTTCTGCCACCGGCATGGGCAGAATGCTGCGCATGGTGCATGGATCACGGCACGCGGGTAGCAAGCCTGGCGGCGCTGCCGATGCTGCAGCGGCGGGCACAGCCGGCCAGTCAGCGGGCTGTCCAGCCACCATCCATCGGAAGTGCCGTGCCGGTAATCTGAGCAGCGGCGTCCGAGGCCAGGAAGACCACCATTTCCCCGAGCTGCTCGGGCGTCACAAACTGCAGCGAGGGCTGTTTTTCGGCCAGCAGTGCGCGCGCGGCGGACTCCTTATCCGTTCCCTCCCGTTCCGCCAACGCGGTGATCTGCTGCTCGACCAGCGGCGTTCGCACCCAACCGGGGCAGATGGCATTGGCCGTGATGCCCGTGCCCGCGTTCTCCAGTGCCGTCACTTTGGTGAATCCCACCACGCCATGCTTCGCCGCCACATAGGCAGACTTGTTCACCGACGCAACCAGTCCATGCACCGACGCGATGTTGATCACGCGGCCGGATCCCTGCTGCTTCATGTAGGGCAAGGCGGCCGCCGTTGCATGGAACACCGCCGATAGATTCAGCGCGAGGATTGCATCCCACTTTTCCACGGGAAACTCCTCGATCGAAGCGGTGTGCTGGATGCCCGCATTGTTCACCAGGATGTCGATGCACCCCATCTTCTCAACGGCTTGGGCAATCATTTCCCGCACCGCCTCACCACGGGAAAGGTCGGCGCCATCATGCGCCACCCTTACGCCAAACTCGGTCTCCAGGCGGGAACGGATTCTCTCGATCTCCACCGCATCGCCAAATCCATTCAGCACGATATTGGCGCCTTTCCGCGCGAGCGCAGTGGCAATGCCAAGACCGATACCGCTGGTGGAGCCAGTAACCACCGCGACTTTTCCAGTGAACATGGGCGAGATTCCATCGGGCGTGGGCGGTCAGTGTAGCCGCCGGGATGCCCATCAGCGCAGGCCGCCACCGTGACCTCTTGCCGCCGACGGCCATGAAGGCGTCCGGGATAACGCGCCTCACCAACTGGCGGAGATCCCGCACAGTTCGCGAGGAATTCTCCGCAAGCACACGCGCTCAGAACGAACCGGCTTACTTCAACCGCTCAACCAGCCGCTGCCCCACCTCCAACGCCGAAGCCGGGTTCTGCCCGGTAATCAGCTCGCGGTCTGCCACCACGTGGGCGGTCCACGGCGTGGAATTGCTGCTGAACCTCGCACCCGCCCGCTGCAGCGCGGTCTGCGGGTAGAACTTCATATCACCGCCGCCCAGCAGTGGCTTGGCCTGCTCTTCTTCCTGGTTGCTGATCACGGTCATCTGGTAGCCACTGTAGATCCATTTCGGCGTGCTCGGCATGGCAGCGGCTTCCAGCGCCGCCACAAAACCCTGGGCATCGGGCAGCGTGGACAGCAGCGCGATCGGCCCGTGGCAGACCAGCGCGGTGGTCTTGTTGCGCAGATGGAAATCGGCCAGCAACCGGCCCAGCGCCGGGCTCTTCAGCAGGTCCTGCATCGGCGCGTGTCCACCGGGAATGTAGACCGCATCGAACTGCGCGTAACCCTGCTGCTCGACGCGCGCCAGGCTCAGCACAGGTGACGCCGTCGGCGAGGTCAAGGCCAGTTTTTCCAGCAGATCCTTATGCGCCTTCAACTGCGCGGCATCGTCGCCGAAGTAGGCCGGCGTCACCGATGACGCATCCACCGTAGGCGCCCGCCCCTGCGGCGTGGCGAAGGTCACTTCGTGGCCCGCATCCAACAGCAGCTTGACCGGCTGCATCAGTTCGTTGAGATAGAAGCCGGTGGTCAGCACCTTGCCGTCCTTCAGGTCCAGGTGGTTCTCGTCGGACAACACCACCAGCACGTTGGCGGCATGGGCGCCGGTAGCGGCCAGGGTCAGGGCCAGTGCTGCGGCCAGCCGGGTCATCAGGTTCATGGGGAGCTCGTTTCGGGGAATGGCCGCCACTTTATTCATCGCCCCAGCGGCGATAAATTGGCCTTCCCGCAAAACATCTGTTCCCCGGAGCGCCAAATGAGCCGCAAGTTCGACTACCTGGGCGATGTGGAGGTGTTCCTGGCGGTGGTAGAGCACGGCTCTTTCACCGCCGCTGCGGTGGCCCTGTCCACCACGCCCTCGGTGCTGAGCCGGGCGGTCACCCGCCTGGAAGCGCGGCTGGGCCGGCAGCTGCTGCAGCGGACCACCCGCCGCGTGGGCCTGACCGGCGCCGGGCGGCTCTATCTGGAACAGGTGCGCACCGCCTTCGGCCTGCTGGACGATGCCGAACGCGACGTGCAGGGCCAGGACGGCGCGCTGGCCGGCCGCGTGCGCCTGAGCGTGCCGACCACCTATGGCCATTACCGCCTGCCGCCCGTGCTGGCGCGCTTTGCGCAGCAGTACCCACAGGTGCAGGTGGAACTGAACATCACCAACCGCAACGTGGACCTGGTGGCTGAAGGCTTCGACCTGGCCATCCGCCTGGGCCAGCTGCCGGACAGCGGGCTGGTGGCGCGCAAGCTGGAAGACGCCCCGCTGCTGCTGGTGGCCGCGCCGGACTACCTGCAGCGCCGCGGTACGCCGCAAACGCTGGAGGACCTGCAGGAGCACCTGTGCCTGCCCTTCGTGATGCCGCGTACCGGGCGGTTGGCGCCGTGGGTGTTCCGCGACGGCGGGCGCGACGTGGACTGGCTGCCGCGTTCGTCCATCGAGACCTCCGACGATGTGCTGGGCGTGGTGTCGCTGGCCGAACAGGGCATCGGCATCTGCCAGACCTATGAGTTCATCGTGCGTGAGCGGATGCTGCGCGGGCAGCTGGTGGAAGTGCTGCCGCAGCTGCGTGGGCGCTCAAGGCCGTTCTCGGTGATCTATGCGCCGCATCGGCGGCAGTCGGCGGCGGCGCGAGCGATGGTTGACTTGCTGGTGGAAAATGCAGAAGTGGTTGAGGACGGCGTCGGCTAACGATGCGATGCCTTCCCCGCGTGAGTTCATCGCCCTTTCGCACACAAGATAGATAGGAAGTCTACGATTGTGACCTATCGTTGATGCATCTATATGTACGCACTTTCCAGCTGCGTGTGGCTCGATATGCAGGGGAATGTTTGGAACTAGCCGCCCATCTTGAGCCACATCACGATGGTTGAATGTTAGAAGGACATCGTAACGCTTTAATGAATCGCGCTTTACCTTTCCGTAGCGGAAGTGGTAACCCTTTCCATCGTGGCTCTCAATTTCTATGCCCGTTCCGGCGCTAGGAATGCCTATGAATGCCAGTACATGCGGGATTTCAGACGGAGATGCGATAAGCTGCCGAGAGACAACTGCCAAAGCTTCATTGTAGATGGGAATTACCTCTTGCTCTTCTTCGTCAAAGAGCCAGTCGATTGAACCTTCTTTCTCGCTAACCGCGCTAAACGGTTCACCTTCAAGCAGCGCCAATCTGCTATTAATAAAACTCAGCCTCTGCCGCACAGCATCAATGCTAGGCGCCTCCGAATCGCGCCAATAGTGGTAGTGATGCCAATCTGGCCAATCGCGGTGGCGACTCAACGAAAACCAGATATCGTCAATCGCGTCTAAAGTACTTTTGAGAACTATAGGTCGAGACATATTATTTTCTTATGCGATCCGACTACCTAGTAGGCGACCCATTGGGTACCGTTATACGATTTCCACAGTGCACTGAAAAGCGCCTTGCGCCCTTGGCACGGCATGATCTTAGGGCCGATGGTTCCGGCTAACAAGCTGACGTAAAACCAAACCCAGAGGCGGGCTGAAGATCGCACCCAGCTCTAACCGATTGGCGGACGGATGTCCGCTTTGGGTCGAAACGGCGACGGCGACGCCCCCCCATCCTGAGTAGTGGACGGGTTTAGAGTCCGGTGCTGATGTTATCCCTCTTGCCAGGCAACCGCGCGGCGTACTGGGCAGGCGTCAGCCCGCCAAGTGCTCGTTTAGGCCTTTCTTCGTTGTAGTCACGCCACCAGCTTTCGATGCCGGTTCTGGCATGGAGCAATGTCGGGAACCAATGCTCGTTCAGACATTCATCGCGTAGCCGCCCGTTGAAGGACTCAACGTAATCGTTTTGGTTCGGCTTGACCGGCTCGATCAGGCGCAGAGCAATTCCTTTCTCGTTAGCCCACGCCACCATCGCTTTGCCGCAAAACTCCTTGCCGTTGTCCGTCCTGATCACTTGCGGCAAACCGCGCTGAACGGCCAATCTGTCCAGCACCCTGGCAACGCCCTGCCCGGAAATGGCTCGTTCGACCTCGATGGCCACGGCCTCGTGGGTGGCGTCGTCAACGATAGTCAGGCACTTGATTACTCGACCTTCTGCGGTGCGGTCGAACACGAGATCCATCGACCACACCTGATTGGCGGCGGACGGGCGCAGCAAGGGCTGACGCTCACCGACAGGCACCTTCTTGCGCTTCCTGCGACGCACCTGCAGGCCCGCTTCCTGATACAGGCGCTCCACGCGCTTGCCCACGTGGAAAGCAACAAGGTGCGGGCGGCATGCAACAAGGCGTTGCTGCTGGATCAGAGAAGGACGCTGTTGCAGGACTGGGCGGACTATCTGAGTGAGGCGGAGGGCAGCGCCACGGCATCGGGAAGATTTGGGCGGGTGTCGCGGAATTAATGGACAGGGGTGGCCCTTTCCTTTTCTGGGTAGGGCCTTTATCCCTTGGATACCGTTCGCCTGCAGTTTTCTTTTGTCGAGAGGCTGATGCGGGAAATAGGGTGGTGAAGTAAAAAATAGGGTAATTTGTATTGGATTACCCCATTTGGGGGATCGCCTAGGGCAATAAAGGCAATCCCAGTTCAGCCAGATACTGATTGTGTCGCTTCTTGGCTTCGATAATCTTCTGTTCGGCGGCGAGCAGGTTGGCATGCACCACCGCCAAGTCGATCTCTTCCTCGGCCTCAGCCGTGCTCACGTAGCGCGAGATGTTCAGGTTGAAATCGTTCTTCTCGATTTCTTCCATGCTCACGCGGCGCGAATAGCGCTGCTCTTCCTTGCGGTACTGGTAGGTGTCGATGATTTTGTTGATGTGCTCGGACTGGAGCACGTTCTGCCGCTTGGCCTTGTCGTACTCCCCTGCAGCATTGATGAACAGCACGTCGTCCGGCTTCTTGCACTTCTTCAGCACAAGGATGCACACCGGGATGCCGGTGGAGAAGAACAGGTTGGCGGGCAGGCCAATCACCGTGTCGATGTGCCCATCCTTGAGCAGCTTGGTGCGGATGCGGGCCTCGGCGCCGCCACGGAACAACACCCCGTGCGGCAGGATGATGGCCATCACGCCGTCCTGCTTCAGGAAGTGGAAGCCATGCAGCAGGAACGCGAAGTCCGCCGCCGACTTGGGCGCCAGGCCATAGTTCTTGAAGCGCATGTCCTCGCTGAGCGATTCCGAGGGCTCCCAGCGATAGCTGAATGGCGGGTTGGCCACCACTGCATCGAACTTTGGCATCTTGGCCGGGTTGGTCTCCCGCAGGGCATCCCACTCGTTGAGCAGGGTGTCGCCGTGGAAGATATCGAACTCTGAATCCTTCACCCCGTGCAGCAGCATGTTCATGCGCGCCAAGTTGTAGGTGGTGATGTTTTTCTCTTGCCCATAGATCTTGCCGATGCCGTGCGGCCCCATCCGGTGACGCACATTCAGCAGCAGCGAGCCAGACCCACAGGCAAAGTCCAGCACGCTGTCCAAGTGCGAGCGTTGGCCCGTGGCGGGCTCCTGCCCGTCCAGCGTGACGATGGCTGACAGGATGCTGGAAATGGGCTGCGGGGTGTAGAACTCGCCCGCCTTTTTGCCCGAGCCTGCTGCGAACTGGCTGATCAGATACTCATAGGCATCGCCCAGCGTGTCGCTGTCGGTCGAGAACTGGCTCAGCCCGTTCGCGATCTCCTTGATGATCTTACACAGCTGAGCATTGCGCTCGGCGTAGGTCTTGCCAAGCTTGTCCGAGGCGAGGTTGATCTCGGAGAACAAACCCCGAAAGGTGCTGGCGAATGATTCCGTCTCGATGTAGCCCAGGCCCCTCTGCAGCGTCTTAAGCAGCTCACCATCCTGGGTGCGCGCCATCTCGGCGATGTTGCCCCACAGGTACTGCGGCTCGATCACGTAGTGCACCTTGCGGCGCATCTGCTTTTCGAATTCTTTGACATCGCCTTCGTTGGCCTGGTACCAAAGCTGCAGCGGCGTAGTGGCTGAACCGTCGATCTGCTTCGGGTAGTCCTGGCCCAGCTCTTTTTTGGCAGCGGCCTCGTAGTTGTCCGAGAGGTAGCGCAGGAACAGGAAGGCGAGCATGTAGTCGCGAAAGTCATCCGCGTTCATGGCGCCACGCAGCTGGTCTGCAATCGCCCAAAGGGTCTTGCCCAGTTTTTGCTTTTCGAAATCGGTCATGGTGTACCTGCTAGCCCAGCAGCCGGTGCAAGCTGGGGGAATAAATCGGGGTTGAACGGGTAGCGATTCAGGAAGCCATCAAGAATCGTCTTGAAGTGCTCCTTGTTCTCTTCTCCCATCGGCACAGGTTCGAACAAGGAATAGTCGCCGTGACTCAGGATGTTGATGAGCCGGGCATGCAACACACCTTCCGGGTCGTCCGCATCGTCGGTCGGGATGCAGGCCGAGAACTTCGAGAAGCCATGGAAACTCGCTGATTTCTCCAGCACCGAGCGCAGCATGTTGAAGTGGTAGGTGTACAGCTCGCCCGAATGAGCAGCCTGGTACAGGTCCGTCAGTACCGCCACATGGTGGAAGAACGGAGTCGCCCCGGTGTAGGCCAGGTTGTATGAGCCGTCCGTTTTGGATCGAGACAAGAAGTGCGCCGAGACTTTCTTCGACTTGCGCGCATCCAGTTCGTTGTGCATCACGTTGAAGAACAGCGGATGGTGCGACGAGATGACGACCTTCAGCGGGTTGTCTGCCTTGTTCAATAGCTGCGCCAAGTGGTTGCCCACGGAGACGGCGTTGTGCTCATCGAGCGACGAAATCGGATCGTCGATGTAGACGTACTTCACCCAGCGGTAGGCCTCGATCTCCGGGTCCATCGCCAGCCGCATGACGGCGAGGAAGAAGCACCAGACGAAGAGGTTCTCTTCGCCGCGCGACACCTTGATGTTGTCGATGACCTCCCCGTTCACCGTGCGCGAGAACCGCACCGCCCATTCCTGGGCGTCGATGCGGAAGTCAAAGTCCGCGTAACGCTGCAGCAGCGGCCGGATGCGGTTGTCCATCTCCAATTCGGCCAAGCCGGAGAAGAAGCGCGAGTCGGCGTTCAGCGTCAACTTGCGGTCGCTGTCCCCCTCCAGGTCGTTGTCCCAGTGAAAGAGATCTTCGGTGAAGGCATTGAAGTAGAGGGTGTCACGTACATCATCGTCAGCGCCACCCTGTTTGCCGATATCCTTAAACGCCATGGACAGGCGTGTTTTTCCCGTACCGTTGTAGGCATATAAAATAATTACGTTCTTGTTTTCTAGTTCTTTTCGGAGGTGGGCGGAAACTTCGATTATTCCCGCAAAAGATTTAGAATTTCTCATTCTGAAGCCCGAGTTCCTACAAAGAATAGACTCTGCAGTAAAGACTTTTTGTGAGTTCTCAATGCCTTCACTTTCTTGCTTTGCACGTTGAGGACCTCATCAAGAGACATTAACGAATCCGCAATCTTATTCTGCTCTTCGATGGGTGGACAGTGCAATTGTATCTTGGAAAAGTCATCAAAATACAATCGGAGCCTGTCCTCCGTTAGTCCTCGAGAATGTGCCGTCAAGACTTGCATTGTCTCTGGCAGTTTCAAGAGGTAATAAAAGAAATTTGGATTTATGTCTCGAGGGACAAGGACTACATAGGCAGGGCTGACCATACAATCCTCCGGCGCAACACCGAGAGCACCTTGCCACATGCGCATCATGTTATAGACAATATCGCCCTTTTTTACAGCTTTGTTCCCGCTGGAATCGGCGAGGTCATCAATTTTTCGGTCTAGCGATGATCGAGGAACCATGCCTTCAGTCATTGTGACGGAATAAATCGGGAGATTTGAATTTCCTCGGTCAACCCGATTGCTAAAAATCTCCGCTGCCGGTCGCTTAGCCCACGGGGCAGTCTCGCGGAACTCCGGAAACCTCAAGCTTGGGGTCGCTAACCCCTTGCTAGGGAATAGGCTCTGCAGGAGAGCTCTCTTGAATTCCTTAAGGGATTCAAGTCTTTCGCTCTCCAGGCTGATCAACTCTTCGGCTGAAGATATGAATGCAGCCAGGCAATCTTGTTTTTCAGCCGCTTTTGGGAAAGGTATTCTTCCAGAAAGAAACGTGCTGTTTGAAATTTGAATTGTGTTTTTTGCGCCCTTCTTGGCCAGCGGTTCAAGAAACTTTATTGATCGGGATGGGGATTCAAAAAAGCTTTCAACAATTAAGCCAATGCTTGCGCTCTGTGGGCGAAAAACTCCGTACAGTGGCGACAGGATTACATCTTTTTTTGTTTTGTTTTGCTTGACTATGCCGAATGGAAAGCTTCCGGTGGGGCTTTTTGTGTAAACTACATCATGATCGTGCGCTAAATTATATTTTCCGGTATCCGAGGTGGCGTAACTCCGGCCGAGGTGCTCCCTTTGATTTATTATCCCCTTCTGCACTGAAACAGAGTGGACTTCGCAATTTCCGTCGTCTTTCTCGCCGTGCTCTAGCAAAACCTCGTGCAGAGGCCTTACGGCCCATTCGCTGGGAAACGAAAAAAGTGAGTGAATATGAGCGGTTGTCAATCGCATGGGTTTTTGATCGCTATTTTTCATTGTTGAATTCCTCTACTGCTCATATGCGCTGAGTCCGGAAATCTCTTGCCCTTGCGCCAGTCTGTGCAGCAGCGGCGTCAGTTCTTCCATCAACGCCAATTCCTTCTGCGTGCGTGCTTTCCAACCCAGGTCCAGCGGCGCCATCAGTTCACTCAGCGCGTCGCCATCAAAGATGCGGCGACGCAGCACGCCATCGACAAAGCCTTGAAGAGCATCGGTTGCCAGGCCATGGCGCTTTGCGATGTCGGCGATCACACGTTGCTTCTTCGCGACCTTGAAGCGGTCAAAGCCATTGCGAATGGCATCCTCGTCCAAGGCTTGGCCCACGGGCAGCCCGCGGATGTACTCGGCGATGTCGTCTCGATCGTCGATGAACTTGGCATCGGCCTGGATCAGGCCGATGAGCTGCTCGCGGTTCAAGGTCAGCTTGCCGGGCTTCTGCTGCGTCATGCGGGCAATCAGGCCCATGATGTAGTCGTAGTCGATCACCGCCGAGGCGAAGAGCACGAACTCGAAATCGAGCTGCTGCACTTCGGGAGGGGTGTGGTCGCGATCTTGCTGGGCCTTCAGGCGCTTGGCCGTCTCCAGGTACACGCCCTTGAAGCCCAGCATCTGGTCGGGCGGGGCGATCTGGTTGATCTGCGCCTTCTGCTCTTCCGACAGGTCGGTGTATTGATCCAGCTGCGTTTTGAGGCGCTGCACTTCTTTGAAGAGGTTGACGAACTGGCTGCGCGCAGCGTCACCCTTCAGGTTGGCGACTTCTTCCGGGGCGTTCGTCAGGCCTTGTGACCGCATGAAGTCCGCCAGCTTTTGCGTTGCGGCTTGCAAGGTGTCGATGACCTTGGGCGCCGAGTCCACCAGCCAGATTTCGCGCGGGTTGCCGGTCTTCTCGCCCGAGAACAGCGCGATGGCCTCTTCCACAGGCTTTTGCTGCTGGCGGAAGTCGAGCACATTGCCGTAGGGTTTGCTGTCGTTCAAGACGCGGTTGGTGCGCGAGAACGCTTGGATCAGGCCGTGGTACTTGAGGTTCTTGTCCACGTACAGCGTGTTGAGGTACTTGGAGTCGAAGCCGGTGAGCAGCATGTCCACCACGATGGTGATGTCGATCTTCTGGCTGTGCCGCAGGTCGGCATTCGGGTATTGCTGGTCCTTAATGCGCTTCTGCACGTCCTGGTAGTACAGGTCGAACTCGGCAATGCGGTGGTTCGTGCCGAAGCGCGCGTTGTAGTCGGCCATGATGCGCGTGAGCGCGGCTTTCTTGCCTTCGGGGTCCTGCTGGTTGTCGGCCTTCTCCTGCGGCAGGTCTTCTTGAATCTGCTGAACGTCCTTGTTGCCTTCGGCAGGGGGAGAGAACACGCAGGCCACGTTCAGCGGAAGGAAGCTGTCATCCTCTGACCGCTTTTTGCCCTGCAGTTCCTTGAAGGCCTCGAAATACTCGATGGCGTCATTGATGCTGGCGGTGGCCAGTACGGCATTGAACTTGCGTCCGTTGGTGGCGGCATCGTGCTTGGCCAGGATGGTCTCGATGACCTTGGCCTTCGGCAGCCCCTCACCCGGCTTGGGCGGCTTCTTGCCCTCGGGCTTGAAGAAGTCGATGTGGAACTTCAGGACATTCTGGTCTTCGATGGCGTGCGTGATCGTGTATTCGTGCAGGCAACGCTGGAACAGGTCATCTGTGGTGCGATAGCTGGCCTGCTGGCCTTCGATCTGTACGGCCGTGGCGTTGTCCTTGAAGATCGGAGTGCCGGTGAAGCCGAACAACTGGGCCTTCGGGAAGAACTCCTTGATGGCCTTGTGGTTGTCCCCGAACTGCGAGCGGTGGCACTCGTCGAAGATGAACACCACGCGCTGCTCGCGTAGGGGCTCCAGACGCTGCTTGTAGGTCTCCTGGCCCTGCTTTTCTTTCTGCTTGTTGCGCTTGCTGTTCTCGTCCAGCGCCAAGCCTAGCTTCTGGATGGTGGTGACGATCACTTTGTCGGCGTAGTCGTCGGACAGCAGGCGGCGCACCAGTGCTTCGGTGTTGGTGTTCTCTTCGACGCAGCCTTCCTGGAAGCGGTTGAATTCTTCGCGTGTCTGGCGATCCAGGTCTTTGCGGTCCACCACGAACAGGCACTTGTCGATGTCCGGGTTGTCTTTGAGCAGGGTGGATGCCTTGAACGAAGTCAGCGTCTTGCCCGAGCCGGTGGTGTGCCAGATGTAGCCGTTGCCGCAGTTCTGGTGGATGCACTCCACGATGGCTTTGACTGCATAGATTTGGTACGGCCGCATCATCAGCAGCTTCTGCTCGCTGGCAACCAGCACCATGTAGCGGCTGATCATCTGGCCCAAAGTGCACTTGGCCAAGAACTTGTCGGCGAAGCTGTCGAGCTGGGTGACCTTCTTGTTGTCTTCGCTGGCGAACTGGTAGACCGGCAAGAAGCGCTCATCGGCATTGAAGCTGAAGTGCCGGGCGTTGTTGTTCGCGAAGTACCAGGTGTCGGTGCGGTTGCTGACGATGAAGAGCTGCAAGAAGCACAGCAGGGTTTTTCCATAGCCGTTGCCGGGGTCGCCCTTGTAATCGACGATCTGCTGCATCGCGCGGCGCGGGCTGACCGCCAGCGTCTTCAGTTCGATCTGCACCACCGGCACGCCGTTGATAAGCAGCATCACGTCGTAGCGGTGATGGCTGTTGCCGGTGTTCATGCGCAGCTGGTTGACGACCTCGAAGTCGTTCTTGCACCAGTCCCGAATGTTCACCAAGGTGTAGTTCAGCGGTGTGCCGTCGTCGCGATCGAAGGCATTGATGTTGCGCAGCGTTTGGGCGGCGTTGTAGGCATCGGGCGTGATAATGCTGTCCAGCAAGCGTTGGAACTCGCTGTCGGTCAGACGCACCCGGTTGAGTGCCTCAAATTTGGCGCGAAAGTTGGCCTCTAGCGCAGCACGGTCCCGGATATCTTGGCGATAGGTGTACTTGAGGTCACCAAGCTTGGCGATCAGATCGAGTTCGATTTGTTGTTCTGAGGTCGTCATGACTCTTTTCTCAAGGACCCAAATGGTTTACTAGCGCCATTGCATGGGCGGGTAAAAGCCGTAGTGCTCATGTGTGTTGACTCCCTGACTAAGTGGCACCTTCGTCGGCTCCGCCTGCGCGCACCCACTCGTCCACTTCGGACAACTGAAACTTCCACAGCCGCCCTACGCGGTGCGCTGGTAGGCCCTTCCGCTCTCTCCAGCGATAAACAGTGTCTTTGGCGACACCGAGATGCTGGGCCACGTGTTCTGCAGTCACCCATGGTTCAGTGCTCATGTCGATGGCGCTCTGGAATTATGTTTTAAAGTCGTCTTAAATCGCCCAAAGTCTATCATTGGAATAATGTTTGAGCACCAGCCTAGCCAACCTCAAGCTCCCAGATAGATCGACGTCACAGTCAACCGCTCATGCCCGAGTTCACGGCTGATTTGCTGGCGGGCGTGGCGGTCCACCAAGCGCTGCGACAGACCGAATTGAGCCTTGCCAGGTCCGCCTGCTGCTGGTGACTTCCACCCCGTCAATATTTCATATCGCATCTGTGCATACTGATGCCGCAGCCCATGCATATTGCTAAGCCCCGCAGCCCTGCACTGCCCATCGTAGACGTGCCGCTGCTGGATGTAGGTCTTGTTTGCCGGGATTAGTGATCCTGTGCCCGCCAGGTGGTGTGCTGCCTGGAGCGTATCGCGTTGCGCTGTCGTGGTGATGGGCACAGTTCGCTCCCGACCTCCCTTGGTACACGATCCCTTGAGGGCGATGCGGTCACCTTGATCCGCGTAACTGGGCTGGAACTTGATGACCTCCTCCCGACGCAATCCGAAGGCAGCCTGCAGTTGAAGGCTCATGCGTACGAGGTGGCCGGCAGATTCTGACCTTGCTACAAATCCAGCGCGACGTGCCAAAAGTTTCGAAAAGAGAACACGAGGGCACACACCGCATACAACAAGGGCGCCTCTCGGCGCCCTCATTCTTTCAACTCATTCCCACTCAATAGTAGCCGGCGGCTTCCCCGAGATGTCATAAACCACCCGCGACACCCCCCGCAACTCATTGATGATCCGGTTACTCACCGTACCCAGGAACTCATACGGCAGGTGCGCCCAATGCGCCGTCATGAAGTCGATCGTCTCCACCGCACGCAGCGCAATCACCCACTCATACGCGCGCGCATCACCCACCACGCCCACCGACTTCACCGGCAGGAACACCGCGAACGCCTGGCTGGTCTTGTCGTACAGATCGGCCTTGCGCAGTTCGTCGATGAAGATCGCATCGGCCTTGGCCAGCAGCTCGGCGTATTCGCGCTTCACTTCGCCCAGGATACGCACGCCCAGGCCCGGGCCTGGGAACGGGTGGCGGTAGACCATGCTGCGCGGCAGGCCGAGTTCGACGCCGAGGCGACGCACTTCATCCTTGAACAGCTCGCGCAGCGGCTCCACCAGGCCCAGCTTCATGTGCTCCGGCAGGCCGCCCACGTTGTGGTGGCTCTTGATCACATGCGCCTTGCCGGTCTTGCTGCCGGCCGACTCGATCACATCCGGGTAGATGGTGCCCTGCGCCAACCACTTGGCGTTCTTCAGCTTGGTGGACTCTTCATCGAAGATGTCCACGAACAGGTTGCCGATGATCTTGCGCTTGGCTTCCGGGTCGCTCACGCCTTCGAGCTTGCTGAAATAGCGGTCCGCGGCATTCACGCGGATCACCTTGACGCCCATGTGCTCGGCGAACATCGCCATCACCTGGTCGCCCTCCTGCCAGCGCAGCAGGCCGGTATCGACGAACACGCAGGTCAGCTTGTCGCCGATCGCCTTGTGCAGCAGCGCGGCCACGACCGACGAGTCGACGCCGCCGGACAGGCCCAGGATGACTTCGTCATCGCCCACCAGTTCGCGCACGCGGGCGATCTGGTCGTCGATGATGTTGGCTGCGGTCCACAGGGTTTCGCAGCCGCACACGTCCACCACGAAGCGGCGCAGCAGCGCCTGGCCCTGCAGGGTGTGGGTCACTTCCGGGTGGAACTGCACGCCGTACCAGCGCTTCTCTTCGTTGGCCATCGCGGCCACCGGGATGCGATCGGTCACGGCCGTCACGGTGAAGCCCGGCGGGGCGACGGAGACGTGGTCACCGTGGCTCATCCACACGTTCAACTTCGGCTCGCCGCCGTGGTCGCTCAGGCCCTTGAACAGCGCATCGGGGTGCACGACGTTGACTTCGGCATGGCCGAACTCACGCTGGTCGGCCGCTTCGGTGGCGCCACCGAGCTGGGCGGCCAGGGTCTGCATGCCGTAGCAGATGCCGAAGATCGGCAGCCCGCTGTCGAACACTTCCTGCGGCGCGGCGGGCGCGCCCGGCAGCGTGGTCGATTCCGGGCCACCGGACAGGATGATGCCCTTGGCGCCGAACGCGGCAATCTCAGCCGGGTTGTGGTCCCATGCCCAGATTTCGCAGTACACGCCGAGCTCGCGGATGCGGCGCGCGATCAGCTGGGTGTACTGAGCACCGAAATCGAGGATGAGGATCTTGTCGTTATGGATGTTGGTCATGGCGCCCTGGGCAATGCAGGAAAGAAAACAGGAAACGAATACGAAAACCGGCGGCCGATAGAGAAAGAGGAACGGGAATCAGCTTCCTCGTTCCTCTTTGCTCATGCCGCATCAGGCGCGGTAGTTCGGCGGCTCTTTGGTGATCTGCACGTCGTGGACGTGGCTCTCACGCTGGCCGGCGCCGCTGATCTTGACGAACTTCGGCTTGCTGCGCATGTCTTCGACGGTGCCGCAGCCCACGTAGCCCATGGTGGCGCGCAGGCCGCCCATCAGCTGGTGGATGATGCCGCCGACCGGGCCGCGATACGGCACGCGGCCTTCGATGCCTTCGGGCACCAGCTTGTCGGCGCTGGAGGCGTCCTGGAAGTAGCGGTCCTTGGACCCCTTCTCCATCGCGGCCAGGGAGCCCATGCCACGGTAGCTCTTGTAGGAACGGCCCTGGAACAGCTCGGTTTCGCCGGGCGATTCTTCGGTACCGGCCAGCAGGCCACCGATCATGATGGTCGACGCACCGGCGGCCAGCGCCTTGCCGATGTCACCGGAGTAGCGGATGCCACCGTCGGCAATCAGCGGGATGCGGTCCTGCAGCGCTTCGGCCACCAGGTCGATCGCAGTGATCTGCGGCACGCCGACACCGGCGACCACGCGCGTGGTGCAGATCGAGCCCGGGCCGATGCCGACCTTGACCGCGTCCGCGCCACAGTCCAGCAGCGCCAGCGCGGCTTCGCCGGTGCAGATGTTGCCACCCACGACCTGCACGTTCGGGAAGTTCTTCTTGACCCAGCGCACGCGGTCCAGCACGCCCTGCGAATGGCCGTGCGCGGTGTCCACCACCAGCACGTCCACGCCGGCGGCGACCAGCGCTTCAACGCGGCGATCGGTGTCGCCACCCACGCCCACGGCAGCACCCACCAGCAAACGCGTGGCGGTGTCCTTGGCGGCGTTGGGGTAGTCGGTGTTCTTCTGGATGTCCTTGACGGTGATCAGGCCACGCAGGGCGAAATCATCGTTGACCACCAGGATCTTTTCGATGCGGTTGCGGTGCAGCAGCTGCAGCACTTCTTCCGACGCGGCGCCTTCCTTGACCGTGATCAGGCGATCCTTCTTGGTCATGATGTGGCGGACCGGATCGTCCAGCTCCGTCTCGAAGCGCATGTCACGGTGGGTGACGATGCCGACCAGCTGGCCGCCGCCGTCCACCACCGGCACGCCGGAGATGTTGCGCGCCTGGGTCAGGGCCAGCACGTCGCGGATGGTGGTTTCCGGGCCGACCGTGATCGGGTCGCGGATGACGCCGGCCTCGAACTTCTTGACCTGGGCCACTTCGGCGGCCTGCTGCTCCACGGTCAGGTTCTTGTGGATGATGCCCATGCCACCGAGCTGGGCCATGGCGATGGCCAGGCGTGCTTCGGTGACCGTATCCATGGCCGCGGAGAGGATCGGAAGCTTCAGCCGCAGGTCGCGGGTCAGCCGGGTTTCCAGGCTGACATCCTTGGGCAGGATCGTGGAGTGTGCGGGGACGAGCGAGACGTCGTCGTAGGTGAGAGCTTCAGCCTGGATGCGCAGCATCGGCATACCCGAGATGTGGGGAAGCGCGACATTTTACCCTGATTCGGCCCGCTTGGGCAGGGGGCCGGTGCGACGCTGTGTCGCGCCGGCGAACGGTAGAGCCGACCGTTGGTCGGCTGCCCCCCGGGCGATGCGCCACCGCGCCAACGGCAGCCGACCAACGGTCGGCTCTACCGGGATGGCCGCCGCGGACCGTTGGTCGGCACGGGACCCAGGCCGCATGGGCATCCGGGCGATGCGCCGACCCGGGTCGGCACGGGCGGTCAGACGGCCGCTTCAGCCGCTTCCAGCGTGTTCTGCATCAACGTGGCCACGGTCATCGGCCCTACCCCGCCCGGCACCGGGGTGATCCAGCTGGCCCGCTGAGCCGCGGCCTCGAAGCCGACGTCGCCGACCAGGCGGCCGTCATCCAGGCGGTTGATGCCCACGTCGATCACCACCGCGCCCGGCTTTACCCATTCACCCGGCACGATGCCCGGGCGGCCCACCGCCACCACGAGGATGTCGGCGTCGCGCACGCTGCGCTCCAGCACGTCGCGCGGGGTGAACTTGTGGCAGCTGGTCACGGTGCAGCCGGCAATCAGCAGCTCCAGGCCCATCGGGCGGCCGACATGGTTGCTGACCCCCACGATGGTGGCGTTGCGGCCACGCACCGGCTGGTCGGTATGGCCCAGCAGGGTGACGATGCCGCGCGGGGTGCACGGGCGCAGGCCGAACTCGCGCAGGGCCAGATGGCCCACGTTCTCGGGGTGGAAGCCGTCCACGTCCTTGCGCGGGTCGATGCGGTGGATCAGCCGGCTGGCGTCGGGAATGCCCGGCAGCGGCAGCTGCACCAGGATGCCGTGGATCTTGGGGTCGTTGTTGAGCTGGTCGATGAGCTCAAGCAGCTGGGCCTCGTTGGTGCCGGCCGGCAGGTCGTAATCGAAGGCCTCGATGCCCACCTTCTCGGCGGCACGGCGCTTGTTGCGCACGTACACGGTCGAGGCCGGATCGCCTCCCACCAGCACCACGGCCAAGCCCGGGCGGCTGCCACCGGCGGCCAGGCGGGCATCGACCCGGACCTTCAGGCTGTCCAGCAGGTCTTCGGCGATGCGGCGCCCATCCAGAATACGGGCGGGAACGGCAGGTGCGGGGGTCGGTGAGCTCATCGAGGGCGGCAGGCGGGGGTGGCGGGGACGCCATTGTCCCCGATTAGGCCCGCCCCGCCCACCGGCGCGTCATTCCTCTTCCGGTACTTCGTCGGCGTTGAGCGTGCGTGCCTTGCGCTTGGGCGCGGTGAACGGCGTGGGCGTGGGCACGCCCGGCAGCGCCGTGCCGAACACCATGTGCGCCCCGGCGCGCATGCTGCCGCCGGCCATTTCCAGCTCGAAACGCTCGGCGTCGCGCTCGCGGATCTGCTCGGCGATCTCGCGCGCATCGTCCTGGTCGGCGCCCAGTTCCATCAGGGCGACCTGACCGAACTGCAACGCCGATTCGAAGGTCTCGCGGATCTGGTAGTCCACACCGGCATGGATCAGCCGCAGCGAATGCTCGCGGTCGAACGAACGCACCAGCAGCTTGGCCTGGGGGAACTGATGGGTGACCAGTTCCACGATGCGGTCGGCGTCCTGAGCGTTGTTGACGCACACCGCGATGGCGCGCGCAGAGCCCGCACCGGAGGCGTGCAGCACGTCCAGGCGGGTGCCGTCGCCGTAGTAGATCTTGAAGCCGAAGCGCTCGGCGTTGTGGATCATGTCCACGTCGTTGTCGATGATGGTCACGTCCACATCGCGCGCCAGCAGCGACTGGCTGGCCACCTGACCGAAGCGACCGAAGCCGATCATCAACACGCTGCCGGACAGGCCGTCGGCTTCTTCAACGCCATCCAGCGACACTTCGCGGTCGGGCATCAGCTTGTCGTGCAGCAGCACGAACAGCGGCGTGAGCGCCATCGACAGCACCACGATCGCGGTCAGATTGGCGTTGACCTCCACCCCGATCACGCCGGCCGCTGCGGCCGCGGAAAACAGCACGAACGCGAACTCGCCGCCCTGCGCCATCACCACGCCGCGGTCGAGCGCCTGGCGGTGGTCGCTGCCCATGATGCGCGCCACGATGTAGATGCACACGCCCTTGGCCAGCATCAGCGCGAACACGCCCGACACAATCAGCGGCCAGTTGTTGGCCACCACGGTGAGGTCCAGCGCCATGCCCACGCTGAGGAAGAACAGCCCCAGCAGGATGCCGCGGAACGGCTCGATATCCGCTTCGATCTGGTGGCGGAACGTGGATTCGCTGAGCAGTACGCCGGCCAGGAACGCGCCCATCGCCATCGACAGCCCGCCCAGCTGCATCAGCAGCGCCGCCCCCAGCACCACCAGCAGCGCGGCGGCGGTCATCACTTCGCGCGCCTTGGCCGCGGCCAGGATGCGGAACAGCGGATTGAGCAGGAACCGGCCCACCAGCACCAGGCCGACGATGGCACCGGCACCGATGCCCACGCTGACCCAGCGCGAACTGTCGCCGGCGTCGGCCTGCACGGGGGCCATGAAGGCCACCACGGCCAGCAGCGGCACGATCAGCAGATCTTCGAACAGCAGGATCGAGACGATCTTCTGCCCGGACGGCAAGGCAATGTCGCCGCGCTCGGCCAGCAGCTGCATCACCACCGCGGTGGAGGTCAGCACGAAGCCGAAGGCGCCGATGAAGGCCACGTTGACCGGGAACCCGAACAGCATGCACACGCCCGTCAGCACCGCGCCGCAGACCACGATCTGCAGCGTGCCGAGCCCGAAGATTTCGTTGCGCAGGCCCCACAGGTGCGAGGGCCGCATTTCCAGCCCGATCACGAACAGGAACATCACCACGCCGAGTTCGGCGGTGTGCAGGATCGCCTGCGGGTCGGAGAACCAGCCGAAGCCGAACGGGCCGATGGCCAGGCCGGCGGCGAAATAGCCCAGCACCGAGCCCAGCCCCAGCCGTCGGAACAGCGGCACCATCACCACCGCCGCGCCCAGCAGCGCCACGACTTTCACCAGCTCACTGGCACCTGCTTCGACCGCCATGCGGTTGTTTCCCCGGACTACTTTAGATGGCTCAACGATAGGGCAAAGCGCCGGGCGGCAATAGCATCCATGTTGCGCATGATCGTGCCGAAAACAGAACGATGGGCCGGGTGGCGGCGAGGATCGTCCTGAAATCACGTAGAGCCGGGCTCTGCCCGGCTGGCAGGCAACGTGCGAAATGCAGCCGGGCAGAGCCCGGCGTTACGCGGTCGCCGAAATCAGGCAGCGCCCGGCGTTACGGTCCGCTGCAGAACGCGGCGTAATCGATGTACCCGGGAAACGCTTTCCCCGGCGCGCACAGCGGACAGGCCGGATCGGGGCGCAGCCGGGTCTCACGAAAACGCATGCCCAGTGCATCGAAACTCAGCAGCCGCCCAACCAGCGGCTCGCCCATGCCGAGCAGCAGCTTGAGCACTTCGGTGGCCTGGAGCAACCCGACCATTCCCGGCAACACGCCCAGCACGCCGGCTTCAGAACAGTTGGGCGCGAACTCCGGCGGCGGTGGCTCCGGGAACAGACAGCGGTAGCACGGGGCCTGGCCACGCTGGCGGCCGGCGTCGAACACGCTGACCTGGCCGGTGAAACGCTCGACCGCGCCATACACCAGGGGAATGCGGTGCTGGAGGCAGGCATCGTTGAGCAGGTAGCGCAGCGGGAAGTTGTCCGAGCCGTCCAGCACCACGTCCACCCCGTCCAGCAGTGCATCGACGTTGTCGGCACTGACGCGCACCTGCACGGCGTCCACATCCAGGTGCGGGTTGAGCGCCAACAGGCGTTCGCGCGCCGACAGCACCTTGGGCATGCCGACGCTGGCGTCGGTGTGCAGGATCTGGCGATGCAGGTTGCTGCGCTCGACCACATCGTCATCGGCGATGCGCAGGTGCCCTACCCCGGCCGCTGCCAGATAGAAGGCGGCCGGCGCACCCAGCCCACCGGCACCGAGCACCAGCACACGCGAGGTCAGCAGTGTCTGCTGGCCTGCCACGCCCACCTGGGGCAGCAGCAGGTGGCGCGCGTAGCGCTCGTTGAAGTCGCGCTCGTCGTCGGTCTGCAGCGGCTGCACCACGGGCAGGCCGGCGGCCCGCCAGGCGTTGGTGCCGCCGTCCACGGACGCCAACTGCGTATAGCCCAGGTCGGCCAGGGCGACTGCGGCATCCAGCGAACGCCTGCCGCTCTGGCAGATCAACACCACCTCGCGATCGGTGGCGGGCAGATGCGTAGGCGGCGATGCCAGTAGCTCGCCCTTGGCGATGCCGAGCGCGCCCTCGGCCATGCCGGCGGCACGTTCGTGCGCTTCGCGCACGTCAATGAGCAACGCGCCACGGGCGACGCGTTCGCGTGCCTGGGCGGGGGTGAGTTCGGGGATGGTGCGCATGGCCGGGATTATCGCGTACCGGGGCGCGCGCGGCGGGTTTGTCGCGGTTGCCGGCCAGCGGCCTACTACCGTCGCGTGTGCCCAGCAGCCGGCAGCGCCGCAATGAAAAGAGCCGGCTTTCGCCGGCTCTTCGTTGGGTCACTTGCCCTTGACGTGCTTGATCAGGCGCCGTTTGCGCTTGACCTGACGTTCGGTGAGCACGTTCTTCTTGCCTTCATAGGGGTTCACACCCTCACGGAAGATGAACTGCACCGGGGTACCGACCAGTTTGAAACGCCTCCGGAAGAAGTTCTCCAGGTAGCGCTTGTACGACTCCGGCAGGTCCTTCAGGCGCGTGCCGTGCACGATGAAGGTCGGCGGGTTGGAGCCGCCCGGATGCACGTAACGCAGCTTGGACACGTGACCACGGATCGCCGGCGGCGGGTTGGTCTCGTAGGCCACTTCCAGCGCCTTGTTGACTTCGCTGGTACTGAACTCATGCGTCGCCGAGGCATGCGCGGCGTGGATGCAGCGGAACAGCTCGCGCAGGCCCGAGCCATGCTTGGCCGAGATGCGCACCACTTCGGCCCACGGCACGAAGCCGAGCTTGCGCGACACCAGGGCTTCGGCCTGCTCGCGCTGGTAGTCGGTGAGGCCATCCCACTTGTTGATCGCCACGACCAACGCACGGCCGGCATCGAGCACCGCACCCAGCACGCTGGCGTCCTGGTCGGTCACGCCTTCGGACGCGTCCAGCATCAGCACGGCCACCTGGCACTGCTCGATCGCCTGCAGCGTCTTGATCACGCTGAACTTCTCGACCACCTCCTCCACGCGCGCCTTGCGACGCAGGCCTGCGGTGTCGATCAGGCGGTACTCGCGACCGTCGCGCTCCATGTCCACCGCGATCGAGTCGCGGGTGGTACCGGGCACTTCGGAGGCGATCATGCGCTCTTCGCCCAGCAGGCGATTGACCAGCGTCGACTTGCCCACGTTGGGGCGGCCAACGAAGGCAATGCGGATGCGGTTCGGATCGGTGTCGAGGGTCTCGGTGGTGCCCTCTTCAGGCAGCCGCTCCACGACTTCGTCCAGCAGATCGTCCAGACCCTGGCGGTGCGCGGCCGACACGGTCAGCATTTCGCCGAAGCCGTAACGGGCGAACTCCGAACGCACCGTGTCTTCGTTCATGCCGTCGATCTTGTTGATCAACAGCAACGTCGGACGCGCCAGCTTGCGCAGCCAGGACAGGATCTCGTCGTCCATCGGGCCCTCACGGGCATCGACCACGAACAGGATCAGATCCGCCTCGGCGGCGGCAGCGCGGGCCTGGCGGGCAGTAGCGCCGGCCAAACCTTCTTCTTCACCGGCGATACCGCCGGTATCGACCACCAGGAACGGGTGGTCTTCGTTAAGACGACAAACACCGTAATTACGGTCCCGGGTCACGCCGGGCTGGTCATGGACCAGCGCGTCGCGCGTACGGGTAAACGCATTGAACAGCGTGGACTTGCCGACATTCGGCCGTCCAACCAGGGCGACCAAGGGCAGCATCGCGGTAACTCCTTATTGTGCCAACCGGAATGCGGTCAGCTTTCCATCAACGTTCTGCACCAGCAGAATCCCATCAGCGGTTACCGGCTGCGCCAGGAGCGCGTCACCGCCACTCTTGGCGCGAGCGGCAAGCTCGCCATTATCTGTCCGCAACCAGTGCAGGTAGCCCTTGTAGTCGCCTACAACGACGTAGTCGCCCTGCACCGCCGGCCCGGTCAGCGAGCGGCGCGCCAAGGCGGTCTGCGACCACATCGCGCTGCCACTGCTCTTGTCCAGGCCGAACACGCCACCCTTGTTGTCGGTGACAAACACATTGCCCGAGGTCAGGGCCACGCCACCGGCGCCGCCATGATCACGCGACCACAGCGGACGGCCCGTCGGGCCTTCGATCGCCATGGTCTGGTTCTTGAAGCTGCCCACGAACAGCGTATTGCCTTCCAGCACCGGGGCGCCGTCCACGTCGGACATACGCTCCAGTTCGGTACGGCCTTCGCCGTTGGCGACCATCTGGTCCCACACGGTGCGGCCGTCGGTCATCGCCAGGGCCGACACGCTGCCATCATCGTTGCCGACGAACAGCACGCCCGGGCCAGCCACCACGGCGGCATTGCCGCGCACGGTCAGCGCCGGCAGCTCACGCGGGTTGAACCAGCGCTGGGTGCCGTTCTCGGCATCCAGGGCGGTCACGCGACCGTCGTTGCTGCGCACGAACACCATGCCCTGGGCGATTGCCGGGGCGGCGATCACTTCGCCGGGCACCTTGGCGCGCCACTTCTCGGCGCCGTCTTCGGCACCCAGAGCGATCACCTGGCCGTCCAGCGTCCCGATCACCACCAGGCCGCCACCCACGCCGGGGCCACCGGAGAGGCGCAGCTTGGGCTTCTTCTTTTCCTTGGCCGGCTCCCAGGTCCAGACCTTCTTGCCGGTCTGCAGATCGATGGCATGCACGCCGCCGTAAATGGCGGCCGCATACACGCGGCCGTCGGCCACGGTCGGGCCCTGGCGGACGCCGATGCGCTTCTCGCCCTTGCCGACGTTCACGCTCCAGAGCCGGTCGACCTTGGCGGTCGGCTCGAACTTCACCAGTTCAGCCGGCTCCAATGCCTTCTTGGCCGCTGCATCCTTGCCGGCGAACCACCCCTTGACGGTGGTGCAACCGGACAACGCCACGCCCAGCAGAACCAGGGTGGCAACGCGCTTGATCATGACCATATGCTTCATTACACCGACTCCGCAGCATCGGTGACGGTGCCACCGGCATCCATCACTTTGGTTTCAAGCAGGCGCCGCTGCGGCGCTGCCACGTCCAGCGTCTTGAGCGCCTTCTCATACTGTTGCCGGGCGGCATCACGCTTGCCCTGCGCCATCAGTGCATCGCCATGGATTTCCAGGCTGGCACTGTCGCTGGCGGTGCCAAGCGCCTTGATCGCATCGTCGGTCTTGCCGGTGGCCAGCAACAGGCGCGCGATGCGCTGCTCGATGACCGGCTGGAATTCCGGGTCGGCCTTGATCGCGCGCAGCGTTGCCAGCGCGTCTTCGTTCTTGCCTGCCTCGACCTGGGCCTTGGCCAGCTGCAGCGCCGCCAGGTCCGAGTAAATGTTGGCCTTGCCGTCGTCGAGCGCCTTCACGCCCTTGGCCGCCTGGGCCAGATCCTTGTCCTGCAGGTGCTTGAGCACTGCCTGGTACTGGACGTTGGCGCCGGCCAGCTGGTTGCTGTGGTCCTTCTGCCACCATTGCCAACCGGCGATGCCGCCGATTGCGATCGCCACGCCGGCGAGGATGCTGACACCATTCTTCCGCAGCCAGCCGCGGACGCGTTCACTTTGTTCGTGCTCGTCGAGCAGGTCGTCGATCGCCATGCGTACTCTCGCCCCGCCCGTAAGGAGGAGCTGTTTGAATTGGATTGGGAAACGCGACTCAGTGCGGAACTGGGGCCACGGAGCCGTCAGAGGATACCGTAAAGCGTGCCACGTTGGCTCGCTGGTACGGCGAAAGATCGACGATAGTGCCGGCCTGCTGAACCTCGACCGCCGACGCATTGCCCAGCACCATGCGGCCTACCTGGCCCGGCGTGAAGCTGCGCGCTTCGCCGGATTTGATCAGCGCCTTTTCCACGGTACTGCCGTCGGGGGCGGCGATATCGACCCAGCTGTCGCCTTTGAACTGCAGGTTGAGCGCGCCGGTCGGCACCGCTGCGGTGGCCGCCGGGCGCGGCACCGGGGTCAGCGACGCCAGGTAAGGCGCCGAAGGGGTGCCGGTGGTGGCACTGGTGGGTGCCGGCGCCGCCGGGGTCGCCTCGGCCGGAACGGCACCGCCGCCCACCGGAACGGCCGCCGGGATCACATCCAGCGACGCGGTATTGGGCGTGTTGGCGCTGCCGTCGAAGTGGCCCCGGGTGGCAAACCAGACCGGAACGGCCAGCACGGCCGTGATGCCCACATAGAGCACACGGCGGCCGAGGCTCTCGGCAATGCGCCTGGCCCGCGGGGTATGGGTGTGGCTGACCAGCTGCGGCGGCACCACCGGCCCGATCCGGGCCTGTTCCAGCACGTCGCCCAGATCGATCTTCAGCAGGCGCGCATAGCTGCGCAACTGGCCGCGCACGAACACCGGGGCGCCCAGGCGGTCCCACTGCTCGGCTTCCAGCGACTTCACCACCTGCACCGGCATGTGCAACTGCTGCCCTACCGCTTCAAGCGTCAGCCCTGCCGCTTCGCGCGCCTGGCGGAGACGGACCCCACAGCCGGCAGCGGCATCAAAAGCGTTCACAGTCTGGTCATCAATCACAATGCTTCAACCCCGGGAATTAGGAGCCGCATCCTGCGGAAATTCGTCGCGAATTCGCTGCAGATAGCGACCGGATGCAACCGTGTCACCCAACTGCGCCTCGATTTCAGAGGCAAGTTGTAACACGGAACGTGTGGCCGGTGCAGCCGCAAGACGACGTTGGGAGAAGGCGCGCGCCTCGAAATAGCGGCCTTGGGCGTACTCGCTGCGCGCCATCGACTCCAGCGCATAGGCGTTGCCCGGCTCAACCTGCAGGGCGGCACGCAGGTCGCGGGCGGCCCGTTCGGACTGGCCCGCCTCCAGCGCACAGCCACCGGCATTGGCCAGCGCCGAGGCCGGTGTGGCATAGCCCGGCGCAGCAAGCGCGCGGTCAAACCAGACCAGCGACTCGGCGGCGCGGCCATGTGTACATAGCCAGGCGCCATAATTGTTGAGCACATCGCCGCGTTCGGGCGCCAGTTCGGCCGCCTTGCGGTAGAGCCCGCCCGCAGCGACATCTTCGCCGCGCCGGGCCGCCAGGGTGGCCAGCATCAGATAGGCCTCTGGCCGGTCGCCGTCCAGCTTGAGCGCCGAACGGGCGTTTTTCTCCGCCGCTGCCAGCGAGCCGGATTGATAGGCCCGGTCGGCCAGCGTCATCTGGTCCTGGTAATTGAACCGGCGACGCGTTGCCGCGTTGTCGCGGACCTCATACGTGGGGGCTACCCCCAGCGCGGAGGCGGGGGGCTTCATGCCTTGTTTGCCGCAGCCGACCAATGCCAGCGCGATGAAAACAACGGCTGGCAATCGGAAATCAGGCAGCGGCATCCCGGCTTTTCCCATCCTGGAGTGTCTTGTTGAACTCGGCCTGGCGACGCGTGCGGTCCATCACCTGGCCCTTGAGCTGGCCACAGGCGGCGTCGATGTCGTCGCCGCGGGTGCGTCGGACCATCGTCAGGACCTGCGAATCCAGCAGGATCTTCTGGAAAGCACGGATCTCGGTGTCACCGGAGCGCTCGTAGCGGGTGCCCGGGAACGGATTGAAGGGAATCAGGTTGACCTTGCCCGCGTGCGACGTCTGCACGGCGTTGTCGAACTGGCGCATCAGCCGCGCCAGCTGGCGGGCGTGTTCGGGCTGGTCGTTGATGCCCTTCATCAGGGTGTATTCGAAGGTGACCGATTCGCGGCGCTTGTTGGCGCGCAGGTAGCGTGCGCACGAGGCCATCAGCTCGACGATCGGGTACTTCTTGTTGAGCGGCACGAGGGTCTCGCGCAGCGCATCGTTGGGCGCATGCAGCGACACCGCCAGCGACACGTCGCTCTCGGCGGACAACCGGTCGATCTGCGGCACCAGGCCGGAGGTGGACAGGGTCACGCGCTTGTTGGCCAGGCCGTAGCCCAGATCGTCGCGCATCACGCTCATGGCGCGCACGACGTTGTCGAAATTCATCAACGGCTCGCCCATGCCCATCATCACCACGTTGGTGAGACGACGCTGCTTGTGCGGGATGTTGCCCAGATGCCGCGCCGCCACCCACACCTGGCCGATGATCTCGGCGGTGGACAGGTTGCGGTTGAAGCCCTGGGTGGCGGTCGAACAGAACGTGCAGTTCAGCGCACAGCCGACCTGCGAGGACACGCACAGCGTGCCGCGGTTCTTGTCCGGGATGTAGACCGCCTCGATGGCGTTCTTGCCATCGTTGCCCATCGCCAGCAGCCACTTGTGGGTGCCGTCGTTGGAGGGTTTGTCGAACACGATGTTCGGGACCAGGACCTCGGCGTGCTGCTTGAGCTTGGCGCGCAGCGCCTTGCCCAGGTCGGTCATCTCGTCGAAATCGGTGACGTAGTGATGGTGGATCCACTTCATCACCTGGTGGGCACGGTAGCGCGCTTCGCCGAGTGTCTCGGCGAAGAAGCGCTCCAGACCCTCGCGATCGAGGTCGAGCAGGTTCTGCTTGGCCACAGCCACGCTCGGGATGAGCACGGATGGGATGGCGGTTGGCTGTACGACCTCGTTCACGGCATCACTCTCAGCGCGAGACGACTTCGGTCGCGGCGAAGAAGTAGGCGATTTCGATCGCGGCATTCTCAACCGAGTCCGAGCCGTGGGCGGCATTGGCATCGATGGATTCAGCGAAGTCGGCGCGGATGGTGCCCGCAGCGGCTTCCTTCGGATTGGTGGCGCCCAGCAGGTCGCGGTGGGCCAGGACGGCGTTGTCGCCTTCCAGGGCCTGGATCATCACCGGGCCGGAGATCATGAACTCGACCAGCGCGTTGAAGAACGGGCGCTCGCGGTGCACGGCGTAGAAGCCTTCGGCTTCACGGCGCGACAGCTGCTTGTACTTGGCGGCGACGACCTTCAGGCCGGCCTTTTCGAAGCGGGCGTAGATTTCACCGATGACGTTCTTGGCGACGGCGTCCGGCTTGATGATGGAAAGGGTGCGCTCCAGCGCCATGGGAATTCTCCGTTGGGCGGGCCACTGATCGGCCCGAGAGTAACATGAAAAAAACCCGCGTCGAAACGCGGGCTTAGCCTGATATACGTGAGGCAATTCTAACGTGTAACCCGCCCCCGCGGTAGTGCCGGCCGCTGGCCGGCAACCCCATGAACCCCAAGCGACGCGCCCCCGTTCAGCTGTCTTGGGTTGCCGGCCAGCGGCCGGCACTACCCCCGGGGCAGATGAACGAACCCCTCCCTCCATTGTGCGCCGCACAATGCGCCCGCGCAGCCCCGGGTCTAATATCAAACAATCGTTTGATTGAACCCTGCCCGACCCATGGCCAAGCCCGCACATTTCTCCACCAAGGACCGCATTCTCGGCGCTGCCGAGGAGCTGTTCGCGCAGCATGGCTTCGCCGGGACCTCGCTTCGCCAGGTCACCAGCCAGGCCGATGTGAACATCGCGGCGGTCAACTACCACTTCGGCTCCAAGGAAAACCTGGTCAATGAGGTGTTCCGTCGGCGCATGGACGAGATGACCACCGCCCGCCTGGCCCAGCTGGACAGCGCCCGCCGCGAGCACCCCGGCCAGCTGCGCCCGGTGCTGGCCGCCTTTGTCGAGCCGGCGCTGGCGATGGCCCAGGACCGCCAGACCGGGGGCGCCTTCGTCCGTGTGATCGCCCGCGCCTACGCGGAAAAGAACGACAACCTGCGCAAGTTCCTGTCCGACCACTACGGCCACGTGCTGCGCGACTTCGGCAAGGCCATCGCGGGCTGCGTGCCGGAGTTGAGCAAGGAAGAGCTGTATTGGCGGCTGGACTTCCTGGCCGGCTCGCTGACCTATGCGATGGCCGACTTCGGCCTGATCAAGCGACCCGCCGGTGTCACCGAAGCGGCGCATCGTGCCCATGCCGCCCGCGAATTGATCCACTTCGCCGAAGCCGGTTTCCGCGCCAGCGCGGTCACCGACGCTCCGTCGATCTCCATTTCCACCCCGTAGAGCCGGGCTCTGCCCACTGAACCCTCCGTAGAGCCGGGCCCTGCCCGGCTGCCAGACCAACAAAGGCTTATCGACATGTCCAATTCCCTGCTAGTCCGCCGCGCCGCCGTGTTGGGTGCCGGCGTCATGGGTGCCCAGATTGCGGCCCACCTGACCAACGCCGGCGTCGACACCGTGCTGTTCGATCTTCCCGCCAAGGAAGGTCCGGCCGATGGCATCGTGCTCAAGGCAATCGCCAACCTGGGCAAGCTCAGCCCTGCCCCGCTGGCCAGCAAGTCCTACGCCGAGGCGATCACCCCGGCCAACTACGAGACCGGCCTGGAGCAGCTCAAGGACTGCGACCTGATCATCGAAGCCATCGCCGAACGGATGGACTGGAAGCAGGACCTGTACAAGAAGATCGCCCCGTTCGTGGCCGACCACGCCGTGCTGGCCTCCAACACCTCGGGCCTGGGCATCAACAAGCTCGCCGACGTGCTGCCCGAGCAGCTGCGCCACCGCTTCTGCGGCGTGCATTTCTTCAACCCGCCGCGCTACATGCACCTGGCCGAGCTGATCCCGGCCAGCACCACCGACGCGGCCGTGCTGGAAGGCCTGGAAGCGTTCCTGGTCACCACGCTGGGCAAGGGCGTGGTGTACGCCAAGGACACCCCGAACTTCATCGGCAACCGCATCGGCGTGTTCTCGATCCTGTCCACCATCCACCACACCCAGGAATTCGGCCTGGGCTTCGATGAAGTGGACGGCCTGACCGGTCCGCTGGTCGGCCGCCCGAAGTCGGCCACCTACCGCACCTCCGACGTGGTCGGCCTGGACACCATGGCGCACGTGATCAAGACCATGGGCGACACCCTGCCCAACGATCCGTGGCATGAATTCTTCAAGTCGCCGAAGTGGCTGGACGCGCTGATTTCCAAGGGCGCACTCGGCCAGAAGACCGGTGCCGGCATCTTCCGCAAGGTCGGCAAGGACATCGTGGTGCTGGACCTGGAGAAGCAGGACTACCGCCCTGCCGACCGCACCGCCGCACCGGAAGTGGTCGAGATCCTGAAGATCAAGAACCCGGCCGAAAAGTTCGCCAAGCTGCGCGAAAGCCAGCACCCGCAGGCGCAGTTCCTGTGGGCGACGTTCCGTGACCTGTTCCACTACAGCGCCTACCACCTGGCCGACATTGCCGAAACCGCGCGCGACGTTGACCTGGCGATCCGCTGGGGCTACGGCTGGTCGCTGGGCCCGTTCGAAACCTGGCAGGCCGCCGGCTGGAAGCAGGTGGCGCAGTGGATCGCTGATGACATCGTGGCCGGCAAGAGCATGAGCAACGCTCCGCTGCCCGATTGGGTGTTCGACGGCCGCGACGGCGTGCATGCCGCCGAAGGCAGCTACAGCCCGACCCGCAACGCCAAGCTGCCGCGTTCGGCGCTGCCGGTGTACCAGCGCCAGCGCTTCCCGGATCCGCTGTTGGGCGAGAAGTTCGCTCCGGGCGAAACCGTGTTCGAGAACGACGGCGTGCGCATGTGGCATGACGGCGACGGTATCGCAGTGGTCAGCTTCAAGACCAAGATGAACACCGTCTCCGACCACGTGCTCAACGGCCTGCAGGAAGCGATCAAGCGCGCCGAGCAGGACTACAAGGGCCTGGTGATCTGGCAGCAGAAGGAGCCCTTCTCCGCCGGTGCCGATCTGGCCGGCGCGCTCGGCCTGCTGCAGGCCGGCAAGGTCGACCAGTTCGAAGAGATGGTGCACAACTTCCAGCGCACCAGCCAGGCCATCAAGTACTCGCTGGTGCCGGTGGTGACCGCGGTCCGCGGCCTGGCCCTGGGCGGCGGCTGCGAGTTCCAGATGCACAGCGCCAAGAGCGTGGCTGCGCTGGAAAGCTACATCGGCCTGGTCGAGGCCGGCGTCGGCCTGCTGCCGGCCGGTGGCGGCCTGAAGGAACTGGCCGTGCGCGCCTCGCAGGCTGCAGGCCCGGGCGGTGACGTGTTCGCCGAACTGAAGAAGACCTTTGAAACCGTGGCCATGGCCAAGGTCTCCAACTCGGCGGTCAACGCCAAGGAACTGGGCCTGATGCGTGCCACCGACAAGGTGGTGTTCAACAGCTTCGAAGCGCTGCATATCGCCAAGGCCGAAGTGCTGGCGCTGGCCGAAGGCGGCTACCGTCCGCCGATGCCGGCCCGCCGCATCCAGGTGGCCGGCGACGTGGGCATCGCCACCTTCAAGATGATGCTGGTCAACATGCTGGAAGGCCGTTTCATCAGCCCGTACGACTACGAGATCGCCGTGCGCATCGCCACCGTGCTGTGCGGTGGCGAAGTGGACCGCGGCACGCTGGTCGACGAAGAGTGGCTGCTGACCCTGGAACGCAAGCACTTCGTCGAACTGGCCCAGCAGGAAAAGACCCAGGCCCGCATCGCGCACATGCTCAAGACCGGCAAGCCGCTGCGCAACTGATGGCGCGCCGGGCGCGACGGCCCCCCGTCCGCGCCCGGTAGGTGCCGACCGTTGGTCGGCACACCTGTCCGCTTCTGGTAGGTGCCGACCGTTGGTCGGCACTCCGGCTAAAAATCTAGAGAGATCACTGCAATGACCAAGCAAATCCAGGACGCCTACATCGTCGCCGCCACCCGCACCCCGGTGGGCAAGGCGCCCAAGGGCGTGTTCCGCAACACCCGTCCCGACGACATGCTGGCCCACGTGCTCCGCTCCGTGGTCGCACAGGCGCCGGGCATCGACCTCAACCGCATCGATGACGCCATCATCGGCTGCGCGATGCCGGAAGCCGAGCAGGGCATGAACGTGGCCCGCATCGGCGTGCTGCTGGCCGGCCTGCCCGACACCATCGCCGCGCAGACGGTGAACCGCTTCTGCTCCTCCGGCCTGCAGGCCGTGGCCATGGCCGCCGACCAGATCCGCCTGGGCAATTCGGACCTGATGCTGGCCGGCGGCACCGAGTCGATGTCGATGGTGCCGATGATGGGCAACAAGATCGCCATGGCACCGAGCGTGTTCGACAACGACCACGTCGCCATCGCCTACGGCATGGGCATCACCGCCGAGAAGGTCGCTGAAGAGTGGAAGGTCTCGCGCGAGGAGCAGGACGCCTTCGCACTGGCCTCGCACCAGAAGGCCATCGCCGCGATCCAGAACGGCGACTTCAAGGACGAGATCAGCCCCTACGACGTGCGCACCCGCCAGCCGGACCTGGCCGACGGCCGCCGCATCATCACCCGCGACACGGTCGTCGATACCGACGAAGGCCCGCGCCTGGATTCGTCCGCTGAAGGCCTGGCCAAGCTGCGCCCGGTGTTCCGCAACGGCCAGTTCGGCGGCACCGTCACGGCGGGCAACTCCTCGCAGATGAGCGATGGCGCCGGTGCGGTGCTGCTGGCCTCCGAGCAGGCGATCAAGGATTACGGCCTGACCCCGCTGGCGCGCTTCGTCAGCTTCTCGGTCGCCGGCGTGCGCCCGGAAGTGATGGGCATCGGCCCGATCGCCGCGATCCCCAAGGCGCTCAAGCAGGCCGGCCTGACCCAGGACCAGCTGGACTGGATCGAGCTCAACGAAGCCTTTGCCGCGCAGTCGCTGGCGGTGATCCGCGATTGCGGCCTGGACCCGTCCAAGGTCAACCCGCTGGGCGGCGCCATCGCCCTGGGCCACCCGCTGGGCGCGACCGGCGCGATCCGCACCGCCACGCTGCTGCACGGCCTGCGCCGTCGCCAGCAGAAGTACGGCATGGTGACCATGTGCATCGGCACCGGCATGGGCGCGGCGGGTATCTTCGAGTCGCTGTGATGTAGCGGGCGGTGCCGGCTCCAGGGCCGGCACCCTGCCCTGCTGGACGGCATCGACGGTTGGTTGATGCGGGAACACCAACGAAATGCAAAAAGGGCAGCCGCGAGGCTGCCCTTTTTTTGCTGGCGCGTGTACCGACCAACGGTCGGTACCTACCGGGGGCCGCGTGCCGACCGACGGTCGGTACTTACCCGGGTGATCGCGACCGCGATCAACCCTCGGCCAGCGCCTTCTTCATGATCTCGCGCGCCGGGCCGGCCAGCTTGTCGTTGTTCAACGCAAAGCGGATGGTGGCTTCGACCAGACCCAGGTGCGTGCCGCAATCGAAGCGCGTTCCTTCGAAACGGTACGCATCCACGGGCTCGCTCTTGAGCAGCTCGGCGATGGCGTCGGTGAGCTGGATTTCACCGCCGGCACCAGTGCCGGTGGCTTCCAGCAGCTCGAAGATCTTCGGGCTCAGCACATACCGGCCGACCACGGCCAGGTCGCTGGGCGCGTCTTCCGGCTTGGGCTTCTCGACGATCGCGCTGATATGGCCCTGGCGGCCATCGAACGCGTCGGTGGCAACGATGCCGTAGCTGCCGGTCTTTTCATGCGGCACGTCTTCCACCGCGATGATGCTTGCACCGCTGGCCTGGTTCGCATCGGCCATCTGCTTGAGCGCACCATCGCCACGGTTCCAGATCAGGTCGTCGGGCAGCAGCACCGCGAACGGTTCGTCACCGACGATCGCCTTGGCACACAGCACCGCGTGGCCCAGGCCCAGCGCTTCGGCCTGGGTGACGAAGATCGCACGCACGCCGTTGGGCAATACGTGGCGCACCAGCTCCAGCTGTTCCAGCTTGCCGGCACGCTCGAGCTTCTGCTCCAGCTCGTAGGCCTTGTCGAAGTAATCGGCCACCGCATGCTTGTAGCGGTTGGTGATGAAGATCAAGGTGTCACAGCCGGCTTCGATCGCCTCGTCGACGGCGTACTGGATCAGCGGCCGATCGATGATCGGGAGCATCTCCTTGGGCACCGTCTTGGTCGCGGGGAGGAACCGGGTACCGAGTCCTGCCACGGGGAAAACCGCCTTGCGAATACGCTTGTTCGTCACAGCCTGTTGGCCTCTCGTGCCGGGAAAGGAAGTACTTTAGCCGACGCGACGTGATCGTCTTGTTGCAGGGGCGAGAACTCCGGCATGGTGGCGAACAGGATGCTGTTGATGGCGTCGGTGTCGTAGGTGGCGATGGCGTCGCGCAGGCGCGGTATGTTGCCCAGCACCTGATCGCGCGCGAACGTGCGCACGCCAGCCTCGAGAATCTTGGGATGCGCGGTCGGCCGGTAGTCCTCGTCGGAATAGAACAAGGTCTCGTGCAGCTTTTCGCCCGGGCGCAGCCCGGTGTAGATGATGGCGATGTCCTTGTACGGCTGCTTGCCCGCCAGACGGATCATCTGCTCGGCCAGCACCCGGATCGGCACCGGCTCGCCCATGTCCAGCGTGTAGATCGCGCCATGCGATGCCGACGCGGCCGCCTGCAGGATCAGCTGGCACGCCTCGGGAATGGTCATGAAGTAACGGGTGACTTCCGGGTCGGTCACGGTGACCGGCCCGCCCTTCATGATCTGGTCGCGGAACAGCGGCACCACGCTGCCGGCCGAGGCCAGCACGTTGCCGAAGCGCACCGTGACAAACCGCGTGTGGCTGGTTTTCTGGTCCAGGCTCTGGCAGATCATCTCCGCGTAGCGCTTGCTGGCGCCCAACGCGTTGACCGGATCGACCGCCTTGTCGGTGGAGATGAACACGAAATGCTCGATGCGCGCTTCCACGCAGGCACGCGCCACCGTTTCGGTCGACAGGATGTTGTTGCGCACGGCTTCGCGAAGCTGGCGCTCCAGCACCGGCACCTGCTTGTAGGCCGCCGCATGGAATACCGCATCCACGCTTGCCAGCGACAGCGCATGCCGGATCACCGACGGATCGCCGCAGTCGCCCAGCACGGCCTGTACATCCAGGTCCGGGAAGCTGCGCGTCAGCTCGGCCTCGATCGTGAGCAGCAACAGCTCGCTCATCTCAAGCAGGATGATCCGGCCGGCACCGTGGCGCGCGCACTGGCGGCACAGCTCCGAACCGATCGAGCCGCCTGCCCCGGTCACCAGCACCGTGCGCCCGCCCAGCCAGCCGCGGATCAGCGACCAGTCCGGCAGGATCGGCTTGCGCCCGAGCAGGTCCTCGATCGCGACCTCTTTCAGTTCACCGGGCAGCGAATGCCCGAGCAGCACATCGTTGAGCTTGGGCACCATGCGGAAAGGCACGCCGGTGGCTTCGCACAAGGCGACCACCCGCTGCATGCCGACCGCATCCAACGACGGAATGGCGATCACCAGCAGCTTGGCTGCGGTCTCGCGCACCACCGACGGGGCATCGTCGAGCGTGCCCAGGATGGGCAGGCCCTGCAGCTTGGCGCCCTGCAGGTGCGGCGCATCGTCGAGCAGGCCCACCGGGTGGAAGTCGCCCGAGCGGCGCAGGTCACGGACCAGGGCTTCAGCCGCCTGGCCGGCACCCAGGATCAGTACGCGGCGGGCGCTGGCATCCGATTGCAGCGCCTGATAGTCCTTCCACGCGCGGTACAGCAGGCGCGGCGCGCCGAGCAGGGCCGACAGCGCGAACGGATAGATCACCAGCACCGACATCGGCACGCCGGCGAAGCGCTTGTAGGCCAGTGCCACGACAATGGCCAACAGGCCGATGAAGCTGGCCTTGAAGATGTTGAGCAGGTCGGCCACGCTGGCAAAGCGCCACAGGCCGCGGTACAGGCCCACCCGCCAGAACACCACGGCCTGGATCGCCAGCACCAGTGAGGTGTCGATGTTCCAGAGTGGGAGGGAGGGGGCGTCGGCCAGCATCGAATAGCGGCCGGCATGCAACAGCTGCCAGCATGCCCAGACCATGAAGAGGTCGTGGGCCACGATCGCGGCGCGCGGGAGCAAACTGGTAAGACGGTCCTGCCAAGGCGTCATAAAACAAACAATCCTTCTAGTTGCGCATTCCATTGCGCAGGAGTAGCCACAAGCCGGTCGCGAACATCATCCACGCACCCGCTACGGCAGCCTCCCACCTCGGCTGCAGATCACTGCAAGCATTAAACACTGTAATACTGAACAGGCCAAAAACAAAATACAACCCGGTCACCAAGGTGTGACTTGCACCCCTTTTGACCGCGCGCTGGTAAAGGTGTTGGGTGTGGGCTTCCATCCACCGTTGCCCGGACAGCATGCGCGAAAGCAGTGTGAAGCCTGCGTCCACGAGGAAGGCCGAAAGGGGCACCAGTAACAGCAGCCAGTTGATCTCGGTGACCACGCTGGCCAGGCACACCAGGGCCGCGATCGCATAGCCCAGCGCGCCGCTGCCGACGTCCCCCATGAAGATGCGTGCCCGCGGGAAATTGAAGGGCAGGAAGCCCAGGCAGGCCAACGCCAGCACCACGCCGGCCAGCGCGAACGGGAGCGGCATCACCATCGCGAAGGCCAGCCCGGCCAGAATCGCCTGGGTAGTGGCGAGGCCGTTGATGCCATCCATGAAGTTCCAGATGTTGATCAGCGAGGTGGTGAACAGGACCGCCAGCACGGCGTGCACCAGGCTGCCACTGGCCTGCCAGACCAGGCCGCCGAGCAGCGCGGCCGCCACCATGTGCACCAGCAGCCGGCGGATGGCCGGCAGCGGGCGGTGGTCGTCCCACCAGCCAATGCCGGCCACCAGCGCCAGCCCCAGGCTGAACACCCCCAGCGTGATGCGCGCGGCCGGCCACGCCACGGCGGCCGCGACGGCAGCCAGCAGCAGGGTCAGCACGATGGCGATCCCGCCCCCGCGCGGGGTCGCCACGCCATGGCTGCGGCGTTCGCCGGGCTGGTCCATCAGGTTGCGGCGCAGCGCGTAGTGGCGCGCGCCCCAGGTGAGCGCCGCCGCGATCGCCAGCACCGCTGGCAGACCGATCATCCAGGCCACGGGCATGGCTTAGAGCACCGCGTAATTCAGCAGCGGCTTGACCGTTCCCCACTCCTTGCAGCTGGGGCATTGCCAATGGTGGGTACGGGCGCCGAAGCCGCAGCGGGTGCAGCGGTAAGCCGGGTTGCGCACCAGCAGCTGGTCGGTGATGTGCTTGAGGTCGTGCAGGGTGGCCGTGGAGTCGGCACCTTCGGCCAGGGTCAGGTCGATCAATGCCGACTCGCCGCGCACCGAGGGGCGATCCTTGAGCTGGCGGCCAAGGTAGGCACGCGCCGGGGCCACGCCCTCCTGCTCTTCCATCAACTGGGTCAACGCCAGCACCGGGGCGATGCCCCGATAGTGCTCGGTCATCTCCGACAGGAACGCACGTGCACCGCCGAGGTCGCCGACCTTGCGGTAGTTCTGCATGAGCGGCTGCAGCACTTCGGGCAGGTACTCGGGATCATTGCGTGCGGCACGCTCGAACGCGCGCACGGCCGCTTCGGCATTGCCGGCATCGGTTTCCAGACGCCCTTCAATGATGCCGGCGCGGACCGACATGGCATCGGCCTGGTAGGCGCGCGCGATGGCCGCCCTCGCCTCTTCGATCTTCCCGGCGCCCCGGAACCGCTCGGCCAGCTCGCATTCGAACTGCCCGATCAGCTTGCCCATCGGCTCGCCGGTGACCTCTTCGAAGCGACTGGCGTTGTCGATCGCCTTTTCCCAGTCGCGCTCGGCCTGGTAGATGCCGATCAGGTGCTTGAGCGCCTGCGGCGCCCGCTGGTCGAGCTGGGCCAGTTCGGTGAACACGGTTTCGGCGCGGTCCAGCAGGCCGGACTTCATGTAGTCCTCGCCCAGCGCCAGCAGCGCCTGGACGCGCTGTGCATCGGTCAGGTCGGCACGGTTGACCAGGCCCTGGTGCAGGCGGATGGCGCGGTCCACTTCACCGCGGCGGCGGAACAGATGGCCCAGGGCGACCTGGGTCTCAAAGGTTTCCTTGTCCAGCTCGGCGATATGCAGGAACAGCTCGATGGCCTTGTCCGGCTGCTCGTTGAGCAGGTAGTTCAAGCCACGGAAATAGGTGCTGGACAGGCGGCTGACCTGGTTGTCGCCATGGCGCTGACCGCCGCGACGCCCGATCACCCAGCCGGACAACGCGGCCAGCGGAAGGAACAGGAAGAACCAGAACCACTCGGAGACAAATTCCATCGGGGCTCAGCGTCCGTCGAAAGTAGAAGAAGGGGTGGAAGCAGGTGCCACGACCACGGTCGGGCTTGCCTTCTGCGCTTTGCGCAGCTTGGCGTACAGCGGGATCACCAGGCTGGCCAGCACGATGCCGCCGCCGATGAGCGCACCGGTCAACAGGGCGACAATGATCGCCAGGCCGGTGGTGGTGGTGATCTGGGTAAAGCCCAGACTCAGGACCATCTTGTCCGAGTTGAGCGCACCGATGATGAGCCCGGCGACGAGAACCGCCAGCAGGATAAGGAGACGTACGACTTTCATGGAGCAGCTCCAGTTCCGGGGGATTCAAGAGTAGCGGAATATAGAGCAGCGGGACAAAAGATCAGCGGACCGATAGTCCGTGCTACGCGGGGTCGCTTTCCAGCGGCACCACGGCGCTGACGCGCTCGCGCAGTTCTTTGCCTGGTTTGAAGTGCGGGACATGCTTGCCCGGCAACGCGACCGATTCCCCGGTCTTGGGGTTGCGCCCCAGCCTGGGTGGCCGGTAGTGCAACGAAAAACTGCCGAACCCGCGGATCTCGATGCGATCCCCGCCAGCCAGCGCCCCACCCATCATTTCCAGCAACGACTTCACTGCCAGATCGACATCGTCCGACTTCAAATGCGCCTGTCGGCGCGCCAGGATTTCGATCAGCTCGGATTTGGTCATTACGGGCTCTTCGGGGGGAACTCAGACCCTGAAACGGCCCGGACTGATGTCCGGGCCGTCCAGGAAACTACGACAGCGTGAGGCCGATTACTCGGACTTGTTGCTGTTCAGCTGTGCACGCAGCAGCGCGCCGAGCTGGGTGGTGCCGCTGGAAGCCGAAGAGGACTGGTATTCCTCCAGCACTTCGCGCATTTCCGCGTCGTCCTTGGCCTTGATCGACAGCTGCAGGGTACGACCCTTGCGATCCATGCCGACGAACTTGGCTTCCACCTTGTCGCCGACCTTCAGGAACTGGGTCGCGTCGTCGACGCGCTCGTTGGCAACGTCGCGTGCAGCCACGTAGCCTTCGATGCCGTCAGCCAGTTCGATGGTTGCGCCCTTGGCGTCCACTTCCTTGACCACGCCTTCGACCTTGGAACCCTTCGGATTGGCAGCCATGTACTGGCCGAACGGATCCTGCTCCAGCTGCTTGACGCCCAGGCTGATGCGCTCGCGCTCCGGATCGACGGCCAGGACGACGGCGTCCAGGTTGTCGCCCTTCTTGTAGTTGCGGACCACGTCTTCGCCAGTGGTGTTCCAGCTGATGTCGGACAGGTGCACCAGGCCATCGATACCGCCGTCCAGGCCGATGAAGATGCCGAAGTCGGTGATCGACTTGATCTGGCCCGACACCTTGTCGCCCTTCTTGTGGATGGCAGCGAAGGTTTCCCACGGATTGGCGGCAACCTGCTTCATGCCCAGCGAGATGCGGCGACGCTCCTCGTCGACGTCCAGGACCATGACTTCAACTTCGTCACCGACCTGCACAACCTTGGACGGGTTGACGTTCTTGTTGGTCCAATCCATTTCGGAGACGTGCACCAGACCTTCGACGCCCGGCTCGATCTCGACGAATGCGCCGTAATCGGTGACGTTGGAGACCTTGCCGAACACGCGGCTGTTGGCCGGGTAACGACGGGCGATGTTGTCCCACGGATCTTCACCCAGCTGCTTCAGACCCAGCGAAACGCGGTTGCGCTCGCGGTCGAACTTCAGCACGCGGACGTCCAGCTCGTCGCCGACGTTCACGACTTCGGACGGATGGCGCACGCGCTTCCATGCCATGTCGGTGATGTGCAGCAGGCCGTCGATACCGCCCAGGTCCACGAATGCGCCGTAATCGGTCAGGTTCTTGACGACACCCTTCAGGATCGCGCCTTCCTGCAGCTTGTCCATCAGCTGCTCGCGCTCTTCCGAGTGCTCGCTTTCGACGACAGCGCGGCGCGAGACCACGACGTTGTTACGCTTGCGGTCCAGCTTGATGAGCTTGAATTCCAGCTCCTTGCCTTCCAGGTAGGCCGGATCGCGCACGGGGCGCACATCGACCAGGGAACCCGGCAGGAACGCGCGGACATCCTTGATGTCCACGGTGAAACCACCCTTGACCTTGCCGCTGATGCGACCGGTGATGGTTTCGTTCTTTTCCAACGCTTCTTCCAGCTCGTCCCACACCATCGCGCGCTTGGCCTTCTCGCGCGACAGGACGGTTTCACCGAAGCCGTTCTCGATGGAATCGAGGGCGACCTTGACGACGTCGCCTTCAGCAACGTCGATCTCGCCAGCGTCGTTACGGAACTGTTCGATCGGCACGATGCCTTCGGACTTCAGGCCGGCGTTGATCACCACGACATCGCCGCGGACTTCAACAACGACACCGCTGACGATCGAGCCCGGCTTCAGCTTGGCCAGATTGGCCTGACTGGCTTCGAACAGCTCTGCAAATGATTCGGTCATTAGATTTACTCTGTTGGACACATGGGCATTGGCCCCCGAAGGGAACCGCTTACTGCCCGCCTGTTGGTCGACCCCGGTACGGCGAGTCGTGTGTTAAGTAGGAAAACCGCCACGCACTATTGCGGGACGGAGCTTTTGTTGCCTTGCGATGTGCGACACCGCCGATGGGCTGGCGGTTCTCCTGTACAACGGATCAGGCACCCGAAACCGGAAGCAGATCCAACACGTTGGCAACGACTGCGTCGATGCCGATGCCACTGGTGTCGATGATGACGGCATCGTCTGCCGGCTTCAGGGGCGCCACTGTGCGCTGTGCATCACGGGCGTCGCGGGCCATGATCTCGCGCAGGAGGTCTTCAAAGTTAACAGAAACCCCCTTGTCTTTCAACTGCTTATGCCGGCGCCCGGCACGCTCCTCGGCGCTGGCGGTCAGAAAGACCTTGAATGGGGCATCGGGGAAGATCACCGTGCCCATGTCGCGGCCATCGGCAACCAGACCGGGGAGAACCCTGAATGCGCGCTGGCGCTCTTTCAGGGCCGCCCGCACCTCCGGGATGGCCGCAATGGCCGAGGCCAGCGCGCCGGTGGTCTCCAGGCGCAGCTCATCGGTGGCATCGGTATCGTTGACCACCACCCGCAGCCCGCCATCGGCCGCTTCGACGAACCGCACATGGGTGTCGAAGGTGCAGCGCACCAGCGCGGAAGCGTCGGAGGTATCGATATCGGCCCAGCTGGCGGCCACGCCCACGGCGCGGTACAGGGCGCCAGAATCCAGGTAATGCCAGCCCAGGCGGCGTGCGACAATGCGGCTGACAGTCCCCTTGCCGGCCCCGGACGGGCCGTCGATGGTGAGCACGGGAGGAAGCTGGTTCATGGGTTTCCCTGTGGAATGGACCGCCCATTCTAGCCCCCGCCCGGGGCCGCCTGAGACCTTTTTCGTGCAACCACTTGAAAGGATGGAAAAAAGACCGGTACAATTGCGGGCTTGAACGGGCGTCACCTGCCGATTGTCATCTGCATATCGCGGCCGCGCTCCAACCGAATCCAACGTTTACGCCGAGGTATGCAATGAAAGTCCTGTCTTCCCTGAAGTCGGCCAAGGCCCGTCACCGCGACTGCAAGGTCGTCCGTCGCCGCGGCAAGATCTTCGTGATCTGCAAGTCGAACCCGCGTTTCAAGGCTCGCCAGCGCTGAGCCTGAAGGCGTCACGGCCCACGGCCGCGACCAACCTGAATAAAAAGCCGCCTCCGGGCGGTTTTTTATTGCCGTTTTTGTTGTAATCGCCGGGTGGGTCACGACCGTCGGTCGTGGCCCCTTCCGTATTCTTGACCACTGGGGAGTAGATCGAGATGAAGCGTTACCTGACCACCCTGCCGTTGCTGGCCCTGCTGGCCTGCGCCAGCGCCCATGCCGACACGCTGCTGATCGACCGCAGCCAGGAAAAGCCCGCCACCGCCCTGCCCGTGCGCGGCCAGAGCATGCAGCAGGTGCAGTCGCAGTTCGGCGACCCGGGCGAGCGCCTGGAGCCGCGCGGCGGACAGAAGCGCCAGTGGCCGACCATCAACCGCTGGGTGTACCCGCAGTTCACCGTCTACTTCGAGAAGCAGAAGGTGATCGACGTGGTGGCCAACAAGGCCGACGCCAACGAGGTCGGCCCGAAGCCGCCGATCCGCTGATTCTTTCCTTTCTCCCGCCCGCCACACGGCGGGCCATCGCACCGAGACCATGAACGACACGCTCCGCTTTCCGGCCGAATGGGAAACCCAGTCCGCCATCCTGATCGCCTGGCCCCACGCCGACACCGACTGGGCCGACCGCCTGGGTGACGTCGAGGACACCTACATCGCCCTGGTGGCGGCCATCACGCGCTTCCAGCCGGTGCTGATCATCGTTGCCGACGATGATCTGGAGGCCTACGCCGATGCGCGCCTGCGCTCCAACCGGATCGACGTGGACCGGGTCCGGTTCGTCACCGCGCAGTACGACGACACGTGGCTGCGCGATTCGGGCCCGATCACGCTCAAGCGCGCCGACGGCGGCTTCCGGCTGCTCGATTTCCGCTTCACTGGCTGGGGCGGCAAGTTCGACGCGAGCCTGGACGACCAGCTGGTCGGCGTACTGCACGCTGCGGGCGTGTTCGCGCCGAACGCGGAGGTGCAGAGCATTCCGTTCGCGCTGGAAGGCGGCGGTATCGAAACCGACGGTGCGGGCACGCTGCTGACCACCTGGCAGTGCCTGCACGAACGCCATCCGGACCGCGAGCGTGCCGCGCTCAGCACCGACCTGGCGGGCTGGCTGCAGCAGGATCGTGTGTTGTGGCTGGACCACGGTTATCTCGAAGGCGACGACACCGACGCGCACATCGACACGCTGGCACGCTTCGCCTCGGTGGACAGCATCGTCTACCAGGCCTGCGATGACAGCAGCGATTCGCACTTCGCCGAACTGCAGGCGATGGGTAACGAGCTGGCCGCGCTGCGGACCGCCGACGGTGCGCCGTACCGCCTGTTCCCGCTGCCGTGGGCACAGCCGGTGATCGACGACGGCCGCCGGCTGGCGGCGTCCTACGCCAATTACCTGATCCTCAACGGCGCGGTGCTGATGCCGGCCTACGGGGATGTCGCCGACGAGGCCGCCCGCGCCGTGCTGGCGCAGGCCTACCCGGACCGCGAGATCGTCCCGGTGCCGTGCCGCTCGCTGATCTGGCAGAACGGCAGCCTGCACTGCATCACCATGCAGTTGCCGGAAGGGTTGCTGGCGTAACGCCACACCGCAGATCGACACACTGGCGCCGGGCTTTGTCCCGGCGCTTTTCGTTTTCGGCAACGCACGGGTGTCTGCGCGCTCGCGGGACTGGCAGGTCGGGGCGAGCTTGCGGGGGACGCCGTGAACCCATCCTTGGGGGCTTGGTCGCCGCATCCATGCGGCTCACACCCCCGCAAGCCCGCCCCGACCCGCCTTCGACAGTGATCAGGTGGCCACGGAAAAAGACAGTGCGCATGACGGCGATTGCTCTCCCGTGGCCTCCTGCACACCGTCTGGGGCCGGCGGGGATGGGGGTGCGGGACCGTAGAAAACATGGATGTTTTCTACGAGCCCCCATGGATGGGTTCACGGCGTGTCCCGTACCCCCATCCCTGCCGGCCCAGCTCGGGCATTCCCAAGCCACGGCTGTCGGTTTGACGTGGTGGTGAGGCAGCCGGGCAGAGCCCGGCTCTACGGATACGGTCCAGCCGGGCAGAGCCCGGCTCTACGAGCAGGTGCCCGCCGCGCATTTAGCGCCCAGCACGCTGCGTGCACCCATCCGCGATAAACTGGGTTTTTCCCCCTGCAGGACCGCACCCGGATGAGCTCACGCCACACCCTTTCCGTCGCCCTGATCCAGGAGCGCAACCACGGTGACGCCGCCGCCAATCTGGCCGTGATCGAAACGCGCGTGGCGGAAGCGGCCGCCCAGGGTGCCAAGCTGATCCTGCTGCAGGAACTGCACAACGGCGCGTACTTCTGCCAGCACGAGTCGGTGGACGAATTCGACCTCGCCGAGCCGATCCCCGGCCCCAGCACCAAACGCCTTGGCGCACTGGCCAAAAAGCACGGCGTGGTCATCGTCGGCTCCCTGTTCGAACGCCGTGCCGCCGGCCTGTATCACAACACCGCCGTCGTCTTCGAAAAGGACGGCACGCTGCTGGGCAAGTATCGCAAGATGCACATCCCGGACGATCCGGGCTTCTACGAAAAGTTCTACTTCACCCCAGGCGACATCGGCTTCAAGCCGATCGACACCTCCGTCGGCCGCCTCGGCGTGCTCGTCTGCTGGGACCAGTGGTACCCCGAAGCCGCCCGCCTCATGGCGCTGGCCGGCGCCGAACTGCTGCTCTACCCCACCGCCATCGGCTGGGACCCGGACGACCAGCAGGACGAACAGGGCCGCCAGCGCGATGCCTGGGTGCTCAGCCACCGCGGCCATGCCGTGGCCAACGGCGTGCCGGTACTGAGCTGCAACCGCGTGGGCCATGAAGCCTCGCCGCTGGGTGCCTCGGGCATCCAGTTCTGGGGCAACAGCCACGTCCTCGGCCCGCAGGGCGAGTTCATCGCCGAAGCCGGTGGCGAGCCCACCGTGCTCCTGTGCGAGGTGGACCTGCAGCGCAGCGAGCACGTGCGCCGCATCTGGCCGTTCCTGCGTGATCGCCGCATCGATGCATACGGCGACCTGCTCAAGCGCTACATCGACTGACCCCAGGACCCCCACCCCGTGACCGTGCTGCTGCGCGACGCCCGCGATACCGACATCGATGCCATCACCGCGATCTACGCGGTGGAGGTCACCGACCTGGTCAACACCTACGAGTACGACGTGCCCGACGCAGCGGAAATGCGGCGGCGCATGCACGACATCGTGGGCCGCGGCTTTCCCTACATCGTGGCCGAGGTCGATGGCCAAGTGGCCGGGTATGCCTACGCCAACACCTACCGCGGGCGCATCGCCTACCAGTGGACCGTGGAAAACTCGGTCTACGTGGATGCCGCCTTCCAGGGCCGTGGCGTCGGCACCGCGCTGATGCAGGGCCTGATCGACGCCTGCGTCGCACGCGGTTACCGGCAGATGGTGGCGGTGATCGGTGAGCCGACCAACACCGCCTCGATCAAACTGCACGAGCGCTTCGGTTTCCACACCGTGGGCATTTTCCGCGGCCTCGGCCGCAAGCATGGCCGCTGGCTGGACACCGTCCAGATGCAGCGCGCGCTCGGCGATGGTGCCGACAGCGCCCCTTCGAATGAATGATGCAATGACTGAACCCCAACTCGATGACACCGGCGACACCCTGTTCGCCGGCCAGCCCGTCCGCGTGGTCGAACGCGACGGCGTGCGCTACACCCTGCTCGGCACCGCGCACGTGTCCCAGGCCAGCGTGGAAGCGGTGGAACGGGCGATCGGCAGTGGCCGCTTCGACGCCGTCGCCGTGGAACTGGACGCCCAACGCCTGCAGGCACTGACCAACCCCGATGCACTGGCCAAGCTGGATCTGGTCGAGGTCATCCGCAAGGGCCGCGTGGCGCTGTTCGCCGCCAACCTGGCGCTGGCCGCCTACCAGCGTCGGCTGGCCGAGCAGCTCGGCATCGAGCCGGGCGCCGAACTGAAGCGTGCGGTGACCCTGGCCAACGAACACAACCTGCCGGTGCACCTGATCGACCGCGAAGTGGGCCTGACCTTCAAGCGCGCCTCGCAGCGGCTGGGGTTCTTCGGCCGGATCAAGCTGGTGATGGGCCTGGGCGCCGGCCTGTTCGCGTCCGACGAGGTTGGCGAAGACGAGATCGAAAAGCTCAAGCAGGGCGACATGCTGGAAGCCAGCTTCGGCGAGTTCGCCAGCGAAAGCCCCGCGCTGTATGAAACCATCATCGGCGAGCGCGACCGCTACATGGCCACGCGCCTGCGCGAAGTGCACGACCCGGCCCAGCGCGAGGTGCTGGCGGTGGTCGGCGCCGGGCATCTGGCCGGCCTGGCCAAGTACCTGGAAACCGATACCGACGCCCCCGGCCCGCTGCGCGAGTCGCTGGAAGCGGTGCCGAAGAAGCGCAACATTCCCTGGATCACGCTGACCATCCTGGCGGTGGTGCTGGCCGGGATCGCACTGGGCTTCTACCGGGGCGGCCTGGGCATGGGCGGCGAGCTGCTGCTGACCTGGGCGATGTACACCGGCGGCCTGGCGGGCCTGGGCTGCCTGCTGGCGGGCAGCCATCCGCTGAGCATCCTGACCGCGATCGTGGTGGCGCCGTTCAAGCCGTTCCGTTTGAGCATTCCAACCGGCGCGTTCGCTGCGCTGGTGGAAACGCGCCTGCGCAAGCCGGCGTATGAGGATTTCCTCAAGCTGCGCGACGACGCGCAGAGCGTGAAGGGCTGGTACCGCAACCGGGTAACCCGGGTGGTGTTGACCTTCATGCTGACCAACCTGGGCAGCATGTTGGGGTTGTGGCTGACCGGGCTGCAGGTGTGGGGCAAGGTGGCGGGGTAAGCGCTGCGCGCCGGCACAAGCAAGAGGCCACGCACTGCGTGGCCTTTTTTGTTGTCGGACGGGGTGTTGGGTGTCGACCGTGGATCGGCTGTGGTTCGTTCGTGTACCGGGCAACGGCCGGCATCTACGCATTCCGTGGAGCCGGCCAGCGGCCGGCACTACCGGATCCGGGCAACGGCCGGTACCTACGCATCGTGGGCGAACGCGGATGCCCGGATACATCGGTAGAGCCGACCGTTGGTCGGCTGCGGTTCGTTCGTGTACCGGGCAACGGCCGGTATCTACGCATTCCGTGGAGCCGGCCAGCGGCCGGCACTACCGGATCCGGGCAACGGCCGGTGCCTACGCATCGTGGGCGAACGCGGATGCCCGGATACATCGGTAGAGCCGACCGTTGGTCGGCTGCCGTTCGATCGTGTACCGGGCAACGGCCGGTATCTACGCATTCCGTGGAGCCGGGCAACGGCCGGTGCCTACACATTCCGTGGCGCTGACCAACGGCCGGTGCCTACACATTCCGTGGAGCCGACCAACGGTCGGCTCTACCGGATTCTGTGGCGCTACGCGGCCGTTGCTGCTTCGCCCTTGGCCGGCAGGCCGCGGGCGCGGCGGATGATGCGGGAGACCGCGCTGCTCATGTCGTCGAGCATGGCGTAGATGGTCGGCAGGAACAGCAGGCTGACCACGGTGGAGAACGCCAGGCCGCCGGCGATGGCGCGGGCCATCGGGTAGTACGGCGGGCCGTCGCCGAGCAGCTGGGTGTCGGTCAGCGAGATCGGCACCATCGCCAGGATGGCCGTGCCCATGGTCATCATGATCGGGCGCAGGCGCTCGCGTGAGCCTTCCACCAGCGCCTGGGTGCGGCCCATGCCACGCCGGCGCAGGTTGTTGATGTGCTCGATCATCACGATCCCGTTGTTCACCACCACGCCCATCAGCACCAGGATGCCGATGAAGGACATGATCCCGAACGAGGTGCCGGTGATCCAGAACAGCCAGAACACCCCGAAGATCGAGAACAACACCCCGCTCATGATAGCCGCGGGGAACAGCAGCGATTCGAACACTGCGGCCATCACCACATAGATCATCACCAGCGCGATGATCAGGTTGAACAGCATCTGCTGCATGGCCTCGTTGTCGTTGCCGTAATCGCCGCCATCGAAGGTGAAGGTGTAGCCGGCCGGGAAGCTCATCGGCGTGAGGGTTTCCTCCATCGCCTTGCGTGCTTCAGGCGCGGTGACCTTCTCGGCCAGGTTGGCCTTGATGGTTAGCGTGGTCTGGCGGTTGGTACGGCCCACCTGGGTGGCCGAGGGCTTGATCGAGACATCGACCAGACTCAGCAGCGGCACCGAGCGACCGTCGCCGGTGCGCACGGTGAAGCTGGCCAGGTCTTCCGGGCTGCTCTGCTCGGCCCCGGCGAAACGCACCCATACCGGCACCTCGCTGTCACCGCGGCGGAACTCGCGCAGCGGTGCGCCACGCAGCGCCAGGCCGACGAAACTGGCCACCTGCTCGGCATTGAAGCCAAACGCGGCCGCGCGTTCGCGGTCGACGTGGATGGACAGCTCGCTGCCCTTCTCGCCATTGTCGATGCGCACGTCGCGCAGTTCCTTGCGCCGCGCCAGCAGCGGCACCACGTCTTCGCCGATCTCCTGCAGCATCTTGGTCGAGTCGCCCACCAACTGCACCTGCACCGACTGGTTGCCACCGCCACCGCCACCATCGCCGCCCTGGTTGCCGACGATGTAATCGGTGCGCGCCGATCGCGGCAAGCCCTTGCGCAGCGCCTCCTGCACGGCGGGCAGGTTGTCGGCATGCTTCTCATCGAAGGTCACGGTGGTGCTGCTGCCTTCCTGCTCGCTGTACCAGGAATAGACCTGGGTGATGTGCAGCTTCTCGCGATTCTCGTCCAGATAGCGCTCGACCCGCGCGACCTCCTCGGACATCTGGCTGTAGGTGTAGGCCCCCTTCCAGTTGTAGCCGATGAAGATGTCCTTGCCGCCCTCGCCACCGAACATGTCGATCTTGGTCAGCTTCATCGGCACCAGGCTGACCAGCACCACCATGAGGATGCCGAACACGCTCCAGCCGCGGTGTTCCAGCGTCCACTGCAGCACCTTGGCGTAGCGGCGCTGCAGGCGGGCGATCACGCCGGTTTCCGAATGCACCAGTTTGGGCGTCTGCATGCGTGCGGACAGCATCGGGATCAGGCTGACCGCGACCAGCCATGAGGCCAGCAGCGACACCGAGATGGTGATCGCGATCTGCGCCATGAAGATGCTGATGTTGTTGGTTTCGCCGAACAGGTTGGGCACGAACACGATGCAGTGGCACAAGGTGCCGGCGCTCAGCGCGATGGCCACGTTGCGGGTGCCGATGATCGAGGCCAGCCGCGGCTGGTCGGGCATGCGCTCACGTTCCTGGTAGATGCTCTCCACCACCACCACGGCGTTGTCCACCAGCATGCCCACCGCCAGCAGCAGGCCCATCATGGTCAGAATATTGAGGGTGACCCCGGCGAAGTACATGAAGCCCAGCGTGATCACGAAACAGATCGGTATCGCCAGCGTCACCATCAGCGTAGACGGCCAATGGCGCAGGAAGAAGAACAGCACCGTCACCGACAGCAGCAGGCCCACCGCGCCGGCTTCGGCCAGTTCCAGCAGCGAGGAGGTCACGGTCTTGCCCTGGTTGTCGATGACCTTGATCTGCACGTCGCGCATCGACGGCTGGGTGCGGATGGCCTCCACTTCCGCCAATGCGGCGCGCGAGACCTCCACCAGGTTGGCGCTGCGTTCCTTGTAGATGTCCAGGCCCACCGCCGGGTTGCCGTCCAGGCGACGGCCGTAGTTCATGCGGGTGGGCTTGAGCCGGATCTCGGCGATGTCGCCCAGGCGCAGGCCCTTGGTGTCGATCACCAGGTCGCGCAGCTCCTGCAGGTCGGTGATTTCACCCACCGGCTGGATGCGCACACGCTGGCCGTTATCGTCGATCTGCCCGGCCGAGATGGAGAAGTTCAGCGTGCGCAGGCGGTCGCTGAGCTCGTTGATGCTGAGGTTGTGCGCGGTGAGCCGGTCGGGGCTGATCGCGATTTCCACTTCGTTCGGCGGTGCACCGGAGATGTTGACCCGGGCCACGCCGGGGATGCGTTCGATGCGCCGCTTGAACTCGCGGTCGAGCATGTCGTACGCGCCGGTCAGGTCGGTACTGCTGGCCAGCCGCACCTTCAGTACCGGTTCGTCGCTGCTGGACCACTTGAACACGTTGTAGCGTTGCAGGTCGTCGGGCAGGTCGCTGCGGATCGCATCGATGCGCTCACGTGCATCCGAGGCAGCGATGGCGATGTCACGGTCCCAGTCGGTGAACTCGATGAAGATGCTGGCGCCTTCGGCGGTGGCCGAGGAGCGCATGCGCTTGATCCCGGTCATGGTGGCCAGCGCTTCTTCGGTGGGGCGGATGATGTTGCGCTCCACCTCCTCCGGGGTGGAGCCGGTATAGGGCACCTGCACGAACAAGAACGGCGCGGAGATGTCCGGCAGCGCTTCCAGCGGCAGCCGGAACGAGGCGATCAGTCCCACCACCACCAGCGACACGAAACACATGATGGTGGTGATGGGGCGGCGGATGGAGAACTCGGCGATGCTCATGCCGGCTCCTGCGCGGCGCCACCGACGGGCTCGGCGTGGCCGGCATGCTTGCGGCCGCGCTCGCGGTAGTAGGCATCACCGCGGCGGTCGAGCAGGTCGTATACCACCGGGATCACCACCAGGGTGAGCAGCGTGGACACCAGCAGGCCACCGATCACGGTGATCGCCATCGGCGCGCGCACTTCGGCACCCTCGCCCATCGCCACCGCCAGCGGCAGGAAGCCGAACAGCGTGCACAGGGTGGTCATGATGATCGGACGCAGGCGCGAGCGGGCGCCTTCCACCAATGCGTCCTGCTTGGGTACCCCGGCTTCGCGCAGCTGGTTGACCTTGTCGATCAGGATGATCGCGTTCTTGGTCACCAACCCCACCAGAAGGATCAAGCCGATGAACACCACCACCGAGATCGGCTTGCCGGTGAGCATCAGGGCCAGGATCGCCCCGACCAGCGCCAGCGGAATGGTGAACAGGATGACGAACGGGTGCAGCAGCGACTCGAACTGCGAGGCCATCACCAGGTACACCAGGAAGATCGCCAGGCCGAAGGCGAAGATCAGCGAGCGTGCCGATTCGGCCAGCTCCTCGCCCTGCCCGCCGATGTGCATGCCCACGCCGGCCCCCAGCGGCTGCTTGGCCACCATGTCGTGCACCTCGCGCACCGCGCCGCCCAGGTCGATGTCGCGCAGGTTGGCCGAGACCACCGCCACGCGGGTCTGGTCGGCGCGATGGATCTCGCTGGGGCCGTTGGTGGCGACCACTTCGGCCACCGCGTCCAGCGTGACCGGACGACTGCTGCCCGGGTTGACGATCAACCGGCGGATGCTCTCCACGCTGGCGCGGTCGCCTTCCTGTGCACGCACCAGCACGTCGATCTTACGGTCGCGGAAGCTGTAGCGGGTGGCGACGTCGCCGCGCACTTTCTTCACCACCACATCGGCGATCTGGCGGGTGGTCAGGCCCAGCGCACCGGCGCGTTCCTGGTCGAAGCGGATCTGGATTTCCGGGAAGCCCTCTTCCACCGTGGATTTGACGTCGGCGTAGTGCGGGTTGTTGCGCAGCATCGCAGCCAGTGCCTGGCCCGCGCGCTCCAGCGTGGCCATGTCCTGGCCGCGCAGCTCCACTTCCAGCGGGGTGGAGAAGCTGAACAAGGCCGGTCGTGCGAAATCGACCTGCACACCCGGGTGCTGCTGCATCGAATCGCGCAGGCGCTCGGTGATGGCCGCTTCCGTGCGCGCATCGCCGCCACCGGCCATCACCACGGTGAGCTTGCCGATGTTCTCACCGCTTTCGGTCGGGCTGGCATCCAGCCGCGTGCCGCTGCCGCTGACGCCATACAGCGACGCGATCTGGTCGTCCTTGGCATGGGCCAGCTGCAGTTCGCGGACCAGCGCATCGGTCTGCTTGAGCGGCGTGCCGGCCGGCAGCTTGGCGGTCATTTCAAAGCGGTCCTGGGCCAGCTGCGGGATCAGGTCGGCGCCCAGCATCGGCACCAGCGCCATGGTGGCTACAAAGGCCAGCGCGGCAAAGCCCAGGACCTTGCCCGGATGATGCAGCGCGCCCGGCAGCAGCTTGAGATAGCCGCGTTCGGCGCCCGCATAGGGCTTCATCGCCACGTCGCTGGCCTTGCGCATCACCGGCCCGACAACGGCCACCACGCCGCGCCACACGCGGATGATTGCCCAGGCCACGCCGAAGCAGGCCCAGCGGACCAGCGCACCGACGCCGCGGCGGCCACTGGCCACCGGCTTGAGCCAGCGCTTCTCGGGCTGCCATGCTGCGTGTGCCGGCTCGTCCGGGAACGCCAGCGGCGGGCGGCCCTTGAGCGAGCTCAGCATCGGAATCAGGGTCATCGACACCAGCAGCGAGATCGCAATGGCGATTGCCACGGTCAGCGCCTGGTCGCGGAACAGCTGCCCGGCGATGCCATCGACGAACACCAGCGGCAGAAACACCGCGATGGTGGTCAGGGTCGAGGCGACCACCGCCATGCTCACTTCGCGGGTACCGGCAATGGCCGCCTGCAGGATGCCCAGGCCACGCTCACGCGCCTTGGCGATGCTCTCCAGCACCACGATCGAGTCGTCCACCACCAGGCCGGTGGCCAACGCCAAGCCGCCCAGCGACATCACGTTGAGGCTCAGGCCCATCTGGCCCATGAAGAAGAACGTGGTGATGATCGAGACCGGCAGCGACAGGCTGATCACGAACGTGCTCCAGCCATCGCGCAGGAACAGGAAGATGATCAGGATGGCCAGCAGGCCGCCGATCACCGCGTCCTTTTTGACGTCACTGATGGCGTGTTCGATGAAGCGCGACTGGTCTTCGATGGTGGTCAGCTGGGCGTCGCCCGGAATCTGCGCCTTGATCTGCTCCAGCTTCGCGCGCAGCGCCTCGGCGGTGGCCACGGTGTTGGCGTCGCCTTCCTTGTAGATTGCCAGTTCAACCGCTTCCTTGCCGCCCAGGCGGATGATCGCCTCGCGTTCCTTGTAGCCCTGGCGCACGCTGGCAACGTCCTTCAGCCGCACCGGCACGCCATTGGCGATGGTCGAGGAACTGCTGCTGGACGCGCTCTGCGCAGCCGAGGCGGCGGCAACGGCCGCATCCGAGCCGGTCGAGGCGGCAATGGCGAACATCTGCTGCATGGCCGCGTCGGCGGCGCTGCCGTTGCTGCCCTGGGTGGTCACCAGCAGGTTGCGGATGTCCTCCAGGTCGGCGAACTGGTTGACGGTACGCACCAAGAAGCGCTGCGAGCCTTCCTCCAGGCGACCGCCGGAGATATTGATGTTCTCTTCCTTGAGCCGCTTGATCACGTTGTCGATCGGCAGGTTGAGCTGGGCCAGCTTCTGCTGGTCGATGTCGACCTGGATCTCGTCTTCCAGGCCGCCGCCCACCTTGACCGCGGCCACGCCGGCCACCGGTTCGAGCTTCTTCTTCAGGTCTTCGTCGGCATAGCGCCGCAGCTCGGTGAGCTGGCGGACCGCGTCGGCATCGGTGGCGGCGTCGGCCTTGGCCGAGATCACCAGGCGCATGATCGGTTCGGTGGACGGATTGAAGCGCAGCAGCACCGGAGCCTTGGCCTCCAGCGGCAGGTTCAGCGCTTCCATCTTGTCGCGCACTTCCAGGCTGGCCTGGTCCATGTTGGTGCCCCAGGCGAACTCGAGCACGACGTCGCTCTGCCCGGTACGCGAGACCGACTTGAGCTTGCGCAGGTTCTTGACCACGCCCACGGCCTCTTCGACCGGTTCGCTGATCAGGGTTTCAATTTCGGTGGGGGCCGCGCCGGTGTATTCGGTGCGTACGGTCAGGGTGGGATAGCTCAGGTCGGGCAGCAGGTTGACCTTGAGGTTGCCCAGCGCGATGACGCCGAACAGCATCAGCGTCACCGTGCACATGGCGATGGTGACGCGGCGACGGGTGGCAAATTCCACCAGCCCCCCGCCCTGTGCACCCGGGCGGTCGCCGTGGTGCGGATCGTTGCCGTGGTCGTTGCCGGCCGAGGTCATTGACGGCTCTCCGCCTTTTTCGCCGGTTGCGCCGATGCGGTGGCGGTGGCCGGCTTGTCGCCGATCACCTGCACCGCCGTGCCATCACGCAGCGCCACCTTGCCAGCGGTCACCACCTGGTCGCCTTCGGCCAGGCCCTCGCGGATTTCCACCCACGGGCCTTCGGCGTAGCCCAGCTTCACCGGCACCCGTGCCACCTTGCCCGCGCGCACCCGGAACACCGCCGGCTCGCCATCGTCGAGCAGCGCCAGGCGCGGCACCACCAGTGCATCGGCGCGCTGGTCGTAGTCGATGCGGATGCGGCCGAACATGCCCGGTTGCAGGCCCTGTGCGTCTTCGCCGAAGCCACTGACCACGCGGAAGGTGCCGCTGCCGGCATCGACCACCGGCGAGATGCGGTCGACCACGCCGGGGAACGACTTGCCCGGCAGCGCATCGGCCACCAGCGTCACCGGCTGGCCGGCGCGCAGCGTGGCCAGTTCGCGTTCGGGCACATTGAGGGTGGCCTCCAGGCGCGAGTTGTCGATGATGCGGAAGATCGGCGTGTTGATCTGCACGAAGTTGCCGGTCTTGATCGAGCGCGAGGCGATCACGCCGGAGATCGGTGCAACCACCGTGGTGTAGGACAGTTCCAGCGTGGCCAGGCGGTACTGCGCCCGGGCGTTCTCCACGTCGTACTTGATCTGGTCCACATCGGCGGCGCTGACCATCTGCTGGCCGATCAGCTTCTGCGCACGCTGGTAGTTGTTCTCCAGCTTGCGCATCACCGCTTCGCTCTGCGCCACGGCCAGCCGCGCACGGTCCGGGTCCAGGCGCACCAGCGGCTGCCCGGCACGCACGGCCTGGCCCTCTTCGACCAGGACCGCCAAGGCAACGCCGGATGTCTTGGCCACCACCTGCGATTCGGCGCGCGCTTCCAGCGCGGCGGTGCCGGTGTAGCTGGCAGCGACGGCGCGACGGCTGGCGGCGACCGCCTCGACCGGTACGGCGTCGACGGCTTTTTCAGCCTTGGGGTCTTTTTCGGCGGCTTGCGCATCGGTGGCGCCGGCGCCAGCGCCGCAGCCGCTGAGCAGCAGCGAGGTGGTGATCAGCAGTGCAGCGGCGCAGGTTCCGGTGCGGCCGTGCAGGAAAGAATTTCGCGACATCGTCGTGTCCCTGAGGGATGCGTGGGCAGGTGTGGTAGCAAAGTAATGCACCACGTCACGATCACACCATATCCCAAAGGTCATGGTGACCTGCGGCAACGCCCTTACCGACCCCGGTTTCAGCTAGATGAAAACGCAGGCTATACTCGGGCCAGTTCCGTACCCCACGCCGGAACGACCAGACCCGTACACCGGAAAGGACATCATGCGCCCGCAGCCGCTCGCCGCTTGTCTTCTGGCCGTCCTCCTGCCCCTCGGGGCCGCCGCACAGGCCGCAACTGCTCCAGCAGTACCCGCCGCACCTGCCGCACCCGTACCCGCCCCTGCCGCCACCCCGCCCGCCCCCGCCGCTCCGGCTGGGCTGACGGGCAGTTTCGACAATGGTCGGGTCCTGGCCTACACCTGCCAGGGGTGCCACGGCATCACCGGCTACAAGAACGCCTACCCCAGCTACAGGGTGCCCAAGATTGGTGGGCAGACCCAGCAGTACCTCAGCCAGGCGCTGAGCGAGTACCGCCAGGGCAAGCGCAAGCATCCGACGATGCAGGCGCAGTCCATGAGTTTCAGCGAACAGGAGATCGCCGATCTCGCTGTTTACCTGTCCACCGTCAAGTAAGCACCGCCCATGACGAAAGCCGCGCCCTTCAAGCGTTATGCCATCGCCCTGTCCGTTGCCCTGCTGCTGGCTGCGTGTTCGCAGTCGCAGGTGGAAAACAGCGCAGATTCCGCCGCCGACCCGGGCCACGCCAGTGGCGAGCACGGGTCCGGCTCATCGGCCGGTCTACCCACCGGACGCATCGCCGCCGGCGAGGCCCGTGCCCAGGTCAAGGGCAAGGCCACCGGCCAGAGCTGCATCGACTGCCACGGCGCCGACGGCAACAAGCCGATCGACCCGACCTACCCGAAGTTGGGTGGGCAGTACGGTGACTACCTGGCCCACGCACTGCAGGCGTACCGCGCCGGCGACCGCCAGCACGCGTTGATGACCCCGCAGGCGACCGACCTGAGCGACCAGGACATCGCCGACCTGGCCGCCTACTTCGGCTCGCGCCCCACGCAACTGCGGGACCTGCACGGGTTGAAATGACCACGGTAGAGCCGACCGTTGGTCGGCTGCCCTTCGTCCGGCGCCATGAACGCCTGACCGGTAGAGCCGACCGTTGGTCGGCTGCCTCCGTCCAGGCCATGAACCCCACCGGGTAGAGCCGACCGTTGGTCGGCTGCCCTTCGTCCGGCGCCATGAACACCCGACCCAAGCCGGGCAGAGCCCGGCTCTACGGGCGCGTCACGCGTCCAGTTCTTCCCAGCGCGCGTACGCCGCATCCAGCTCGGCCTGCACCTTGGCAAGCTTCGCATTGTGCGCCGCCATGTCCGCCGCGCTGCGCTGGTAGAACGCCGGGTCGTTCATCGCGGCGGTGAGGCCTTCGACGTCCTTCTCCAGGGTTTCAATCTTCAGCGGCAACTGTTCCAGTTCGCGCGCGTCCTTGTAGCTCAGCTTGCGCTTGGCAGCGGCCGGCTCGGCCGGTGCTGCCGCTACCGGAGCGGACGACTTGCCCGCCACCACCGGTGCCGCGGCAGCCGCCGCCGCCACGCGCGCGGCATGCTGCTGCCAGTCGCTGTAGCCGCCCACGTACTCGCCCACCACGCCGTCGCCTTCCATCACCATCGTGGAGGTCACCACGTTGTCGAGGAAATCACGGTCATGGCTGACCAGCAACAAGGTGCCCGCGTAATCGCTGAGCAGCTCTTCGAGCAGCTCCAGGGTTTCCACGTCCAGGTCGTTGGTCGGTTCGTCCATCACCAGCAGGTTGGACGGCTGCGCGAAGAGCTTGGCCAACAGCAGGCGGTTGCGCTCGCCACCGGACAGGCGGGTGATCGGCGCGCGGGCGCGCTCGGGCGAGAACAGGAAGTCCTGCAGGTAGGCATGCACATGCTTGCGCTTGCCGTTGAACTCGATGAAATCGCGGCCTTCGGCCACGTTCTCGATCGCGGTCCAGTCTTCGCGCAGCACCGCACGGTACTGGTCGAAGTAGGCGATCTGCAGGTTGGTGCCGGCGCGCACTTCACCGCTCTGCGGCTGTAGGTCGCCCAGCAGCAGCTTCAGCAGCGTGGTCTTGCCGCTGCCGTTGGGCCCGATCAGGCCAATCCGGTCGCCGCGCAGGATGACGGTTTCAAAATCCTTGACCATCACGCGTTCGCCAAAGGCGAAGGAGATGTCCTTGACGTCGATGACCTTCTTGCCGGAGTTCTCCGCCTGCGCCGCTTCCATGCGCACGTTGCCGCCGAGTTCGCGGCGCTGCGAGCGATCATTGCGCATCGCCTTGAGGCGGCGCACGCGGCCCTCGTCGCGGGTGCGGCGGGCCTTGATGCCCTGGCGGATCCAGATTTCTTCCTGCGCCAGCAGCTTGTCGAAGCGCGCATTTTCCTGCGCCTGCGCATTGAGGCGTTCTTCGCGGCGGCGCTCGTAGTTGGCCCAGTCGCCCGGCCAGCTGGTGACCTGGCCCCGGTCGATTTCGACGATGCGGGTGGCCAGTGCACGCAGGAAGCGACGGTCATGGGTGACGAACACCACGCTGCCGTTCCAGTTCTTGAGGAACATTTCCAGCCAGTCGATGGCTTCGATGTCCAGGTGGTTGGTCGGTTCGTCGAGCAGCAGCAGGTCCGGCGAGGACACCAGCGCGCGGCCGAGCAGCACGCGGCGCTTCATGCCGCCGGACAGGCGCGCGAATTCGGCTTCGCCGTCCAGGTCAAGCTTGGTCAGGGTTTCGCTGACGCGCTGGTCCAGACCCCAGCCGTTGGCAGCGTCGATCTTGGCCTGCACGGCCGACAAGGCATCGCCGTCGAACTCGTCGGCCATGCTCAGGTGATGGAACTCGGCCAGCCACTGGCCCAGCTCGCCCAGGCCGTCGGCCACCACGTCGAACACGCTGCCGGCGGCACCGTGTGGGACTTCCTGTTCCAGGCGGGTGATGCGCACCCCCTGCTGCACGCGGACTTCTCCGTCGTCGGGCTTGTGGTCGCCGGACAGCAGCTTGAGCAGGGTCGATTTGCCGGCGCCATTGCGGCCGATCAGGGCGATACGCTCGCCCGGTTCGATCGACAGTTCGGCTTTTTCCAGCAACAGGGGGCCGCCGACGCTGAAGTCGACGTTTTGCAGAGTAATCAGAGGCATCCGACCATTGTACGGTGTGGCGGTGTGCGGCGTCGCTCAACCGGACGCAAAAGCGTCCGCGGCCAGCCCCAGCAGGGCGCGCAGCGGCGGCGGTACGTGCTTGCCGGGGTGGTGGACCACCCACAACTGGCGCGACAGCGGCGGCAACGGGGTGTCCAGGATGCGCAGGCTGCCCAGCGCCACCAGATCGGCCACCGCGTGCCGCGACAGGCAGGCCACGCCCAGCCCGGCGGCGGCGGCCTGTTTGATGGCCTCGGTGCTGCCCAGCTGCATGGCGCGGGCGAAGTGGTGCAGGTGCGGCAGCAACGCCTGCTCCACTGCCTCGCGGGTCCCCGAGCCGGGTTCGCGCAGCAACCAGCGCGCGGCAGACAGGTCGGAAAGGTCGGGGCGGGCGCTCAGCGGGGACGCGGCGGCGGCCACGATCACCAGCGCATCCTGCTGCCAGGGCAGTACGTTCAGCCCGCTCTCGTGGCACGGGCCTTCGATGAGGCCCAGGTCGACCTCCAGCCGCTGCACCGCCGCGACCACCTCGGCGCTGTTGCCGATACGCAGGTCCACGTCCACGTGCGGCTGGTCGGCCAGCAGGGCGGCGACCCGGGCGGGCAGCAGGTAGTTGCCGATCGTGGTGCTGGCCCCGATCCGCAGCTGCAGCGGTACCCCGGTGGCCGATGCCGGCCGCCCTGCCCCGGCCATCGCCTCCAGGTCCGCGGACGCGGCCAGCAGCCCGCGCGCCGGGTCCAGCAGGGCCCGGCCCTGCGCATTGAGGACCAGGCGGCGGCCGATGCGGTCGAACAGCAGCGACGGCAACTGCGCCTCCAGTTCGTTGAGCGCCGCACTGGTGGCCGACTGCGACAACGCCAGCTGCGCGCCGGCGGCGGCGGTGGTGCCCGCGTCGGCCACGGCCACAAATACCTGCCATTGGCGAAGACTGATGCGCATGCGCGCATTAACCCATAAAACCGGTTGAAATCACATAAATAATGCGTTTTACAGGTTCATTGGCCAAGCGCAGGCTGGAGGCTCCCTACAAGGAGCCGCTTCGTGAACGCGTCCAGCCCCCGCCCTGCCCTGTTCCTGCCCGCCCTCGCCCAACGCTGGCGCGGGCGCCTGCCCGGCCTGCTGCTGGCCGGCGGTGTCGCCGTGGCGGCGATGGCGCTGGCCACCCTGCCGTGGCTGCAGGCGCACGGCATCAGTGCCCTCACCCTGGCCATCGTGCTCGGCATCGCGCTGGGCAACAGCGTGTACCCGCGCCTGGCATCCCGGGCTGCGGCGGGCGTGGGCTTTTCCAAGCAGTGGCTGCTGCGCGCCGGCATCGTGCTGTACGGCCTGCGCCTGACCTTCCAGGACATCGGCCAGGTCGGCGTGGCCGGGGTGCTGATCGATGCGCTGGTGCTGGCCAGCACCTTCGGGCTGGCGTGGTGGGCCGGCACCCGCTGGTTCGGGATGGACCGCACCAGCGCACTGCTGATCGGCGCCGGCAGCGCGATCTGCGGCGCGGCGGCGGTGATGGCCGCCGAACCGGTGGTGCGCGGGCGCGCCGAACAGGTCACCGTGGCGGTGTCGACGGTGGTGGTGTTCGGCACGCTGGGCATGTTCCTGTACCCGGCGCTGTACCAGCTCAACCTGGCGCACGGCGTGCTGCCGATGAGCGAGGCGTTCTATGGCGTGTTCACCGGCTCGACCGTGCACGAAGTGGCGCAGGTGGTCGCGGCCGGGCGCGCGGTCAGCGAAGGGGCCGCCGATACCGCGGTGATCGCCAAGATGGTGCGGGTGATGATGCTGGCCCCGTTCCTGATCGCGCTGTCATTGCTGCTGGCCCGCGGCGGCAGCGCCCAGCCCGGGGCAGCGCGCGCGAAGATCGTGGTGCCCTGGTTCGCCTTCGGGTTCGTTGCGGTGGCCGGGTTCAATTCGCTGCACCTGCTGCCCGCCAGTTGGGTGGCCGTGGCCATCGAGGTGGACACGGTATTGCTGGCCATGGCCATGGCGGCGCTGGGGTTGACCACCCACGTTTCGGCGCTGCGTCAGGCCGGCATGAAGCCGCTGCTGCTGGCCCTGCTGCTGTTTGCCTGGTTGCTGGCGGGGGGCCTGGGTATCAACGTGGGCGTGCACGCGCTGCTGGGGTGAGCGCGTGCCGCATGCAACACTGGGGCGATGAAGCGTGAGCGCGTTCCCCCCGTCGATCGCCGCCGCCTGCACATCCCGTACCGGCTGGTGCTGGATCGCTATGGCGCCGTCGATGAAGCCGAAGACGACCTGATCGACCTGCTGCAGCGGGTGCTGGGCCCGGATGTCGTGGTCCGCTGGGAGCAGGATGTCAGCCACCCCAATCCCTGGTTCCACACGCTGATTCTGGATGTCAGCGACGGCCCGGGCGCGTTCAGCCATGCCCAGCACACCGCGTTGATGGAGGGGCTGCGGGCGCTGGATCTGGCCTGAGCAGCGCCGGCACACGCCCGACGGGCGGCGCAGCGGGTAGAATGCGCCATGAATGAATTCTCCGAACTGCCCCTGTCGGCCTCGCTGGCGGCGGGCATCGACGCGCTGGGCTATACCCAGATGACCCCCGTGCAGGCGCAGAGCCTGCCGGCGATCCTTGAGCGCCGCGACCTGATCGCCCAGGCCCCTACCGGCAGCGGCAAGACCGCCGCCTTCGGGCTGGGCCTGCTGCAGGCCCTGGACCCGTCGGTGATCCGCGCCCAGGCACTGGTGCTGTGCCCCACCCGCGAACTGGCCGACCAGGTGGGCAAGCAGATCCGCAAGCTCGCCACCGGCATTCCCAACCTGAAGCTGGTGGTGCTCACCGGCGGCATGCCGCTGGGCCCGCAGCTGGCCTCGCTGGAAGCGCACGACCCGCACGTGGTGGTCGGCACGCCCGGCCGCATCCAGGAGCTCGGCCGCAAGCGCGCCCTGAAGCTGGGCGGTGTCACCACGCTGGTGCTGGACGAAGCCGACCGCATGCTGGACATGGGCTTTGAAGAGCCGATCCGCGAGATTGCCGGGCGCACCAGCAAGGACCGCCAGACGCTGCTGTTCTCGGCCACCTACCCCGATGAGATCCGCGAGATCGCCCGCGTGCTGCTGCGCGATCCGGTGGAGGTGACTGTCCAGGGTGCCGACAACGCACCGGCGATTCGCCACCTGTTCTGCGAAGTGGACCTGGCCAGCAAGCAGAAGGCGCTGGCCGGCCTGCTGCTGAAGTACAACCCGGAATCGACGGTGGTGTTCTGCAACACCCGTCGTGACGTGGACGACGTGGCCAATTCGCTGCAGCAGTTCGGCTTCTCGGCACTGCCGTTGCACGGCGAAATGGAACAGCGCGACCGCGATGAAGTCCTGGTGCGCTTCGCCAACCGCAGCTGCAACGTGCTGGTGGCCAGCGACGTGGCCGCGCGCGGGCTGGACGTGCAGGACCTGGCGGCCGTGATCAACTACGAGTTGCCCACCGACATCGAAACCTACGAACACCGCGTGGGCCGCACCGGACGCGCCGGCGCGTCCGGCCTGGCGGTGAGCCTGGTGACCGGCCGCGAGCGCAACCGCGCCGATGCGCTGGAAGCCGCGCAGGGCAAGCCGCTGGACTGGCAGAAGACCCCGCTGGCGACGGCCCGCCCTGCCGTGCTGCCGCAGGCCGCGATGGAAACCCTGCGCATCGATGGCGGCAAGACCGACAAGCTGCGCCCGGGCGACATCCTGGGGGCGTTGACCGGTGAGGCCGGGCTGTCGGCCAAGGTGATCGGCAAGATCGACATCTACGCCACCCGCTCGTACGTGGCCATCGCGCGCGAGCAGGTAGGCCGCGCGATCGACCGGCTGGAAGCAGGCAAAATCAAGGGCCGCCGCTTCCGCGTCCGCCGGATGTAATGGGGTAGAGCCGACCGTTGGTCGGCTTCCACCATGTCGAACTGCCGGGCAGAGCCCGGCTCTACGTGCCTGCCCGGTAGAGCCGACCGTTGGTCGGCTTGCGCCATGTCGAGCAGCCGGGCAGAGCCCGGCTCTACGCACCTACCCGGCTTACGCCATGTCAAACCACCAGGCAGAGCCCCGCCTCAATACACCAGGTTGGCCAACAACGGCACATCGCCGTCCCAGCGCTCGCGTCCGCCCAGCCCGGCCAGTTCCACCAGCACCGCCGCGCCCACGACCTCCACCTGCAACTGGCGCGCCAGCGACAACGCCGCCAGCAACGTGCCGCCGGTTGCCAGCACATCATCGACCACCAGCACACGCGCACCGGCCGGCAGGGCGTCAGCGTGCACTTCAATGGTGTCGGTGCGGTATTCCAGCGTGTATTCCTGCTTCAGCGTGCGGCCCGGCAGCTTGCCCGGCTTGCGTACCGGCACGAAGCCGACGCCCAGCACGCGCGCCATGGCCGCGCCCAGGATGAAGCCACGCGATTCGATGCCCATCACCGCCTGCAGGTTCGCCGTGCGCCACGGCTGCACCATCGCATCGACGGCCGCGGCGAAATCATCGCCATTGGCCAGCAGCGGCATGATGTCCTTGAACAGGATGCCCGGCTTGGGGAAATCGGCGATATCACGCAGGCGGCCGGCCCAGGCGGGCGTGGCGGAAGACTCGGTCATGGGGCAGGCAACGAACGGGGTGGCATAGGGTAAACGCTTCGGCGCGGCACTGCCCGCCTGGCCAGGCCGCTGCGTTGCTGCGTTCCATCGGTGGCACCCCGGGTTCACGCCTAAATCGCACAACGGTGCGATAATCGCCCTAACCGGCCGTTCACTCCGTTTCCGCGATAAGCAGCGAAGCATTTCCGCGCCCCTGCAGGGCAAGGCAATGCCGGGGTGAGATGGCCAACGGTCCCCGCCACGCATGGCGCGCGCGGGCCTGCCCGGTGCCGGTCGGTACCGGGTTTCCTGTAGAGGTTCATGCAACGTGGACGAGAACACGAAACCGTCGGCCCTGTGCCGCACCCTGGTGGTCCTGATTGGCATCGTGGTGATGCTGTTCGGCCTGGTTCTGCTGGTGGGCGGTGTGCGCCTGGCCCAGCTCGGCGGCAGCTGGTACTTCCTGCTGATGGGCGCCGCGTCGCTGGTGGCCGGCGGCCTGTTGGCCCTGCGCCGCCCACTGGGCGCGCTACTGTATGGGGTGGCGTTCGTCGCCACCGTGGCCTGGGCACTGGCCGATGCCGGGCTGGAATTCTGGCCGCTGGTGTCGCGGCTGGTGATGCCCGCCGTGCTGGCGATGCTGGTCGCGCTGACCTGGCCGGTGCTGCGGCGCAGCCGTGGCCAGCGCCCCGGGCGCGCGGCCTATGGCGTGGCCGCGCTGTTGCTGGTGGGCCTGCTGGGCACGGCGGTGTCGGCGTTCCAGCCGCGCCCGGTGGTCACCGCGCAGGGCGCGTCACCGGCCGTGGTGCCGGTGGCCAAGGGCAGCGAGCAACGTGATTGGCAGCACTGGGGCAACACCACCGCCGGCACCCGTTTCGCCGCGCTGGACCAGATCACCCCGGCCAACATCACCCAGCTCCAAGTGGCTTGGACCGCGCATACCGGCGACGTGCCGCAGAGCGATGGCTTCGGCGCCGAAGACCAGAACACCCCGCTGCAGATTGGCGACACGCTGTACCTGTGCACGCCGCACAACCAGGTGGTGGCGCTGGACGTGGACAGCGGCAAGCAGCGCTGGGCGTTCGATCCCAAGGCGACCGCGCCGAACTGGCAGCGCTGCCGTGGCCTGGGCTATTTCGACGCAGGCCAGCCGCTGGTCGGCGCCCCCACCGTCGCTGCCGCACTGAGTCCTGCCGCACCGAGCCCTGCCGCACCGGCCACCGTCGCTGCCGCAACGGCCCCGGCACTGTGCGAGAAGCGCATCCTGATGACCTCGATCGACGCCCGCCTGTTCGCACTGGACGCTACCACCGGCGCGCCCTGCCCGGACTTCGGCGAAGGCGGCGTGGTGGACCTCAAGCGTGGCATGGGCGAGATCAAGCCCGGCTTCTACACGCTGACCGCCGCGCCCCTGGTGGCCGGTGAACTGGTGATCGTGGGCGGGCGGGTGGCCGACAACATCGAGGTCAACGAACCCTCCGGTGTGGTGCGTGCCTACAACGTGCGCAGCGGCGCGCTGGCCTGGGTCTGGGACCTGTCCCGGGAAACCCCGGACGTGCCGCTGGATCCGTCCATCCACTACACCCGCGCCACCCCGAACGTGTGGACCTCGATGGCTTATGACCCGCTGCTGGGCCTTGTCTACCTGCCCACCGGCAACACCACGCCGGACCAGTGGGCCGGCGAGCGCACCCCGCAGGACGACAAGTACAGCTCGGCGGTGGTGGCACTGGATGTGGCCACCGGCAAGGAGCGCTGGGTCTACCAGACCGTGCACCACGACCTGTGGGATTACGACCTGCCCGCGCAGCCCACCCTGACCGACGTGCCCGACGGCAAGGGCGGCACCCTGCCCGCGCTGCTGCAGATCACCAAGGCCGGCCAGGTGTTCATGCTCAACCGCGCCACCGGCCAGCCGATCACCGAGGTGCGCGACATCCCGGCACCGCAGGGGAACGCCACGGGCGAGCGCTACTCGCCTACCCAGCGCCTGTCGGTGGGGCTGCCGCAGATCGGCGCGCAGACCCTGACCGAATCGGACATGTGGGGCGCCACGCCGATCGACCAGATGATGTGCCGCATCCAGTTCAAGGGCTTCCGCTACGACGGCATGTTCACCCCGCCGGGCGAGGACCTGGCCCTGCAGTGGCCCGGTTCGCTGGGGGGCATGAACTGGGGCAGCGCGTCGGTGGATCCCACCACGGGCTACCTGTTCGTCAACGACATGCGCCTGGGCCTGTGGACCAAGCTCATTCCGCGCGCGGACATGACCGAAGGCGCCGGCGGCGTGGAAATGGGCGCGGCCTCGCAGACCGGCACGCCGTATGGTTCGCTGCGCGACCGCTTCCTGTCCAAGCTGGGCATTCCGTGCCAGAAGCCGCCGTTCGGCACGCTGTCGGCGATCAACCTGGCCACCCACCAGCTGGTCTGGCAGGTGCCGGTGGGCACGGTGAAGGACACCGGCCCGATGGGCGTCAAGATGCGCCTGCCGATTCCGATCGGCATGCCCACCCTGGGCGGTTCGCTGGCCACCCAGTCGGGCCTGCTGTTCTTCGCCGGCACCCAGGATTACTACCTGCGCGCCTATGACAGCCGCACCGGCCAAGAAGTGTGGAAGGCACGCATGCCGGTGGGCAGCCAGGGCACGCCGATCACCTATGTGTCGCCGAAGACCGGTCGCCAGTACGTGGTGATTTCCGCCGGCGGCGCACGCCAGTCGCCGGATCGCGGCGACTATGTGATCGCCTACGCGTTGCCGGCCACGCGCTGAGCCACGCGCGCCACGGTCTTCGCACCGTGGCGCGCAGCTTCGCTTCGTCGCGTGCAGCCCTTACCATGCACGATCACCGAGCACGAACCACCGCCATGTCTGCCGCACCTCCCAGCCGTCGCCCCAAGCGCGCCCCTGCCCCGCCGCAGGATCGCGGGCTCAGCCACGAGCTGATGCAGCTGATCCAGGACAACCAGGGCGATCCGGATTTCATGACCTCCCTGGGTCGCGGGCTGGTGGTGCTGAGCGTGTTTTCGCAGCACCCGCGTGAAGTGACCATGTCGCAGATCAGCACCGAAACGGGCATCTCGCGCGCGGCGGTGCGGCGCGTGCTGTACACCCTGGAGAAGCTGGGCTACGTGGGCGAACAGGGGCGCGGTTTCGTGCTGCTGCCGCGCGTGCTGGGCATGGGCGGGGCGTATGTGGCGTCGTCGTCGATGACCGCGGCGGCGCAGCCGGTGCTGGATGCCCTGCGCGACGACGTGCACGAGTCCTGCTCGCTGGGCGTGCTGGATGGCGATGACGTGCTGTATGTGGCCCGCGCCGAAACCGTGCGGATCATGTCGATCGGGCTGCGCGCGGGCAGCCGCCTGCCCGCGTACTGCACCTCGATGGGCCGCGTGCTGCTGGCCGCGTTGCCGCACGACACGCTGGAAAGCTACTTGGAACGCAATCCGCTGCGGCCGCGCACCGAGCGTACCGTGACGCGCATGGACGAGTTTTTGGACACGCTGGAACGCGTGCGCCGCGAAGGCGTTGCGCTGGTGGACCAGGAGCTGGAAATCGGGCTGCGCTCGATCGCCGTGCCGGTGCACGCGCGCAGTGGCGCGGTGGTGGGCGCGCTGAATATCGGGACCCAGGCCGGGCGGATCAGCCTGGGGGTGATGCAGTCACAGCTGCTGCCGCGGCTGCGGGAAGCGGCGCAGCGGTTGGGTACGTTGCTGCATTGAGGGGGGGTGCCGGCGGTATCCGGTTTCGTTCGGGTGTATCGGGTTGCCGGCCGGGGGCCGGCGGTGTCCGGTTTCGTTCGGGTGTATCGGGTTGCCGGCCAGCGGCCGGCGGTATCCGGTTCCGTTCGGGTGTATCGGGTTGCCGGCCAGCGGCCGGCACTACCGGTGCTGGGCTTACCGCGGTGGTGCGTTGGCTTGTTCCTCGAGGATGGGCTTGGCCAGCGCGAAGGCGTGGTTGGCGGCTGGTACGCCGCAGTAGATGGCGGCCTGCAGCAGCACTTCCTTGATCTCGTCCGGGGTGACACCGTTGTTGCGCGCGGCGCGGATGTGCAGTTTGAACTCTTCGTCATGGCCCAACGCCACCATCATCACGATGGTCAGCAGCGAGCGGGTGTGCCGTGGCAGGCCGTCGCGGGTCCACACCGTGCCCCACGCGGTACGGGTGATGAAGTCTTGGAATTCGTGGGTGAAGTCGGTGCGCGCCTGCAGCGAGCGCTCGACGTGGGCCTCGCCGAGTACGGCGCGGCGCACGGTCAGGCCGGCTTCGTAGCGTTCCTGTTCGTCCATTGGGGATGCCTCGTTTTGGTGGGGTGTACCGACCAACGGTCGGTACCTACGGTGTCTGGATGTACCGACCAACGGTCGGCACCTACGGTGTATGGGCGTGCCGGTGACGATCGGTGTCTGGGCGTACCGACCAACGGTCGGTACCTACGGTGTGGGGGCGTGCCGGTCACGATCGGTGTGGGGGTGTACCGACCAATGGTCGGTACCTACGATGTGTGGGCGGTCAGGGCGGCGGTGAATGCGTCGGCCGATTCGATGTTGCAGATGTGGCGGCCGGGCACGGCGACGGCGTGGCCGTGGGCGACCCCGCGCGCGATGGCCTGCAGGTCTGCGGGCGGGCAGACCGGATCGTCGTCGCCGGCGATGGCCAGGGTCGGCACGCCGATCTGTGCCAGCTGGTCACGGAAGTCCGCAGTGGCCACGGCATGACAGCAGCCAACGTAGCCCGCCACGCTGGTGGCGACGAAGCGCTGCAGGATGTCCTCTACCTGCGCCGGTTGCGCCGCGACGAAGGCCGGCGTGAACCAGCGTTCGGCCGTGCCTTCGCGCAACGGCAACAGGCCCTGCGCACGCACCTGCGCGATGCGCGTCTCCCAACTCTCGGCCGTGCCGATCTTCGCGGCGGTGGCCGCCACCGTCAGCGTGTGCAGGCGCGTGCCGGCATGCACGCCCAGCCATTGCCCGGTCAGGCCGCCGATCGACAGCCCGCAGAAATGGCTGCGTGCCACGCCCAGGTGGTCCCACAGGGCCAGTACGTCCGCGCCCAGGTCGGCCACACTGTACAGGCCTGGCGGCGCGCTGGAGTGGCCATGCCCACGGCGGTCATAGCGCAGGATCCGGAACCGCCCCGACAAGGCGGCCACCTGCGGGTCCCACATGTGCAGGTCGGTGCCCAGCGAGTTGCAGAAGGTCAACCACGGCGCATCGTCCGGCCCGTCAATGCGGTAATGCAGGCGATGTGCGTCCAGTTCGAGAAAATCCATTGCACCCCTCCAATAAGTTTCAGCGCTGCGCCAGCACCCGGTTGATCCAGGTGTCGGCCATGCCACGCCAGCTGTCGGGCGCGAACAACGCTGCCAGCTGCGTCGGCGACAGCTGCGCGCTTACGTCCGGCATCTCCTGCAGCACCTCGCGCAGGTGCCGCGACTGCGCCAGCGCCTGGCGCGCGGCCTGTTCCACCAGCGCATGCGCGGTGGCCTTGCCCAGCGTTTCAGCCAGCGTCACCGCCACCGCTTCTGCGTAAAGCAGCCCCCCGTGGCTGTCCAGGTGGTCGCGCATGCGCGCCCGGTCCAGCTGCAGGCCCTGCACCACCACGGTCACCTGGGCCAGGCTGCCGGCGCACAGGCGCACGATCTCCGGCACGGTTTCCCACTCGGCATGCCATTGCCCGGCCGCGCGCTCATGCGGTTGCGGCATCGCCACGAACAAGGTGGACAACAGGCCCGGCACCCGCGTGGCCGCGGCAATGGCCGCCACGCAGCCCACCGGATTGCGCTTGTGCGGCATCGCCGACGACCCGCCCCTGCCCTCGCCGGCCGGCTCGAATGCTTCGGCCACTTCGGACTGCATCAGCAGCACGATGTCGGTGGCGATCTTGCCCAGCGTACCGGTGAGCAGCGCGAACGTGCTGCCGAGTTCGGCCACCCGGTCGCGGGCGGTGTGCCACGGCAGCGCCGGTACCGGCAACTGCAGTTCGTCGCCCAGTGCCTGGGCCACGTCCAGGCCGCGCGCCTGCAGCGAGGCCAGGGTACCGGCCGCACCGCCGAACTGCAGCACCAGCGTGTCGGCGTACAACGCCTGCAGACGCCCTTGGCTGCGGTGCAATGCGTCGAGCCAACCGGCGGCCTTCAGACCGAAGGTCACCGGCACCGCCTGTTGCAGCAGCGTGCGCCCGGGCAGACCGGTATCGCGCTCGGCATCGGCCAGCACCGCCAGCGCGGTGCACAGCACATGCAGCCGCTCCTGCACCAGGCCTACTGCCTCGCGCAGCTGCAGCATCGCGCCGGTGTCGATGATGTCCTGGCTGGTGGCACCCCAGTGCACCCAGCGCGCGGCGTCGGCATCGGCGTGGCGCACCTGCGCGGTCAGCGCCTTGACCAGCGGAATGGCGGGATTGCCAGCCAGCAACGTGGCCTGGCCCAGTGCGGGCACGGCATACAGGTCGGCCCGGCAGGCCGCTTCGATCGCGCCGAGCGCGGCCGGCGGAATCACCGCGCAGCGCACCTGCGCGCGTGCGAGCGCGGCTTCCACGTCGAGCATCGCCTGCAGGCGCGCGGTGTCGGTGAACACCGCGTCCACCTCCGGCGCGCCGAACAGGCCGCCAAGCAGCGAGGGGAAATCGCTCATCAAACGCCATCCAGTCAAAGGTGGACCCAGCTTACCCGCGCGTCGCCAGGCCGCGCGTGCAGGCCGGCATCAGTAGTCGAAGAACACGGTTTCCAGCTCGCCCTGCATGCGCACGTCCCAGTGGTACAGGCCGTTGCCCTGCGCCTGGGCGATGAGCGTGGCGCGGCGTTCGGCCGGCACCAGGGCCAGGATCGGATCGTCGGCATTGCCCGGCGCGTCGCTGAAATACACCCGCGCACTGGCCGCGCGCAACAGACCGCGCATGAACACCAGCACCATCAGGTGCGGTGCCTGCGGCTGCCCCTTGGGGCCGGCCACACTGCCCGGGCGCACGGTGGTGAAGGCGAAGCGGCCCTGCGCGTCGGTGGGCACCCTGCCCCAGCCATCGAAGGCCGGGTCATGCGCGTCGTGGCGCGGGTCTTCCCGATGCGCGTAGATGCCCTGCGCGTCGGCCTGCCAGATTTCCAGCACGGCATCGGACACCGGCACGCCCAGGCCATCGAACACCTGGCCCTGCACCTGTACGCGCTCACCGTGCGCCTGGGCCGGCGCGATGTCGGTGCGGTACAGCGGTTCCAGGCCCAGCCGGTAGTACGGGCCCACGGTCTGCCACGGAGTGGATTGGAAACTCATCTGCTTACTCCCACACGGTCATCTTGCGACCGCGCAACACGATGTCGAAACGGTAGCCGAGGGCGAATTCATTGGCGGTGTTTTCCCAGTCGAACGAGGACACCATGCGCTCGCGGGCCTTGGCGTCGTCCACGCAGTTGTAGATCGGGTCGTACGCCAGCAGCGGGTCGCCGGGGAAATACATCTGCGTGACCAGGCGCTGGCCGATGCCTTCGCCATGCAGCGAAAAGTGGATATGCGCTGGTCGCCACGCGTTGTAGTGGTTGCGCCACGGGTAGGCGCCGGGCTTGATGGTGGTGAAGCGGTAACGGCCGTGGTCGTCGGTGAGCACCTGGCCGGTGCCGGTGAAGTTGGGGTCCAGCGGTGCGTCATGCTGGTCGCCCTTGTGCAGGTAGCGACCGGCGGCGTTGCACTGCCATACCTCGACCACGCTGTTGCGCACCGGGCGGCCGTTCTCGTCCAGCACCCGGCCACTGACCACGATGCGCTCACCCAGCGGCTGGCCCTTGAAGCCGGCGGTCAGGTCGGCGGCGTGCTCGCCCAGGGTGATGCGGTCCAGCGTGGGCCCGGTCACTTCGGACAGCGTGGCCGGGATCTGGATCGGGTCACGCCCGGGGCCGCGCAGGCGGGTGGATGCATACGGCAGGTGGATGCGGTCCGGCTGGGTGCCGGGATAGGGCCTGCGATAGCCGCGCAGGTCAGTGGGATCGCTCATGGCGTACTCCGGTTGGCGGGCGGCCGTTGGGGCCGCAGCTGAAAGGCAGTGGCACGCTGCCATGCGAAGGCGGCAGCGGCCGTGAAGCAGGAAAAAACAGGGGCGGTCACACGCGCTCGATGGCCAGCGCGACCCCCTGGCCCACGCCGATGCACATGGTGGCCAGGCCACGCCGACCCCCGCTGGCTTCCAGCTGGCGCAGCAGGGTCAGCGCCAGGCGCGCACCGCTCATGCCCAGCGGATGGCCCAGCGCGATGGCACCGCCGTTGGCGTTGACGTGTGCGGCATCGTCGGCGACACCGAACTGGCGCAGGCACGCCAGTCCCTGCGAGGCGAACGCTTCGTTGAGCTCGATCGCATCGAAATCGCCGATGGACAGTCCGAGCCGCGCCAGCAGGCGTTGTGTGGCCGGCACCGGGCCCATGCCCATCACCGCCGGTTCGACCCCGGCACTGGCAAAGCCCAGGATGCGCGCGCGCGGGGTCAGGCCCAGTGCACGTGCCTGTGCGCCCGACGCCAGCAGCAACGCGGCGGCGCCATCGTTGATGCCCGACGCATTGCCGGCGGTCACCGTGCCGGGCTGGCGGAACAACGGCTTGAGCGCGGCCAACGCGTCCAGTGTGGTGTCCGCGCGCGGGTGTTCATCGCGCGCCACACGCACGGTTTCACCGCGCTTGCGCCCGGGTGCGTCCACCGCCACGATTTCGCCGTCGAAGAACCCGCGTTGCTGGGCGGCGGCCGCGCGCTGCTGGCTGCGCAGCGCAAACGCGTCCTGGTCGGCGCGCGACACCGCGTAACGCTCGGCCACGTTCTCGGCGGTCTGGCCCATGGTCTCCACGCCATACAGCGCGCGCAGCTGCGGGTTGATGAAGCGCCAGCCGGTGGTGTCTTCCATCACCTGGTCGCGCGCGAAGGGCGTGCCTGCCTTGCCCATCACGTAAGGCGCGCGCGACATCGACTCCACGCCGCCGGCAATGGCCAGCCCGAGTTCACCGGCGGCGATGCCGCGCGCCACCGTGCCGATCGCATCCAGGCCCGAGCCGCACAGCCGGTTGACGGTGCTGCCCGGCACGCTCACCGGCAGGCCGGCCAGCAGCAGGCTCATGCGGGCCACGTTGCGGTTGTCTTCGCCGGCCTGGTTGGCGCAGCCCAGGTAGACCTCGTCGATCAACGCCGGGTCCAGCTGCGGATGGCGCGCCAGCAACGCCTTCAACGGAATCGCGCCGAGGTCATCGGCGCGCACGCCGGCCAACGCACCGCCGTAGCGGCCGATCGGGGTACGGATGCCATCGATGATGTAGGTATCGTGCAGGGTCATGTCAGGCTCCTTCGCTCATCTGCAGCGGCAGGCCGGTGAGCTCACGCAGCTGCTCCAGGCTCACCCCGTCCACCATTTCCAGCACGCGCGCGCCCGCCTCGCCCAGGTCGAACACGGCCACGTCGGTATACACGCGCGACACGCAGCGCAGCCCGGTGAGCGGGTAGCTGCACGCCTCTACCAGCTTGCTCTGCCCCTGCTTGGTCAGCAGGTCCATCATCACGAAGACCTGCTTGGCGCCGATGGCCAGGTCCATCGCCCCACCGACGGCGGGAATGGCATCGGCCGCACCGGTGCTCCAGTTGGCCAGGTCGCCCTGTGCCGACACCTGGAATGCACCCAGCACGCAGATGTCCAGGTGACCGCCGCGCATCATCGCGAACGAATCGGCATGGTGGAAATAGCAGCCGCCGGTGAGCAGGGTCACCGGCTGCTTGCCGGCATTGATCAGGTCTGGATCTTCTTCGCCCGCTGCCGGTGCCGGGCCCATGCCGAGCAGGCCGTTTTCCGACTGCAGGAAGATCTCCTTGTCGGCCGGCAGGAAGTTGGCGACCGTGGTCGGCAGGCCGATGCCCAGATTGACGTAGGCCCCTTCGGGAATATCGCGCGCCACGCGCGCGGCCATCTGTTCGCGGCTCAGGCGGTTCATGCGCGGGCTCCAGCGGTGGCGGTGGCGGTGGCATCCAGGGCAACGACGCGCTGCACGAAGATGCCGGGGGTCACCACGGCTTCCGGGTCCAGGTCGCCCAGCGGCACCACGGCGTCCACCTGCACGATTGCACAGCGCGCGGCCATCGCCATCAGTGGGCCGAAGTTGCGCGCGGTCTTGCGGTACACCAGGTTGCCCCAGCGGTCGCCGTGGTGGGCCTTGATCAGCGCGAAGTCGGCGTGCAGCGGATACTCCAGCACATAATGGCGCCCGTCGATCTCGCGGGTTTCCTTGCCGTGGGCCAGTTCGGTGCCGTAGCCGGTGGGGGTGAAAATCGCGCCCAGGCCCGAGCCGGCGGCATGGATGCGCGCGGCCAGGTTGCCCTGCGGCACCAGCTCCAGTTCGATCTCGCCGGCGCGGTAGGCCGCATCGAAATGCTGCGAGTCGGCCTGGCGCGGGAACGAGCAGACGATGCGGCGCACGCGCTTGTGCCGGATCAGCGCGGCCAGCCCGGTGTCGCCGTTGCCGGCGTTGTTGTTGATGATGGTCAGCCCGCGCGCGCCCTGCGCGATCAGGGCATCGATCAGGGCGTCGGGCATGCCGGCGGTACCGAACCCGCCAATCATCACCGTCGCCCCGTCGTGGATGTCGGCCACCGCTGCGTCAGCGTTGGCCACGGTCTTGTCGATCACTGCGTTGCTCCTTGCCGTGCCCTGCAGGCGGCGGCGACATACGGGGGAAAACGGGACGCGGACATGGTGCGCAGCGGCGACGACGCGGTCAATCCGATAATCGGACTCATGATGCGATAATCGCACACGCGGATGTCCATACCCGTCGGCTCAGTTGCGCGTCTGGCCAACGCCGACGCGCAGGCCCAGGCAGGCCCACGCCGCCAGTGCCAACGGCAGCGCACACAGCACGTAAAGCGCGGTGGGCGACCAGCCTGCATCGACCAGCAGGCCGACGGTAAGGGGCGACAGGATGGCGCCGACCCGGCCAATGCCGATCGCCCAGCCCAGCCCGGTGGTGCGCACGTCGGCGGCAAATACCACCGGCGCGGCGGCATACAGCCCGGCCATGGCGCCGAACAACGCCGCACCGATCACGAATGCCACGGGGAAGGCGATACCGAGTTGGGTGTTGAAACCGGCGAAGGCCAGCATCGCCACCATCGCCAGCAGCAGGCTGGCTGCGGTGAGCCGCGACAACGCCCAGCGCGACGCCAGCCAGCCGAACAGGCTGCCACCGACAATCCCGCCCAGGTTGAGCAGCACCCCGCCGGTGATGCCCTGCTGGGCCGACACGCCGGCCGACACCAGCAACTTCGGCGTCCAGCTCAGCACGAAATAGAACGCGAACATGTGCAGGAAAAACGCCATCGCGATCAGCACCGACACCCGGCGCAGGTCGCCGACGAACAGCGCGGCGTAGCCCTTGCGCCCATCGGCGCGCACCGGTGCCGGCGGCAGCGCCTGCAGCGCGGGCATGTGCATGCGCGCCAGCAACGCGTTGAGCCGCGGCAAGGCATCCGGCGGACGCCGGGCCACCAGGAAATCCAGCGATTCGGGCAGGCACTTGAGCACCAGCGGGATGCACAGCAACGACGCGCCGGCGCCGATCAGGAATACGCTGTGCCAGCTGAAATGCTGCAGCATCCAGGCCGCCAGCACGCCGCCCAGGGTGGCGCCGATGGGGTAGCCGGTGGCCTGCAGCGCCACCGCGGTGCTGCGCCATTTGGGGTTGGCGTACTCGGCGGTGATCACGCCTACGCCGGCCAGCATGCCGCCGATGCCCACGCCGGTGAACACCCGCAGCGCGCCCAGTTGCCACGCGTTGCCGGCCAGCGCCGACAACGCCATGCCCACGGTGAGGATCACCAGGCACAGCATGATCATCGGCCGCCGGCCCCAGCGGTCGGCCAGCGGCGCCAGCAGGAACGAGCCCAACGCCATGCCGACCAGACCGGCGCTGAGCATGATGCCCAGCAGCTTGCCCGACAGCGCCCAGTCGGCCGACACGTGCGGCGCGGTGAACGCCATGACCATCACGTCGAAGCCATCGAGCATGTTCAACAGCACGCAGATGGCGATCGCCGTCCATTGGAAGGGAGTCATCCGCTCGAGCACGAGCGGGGAAGCGGCGGCGGTGGCATGGCTCATACGGGGATCCTGCGACGACGTAGTGCGGGGAGCGTCCGGCGGGGAGGTCTCAACGACCGGCCTGGCTGGAGGCATGGATGACCTGGAGCACCTGCTGCAGCTGCTCGACCTCGACCTGGCCCGGCGCGGACGGGGTGCCGATCATGCCGAAGGTCAGCGCCTGGCCGAAGGTCTCCCCGGCCAGCCGCGAGACCACGCCGGTGCCGCCCATGGACATGGTCAGCAGCGGCTTGCTGCTGCGCTGGCGCACCTGCCAGGTGGCATCCAGCAGGGCAAGCACGTCGCCGGCGTCGCGCGGCATCACCGCGATCTTCAACACGTCCGCGCCCATCACCTCCTGGCGCAGCAGCCGCGCCACGATCTCCTCGCGCGCGCGGGGGTGGCATGGAAGTCGTGGCTGGACATCACCACCTTCACCCCGGCCGCATGCGCCTGCGCGACCAGTGCCGCCACCCGCTCCGGATCGCGGAACATCTCCACGTCGATCAACTGGGTGAAGCCGCCGCGCAGCAGCGTGGCGTACAGCGCGGCGTAGTCGGCGTCGCTGATCGGCTTGCTGCCGCCTTCGGCCTGGGTGCGGAAGGTGAGGATCATCGGCTTGCCGTCCAGCGTGCGCGCGATGCGCTTGCCAAGGGTCACCAGCGCCTTGCCGTCGGTGGCGATGTCCAGGTAGTCGATGCGCCACTCGGCCAGGTCGGTGGCCGGGCTGGCGGCGATCACGGCGGCCTGCTGCAGGGCCTGTTCGGCGGTGGCACCGGTGATCGGCACGATGGTGCGCGGTGCGCCTTCGCCGATGCGCAGCGTACCTACCTGCAAGGGCGTGACCGGTACCGGTGCGGCGTGGGCAACGGCGGCCGCGCCGCCGAGCACGGCGGCCAGCATGAAGGGAGTGAGCGGACGCATGCGGTTCACCAGGAACGAGGGAAGGAAGGCGCGCATCAGAAGGTCACCTTGGCCTGCACGCCCACGGCCCACGCGTTGTCGGTGCGGGTGTAGGCGAACGTGCCGGGGTTGACGATGTACTGCACGTCGGGGCGGACCATCAGCCAGGGATTCACCTGGATGCTGTAGGACAGTTCGAACAATTCCTCGGCCTGGCTGAGCTGGTACAGCGGCGAGTCAAGCGGCACGCCCGCGTCGGCCAGGGTGGCGCGGCGGGCGTCGACCAGGCGGCGGTTGATGTCCGCGCCCACGTAGCCCAGCGCGATGCTGTCCTGCGCGCGTGAGCCGATGCCCTGGTAGACGCCACCCAGCGCGTACCAGCGGCGGATCTGCGCGGTGTCGGTGTCCGACACCATGTACTGCGCGAAGGCGGTCAGCCCGCGCTGCGGGTCGCCGGCTTCGCGGGTAAGCCGCTGCTCGGCCAGCACATACGCACCGTGGCGGCCGGTGGTGGGCGAGGTATCCAGCCCGCGCTGGTCCACCCGCGAGGTGTCGTAGTAGCCGCCGAACTTGTACACGCCCGGGTGCGCCCCGCCCTTGTCCGGCGTCCAGGTCACTTCCAGCGGAATCAGCGAACCGGTGGTGCCCGACACGAACGGACGGAACGCATTGCGTTCGATGTTGCCGCCCAGGTTCGGGTTGACCTGGAACCAGCCGGTGCGCACGTTCAGCGCCGGGCTCACCTGCTGGGCCACTTCACCGCCCCAGCGCGCCGTGGGGTAGTTGTACCAGCCGCTGTTGCCGGACATCGCCAGCGGATGGGCGCAGAAGGCGGCGTTGACGAAGTGGGTCAGCAGGCTGTGCAGGCCGAACTGGTTGCCCATCGCGTAGTAGCCCAGCTTGAAATACGACTGCCCGCCGTTGAAGGTCTGGTCGTAGCTGGCCTCGGTGAGCCGGGTGTACTGCCCGCCGTAGGCTTCCTGGATCGGGAAGCGGTTGCCGACCAGGTCGGCCGAGGTGCTGTTGCCGCGGCGGTCGTTGAGGGTGACGTGGAAGGCGCCGCCGTCCCAGCCGGCCAGGCGGCCCATGTCCAGGTCGACGCCGACCCGGACCTGCTGCGCATAGCGCGCGCCGGTGCGGCCGTAACCGCCGTCGACCACACCCATCGCCTCGCCCACGTAGTCGCCACGGAAGCGGATGCCGCGTTCGTCCAGCGCGGTACGGGTGCCGCCCCAGTCGCCCGTGAGGGTCTTGCCGTCGTAACGATTGCTGTCCTGCGCGTGGGCCAGCGTGGGCGCCAGCACGGCGGCGGACAACAGCAGGGCCAGCGGAGTGGGGTTCGGAAATCGCATCGGAGTCTCTCGGGGTCGACGGGTCAGCGCAGCGACAGCGGCGCGCTCAACGGGGAGGTGGCGCCCAGCACGGACGTCGCGGTGGCGGTGAGCGTGGCGATACCGGCAGCCTCGCCGGTGGTCGGCAGCGCCAGCGTGAAACGGCCCTGCCCCTGCGCATCGGTGACGGCGTCGACGGTGCCGAGCAGGCGTTCGGCGTCGCTGCTGTTCGCGGCACGGTTGCCGAACACCTCCAGCTGGTAGCGCTGCGCCGGCACGCCTTGGAACACCCCCTGCACGGTGCGTGCGGTGCCGGTGCCCTGCACCGCCTGCAACACCGGCGCGGCCTGGCCCAGGTTGGGCGCCGGCTGGCACCCTGCGGTATCGGCGCCGCTGCAGATGCGCGCGCGCTTGGACGGGTCGGTATCCACCCCGCGCCCGCGCGAGCCCACGAAGTTCGCGTGTTCCAGCCCCGGTACGCCGAACACGATCGCCCCGCGCGGCTGGCCCGTGGCACAGGCGCCACCGGCTTCGCAGCGCGCGATCTTCAGCCCGTTGCCCACCATCTGGTTGGCGCTGAAGCGGTTCGGTGCGCTCACCGGCTGCGGACGCACCGCGATGCCGATGCCGTTGCCGGTGATCGTGTTGCCGTCCACCACGTTGTCGCTGCCGGTCACGCTGACCCCGATCGAATTGCCGGTGAAGGTGTTGGCTGCGATGTAGTTGCGGTTGCCCCAGTTGATCTGCAGGCCGTCGGAATAGTCGACGAAACGGTTGCGCACCACCGTGTTGTCGTTGCCCCACAGAATTTCGATGCCCTGCGACGGCTCCGGGTTGGCGGCGGTGGACTGGAACAGGTTGTCGGCCACCAGGTTCCAGGCCGCGCCGCGGGTCAGTTCCAACCCATCGCCGTTGTCGACGAACTGGTTGCGCACGATGCGGTTGTGCACGGTGGTGGTGGCGGTGGACTGGCCCTTGCCGTCGTCGCCGGTCAGCATGATGCCGGCGCCGCCCTTGTTGGCCACGATGCGGTTGTCGTGGATGTCGCTGTGGCTGCTGCGGTTGATCAGCACGCCGATGCAGAAGTTGCGGATCTCAAGGCCGCTCAGCTCAACGCCCGTGGTGTCGCGCAGGACCAGCCCCGGCAGCGTGGTGGTGCGCACGTTGGTGCCGGACTGGCCCGGCTCGGCACCCGGGCAGGCATCGGTGCCGGTACCGGTGACGTAGCCGCCGCCATCGATGGCGACGTACTGGCCGGCGCTCGCCCACGGCGTGCCGACGATCTGCACCGGGCCGACGATCTCCGGCAGCGGCGATGCCGGGCGGATCACGTACGGCGCGCTGCCCACCGCGGCAATCTCGATGCGGTAGCGGCCGGGGGCCTGGTTGGCGGTGATGATCGCCCAGCGCAGCGACCCGGGGGCGGCGTCGTCGGCATAGCGGTCCACATGCAGGACCTGCAGCGCCTCGCGCGGCGGCTCGGCCTGGTAGGCCAGCGCCAGCGATGGCAGCACGGCAAGCAGGGTCAGGGAAACAACAGACAGACGGCAACGCATGCGCAGGCTCCGCACAGGGAAAGGGACTCCGGCGGTCTTTCCCCTGTACCTGGCTTCAGTACCGTAGTGGCACTGCCCTCGCCCGCCAGAGGTGGATCGCTTGGAACGGGATTGAAAGTAGGTTTATCGCACTGCACCATTCAAGTGCGTTTATCGACTACGTGTGCGATTATCGGATTTCACCGCTACGACCATTGTCGTAGACGCAGGCACGACAACGGCCACCGCAGGCGCGGCGGCATGCAATGGCGTGTAGTCAGAAGGGTCGCAGTGAAGGCGCGGCGTACCGCGCACCCGGGTTCAGGAGCTGCAGGAAAGCATCGAACAGCCGGCCTTGTCGCGCGCCCAGTCAGGGCGCTTGCCGGCGAAATGCGCGCGGCCCGGCTGCACGTGATAGGGATGCCGCAGCACCTCCAGCAGCGTGTGCACGCCGCTCATGTCGCCCTGCTCGGCCTGTTCGATGGCCTCCTGCGCCAGCCAGTTGCGCAGCACATACACCGGGTTGGCCGCCGCCATCCGCTGCTGGCGCACGGCCGCATCCAGCGTATCGGCACGCAGGCGTGCGGCATACTGCTGCAGCCAGGCCTGCACGGCGGGCACGACGGCCTCGCGCCGCTCGGCGCTGTAGAAGGCCGCGTCCAGCACCTGCACCGACGGCGCCTGCGGATCGAGCGCCATCAGGCCGCGGAAGGCCAGCGTCATGTCCATCTCGCCGTCCTGCAGGATCTGCAACCAGGCGGCCATCATCGCCACGTCGTCATCGCCGCACTGGGCCAGCCCGAACTTGGCCGCGATGTCCTCGCGCTCGCGCTGGGCGTGCACGGCCTGGAAACGGGCCAGCCCGTCGTGCAGCGGTGCGACGTCGTCGAACAGCGGCGACAGCGCCTGCGCCAGCCGGGTCAGGTTCCAGTACGCCACCTGCGGCTGGGTGCCGAAGCGGTAGCGGCGGCCCTGTGCGTCGGTGGTGTTCGGGGTCCAGTCGGGGTCGTAGTCGTCCACCCAGCCATACGGGCCGTAGTCGATCGTCAGGCCCAGGATGGACATATTGTCGGTGTTCATCACCCCATGCACGAAGCCGACCCGCATCCAATGCGCCACCAGGATCGCGGTGCGCTCGCAGATCTGCGCGAACCACTGCGCATAGCGCTGCGCGCCGGCATCGGCCAGCGCCGGAAAATCACGGGCGATGCAGGCATCCGCCAGCTGCCGCAGCAGGCCCACGTCGCCGCGCGAGGCGGGCAGTTCAAAGGTGCCGAATCGGATGAAAGACGGCGCCACCCGGCACACCACGGCGCCGGGTTCGGCCTTCGGGTGGCCGTCGTAGAACATGTCGCGCACCACCGTATCGCCAGTGCCCACCAGGCTCAACGCGCGCGTTGTCGGCACGCCCAGGTGGTGCATGGCTTCGCTGCACAGGAATTCGCGGATGGACGAGCGCAGGACCGCGCGGCCGTCGGCCCCGCGCGAGTACGGGGTGCGCCCGGCCCCTTTCAACTGAAGTTCCCAGCGCGCGCCGTCGGGGGCCAGCAGCTCGCCCAGCGAAATGGCGCGGCCATCGCCAAGCTGCCCGGCCCAATGCCCGAATTGGTGGCCCCCGTAGTTGGCCGCCCACGGCTGCATGCCGGCATACAGCGCGTTGCCGCCGAACACGCGCGCGAAATCCGGGCTGTCGGTTAGGTCCGGGCCAAGGCCCAGCAGTTCGGCCACCTCGGTGGAAAGCGCCAGCAGCTGCGGCGCGGCCACCGGCGTGGGCATCACCGACGACCATGCGGCACCGCGTACCTCGCGCACGCGCGGGCCGGTTTCCTCGTCGCCGGGAAGGTCGCCGATGAATCGGTTGTCGAAGCGCAGGGGCTGGGTATCCATGCTCACCAGATGGGGGCGCCGCTGCGCCCCCGCAAGTTCACGCCGCGCCCGCGCCCAGGTCCAGCGCCCCGCCGCGCTCGGTGGCGCGCTGGTAGGCCGGGCGCTGTTCGATGCGCTGCAGGAAGCCCTGCAGCTTCGGGTACGCGTCCATGCTGCCTGCACGCGACGCGGCTGCCTGGATCGGGAAGCTCATCTGGATGTCGGCGGCGGTGAAGCGTTCGCCGGCGAACCACGGCGACTGGCCCAGCTCGCGCTCCATCCATTGCAGGTGCAGCTTCAGCTGCGGGCCCACGAACCCCTTCATCACCTTGTCGGCAATGCCACGGGCAATCGGCTTGGCGAAGAACGGCATGGGCGCCTTGCGTACCCGCGCGAACACCAGGCTCAACAGCAACGGCGGCATCGCCGAGCCTTCGGCGTAGTGCATCCAGTAGCGGTAGCGCACGCGTTCGGCGGCCTGGGCCGGCAGCAGTTCAGGCGACAGCTGGCGGGCGCTGTCGTAGCGGTCGGCCAGGTATTCCAGGATGGCCCCGGACTCGGCCAGCACCAGGGTGTCGTCCTGCAGCACCGGCGATTTGCCCAGCGGGTGGATCTCGCGCAGCGCCGGCGGCGCCAGCCAGGTGGTGGGGTCGCGCTGGTAGTTGACCAGCTGGTACGGCAGGCCCAGCTCTTCGAGCATCCACAGCACGCGCTGCGAGCGCGAGTGGTCCAGATGGTGCACCTTGATCATTGACGGGTCCGCAGGTTCAAAGCGACATCGTAACGAGGTACATGCCCTGCCGATGTCATCGGCCGCCCGCGGATGAAAAAACAGCACGCATAAAAAACGCCGGAAGCTTTCGCTCCCGGCGTTTCATTGCAACCTGACGGTAGCGGGGGGTCGATTAGACCGCCTGCACCTGATCAGCCTGCATACCCTTCTGGCCCTGCACGGCGACGAAGGTCACCTTCTGGCCTTCCTGCAGCGACTTGAAGCCGGTGCCCTGGATGGCACGGAAGTGCACGAAAAGGTCCGGGCCGCTTTCCGGGGTGATGAAGCCGAAGCCCTTGGCATCGTTGAACCACTTCACGGTGCCCTGCTGACGATCAGACATGTACTAACTCCTGAAACAATAGTTGAAATAATCGCGGCCGCCGCTTATCGGAGCCGAGACTGAGTTGCAGGCGTTGGTAAAGCGGATCGATGAGCAGATCGTGAGATCAACTGCACCAGGCCACGATTCACGGTGACCCTAGCAAACACAGTGTGGGTGACGATACTCGTGTTTTACCTAAAAAGCGATAGCTGGTTTATTCAGCCATCCCCCCGTCACGCCTGACGGGACAAGGGATTGGCGCATCCTACACGATTTCGCACGCCCCATTCAGACTTTTCCTACCTTAAGATCAGCCAAATGCCCGATTCAAGTTCCGCCATATGCCGCATCTGGGTTGATGCGGACGCCTGCCCCGGGGTGATCAAGGAGATCCTGTTCCGGGCCGCCGAGCGCGTGCAGGTGCCGCTGACCCTGGTAGCCAACCACTGGCTGCGCACCCCGCCCTCGCGGGTGATCGATTTCCTTCAGGTGCCGGCCGGGCTGGACGTGGCCGACAGCGCCATCGTCGAGCGGGTAACCGCCGGCGACCTGGTGGTCACCCAGGACATCCCGCTGGCGGCGCTGGTCATTGCCAAGCAGGGCGTGGCGCTGAACCCGCGCGGGCAGCTGTATACCCCCGACAACATGGCCGAGCGGTTGTCGATGCGCAATTTCATGGAGGAACTGCGCGGCGCCGGCGTGCAGACCGGCGGCCCGCCGCCGCTGGGCCCGCGTGAACGGCAGGCGTTCGCGGCCGAACTGGATCGGTGGCTGGCGAAGCGTTCAGGGCGATGAACCGGGAAGGCGGCCGCTGGCCGGCTCTTCATGAAATCCGGGCAGAACGTGCGCTGTCGGCCGCTGGCCGGCTCCTCATGAAATCCAAACGCCACGGTAGTGCCGGCCGCTGGCCGGCTCCTCATGAAATCCGGGCACCCCTGGTAGTGCCGGCCGCTGGCCGGCTCCTCATGAAATCCGGGCACCCCTGGTAGTGCCGGCCGCTG